>NZ_UHFN01000007.1:0-600000 GCF_900459405.1 Streptococcus hyointestinalis
ATGACCGAAAATGAACAGTTATTTTGGAATCGAGTGCTGGAGTTGGCTCGAGACGAATTAAAACAAGCTGCCTATGATTATTTTGTTGCTGACGCTCGCTTGATTAGTATTGATAACCAAATTGCAACCATCTATCTAGACGAGGTCAAACAAATGTTTTGGCGGCAAAATCTCAAATCCGTCATTCTGACGGCAGGCTTTGAAATTTTTAACGTTGAAATCAAATGCCACTTTACCTTTGAAGAACCCAAAACGCCTACCTCTTTTGAAGAACAAGGGGAGGGCTTGGTAGAGGAAGTGTTAGACACACCGCATTTAGCGCCTGTTGTCTCTAATATTGATGACAAATACAGTTTTGACAACTTCGTTCAAGGAGAGGGCAATAAATGGGCAAAAGCAGCAGCTATAGCGGTCGCTAGCTCTCCTGGGACTATTTATAACCCGCTCTTTATCTACGGAGGTCCTGGGCTTGGGAAGACCCATCTCCTTAATGCCATTGGTAATGAAATTTTAAAAGACCGTCCCAACGCTAGAATCCGCTACATTTCTGCTGAAACCTTTATCAATGAATTTCTAAAGAGCTTGCAGACAGGGAAAAAAGAGGAGATGAAAGAGAGCTTTCGGACACTTGATGTGCTCCTCATTGACGATATCCAGTCCATGGGTACTTCAAAAATGAAAGCGACGCAAGAGGAATTTTTCAATACTTTTAATGTCCTGCACAGCAATAACAAGCAAATTGTGCTGACGAGTGACCGTATCCCTGATCAATTAAATGGACTTGAAAAGCGCTTGGTTACGCGCTTTAGCTGGGGATTGACCGTTGACATCACCCCGCCAGATTATGAAACACGTGTTGCCATTCTCACCAATAAAATCCAAGAATTGCCTTATGACTTTGAGCAAAATACCATTGAATATTTGGCGAATCAATTTAGTGCTAATGTCCGTGACTTAGAAGGTGCTCTCAAGGACATTGATCTTGTGGCACGCTTTAAGCACGTCGATACTGTGACCGTGGAAATCGCAGCAGAAGCCATTCGAGCCCGTAAAAACGACAGTCCTAAAATGAATGTCATCTCTATTGATGATATTCAAGAGCAGGTTGGAAAATTTTACGGTGTCACTGTTAAGGAAATCAAGGCGACTAAGCGCACGCAGGATATTGTTCTCGCTCGCCAAGTAGCCATGTATCTTGCTCGTGAGATGACCGACAACAGTCTGCCTAAAATTGGCAAATCTTTTGGGGGGCGTGACCACTCAACCGTTCTTCATGCTTACAATAAAATCAAAAATATGCTGGCTCAGGATGATAATCTGCGCATTGAGCTTGAAACCATCAAAACGAAAATTCGTTAACATGTGGATAAGTCCTCTCTAAAAGACAGAGTTTTCCACAACTTGTGCACAAGTCTTTTGCCTTGGCACGCACTTGTTTGATCTGATTTTCCACCTTATCCACAGTCCCTACTACTACTACTACCTATACTATTTATAAATAAAGGAGTTGTTATGCTAAAATTTTCCATCAATAAATCTCTTTTTCTCCAGGCTCTACTAGCCACAAAACGAGCTATCGCTTCTAAAAATGCTATCCCTATTTTATCTAGTCTCAAACTTGAAGTAAGCTCATCAGCTATTACACTTACAGGTTCTAATGGACAAATCTCTATTGAAAATACCATACCTACTAGCAATGAAAATGCAGGGCTTCTCATCAGCTCAACAGGCTCTATTCTTCTTGAAGCCAGTTTCTTTATCAATGTTGTCTCTAGTCTTCCAGATGTGAGTGTTGATTTAGAAGAAATTGATCATCATCAAATTGTGCTAAAAAGTGGCAAGTCAGAAATCACGCTTAAAGGAAAAGACGTTGACCAATACCCTCGTCTGCAAGAAGTGGGGACAAGCAATCCTCTAGTTTTAGAAACCAAGTTACTGAAAACCTTGATTGCTGAGACAGCATTTGCAGCTAGTCAGCAAGAGAGCCGTCCGATTTTGACTGGTGTGCATATGGTTCTAGCTAATCAGGAGTTTAAGGCTGTGGCGACAGACTCACACCGTATGAGCCAACGTAAACTCCGCCTAGAAGATAGCACAACAGAGTTTGATGTCGTGCTACCTAGCCGTTCTCTTCGTGAATTTTCAGCTGTTTTTAGCGATGATATCAAGACAGTTGAGATTTACCTATCTGATAGTCAAGTTTTGTTTAAGAGCGAGCATATCAGTTTCTACACCCGTATGCTAGAAGGGACTTATCCAGATACAGATCGACTCTTGACCAATCAATTTGAGACAGAGGTTGTCTTTAAAACCGAATCACTTCGCCATGCTATGGAGCGTGCTTTCTTGATTTCAAATGCCACACAAAACGGTACAGTGCGCCTAGAGATCGAAGCTGACAAAGTATCTGCTCACGTCAACTCGCCAGAAGTTGGTAAGGTTAATGAAGAGCTAGAGACGCTCAGTCAGTCTGGAAGTGACTTGACCATTAGCTTTAATCCGACTTATTTGATTGAAGCCCTCAAGGCCCTCAAGAGCGAGTCTGTGACGGTGCGTTTCATCTCACCTGTTCGTCCTTTCACTCTAACCCCTGCTGATGACGCAGAAAACTTTATTCAATTGATCACCCCTGTTCGTACCAACTAATTGTGGATAAGTAAAAGGCTGAGTTCTTCAGCCTTTTTGAGTATCATTTGTTAGAAGAAGGGGCACTCTTGTGCTATAATACATGATATGACACTACTTATCATTGCCAACCCACATGCAGGAAATCGCCAAGCCCTAGCTGTTACCAAAAAGATTAAATACACTTATCATAAGCCTGTCCAAGTTTTTCTCACACGCTATCCAGATGATGAGAAACGTCAGGTCGAGCGTTTGCTATCGCAGTATCAAGAGGGCGATAAGGTTTTGATTATCGGTGGGGACGGGACGCTATCAAAAACACTCTATTACCTGCCAAAAACGGTTCCTTTTGGCTATTATCCTGTAGGTTCTGGCAATGACTTTGCCCATGCTTTGCATCTGCCAAGTCTAGAAGTGACCCTAGACAGGCTGGATAAAGGGCAAAAAACAGAAATTACCGTTTTTACCTATCAAGGTGGGCTTGTGTTAAACAGCCTAGACTTAGGTTTTGCAGCTTATGTAGTCAAAGAAGCGTCGCAGTCTCGTCTCAAATATTGGTTTAACAAGTGTCATCTAGGCAAACTCACTTATATCTTGATTGCGATTAAGTGTTTATTTAAGCAACCAAGGGCTGATGTGACTCTTACCTATGAGGATGGTAAGAAGCAATCTTTATCGGACTTGTTTTTGTGTTCACTAGCTAATAACCGCACTTTTGGTGGTGGTGTTGTCATTTGGCCAGAAGCGAGTGCAACTACTTCACGTCTAGAAATCGTCACAGCACAGGGAAGTTCTTTTTGGGGACGCTTAGCTATTTTATTGACCTTGGTTTTAAAAAGACACCACAAGTCGTCTCGTCTCTCGCATAGAAGTGTTAGAAGACTTTCTGTTGACTTTGAGGACGACGCTATTATTGAGATTGATGGGGAGATTGTCGTACTAAAACATGTCGATTTGACCCCAGAAAAGCGCTATATTTATCTTTAGGGAGAAAGCTTATGTATACTTTAGGTTCGATTGTCGAAATGAAAAAGCCTCATGCCTGTACGATTAAAGCAACAGGTAAAAAAGCGAACGCTTGGGAAGTGATACGTCTGGGTGCTGATATCAAGATTCGCTGCACCAATTGCGAGCATGTCGTGATGATGAGCCGTCATGACTTTGAGCGAAAGCTTAAAAAGGTCTTGCAACCAGCAAAAGACTGATAAAACAGCTTTGTTATGCATGGTGCAACGCCTAGTTGCATCTAAAAGTGCTTGCTAGAACAGGTCATCGCCTGTTATTCTAAAGCTAGAAAAGCAGGAGGTTTCCTTTATGACAACATTCTCAACGCAACTGAAAAAATTTCGCCAAGAGCGCCACTTATCCCAAGATGAACTCGCTAAAGACCTCTTTATCTCAAGACAGGCAATCTCCAAATGAGAAAATGCAGAAGCGACACCAGACTTGGAGCATACGGTAAAGCTTGCTGAGATCTTGCAGGTGTCTCTAGATGAGCTTATCCTTGCCAAAGAGCCAGAGGTCAAAATAGAGTGGGTCATTGAAAAAGATAGGCCGATGAACATCTGGGAGTTTTTTTGCCAATTATTGGTGGGTTGTTTTTCCAGTTGGAGGTCTTTTGGTGTGGTTTTTGTCACAGCTGCGCTCCATTTTTGGCTAAACTGGCTCTAGGGCGAGTTTTTTTGCGCAAACTATGCTATAATGGTTGTGATTGAAAAAATGAACGGAGAAAGATGCAACTATGGCTTTAACAGCAGGTATTGTTGGTTTACCAAACGTTGGTAAGTCGACACTTTTTAATGCAATTACCAAGGCAGGTGCGGAGGCTGCCAATTACCCTTTTGCAACCATTGACCCAAACGTTGGTATGGTGGAAGTACCAGATGAGCGCTTGCAAAAGTTAACAGAGCTTATCACACCGAAAAAAACGGTACCTACGACCTTTGAATTTACAGATATTGCCGGTATCGTAAAGGGTGCTTCAAAAGGTGAGGGACTTGGAAATAAATTCCTAGCCAATATCCGTGAGGTGGATGCTATTGTCCATGTTGTGCGTGCCTTTGATGATGAAAATGTCATGCGTGAGCAAGGGCGTGAGGATGCCTTTGTTGACCCACTAGCCGATATTGATACCATTAACCTTGAGTTGATTTTAGCAGACCTTGAGTCTATCAATAAACGCTACGCACGTGTTGAGAAGATGGCACGAACACAAAAGGATAAAGATTCTGTTGCTGAGTTTAACGTGCTTCAAAAAATTAAACCTGTCCTTGAAGACGGCAAATCAGCTCGCACGATTGACTTTACAGACGAAGAAAAACAAATCGTCAAAGGGCTTTTCTTGTTGACAACCAAACCTGTCTTGTACGTGGCAAATGTCGATGAGGACAAGGTATCTGACCCAGATAGTATCGACTATGTGCAGCAAATTCGTGACTTTGCGGCAACGGAAAATGCTGAGGTCGTTGTTATTTCAGCACGTGCTGAGGAGGAAATTTCTGAATTGGACGACGAGGACAAGGCAGAGTTTCTTGAGGCGATGGGTCTTAGTGAGTCTGGTGTCGATAAATTGACACGTGCTGCTTATCATTTGCTAGGGCTTGGCACTTACTTCACCGCTGGTGAAAAAGAGGTACGTGCTTGGACCTTTAAGCGTGGTATTAAGGCGCCTCAGGCAGCAGGTATCATTCACTCAGACTTTGAGCGTGGCTTTATCCGAGCGGTTACCATGTCTTATGATGATTTGATTAAGTACGGAAGCGAAAAAGCGGTCAAAGAAGCTGGACGCTTACGTGAAGAAGGTAAAGATTACGTCGTTCAGGACGGCGATATCATGGAATTTAGATTTAACGTCTAAGCACAAATGAATGAAGTAAAAGGTTAGGAAACTAAGAAGAGTTTCTTAACCGTTTTTGTATTTTGAAAGTGAGAAAAAATATGGTAAAAATGATTGTTGGTCTGGGAAATCCAGGCAGTAAATACGATGGCACACGTCATAATGTCGGCTTTATGGCTATTGACAAGATTGTCAAAAACCTTGACGTGACCTTTACAGAGGATAAAACCTTCAAGGCAGAAGTAGGAAGTGCCTTTATCAATGGTGAGAAGGTTTATTTTGTGAAGCCAACTACTTTTATGAACAACAGTGGTATTGCCGTTAAGGCGCTTTTGACCTACTACAATATTGACCTTTCTGATATGGTGGTTATCTATGATGACCTAGATATGGTTGTAGGCAAATTGCGCCTTCGCCAAAAAGGGTCAGCAGGTGGTCACAATGGGATTAAGAGTATTATTGCCCACCTGAATACACAGGACTTTAATCGTATCAAGATTGGCATTGGGCGTCCTCAAAAAGGGATGAGTGTTATCAATCACGTGCTAGGGAAATTTGATACAGATGAACGTATCACGATTGACAATAGTCTTGACAAGGTTGATAATGCTGTCAACTTTTATTTACAATCAAATGATTTTGAACAAACAACAAAACGTTTTAACGGGTGATTCAAATGGATATAATTGATTTATTTAGTCGCAACAAGACGATCCAAGAGTGGCATAGTCACGTGTCACTAAAAAGTAGACAATTAGTGACAGGTTTATCTGGAAGTAGTAAGGCGGTAGCGATAGCTTCTGCCTACCGCTCACAAGGAAAAAAAATCGTTGTGGTGACTGCTAGCCAGCATGAAGCTGAGCAATTATCGGCTAATTTGATTGACTTAGTAGGAGAGGACAAGGTTTATTCTTTTTTCACAGATGATATCCTTGCAGCAGAGTTTATTTTCTCTTCTCTTGATAAGGCGGCTTCTCGTTTGGCAGCCCTAGATTTTCTAAGGGATGACAGTCAGGCAGGCATACTTGTGGTGAGTCTGATGGGCTTGCGGGTTTTGCTTCCTTCGCCTGAGATTTATGATAAGAGTCGCTATGACTTTAAGATTGAATCTGAGCTTGATCTTGACACACTTGTCAAGCACTTGTCGACTATTGGTTACGAAAAAGTATCTCAAGTGACTTCACCAGGAGAATTTAGCCGTCGTGGGGATATTTTAGATATTTTTGAGATGACGCAGGAACAGCCTTATCGTCTAGAGTTTTTTGGAGATGAGCTTGACGGGATTCGCTTGTTTGATGTAGAGTCGCAAAAGTCTCTAGAACAATTGGATGAGGTTAGTGTGTCGCCAGCGAGCGATATGATTTTGCAGGAGCTTGATTTTGAGCGGGCTATTAGCCATTTAGAGCGCCAGATAGAGCTTTCTGATGAGCCTTTGAAAAGTTATTTGTCTGAAATCTTATCATCTTGTCAGAAAAAAATGTTGCATCAGGATGCTCGTAAATTTCTCAGTCTTTTCTACGAAAAAGAATGGACATTGCTCGATTATTTGCCAGAAGGCACACCACTTTTCTTTGATGATTTTCAAAAACTGACAGATAAAAATGCTAAGGTAGACTTGGAAGCAGCGAACCTCTTGACAGAAGATTTACAAAGGGGTAAAGCTTTTTCCAGTCTAGTCTATCTAGCAGATAGCTACCAAAAGCTAAGAGCTTATCAGCCAGCGACTTTCTTTTCAACTTTTCACAAAGGTCTAGGTAATTTACGTTTTTCTCATAGCTATCAGTTGACACAGTATGCTATGCAAGAGTTTTTCAATCAATTTCCTCTCTTGGTTGATGAGATTAACCGTAATCATAAGCTGAAGGCTACAGTTTTGTTGCAGGTCTCTTCTTCGCAAAGTTTAGAGCGTCTGCAAAAGACCTTGGAAGAGTATGATTTAGAGGTCGCTATATCAAACAGCAAGGAACTTTTGCCACATCAAGTGCAGTTGATGATTGGTCAGTTATCTGGTGGTTTTTACTTTGCGGATGAAAAGCTGGTCTTGATAACAGAGCGTGAGATTTTCCATAAGCGTATCAAGCGCAGAAGACGACGTACTAATATCAGCAATGCTGAGCGCTTGAAAGATTATAATGAACTGTCAGTGGGCGACTATGTGGTACACAATGTGCACGGTATCGGTCGCTATCTTGGCATTGAAACCATGGAAATCGGTGGGGTTCACAGGGACTATCTGACCGTGCAATATCAAAACGCCGACCGTATCTCGATTCCCGTTGAGCAGATTGAGCTACTATCCAAATACGTCTCTGCTGATGGTAAAGAGCCTAAGCTCAATACGCTAAACGATGGTCGCTTTAAAAAGACCAAGCAACGTGTGGCTAAGCAGGTTGAAGATATCGCAGACGATCTCATCAAGCTCTACGCTGAGCGCAGTCAGCAAAAAGGCTTTGCTTTTTCAAAAGACGATGATTTGCAGCATGATTTTGATAGTGACTTTGCCTACGTAGAGACAGAGGATCAGTTGCGCTCCATCAAGGAAATCAAGCAGGATATGGAAAGTACACATCCTATGGACCGGCTTTTAGTCGGTGATGTCGGCTTTGGTAAGACTGAGGTCGCTATGCGTGCAGCCTTTAAGGCGGTCAAAGACCACAAGCAAGTGGCTATCTTAGTGCCAACGACAGTCCTAGCGCAGCAGCATTATGAAAACTTCAGCCAACGTTTTGCTAATTTCCCTGTGACTGTCGATGTGCTAAGTCGTTTTAGGAGTAAAAAAGAGCAAAACGAAACGCTTGAAAAGCTTAGAAAAGGGCAGATTGACATTATCATCGGGACACATCGTCTGCTCTCAAAAGACGTGACCTTTTCAGATTTGGGCTTGATTGTCATTGATGAGGAGCAGCGTTTTGGTGTTAAACACAAAGAAACGCTCAAGGAGCTGAAAACCAAGGTGGATGTGCTGACCTTAACAGCGACTCCTATCCCAAGAACGCTTCACATGTCCATGCTTGGTATAAGGGACTTGTCGGTCATTGAAACACCGCCAACCAACCGCTATCCTGTCCAAACCTACGTCATGGAGACCAATCTTGGTACGGTACGTGAGGCATTGCTTCGTGAGATGGATCGTGGCGGTCAGGCGTTCTATATTTACAATCAAGTCGAGACCATGGAGCAAAAAGTGACTGAACTTCGGGAGTTAGTGCCTGAGGCTAATATCGGCTTTGTTCATGGTCAGATGAGCGAGATTCAGCTGGAAAACACGCTTCTAGACTTTATCAATGGAGAGTATGACCTGCTGGTTGCAACGACCATCGTTGAGACAGGTGTCGATATTTCAAATGTCAATACGCTCTTTATCGAAAATGCGGACCATATGGGTCTCTCTACGCTCTATCAGCTGCGTGGACGTGTTGGACGCTCAAACCGCATTGCTTATGCTTATCTCATGTATCGCCCAGACAAGATTTTGACTGAGGTTTCTGAAAAGAGACTAGATGCTATCAAAGGCTTTACAGAGCTGGGTTCTGGCTTTAAGATTGCCATGCGAGATCTAGCGATTCGTGGTGCTGGCAATATCCTAGGCGCTTCACAGAGTGGTTTTATCGACTCTGTTGGTTTTGAGATGTATTCGCAATTGCTCGAGCAAGCAATCGCTCACAAACAAGGCAAGTCTACAGCTAGACAAAAGAGCAACACGGAGATTATGCTCCAAATTGACGCTTACATCCCTAAGGACTACATCACAGATGAGCGTCAAAAGATTGATATCTACAAACGTATCCGTGAGATAGAGAGTCAGGCAGACTATGAGGAGCTGCAGCAAGATTTGATGGACCGCTTCGGTGATTATCCAGACGAGGTTGCTTATCTTTTAGAGATTGGTTTACTAAAAGCTTATCTTGATAGCTGTTTTGCTGAGCGTGTCACACGCAAACAAAACCAAGTAGTTGTTGCCTTTGAAAAAGTATCTCTTCAGCATTTCTTGACGCAAGATTATTTTGAAGCTCTCTCAAAAACCAAGCTAAAAGCCCGTATCAGTGACAATCAAGGTAAGGTCGAGCTGATCTTTGACGTTAGAAATCAAAAAGATTATACGATTTTAGAAGAGCTGACTACTTTTGCAAAGACACTTGCTACACGAAAAGAAGAGAAAGAAAAATAAGCTAGTACATAAAATATAGCCACAAAAGCTCAAAAAATGTTAGAATATAAGCCAAGAGTGAGGTGAAATCATGCGCTTAGATAAATATTTAAAAGTTTCTAGAATTATCAAACGTCGTCCTGTCGCAAAAGAAGTCGCTGACAAAGGACGTATTAAGGTCAATGGTATCCTAGCCAAGTCTTCTACAGACTTGAAAGTAGGAGATGAGATTGAGATTCGCTTTGGCAATAAGCTTTTCACGGTTCGTGTCTTAGAGATGAAAGACAGCACCAAAAAAGAAGACGCTGCTAAAATGTATGAAATCGTAAGCGAAACAAGGATTGAAGGCGATGAGTAAAAAAAATATCGTTCAGCTAAATAATCAATACATACAAGACGAAAACCAAAAAACACGATACGAGGAGGCAGAAGCCAGTAAACGTCACCGTTTGATGGGGATTATCATGCTCTTTGTGATTTTGCTCTTTATCCTTCCCACCTTTAATTTGGTGGAGAGCTACCGTAGCATTCAGTCAAATAAAAAAGAAATCGCAAAGCTCAATAAAGAGTATAAAGCTCTGTCTGAAAAGACAACAAAAGAGCAGGCTCTAGCAAAGAGTTTGCAGGATACAACCTACATTGAGAAGTATGCACGTGCTAAGTACTACCTCTCAAAGGACGGTGAGACCATTTATCTGGTTCCAGGTTTATTACCAAAATAACAATATGGAAAATATAGTAACAATCATTGAGCGTTTTCTTGAGCATTCGGATGACAAGTTAGAAGAACTCTCACAAATGAATCAAGAGCTTTTAGAAACGGTCTATGGCAAAGAGGAGGAGAGATGAAAAAGCTAGCGATTATCCTGCTGTCTACTTTTCTCTTTTTACCTAGGACGGTGGATAGCACAGAGCGTGACGGAGAGCTCTCAGAAGCTCAAAAAGAGACTTTTTCAAACTCAACAGCGACACAATTACTATACTTTACAGATGTTCCCGAAACGCCTCGTCTTGCAGTTGCTAGCATGACCTATAGTGACCTTGAGCTAACGAGTGAGTCTAGCATGCTTCCAAAAGAAACGCTTTTAGACGTAGAGACTATTTTGACAAACAGCAAAGGCGTCAAGGTCTTTCAGCTAGCTGATGGGACTTACATTGAGGCAAGTCGTAATCTTATCTTTGACGACAGTATCATCAGTAGCGAGAGTATCGACGAGACGAGATGGCTAAAAAACAGTAGTAGCTTATACAGTGCTCCTTACACTTACGGCGTTGCTAAGCAGGCTAACACTCTAAGTGCTGGTGATAAGCTTCATCTGGTGGAAAAGGCAGTGACTTACTACGGTACCTACTATAAGCTTGAAAATGGTGGCTGGATTTCTGAGGAAGATACCTCAACGACAGACACACGGATGTTAAAAGTACAGGCATTACTCAACAGCAAGTACAATAAATCCAACTACAGTATCTATGTTAAGCAGCTAACCACCCAGTCTATCGCTGGTATCAATATGGACCAAAATATGTACGCTGCCAGTGTTGCTAAGTTAGCAACGCTTTATGTCACTCAGGAAAAAATCAATACAGGTGAGCTGTCCTATTCTCAAAAATGGACTTACATTGATGCGGTCAATCATTTTAATGGTTCTTATGATCCAAGCGGAAGTGGTAAGCTGAACAAGGAAGCAGATAACAAAGATTATTCTGTTGATGAGCTTTTGCAGCTAACTGCCAAGCACTCTGACAATGTCGCTGCCAATATGCTAGGCTATTACGCTGCGAATCAATTTGATAGCTCTTTTTATCAAACGGTACGTACCATAGCTGGGCAGAGTTGGGATATGACAGGGCGTCAATTGTCCGCTCACAGTGCAGGTAATCTCATGGAGGCTATTTATTACCAAAATGGTCGCATTATTGATTACCTTTCTCAGACGGACTTTGACACGGAGCGTATCTCAAAGAATATCCCTGTGAAGGTAGCTCACAAAATTGGAGATGCTTACGACTACAAGCATGACGTTGCTATTGTCTATACGGACTCGCCGTTCATCTTGTCTATCTTTACAGACAAGGCGTCCTATGATGATATTAGCCAAATTGCAGATGATATTTACAATATATTGAAATGACCCAGTATAATGATTTATTAGCCTATATCCAAAAAAAGCGTCTCTTTGACAAGCACCAAAAGGTTTTGGTGGCGGTGTCTTCTGGTATTGACTCGATGAATTTGCTGCAGTTTCTCTATAAGCATAGAGAAACTTTAGGCATTGAGCTTGCGATTGCTCATGTTAATCACCAGCAGCGCCAAGAGTCAACAGCAGAAGAAGCGTATTTACGTCAATGGGCAAAAGAACACGACCTTCCCATTTATGTGTCTCATTTTGAGGGGCTTTTTTCAGAAAAGCGTGCGCGTGATTTTCGTTATGACTTTTTCAAAAAGTGCATGCAAAAGTACAACTACACTGCGCTGACAACAGCTCATCATGCCGATGATCAGGCGGAGACGGTCTTTATGCGTATTATCCGTGGCAGTCGTTTGCGCCATTTAGTAGCCATCAAGGAAGTGCAACATTTTGCAGAGGGGGAGCTGATACGACCTTTTCTGACGCTAAAAAAGGCAGAGCTTCCTTATGTCGTGCACTTTGAGGACATGTCCAACAAGTCAGAGCACTATTTTAGAAATCGTGTGAGAAACCGCTATTTGCCACTCCTTGAGCGTGAGAATGCTCAGCTAAAAACAGCCTTATGCCACTTAGCAAATGACAGTCGTCTAGCTTACCAAGCTTTTCGGGATTTGATAGCGTCTCTCGATATAACCAAGAATGCTGTCTTTCTTAGTCAGTCCGAGGCGGTGCAGTCTCTAGCTTTGGAGGAGTATTTCTCGCAATTTTCAGACTTAGAGCTGAGTCGTCGTCAGTTTGATACGGTGCTTGACTTGCTCCGAAGCCACAAACAGCTCACGTATTCCTTGAAGAACAATTATATCTTGCATAAGGACGAGGAGCGCTTTTGGGTGGATAAAAAAGAAGCCATCTCTTTCTTGTCATCGCCTTGTCTACTAGTTTCTGGTGAGACGCTGGTTTATGATGGCTATCGCTTTTCCTATGACAAGGAGCAGCTCTCATTAGCCATTCCCCTGTATGACAATAGTCCTATTACACTACGTCATAGGCAGGCAGGAGACAAGATTTCTTTTGGGCATTTTACAAAGAAAGTGCGTCGTTTGTTTATCGATGACAAATTGTCCCAAAAAGAGCGAGAAGAAGCGATTATTGGTGAGCAAAAGGGTGAGATTATTTTTATTCTCACAAGTCGTAAAACTTATTTGAGAAAAGCCTCTAAACATGATATAATGATAGGCAAATTATACTATCAAAGCGTAAATAAGGGAGATCATATGCTCGAAAACGATATCAAAAAAGTCCTCTACACCGAGGAAGACATTATTCGTAAGACAAAAGAGTTAGGAGCACAGTTGACAGAGGACTACAAAGATAAAAATCCACTGTTAGTCGGTGTTTTAAAAGGCTCCGTTCCATTTATGGCAGAGTTGATGAAGCATATTGATACGCATGTTGAGATTGACTTTATGGTGGTCTCAAGCTATCATGGTGGAACGACCAGTAGCGGTGAAGTAAAAATCTTGAAAGACGTTGATACAAACGTTGAAGGACGAGATGTTATCTTCATTGAGGACATTATCGATACTGGACGTACACTCAAGTATCTACGTGATATGTTCAAATACCGTCAAGCTAAATCCGTTAAAATTGCAACTCTTTTTGACAAACCAGAAGGTCGTGTTGTCGAGATTGATGCGGATTATTTCTGCTATGATGTACCAAATGAATTTATCGTTGGTTTTGGCTTAGACTACGCTGAAAACTATCGTAATCTTCCCTACGTTGGTGTCTTAAAAGAAGAAATTTATTCTAATTAGTAAAGGTTAACAAACTCTATGAAAAACAATAAAAATAATGGCTTCATCCGAAGTTCCTTTATTTACATTCTTGTTATTGTGGCTCTGGCAACCTCTATTCAGTATTATTTTAGAGGTAACAATACACAGAGTCAGCAGATTAGCTACTCAACTTTAGTGAAGCAGCTAAAAAACGGTGAAATCAAGTCTCTGACCTACCAACCTAGCGGTAGTGTCATCGAAATTAGTGGTAAATACAATAAAGCTAAAACAGTCAAAAATACAACTGGACTTTCTTTTTTAGGTAATTCTACCTCCACAAAAGTAACTTCTTTTACCACAGTTGCTCTTCCAAGTGATACTTCTATCAAGGATATTACAGACGCAGCTGACAGCGCTGATACAGAAGTAACTGTTAAACCTGAGAGTTCAAGTGGTGCATGGATTTCATTCTTAGCAAGCTTTGTTCCTATCGTCATTATGATCGTCTTTTTCATGATGATGATGAATCAAAGTGGTGGCGGTGCCCGTGGTGCCATGAGCTTTGGCAAAAACAAAGCCCGCTCTGCTAATAAAGGTGAAGTTAAAGTCCGTTTTTCTGACGTTGCCGGTGCAGAAGAAGAAAAACAAGAATTGGTTGAAGTCGTTGACTTCTTGAAAGACCCACAACGTTATAAAGCTCTTGGAGCACGCATTCCTGCCGGTGTTCTTCTTGAGGGACCTCCGGGGACAGGTAAGACCCTTCTTGCTAAAGCCGTTGCTGGTGAGGCTGGTGTGCCATTCTTTAGCATTTCCGGTTCAGACTTTGTTGAAATGTTTGTCGGTGTCGGTGCCAGCCGTGTGCGCTCTCTTTTTGAGGACGCGAAAAAAGCAGGACGTGCTATCATTTTCATCGATGAAATCGATGCTGTCGGTCGTCGCCGTGGCGCTGGTATGGGGGGCGGAAACGACGAGCGTGAACAAACTCTTAATCAGCTCTTGATTGAGATGGATGGTTTTGAGGGCAATGAAAATATTATTGTTATCGCTGCAACAAACCGCAGTGATGTTCTTGACCCTGCTCTCTTGCGTCCAGGACGCTTTGACCGTAAGGTCTTAGTTGGTCGTCCTGATGTGAAAGGACGTGAAGCTATTCTGCGTGTCCATGCTAAAAACAAGCCTTTAGCAGATGATGTTGACTTGAAGGTGGTAGCTCAGCAAACCCCAGGTTTTGTTGGTGCTGACCTTGAAAATGTCCTTAACGAAGCAGCGCTTGTTGCTGCTCGTCGCAACAAAAAAATTATTGATGCTAGCGATATTGATGAAGCAGAAGATCGTGTTATTGCAGGACCTTCTAAGAAAGACCGCACTGTTTCAGAGCATGAGCGCCAAATGGTGGCTTACCACGAAGCAGGACATACTATTGTTGGTTTAACACTTTCAAATGCTCGTGTTGTCCATAAAGTAACTATTGTTCCTCGTGGACGTGCAGGCGGTTATATGATTGCCCTACCTAAAGAAGATCAGATGCTTCTGTCTAAAGAAGACCTTAAAGAACAACTTGCAGGTCTCATGGGTGGGCGTGTTGCAGAAGAGATTGTCTTTAATGCTCAAACTTCAGGTGCTTCAAACGACTTTGAACAAGCAACACAAATGGCTCGTGCTATGGTTACAGAGTACGGTATGAGTGACAAGCTTGGTCCTGTTCAGTACGAAGGTAGCCACGCTATGCAACCGGGACAATTTACACCAGAACACTCTTATTCAGACCAAACAGCACAGCTTATTGATGATGAAGTACGCAATCTTCTTAACGAAGCACGCAACACAGCAGCAGATATCATCAACAATAACCGTGAAACACATCGTCTGATTGCAGAGGCACTGCTGAAATACGAAACCCTCGATGCCGCTCAGATTAAGTCTATCTATGAGACAGGAAAAATGCCAGAAGAAAAAGAAGATAACGAAGAGCATGCTCTTTCTTATGACGAAGTCAAAGAAAAAATGGCTCAAGAAAATTCTTCTGACGAAGACTAATCCCGTAAGCCAACCTATGTTGGCTTTTTTTGCGTTTTAATATCGTTTTTCTTTTCAATTTCGAATAAGTAATATGAGGAGGACATATGAAAACAAAATACAAAAGCCTAATCTTACTAAGCTTGCTAGGCAGTAGCCTAGCTCTAAATACTACTAGCGAAGCTGCAGTACTTGGTGATAACTACCCGACCCAGTGGAAGAGTGGCTACGGTGCCGATAGCTGGGGGATGTACCTGAGACAGTGCACCTCCTTCGTCGCCTTCAGGCTGAGCAGCGCCAACGGCTTTAGCTTACCTGGTGGCTACGGCAATGCTATCAGTTGGGGGAGTGTGGCTAGAAGCCAAGGTTACCGCGTAGACATGACTCCTGCAGTCGGTTCCGTCGCTTGGTTCTCAGCTGGCGTTAATGGCGCAGGAGGTTATGGACACGTGGCCTGGGTGGCAGAAGTCAACGGCGATACAGTCACCATTGAGGAGTACAACTATGACTGTGGCCAAGGTCCCGAGAAATACTACCGTCGCAGCTTCCATAAAAGCCAAGTGTCTGGCTATATCCACTTCAAGGACCTAGGAGGAAGCACCGTAACCTCATCCCCATCTGTGCAGTCAACCCCAACACCATCAAGCACCCTCTCATCAAGCGGCACCTACACCTTCACTAGCCGCCACGGCATCAAGAATGCCCCCCAACAATCCAGCAGTGATATCGCCTATTACGATGCTGGAAGCAGTGTCCGCTATGATAAGACGGTCATCTCAGACGGCTATGAGTGGCTCTCTTATATTAGCTACTCAGGGGCACGCCGGTATATCGCCATCCGATCAGTGGGAACAAGCACAACTGCAACCTCTACTACAGCATCAAGCCCAAGCATCGCCTCAAGTGGTCGCTACACCTTCACTAAACGCTCAGAGATCAAAAATAGTCCAAGCACAAGCGACAGTGCCCTCGCTTATTACGATGCCGGCAGTAGCGTCAACTACGATAAAGTCGTCAGTGCCGACGGTCACCAATGGATTTCCTATATCAGCTATTCAGGCGCTAGACGTTATATCGCTATAGACTAAGAGAAAAGACCTTAGGGTCTTTTTCATTTTTTCCCGTGTTGTAAAATGAAGTGCAACAAAAAAGACATGCTCGTCTGATATACTAGAATTCCCCAACTCAGTATAGAAAGCAGATGAACATGTCCACTAATCATTCTACCAAAAAATCGTTATACTCACACCTTTCAGCCTCCGAACGCGGAGAAATCAGCGCCTATCTCAAGATGGGTAAGAACCCCTCTGAGATTGCTCGTCTGCTTGGGCGTCATCGCTCAACCATCAGTCGTGAAATCAAACGAGGAAGTGTTTCTCAGGTTCAAGATAAGAACGGGAAACGAATCTACTCAACGGTTTACTTTCCAGATAGTGGTCAACGTGTTTATGAAACCAATCGTCGAAAAAGTGCTTATCATAAACTATCGTACTGCTCCCAGACCTTCTTCAAGGAACTTGAGAAAGCCCTGAAAACGAAACCTCGCTGTCACAGTGTCGATAGCTTTGTTCAAACTTACCGAGAAAAACATCCACTGGAAGTTATCCCTTCCACCAAGACAGTGTATCGTTACATCAAAGACGGACTGTTGAGGGTTAAACCGATTGATTTACCTAAGATGGTGTGCATCCGAAAACGGTCTAAAGTAAGGCCTAAGGCCACGAAGAAAATCTTAGGAAAATCCATTGAAGAACGTCCAGAAACTATTACTAATCGCTCTGAATTTGGACATTGGGAGATTGATTTGGTTCTTGGCAAGAAGACCAAAGGGGAAGCTGTTGTCATGACTCTAGTAGAGCGTCAAACACGATTTGCCATCGCTGTAAAATTGGCTAATAAACAAGCAGAAACCATCAATAGGGCTGTTAAGAGCTTACTGTCGCAGTACCCTATTCGCTCCATCACATCGGACAATGGCTCAGAGTTCAGTAGCTTGTCAGACTTAAAAGGTGTGGAAGTCTATTTTGCCCATCCTTATGCTTCTCATGAAAGAGGAACAAATGAAAATTTCAATGGTCTCTTGAGAGAGTTTCTCCCAAAAGGTGTCTCTCTTAACTCACTAACGACAGAAGAACTCAATCACTACGTCTCTGCTATCAATGACAGACCTAGACGACTTCACAAGTATAAAACCGCAAATATTTTGTTTGGGCTAGCCCAAACAGCTTAACCTCTGGAGCTCTAGTTATCAATGAACTTGTTGCACTTGACTTGACAAGTGGGGTTTTTCATTTTTTTATAAAAAAGATTAAAAAAGTTATTGACAGTGTGGATGAAGTTTGATAAACTAATATAGCTGTCAAACGAGAGGGCGGTTAACACGAGAGGTTGAAAAAAACTTTTAAAAAAGTGTTGACAAGTTGTTAAAAGTTTGATAGAATATAGAAGTTGTCTCTTGAGAGACAAAGACCTTTGAGAACTGAACAAGACGATGTGCAGGGCTTCTTAAAAAGAAGTCAACGAATAAATCTGTCAGAGAACAGAATGAGTGAAGACTCAAACAAATCATACTTTAAATGAGAGTTTGATCCTGGCTCAGGACGAACGCTGGCGGCGTGCCTAATACATGCAAGTAGAACGCTGAAGGAGGGAGCTTGCTTCTTCTGGATGAGTTGCGAACGGGTGAGTAACGCGTAGGTAACCTGCCTGATAGCGGGGGATAACTATTGGAAACGATAGCTAATACCGCATAAGAGGTAATAACACATGTTATTAGTTTAAAAGGGGCAACTGCTCCACTATCAGATGGACCTGCGTTGTATTAGCTAGTTGGTAAGGTAACGGCTTACCAAGGCGACGATACATAGCCGACCTGAGAGGGTGATCGGCCACACTGGGACTGAGACACGGCCCAGACTCCTACGGGAGGCAGCAGTAGGGAATCTTCGGCAATGGGGGCAACCCTGACCGAGCAACGCCGCGTGAGTGAAGAAGGTTTTCGGATCGTAAAGCTCTGTTGTAAGAGAAGAACGGATGTGGGAGTGGAAAATCCATGTCGTGACGGTATCTTACCAGAAAGGGACGGCTAACTACGTGCCAGCAGCCGCGGTAATACGTAGGTCCCGAGCGTTGTCCGGATTTATTGGGCGTAAAGCGAGCGCAGGCGGTTTCATAAGTCTGAAGTTAAAGGCAGTGGCTTAACCATTGTACGCTTTGGAAACTGTGAGACTTGAGTGCAGAAGGGGAGAGTGGAATTCCATGTGTAGCGGTGAAATGCGTAGATATATGGAGGAACACCGGTGGCGAAAGCGGCTCTCTGGTCTGTAACTGACGCTGAGGCTCGAAAGCGTGGGGAGCAAACAGGATTAGATACCCTGGTAGTCCACGCCGTAAACGATGAGTGCTAGGTGTTGGGTCCTTTCCGGGACTCAGTGCCGCAGCTAACGCATTAAGCACTCCGCCTGGGGAGTACGACCGCAAGGTTGAAACTCAAAGGAATTGACGGGGGCCCGCACAAGCGGTGGAGCATGTGGTTTAATTCGAAGCAACGCGAAGAACCTTACCAGGTCTTGACATCCCGATGCCCGCTCTAGAGATAGAGTTTTTCTTCGGAACATCGGTGACAGGTGGTGCATGGTTGTCGTCAGCTCGTGTCGTGAGATGTTGGGTTAAGTCCCGCAACGAGCGCAACCCTTATTGTTAGTTGCCATCATTGAGTTGGGCACTCTAGCGAGACTGCCGGTAATAAACCGGAGGAAGGTGGGGATGACGTCAAATCATCATGCCCCTTATGACCTGGGCTACACACGTGCTACAATGGCTGGTACAACGAGTCGCAAGTCGGTGACGGCAAGCTAATCTCTTAAAGCCAGTCTCAGTTCGGATTGTAGGCTGCAACTCGCCTACATGAAGTCGGAATCGCTAGTAATCGCGGATCAGCACGCCGCGGTGAATACGTTCCCGGGCCTTGTACACACCGCCCGTCACACCACGAGAGTTTGTAACACCCGAAGTCGGTGAGGTAACCTTTTAGGAGCCAGCCGCCTAAGGTGGGATAGATGATTGGGGTGAAGTCGTAACAAGGTAGCCGTATCGGAAGGTGCGGCTGGATCACCTCCTTTCTAAGGAAACAACGGAACTGTACATTGTCTTGTTTAGTTTTGAGAGGTCTTGTGGGGCCTTAGCTCAGCTGGGAGAGCGCCTGCTTTGCACGCAGGAGGTCAGCGGTTCGATCCCGCTAGGCTCCATAGAATCGTAAGATTCTAGATTGTCCATTGAAAATTGAATAACTATCAAATAGTAACAAGAAAATAAACCGAAACGCTGTGATTTAATGAGTTTAAGGTCAATAGACCAAAATAAGGTTAAGTTAATAAGGGCGCACGGTGGATGCCTTGGCACTAGAAGCCGATGAAGGACGTGACTAACGACGAAATGCCTTGGGGAGCTGTAAGTAAGCGCTGATCCAGGGGTGTCCGAATGGGGGAACCCACTAACTAATGGTTAGTATCCTACACTGTTAAGGTGTAGGAGGGAAGACGCAGTGAACTGAAACATCTAAGTAGCTGCAGGAAGAGAAAGCAAAAGCGATTGCCTTAGTAGCGGCGAGCGAAACGGTAAGAGGGCAAACCAAAGAGTTTACTCTTTGGGGTTGTAGGACTGCAATGTGGACTTAATGATTATAGACGAATCATCTGGAAAGGTGAGCCAAAGAGAGTAAAAGCCTCGTAGTCGAAATAGTGATTATACCTAGCAGTATCCTGAGTACGGCGGGACACGAGAAATCCCGTCGGAATCTGGGAGGACCATCTCCTAACCCTAAATACTCTCTAGTGACCGATAGTGAACCAGTACCGTGAGGGAAAGGTGAAAAGTACCCCGGAAGGGGAGTGAAATAGAACCTGAAACCGTGTGCCTACAACAAGTTCGAGCCCGTTAATGGGTGAGGGCGTGCCTTTTGTAGAATGAACCGGCGAGTTACGATATGATGCGAGGTTAAGTTGAAGAGACGGAGCCGTAGGGAAACCGAGTCTTAATAGGGCGACTTAGTATCATGTCGTAGACCCGAAACCATGTGACCTACCCATGAGCAGGGTGAAGGTGAGGTAAAACTCACTGGAGGCCCGAACCAGGGCACGTTGAAAAGTGCTTGGATGACTTGTGGGTAGCGGAGAAATTCCAAACGAACTTGGAGATAGCTGGTTCTCTCCGAAATAGCTTTAGGGCTAGCGTCGATGTTAAGTCTCTTGGAGGTAGAGCACTGTTTGGGTGAGGGGTCCATCCCGGATTACCAATCTCAGATAAACTCCGAATGCCAATGAGATATAATCGGCAGTCAGACTGCGAGTGCTAAGATCCGTAGTCGAAAGGGAAACAGCCCAGACCACCAGCTAAGGTCCCAAAATAATTGTTAAGTGGAAAAGGATGTGGGGTTGCACAGACAACTAGGATGTTAGCTTAGAAGCAGCTATTCATTCAAAGAGTGCGTAATAGCTCACTAGTCGAGTGACCCTGCGCCGAAAATGTACCGGGGCTAAAACAATTTACCGAAGCTGTGGATCCCTTAGGGGATGGTAGGAGAGCGTTCTATGTGTGTTGAAGGTGTACCGTGAGGAGCGCTGGAACGTATAGAAGTGAGAATGCCGGTATGAGTAGCGAAAGATGGGTGAGAATCCCATCCACCGTAAGACTAAGGTTTCCAGGGGAAGGCTCGTCCGCCCTGGGTTAGTCGGGACCTAAGGAGAGACCGAAAGGTGTATCCGATGGCCAACAGGTTGATATTCCTGTACTAGTGTATGAAGTGATGGAGGGACGCAGTAGGCTAACTTGTCCCAGCGATTGGAAGTGCTGGGCTAAGCAGTGAGGTGTGATATGAGTCAAATGCTTATATCTATAACACCAAGCTGTGATGGGGAGCGAAGTTTAGTAGCGAAGTGAGTGATGTCACACTGCCAAGAAAAGCTTCTAGCGTTAATCATACACTACCCGTACCGCAAACCGACACAGGTAGTCGAGGCGA
Source organism: Streptococcus hyointestinalis (assembly GCF_900459405.1). Classification (NCBI taxonomy): domain Bacteria; kingdom Bacillati; phylum Bacillota; class Bacilli; order Lactobacillales; family Streptococcaceae; genus Streptococcus; species Streptococcus hyointestinalis. The sequence continues at coordinate 21,551 of NZ_UHFN01000007.1, forward strand.
GTAGCCTCAGGTGAGCGAGAGAACTCTCGTTAAGGAACTCGGCAAAATGGCCCCGTAACTTCGGGAGAAGGGGCGCTGGCTTTAAGTCAGCCGCAGTGAATAGGCCCAAGCAACTGTTTATCAAAAACACAGCTCTCTGCTAAATCGTAAGATGATGTATAGGGGGTGACGCCTGCCCGGTGCTGGAAGGTTAAGAGGAGGGTTTAGCTTTTAGCGAAGATCTGAATTGAAGCCCCAGTAAACGGCGGCCGTAACTATAACGGTCCTAAGGTAGCGAAATTCCTTGTCGGGTAAGTTCCGACCCGCACGAAAGGCGTAATGATTTGGGCACTGTCTCAACGAGAGACTCGGTGAAATTTTAGTACCTGTGAAGATGCAGGTTACCCGCGACAGGACGGAAAGACCCCATGGAGCTTTACTGCAGTTTGATATTGAGTATCTGTACCACATGTACAGGATAGGTAGGAGCCTATGAAATTGGGACGCCAGTCTCAATGGAGGCGTTGTTGGGATACTACCCTTGTGTTATGGCTACTCTAACCTAGATAGGTTATCCCTATCGGAGACAGTGTCTGACGGGCAGTTTGACTGGGGCGGTCGCCTCCTAAAAGGTAACGGAGGCGCCCAAAGGTTCCCTCAGAATGGTTGGAAATCATTCGCAGAGTGTAAAGGTATAAGGGAGCTTGACTGCGAGAGCTACAACTCGAGCAGGGACGAAAGTCGGGCTTAGTGATCCGGTGGTTCCGTATGGAAGGGCCATCGCTCAACGGATAAAAGCTACCCTGGGGATAACAGGCTTATCTCCCCCAAGAGTTCACATCGACGGGGAGGTTTGGCACCTCGATGTCGGCTCGTCGCATCCTGGGGCTGTAGTCGGTCCCAAGGGTTGGGCTGTTCGCCCATTAAAGCGGCACGCGAGCTGGGTTCAGAACGTCGTGAGACAGTTCGGTCCCTATCCGTCGCGGGCGTAGGAAATTTGAGAGGATCTGCTCCTAGTACGAGAGGACCAGAGTGGACTTACCGCTGGTGTACCAGTTGTCCTGCCAAGGGCATCGCTGGGTAGCTATGTAGGGAAGGGATAAACGCTGAAAGCATCTAAGTGTGAAGCCCACCTCAAGATGAGATTTCCCATGATTTTATATCAGTAAGAGCCCTGAGAGATGATCAGGTAGATAGGTTAGGAGTGTAAGTGTGGTGACACATATAGCGGACTAATACTAATAGCTCGAGGACTTATCTAAATGAAATCATTTGAGTCATAAGAAGTAGCGTAAGGTTGACTTGTTTAGATAGTTATTCAATTTTGAGTAGACAAGAGATCTATTCAATAGTTAAGTGACGATAGCCTAGGAGATACACCTGTTCCCATGCCGAACACAGTAGTTAAGCCCTAGAACGCCTGATGTAGTTGGGGGTTGCCCCCTGTTAGATACGGTAGTCGCTTGGCTATAGGGAGTTTAGCTCAGCTGGGAGAGCATCTGCCTTACAAGCAGAGGGTCAGCGGTTCGATCCCGTTAACTCCCATATATGCGGGTGTAGTTTAGTGGTAAAACTACAGCCTTCCAAGCTGTTGTCGCGAGTTCGATTCTCGTCACCCGCTTTATAGAATTCCAGATTTCTATAATCAGGGCGCATAGCTCAGCTGGTTAGAGCGCACGCCTGATAAGCGTGAGGTCGGTGGTTCGAGTCCACTTGTGCCCATCATTATATGGTCCGTTGGTCAAGGGGTTAAGACACCGCCTTTTCACGGCGGTAACACGGGTTCGAATCCCGTACGGACTATTATTTGGAGGATTACCCAAGTCTGGCTGAAGGGAACGGTCTTGAAAACCGTCAGGCGTGTAAAAGCGTGCGTGGGTTCGAATCCCACATCCTCCTTAAGATTATAGCGGGATGGAGCAGCTAGGTAGCTCGTCGGGCTCATAACCCGAAGGTCGTAGGTTCAAATCCTGCTCCCGCAATCGCAATAAAGTTGGCTCGGTAGCTCAGTTGGTAGAGCAATGGATTGAAGCTCCATGTGTCGGCGGTTCGATTCCGTCTCGCGCCATTAAGTTTATATTTTGGAAGGGTAGCGAAGAGGCTAAACGCGGCGGACTGTAAATCCGCTCCTTCGGGTTCGGGGGTTCGAATCCCTCCCCTTCCATATTGAACGGGCATAGTTTAAAGGTAGAACTAAGGTCTCCAAAACCTTCAGTGTGGGTTCAATTCCTACTGCCCGTGTTTTGAATATGGCGAATGTGGTGAAGTGGTTAACACACCAGATTGTGGCTCTGGCATTCGTGGGTTCGATTCCCATCATTCGCCCTTTTTATTGGGGTATAGCCAAGCGGTAAGGCAAGGGACTTTGACTCCCTCATGCGTTGGTTCGAATCCAGCTACCCCAGTTTTTGCCGGCGTGGCGGAATTGGCAGACGCGCTGGACTCAAAATCCAGTGTCCTCACGGACGTGCCGGTTCGACCCCGGCCGCCGGTATAGCTTAAAGTAAAGCAAAAGCCTTGTATATCAAGGCTTTTTTGCTACTTTCTTTCTACTCTGTCCCAAATTTTGTCCCAATTAAATCTGATTCATAATTTCTTCAACCTCTTTGAATTCAGTATCTATTCTTTCAGCCATAGTATGACCATAAACTTCAATTAACATTTGTATGTCTTTATGTCCCAATATTTTTGCAACCACGCCCATATCAATATCATTATGAAGCAAATATGAGCCATAGGTATGTCGTAGGCCTTTGGTTGTTATTATTGGTGTGATACCTAGCTCTTTGAGTATTTTCTTTAGTGCTTTATTCACGCTTGCGACTGATGGGATTCCATGTTCAAGTCCATAATGAAAGAATAGAAAATGTTCTTCATTTTTTATTTTAAGTGAACTAATGATTTGTTCTCTTTCAGCTTTCATTGTCGTTATAACTTGTATTGTTTTCTTGTCTATCGGAGTAAATCTTTTTGATGTCTCGTTTTTTGCATTAGTCCATTTCCATGTGGATGTGTTGTATCGTCTATGTGTGTGCAAGTAGTGGTCATCCAAATGTGTATCTTCATCTGTCAAGCCGATTACTTCACCATATCTCATACCTGTTTTAGCTATTATATAAATGACATGATTGACGACAGAATCTTCATAATTTAGGTTGTCTTCTAGGTATGAAATAAGTCTATGGTAATCTTCAACGCTATGGATATACTTGTCGTCTGCTTTTTGTACATCTTTACCTGCAAATAATTCTACCGTTGCCGTAAAGTCATCAATAACTATTTTATCTGATTGAGCAAGTTTGACTGTCTTTCTGATAATTGAGTTGATTCTACTGAGATAGTCGTATCCGACAGTTTCGCCATAGACATTCATAATACGCTGATATTCAGTTGCTTTAATTTCTACAATTGGTTTATCACCAAAGAGACGTTTAAGTGTTTCTCCATAAATTTGGTAATTCTTTTTTGTTTCTTGTGAGATATTTTTCTTAGGTCTAATTTTTAGGTCATACCATGTTTGAAACCAATCATAAAGGGAAGTGTATCTATCAAGCGAGAAACCTTGTCGTAATTTTTGCTGAATTGCTAATCCTGCGTTTTCAGCTTCTCTTTTTGTTTTGAATCCTGCTTGGTATTCTACGGTCTTCCCTTCATTATCACGGATTTCAAAGAAGTACAGACCTGATGATTCATTTTTTCTAACACGAGGATTAAATTGAGGAATATACATTGAAGCCTCCTAAAATTTTACATGAAGAATTTCTTCAACAGTACTGATAGGAACAGCACCTAATCTTTTATTGCTGTAAAATTGAAATCCTTGGCTCACAAGTACCATCTTAGCTTCATGAATGACTTTCCTAGCTGTTCCCTCTTTGAGTCCTTGTTTGATTAAATCTTGTTTTGTTATCAGTTGTTTTTGCATGTTATCATCCTTTCTAAAATAAAAAAGCAGGTATAGAAGACCTGCAAAATAGAAAACGAAAACAAGCCCATTTCTGGACTTGCTTCCTAGGAGATTATGAAAAAGAAAAGTTATTTAGGATTGATTGTATTATACGGTACAATCCCTAAAGGAATCTTAAGTCATAATCTCACTTGTTGCTTCTGCACATCAATTTTTGAGTTATTGACGTATGGATGCAACAGTTATCAATCGTAAAAAAGATAAAGAGTCGTAAAAGTTCGTAAATACTATTGCATCACGGCATAGCTTTGATTGCTAGCTGGTTTCATAACTTGGTAGTGAACTTGATTTTGAACGTTGTTATAATTACATTCTGAAATTAGGAATGTTCCATCTTGGTTGACGGCTTCAATAAAGGCAACGTGTCCATAGATGCCTCCTGAGAAAGAAATAACTGCGCCAACTTGTGGAGAAGAAACTTGCTTCCAACCACGAGAGACAAGACTTGCCACCCAGTCTTGACCGTTTCCGTTGTAGTTATAAATAGCAGAGTTGCTACAGATACCTGTTTCAATCAGGCGATTGCAGACGTACCATGTGCATTGTCCAGCAGGATAGGTATTATTTCCAAGGGTGGTCATGGTATTTGACGTTGGGATACCGTATTTGAGTTTGCCATTGAATTCAGTCGGAAAGGTAAATGAAGAAAGTATCGTTCCTGTGGTCAGTCCTGTTTCTCCTGAGAAATCAGCTGATGTGGAAGTTGTTTCAATGGTGCCATCAAAAATGGCATACCATTTCTTGGCATCAGCTTTCAATTCCTTGGCTTTGGTTTGACCATCAGAGAGAGCCACCCCCTCATAGTGTTCTGACCAGTAAAGAGCTGCGTCTTGGGCACTTGTCGCCTTTTGCATTTCTTCCTTGACTGCTTTATAGGAGCCATTGAGTTCAGTGGACATGAGTTTAAGCTCGACATCGCTATCTAAGGTCTTGCTTTCAGCTTGAGCCCAGCGGTTTCCGTTGATGGTGGATGACCAACCAGACCATTGAAAATACCCAGCGACTCCACCGCTAATATTGATAGCTTTAGGGTCAAAGCCTGACTCCCTCTCGGCAACCGCAAGGCTTCCTGTTGACCCTGCAAGGGTAAAGTTTTCAACGGAGAGTTGGTAGTTGAGGATTTTGATAACGTCTGCGGCTCGTTCTTCTGAGATAGCAGCTTTTTGTGCAACCTCTTGAGTGGTTAAGGTAGTGTGACTCCCTTTAGTGGTTCCTGAGCTAGATGTAGAGACTCCTGCAATCGCCGACCCTGCTAAAATGATAAGCAATAGGGGCAAGAAGAGCGGTAGGAGAAGGGTTGAGAGTAGCCATTTTTTCATCTGTCCCTATCACCTCCTTTTAGTGTTTTAGATAGACTTTGAAAATCACGGTTCCATAGAGCCATTTGGCGTCTAGAACGGCAGGAAAACTACGGCAGATGTCAATAATCCGTTTGCTTTCGGCTTCATCTACGGGATAGAAAGCTGTGACTTTAATAGCAGTCAGCCCTTCCTCGTAGGCTTTGTAAATGTGGCGTTCTAACACAGGAACCACTTGGTTTTGGTTGTAAATCCTAATCGGTTCTATCATACTCACCTCGCAATCTATTGAGTTCTTGAGTCAGACGATTCTTGCGCTCAATATTAGCTTTGAGCTTTTCGTCAGGTGTTAAGGTTTTACGGAAATTTCTGGTAAAGGCATTGGAGCCTTGGGCTTTGTAAAAGTTGGTATCCTCATCATAAGTGGACAATTCCTTTTCCAAACGGTTGATTTTCCGCTGTTGTCGTGGGGAGACATACTGGTCTTTTAAGGACTGAAATTCATCTTTCGTTGAGAGACTAGGTTCTTCCATTGGCATGTGAGGCACTTGGAATTGAGTGTCTTCATTGATTGGCGTTTCCTCTTGTGACAGAACTTCTGTTTGTGGCGCTTCTCTTGGAAAATCTTGTGGCTTATTAGGCATTTCAGAGAAGTCAGCTTCGTCATAGGAAGGAGCTGGGCTCTCAGGTTCTAGTGTTGGTTTCGGCTGAGGCCGTTCTTCTGTCGGCTCAGGCTTTGAGCGATTAAAGAAGTGTCCTGCTTCTTTGAGATGAGAGGGAGCGTTTAGGACACTACCGGCTAGAAATCCCGAACTTGCCAAAGCGAAGTTTCCGAGGTGCTGAGCAGATTCAAAACCACGTTCTGGGACGTGTTCAAGCAAGTCTCTTCCTTGTGACACTTTTCTTTCCACTTGGTCACCGATGTTTTCCACCTTAATGCGAGCCCGTGAGCCCATGATAAACTCAATGAGTTCTCCCTTGTATTTCCAAAGGAAGAAATAGACACACGCCTTAGCCACAACGGCTACCATCAGCTTAAAGAGTAAGGCAAAAGTAGAAAGTGATGGAAAGTTGGCAATCACGGCATCAAAGCCAGAGGTAATGAGATTTTCAACAAGTTTTTCGATGTAGAAGATGATAAGGGTGATAAGACTAGTGATAGCTGGAAAAGCGAGTCCTCCAAACATGACCTTAAAGACCCCAAAGATAATATCTTGCATTGCTGGCACAAAGGAGACCAGAGGCGCAATCGGGAACAAGAGAATCATGATGAGGACTAAGAGCTGAGCGATAAGGTTTAGAAGTTGTACCAGAATAATTGGTATGGCAATGACTACCGCTTCCACGATTTTAAAGACCACGTAGAAGAACTTGATGAAGATGTAATCCCAGACGGCTGAGACCCAGCGATTACTTTCGTTATCATCATCTCCACCGTGTCCTAGTTCATCTAGATAATCTTTTCTGTCCGCATTGGATACTGCTTGAAATGTACCAGTATCATCCAGACTTCCTAGTACTTGGCTATCATCAAAAGTCTTTTCTTCTCCTGTTTTACTATCCTTATATTTCCCGTTTTCTTGACCTGTATTGACAAAGACATAAGCTGTATAAGAGGTTTGGGCAATGTAGTTGTCTGCGAGAGAGTCGCCAATTTTTACGGCATTGTCTTCGCCATAGGAGACGGAGATATTGGAAATCTTGGTGGTCACGGTATCTGCGACATTGTCCACAGTATCAAGGAGATAAAGTCCACCAGAGGTCGAGGCGATGGTGCCAAAGTAACCAAATCCTAGGCAGATAACAAGGACAAGGTGGAGAACTTTGCGCATGAAGTTGCCACGGGAAAAGAAATACTGGTAGAAGAGGTAGAATGCCCCGACAGTCAGAAGAATAGAGACTAGTGAGGAAGAGGATATTCCACCTGTGGAAGAACCCGTAAAGCCTTGCCAGATAGTTTTAGAGGCATTATAGACATAGGTCTTGTAGGTGTCGTAGAGGTCGATATTTTCCAATATCCGAATCATAAGGGAGAAGAACCCGACCACGACGTTTAGGAGAAAGAAAAAGAGATTGACTAGAATCTCATTAACCGCCACGATGATGGAGGTCTCAATAGCCCTTGTCTTTTCCAAGTAGGATTTTAAGGCGAAGATATCCACGCCTTTTAATTTCTCAAAGGCTTCTTGCATGGGAGCCCTCCTTTCTAAGCAGCGTATTTGTTTTCAAGACTAGAGGAGACCGTGGCTTTCATTGGTTTCAAAAGCATGTCAATATCCTCAAAGATGTTGTGAATGGAAATCATGTTGAGATTACCATAGACATCGTAGTAGAGGCATTGTCCTGAAATCATGTTGTCAATCCATTCTAGATTGCTTTCTGTTGGTTCCAAGTTGACGTGTTTGAGAATGTCTTCTCGTTCGGATTTTTCGTAGAAGGCAAAGATGGTTCCAAAGCCTGTGGTGTCATCGTCGTTTTCGGCATCATGGACAGACTGAGTGATGAGAGCCAAGGTATTGTTTTTAGAGCGTCCGATACGACGCATATTCTTGATAACGGCTTGTCCTTCGGCAGATTTCATAAGAATCCATGCTTCGTCAAAGAACTCAATGGTGTCTTCTTGTTCGTCCCGTTCGCCAAAGTGGGTACAGAAGGCTCCAAGGGCAAACATGAGGGCAATGGAATTACGTTCATGGTCTGAAATCTTCGTGGCATCCGTCTTAGGAAGTTTTAGATTGGCGACTTCCAAGACAGTTACTTGAGCATCATAATTGAGCCCTTGTGTTGTTCCATCTGAGAAAGCCAGTTCCAAGATGGAATTAGTCACAATAGACGTTAAGTACCGTCCAACAGAAGCAATTTGGGTATTGTCGCTATTTCTTAAGGGTTCAAGAACCTGCTTAAAGCCAACCGTTTCTCCTTTTTGGCGTCTATCCACGACAGCGTTGATGGTTTCCGTGATAGCTGTCTTCTGATCCATCGTGACGTTGTCCACGGCTTGGAGCAAGAATTCCAGCATATTTTTAGCCACCTCAACGGCTTGTTCTTTATCCAAGACCACAATAGGGTCAAGCACCCCGTGGTTTGATGTCAGGGAACTATCCAAGGTCACAAAGTTAAAGGCTTCTAGTTGGCGTTTCCGTTCAGGATAGAGACGACTAAACTCAGGACTGTTCATCACTTCTTGGTAATGATGACGGAGTTCACGTTTCGGGTCAATGTAGAGGGTCTTCACATTTTGAAGGGCGACGGATAAGAAAATCATCTGAGCGAGATAAGATTTCCCTTGCCCTGTGGCACCTGTGATAATGATGTGTGGGTTCTTGGTAATCTTACCTGCGATGTCTTCTTTATTGCCGACCGTCGCATTAAAGAGGACGAGGTTTTTGGAAGAGTCGATGGCTTTCTCAATCGACTCCCAGCGCCCCGTCCAATTATCCACTCGTCCGATGTACCAACCAATTCGATTTCCAGCCGAGGTATTGGTAAAGGGCATGAGTTCCGCAAAGCCACAGCTAGTGACTAAATGTGTCCATGTTCTGGTTTTCTTTTCTAAGTCTTTGCCATAAAGTAGGGCTTGGAAGAGATAAGGCGTGTCAAAACTGGCTTCACTGACTTCCACGTTCATGTCGTCAAAGTAGTTAAGCACCACTTGACGACGGTTTCTCAGTTGATTAAGCGAAGAGCCTGATACAATCAGGTAGGCACCATATTCAATGATGTCTTCTTTGTTTCCCACCTTTTTCATCAGGTCTTTTAGGGAAAGAGAGCCCATAAGGATTTCATCTTGTTGGACAGTGTCGGTACTGTCTGCTTCTTCCATGATGCTTCTAAAACGGGTATTTGACTGCCCCATTTTACCTTTGATTTTATTTCGGTCAATGTACTCCGCCTTAAAGCGAAGCTCGACAGGGAAATTGAGCCGTTGGACAAACTCGCCCAAGTGAAAGCCATTAAAGATGGTATTGAATTTCCCGATAGGTAGAATGGTCACGAAGGAATGCCCATAAGGACTGTCTAGCTTCATAAAGCCACCTGCAAGAGATTTTAGTAGAGTATCGGTCACGTTAAAGAGAGAACGGTTGGCAAGGACTTCTTGCTTGAGATGGGGAATGTATCTCAGGTATTGCATCCGTTGGTAGTAGAAGAGCTCATCATTGGTCAACCTTTGGGCTCGTAGGGTAGAGAGGGTTTGGTAGATGAGGGCTTCATCGGTTGCATAGTCCTCATACCACGGTCTGTCTTCTTCGAGGTCAAAACCAAGACCGTTGGCAAGAAGTTCTGAAACTTCGGATAGCCGTTCGTAAGCTAATTCTTTAAGCCCACCACCACGGTCATGCTTACGCAGCTTAATCCCAATCAGCCAATCAAACTGATATGGAATTTCCATTTCTTCGGTTAATTTATCCACGGAATCAAGGAGAAGGTGTTTACCTAGCTCTTTGTTATTGGGAGATAAGGCACCCATGAAATCTCGCATTTTTTCTTCCAAGAGGTAATCCTTGGGAATGAGAGTCAGGTCAAAGGTTTTGTTTTTGGCGAGTTTTTTAAAAAGCTGACTGACGGTGAGTTTATGCTTCTCTTTCTTTTCGTCATCCGTGATGGTAATAGGGGTGTTTGGAATACGGTAGTAAGCCATGACTTGTTTGTCTTTTCGTAGGATAAGGTTGTCATGGGTTTTCTTGATGGGATATTGTAGCGTTATCGCCATAGTGCCTCCTTTCTAGAGGTCTGTTTTTTCAAAGACGAGGTCTTCATCGTCATAAGTTTCCACTCGCTCGTTATGGTAGATGGCTTTGGGGTTGATACGGAAATCCCAGAGGTAACACACATAATCCACGAGAAAAACGTGCATCTTCTTGCCATGTGGCTCATACTCGGTGTAGAACTTTGCCAGCTTATAGGGAACATAGACATAAAGCAGAAGGAAAATCGAGTGGGTCATCCTAGCAAGTGGTGTCAAGATAGGGGACAGTCCTAAAATCATGACGACAAAGACGAGGGCAAAGACCACAAAAAAGGACACCTGCATGGGTGTGGCAAAATACCAAATGCGTGTCCCTTTTTTGGTCTTGATTTCTTGAATCCAGTAGGGAGCATTTAGCCCCCGTGAATAGTCGTAAAAGACGTCTTTTTTCTTTTCCATATCAGAGCCCCGTTTCAATACCAAAGAGACGGAGAAACCAGCCAATGACAGAGAGAATCTGTTGCCCTTTGGTCATGGAGATGATGACTCCCCAGAAGCCAATAACGGAAAAGAGTTGGAGCCAAGAGCTGTTCCGCCATGCTTTGATGGCAAGAAGGACAGCCACGGCAGTCAGAATCCAAGCGCCATCGCCTTGGAGGAATTGTTGGAGTGTGCTTGTGTTCATAGGTGTTATAGTTATTTAGTTTTAAAATAGTATTCCAAAGCAGACTGAACAGAACGACCTGTTCTTAACAATTCAGTCACCTTTCTTTTTAGAGTAGCCCAAAACTGTTCGATGGGATTGAGTTCAGGGGAATAAGGTGGAAGCGGAAGAAAATAGTGTCCCTTAGCCACTGCAAGCTCATCTAGTTGTTTCTTGGGGTGAAAAGCTGCATTATCCATAATGATGACATGGGGTTCTGTCAAGGATGGCAATAGCTGCTCCTGATACCACTTGATAAATAATTCCGCTGTCATCGTTCCATGATAAAGCAAGGGGGCTATAATTTTAGAACCAATTTGACCAGCTACTACCGAAATTCTTTCGAATCTGCGTCCACTTACCTTGTCGTATACTTTCTCCCCTCGAGGTGCTCTAGCTTTGTGACGATAAAGATAAGTATCAATGCCAGTCTCATCAATATAAACAATAGGGGTGTTTGGAAAGCAGGCTAAAACATCAAGATAGCGTCTCACCTTTTCGCTATCTTGTTCTTTATAGGTTGTGGTCTTTTTTTAAAGTGATGTTCAGTTTTTTTAAGGCAGCCCAAACTGAGGGAATACTACAGTCAAAATGCTCTGCAATTTCCCTTAAGAAAGCATCTGGATGTTCCTTGACATAGGCTTCTAACTTATCCAATGGCAATTTGCGAGGGCTTGGTTTTCTTTTTTGGCGCTCCAAATGACCTAGTTCTTTGAGTTGTTTCTCCCACAGATACAGTGTATTAGTGCTAATTCCAAATAACTGACACGTTTCTTTTTTGGAATGACCAGCCTCTACATAATTAATAACTCGTTTTCTAAAATCTATTCCGTAACTTTTCATAAGTATAGTATAACACATACTATATAGAAACTAACAAACTATAATCTCCTTTTTGTTTCGCATAATCTGTTGGAATGGTATGAGTAAGCTTGGTCACGTAGTAGGATTTGTTTTTGGTGGACAAGCTCAAGGTGAAGTTTTCCGAGTGGGTGCTGCTAGCTACTTCAAAGGTCACTTGGACGTAGGCAGTGATGGTGTCTCCCTCTTCTTTCAGATAAATGTAATCAAGGCTCTTGTAGGTGGTGTTTTCAAGAACAGTTAAGTCTTTTCCTACTAAGTTCAGATTGTCTTGGTCTGTAGTGTAGTTGGTGAAAAAGAGGTCTAAGAACTTCTCTACCTTATCGTGGGTCTTCTCAGAGAGACTATCAGACGCAGACAAGACAAGCGACGCTTCTTCGTCAAATCCTGTTGCTTGACTGCTTGAGAGAGCTGAGAACCACGGCAGACCAGAAATGTAGTAGGCGTCCTCTTTTTCCCCATAAGGAACAGTGAAGCCTGTGGTGATTTCCTCATCCGTATCTCCGTTCTTTTGTTTGTAGGTCACTTGGTAGGTTGCCGTGTTCTCTGTTAGGGTAAGGAGCTTAGCTGATACCAGAGAAGTTGCAGTCCGTTTTTGTCCTTGGTTTTTGGTTTCAGGGACAGTATCATAAAAGCTATTGAGCTTTTCGGTTTGTTTCTCCTGTTCTTTCGCCTTATCTGAGAAAGTGAAATAGGCAGTGACGTAATCATTGAGGTAGTAGGTCAAGCGGTAGTCGGTGTCAGTCGTTGTAGAGACAACCTGAGAGCTTTGACTATTCTTGATGGTGTCTTCAAGAGAGGACACTTTATGGGATAAGGTGATGGCTCGCAGGCTTCCTACAATCCCGATAAGTGCCAAACTTCCCAATCCAGCAAGAACTAAGAGGTTGACGTGTTTTCGGGTAGCTTTAATGAGTTTGGGAGAGCCACGTTTCTTGTCTCGCTTTTTGAAACGGGACAAGTAGTGACTGACTTGGGTGATGAGTAGTTTGAGTTTAGACATTGTCCCTCCGTACTAGGCGCTTGCCAGTTCAATCAGTTTATTGCCTTTGGCATAGAGTTGTTTGTGAAGCTTATTGATTTCTCCGTTGACGTAGTAGTAACCACGTAGTTCAGAACGGAGTTGGTCAAGTAACTCAGGAGCGAGTTTTTCAGCGTCTTCATTTTTAAGCAGGTGGTTGAGTTCGCCAGCTTTTGTCCATGCTTCCTTGTCATTGTGGGCTTTCATGAGTTCGCCCAGTTCAAGGGAAGCAGCTTTAATTTTCTTTTCGATAAGGGATTGGGTTGCCATAAGGATTTCCTCCATAAAGTTTGTTTGTTTTTCTTGAATAACGTCTCGAAAGAGCGTTACTAGTCTTTTGTCCATGTTTCGGTTAAAGTCTAGGACGTGACCGTCCATGGTAAAGTAGGCGTGTTGGTATTTGGCTGGGTAGTCAAGGTCAACGGTTTCTCGGGCAAAGGCATCTAAGAAAAAGTCCTTTTCTTTCATGAGGACAATGTAGAGGTTCCAAAACTCATTAGTCTCAGGAAAGCAGGTGATGCCTTCGTAGATTTTCTTAATGAGCATGACTTAGACTCCAGAATGTCGCACTTGATGGATGTGATACTCCAAAACCGTCAGTTTGTGACGATAGTTTTGGTTAGCCTTACTTACTTCTTCAAGAGCGTTAAGGACTTTTTCCAGCAAGTATTTTCTATCCGCTGGTGCCGTCTTAATTTCTTGATGAATCGTCGTCATTAGCTCAAGACTATTGAAAGGCGGTTCTTGTAACTCTTTCAAGCAGTTGCGCTGACTAGCCAGCAGTAATTCGTTGGTGTGTGTGTTATCAGTTTCAGTCATAAAGACCTCCTTATTATTCTTCAATCAGGTCACGGTAGCCCAGTGCCTTAAAGATGAAGTCCTCGTCAAACCAGAGCCAATCATTGATTTCTGTTTGCGTTGGCGTATTTCCAGAGAACACGTCTTCGCAGAGACTGGTTAATTGGTCAATTCCGCCACGTTCACGGACGGTGTTTAGGGTTTCACGGGCACCAGACCAAGCCTTGAATTGGTCAATGCTTGAGAGTTCAACTTTGTATTCCATAATATTGTCCTTTCGTTATTTCTGTAAACGGTAAGAAGCTTTCAAATCGTCTAAGATATGTTCGGCTCTATCCGTGATTTCTCCGTTTTCCTGTATCATTTTGAGAATGTCGGTATCCATAATTTTGCCAGCTTCCTCAACCAGTTTGAGGGAGTTTGCGACTTGATACATGAGCCAGTTGACGGTTCTATCTATGGTGTAGGGTTCGGGTTTCATTCTGAGTTTCAAGGGTTCAGTTCCGCCAAAGAGTTTTTGCCATTTCTGGTCAGGAAGAAAAGCCCCAAATTTATTGGTGCCATCATAGACCTGCATCTCATGGTTGATAATGCCTCGGGCAATTTCGCCAAGGTCAACACCATTGATGTACTCTTCGACAGCCAGCTGGGCTTTTTCATGGGCAAAACGGAGCTCATACCGATTCCAGATACCAAAAATCTCCAAGGCTTCTTCCAAGGAAATTTGTTCTTTTTTGGCGAGCTCATAGCGCTTCTCATAGAAGTTGAAGTAGAGGTTGCTTTGGCGACTTCCAAAGTAAAGGGAAATGCCTTGCCTACTTTCCGTGTCCTCAAGATTTTTGAGGTTACCACCGCCAATGTGATTCCACGTGCGGATAGAACGAAAGCTGACCTCATCTTGATAGACCTTGGTAATCATATCAGATAACAAAAATTGTTCATCCTGTCTATCGTGACCAAGGTAAGGCTCATCAAGGGCAATATCTAGTCTGGTTACACGGCTATCGGTAAAATCAAAGAGCAGGGCTTGGAGAAAGTCCTGCCAGCTGAGCTGACAAGTGTCTAGAACGAGCTCCATTTCACGGCAACCTTGACCAGAGAGTTGAAGCGTCACTTGGTTATTTCCTGTTTCGACTTTATCCAGATAGTCAAATAGCCAAATATTTCCCCGTTTCCAAACTCGTGTATAGGTCAGTAAGCGAGTTTCCGACTCCTTAAACTCAGATGGCGAGCAGTGGAGATAGGTCTTGCAAAAACTATTCAGGTCACGAATAGACATAAAGGTCATTCGCAAATAATCCAAATGCACATCCACAAAGTTAGGGTCTCGGTTTTGATGGAAGCCTAACTGTTCTTTGAAGCTACTAAATTTTTCAAGGGATAACTTACGGGAGCCATCTTCGTAACTGCGATAGGTACGAGGGGAAATCCCAACGGATGCCGCAAATTGTTTTTGGGTCATGCCTGTTTCTTTTCGGAATTTCTTGAGGTGTAGTGGGTTCATCTTATCCATTCATAGGGTCACACTCCTTTTTTTGAGCAATTAAAAAGCAGCCAATTTCTTGACTGCGGTTATTTTTCTTAGGATTTAGCTTATTTAAGGCGTCTTTTCAATCGGTGACACAGTTTTGAGACCAAAAGTGACACAAGATGAAATCTTGAAAAACTTTGGTACCATTGGGATAGGGAGGTCGGACGTTGTCCATTTGACAATCGTAACCCCCCTATTAGAATTCGGGGGTACTTACACCAATCATGGGCACTTGGGAACGGCGAGCTACGGGTCTGCGCCTGACCTGTGGTCAGGCTTGCCCTTGCTCTTGTCCCAGCCCATGATTGGCTAGACAGCTGTCCACTGCCTTGGGGTAAGACTTCCGTCCTTCTGCTTCAAAGAGTCCCAAGGTCTCAAGAAGTAACTGCTCTTGAAAGGGTGTCACAACAAGCGCATTATCCACCTTGTCAAAAGGAACGCCTCGTTCATCTAGCAGGTAGATGATTTTACGAAGGGTCTTGACGGTCAAGTCATGTTCCTTGGCAAAGTCTGTTAAGAGACGGTTTTCTTCTAAAATTTCTGCGATAGTTTTTTCTTTTGGGCTTGCCTTTTCGCCAGGATCAGCAGGAGCTGGTCTGTCTTGAGGCAAGACTGCTTCATCCTCATCTAACACAGGAAGTTTGCGAAACTCTTCTTCAAAAGAAAAGCCTTTGTCAAAGGGAACGTAGGGAGAGAAGAACTCTCCAGCCAGTTCCCCGTTATTGGCGATATATCCTCGTCCATGAACTTTCTTCCCGTTGATTTTATCCAACTTTTTGAACTCTTTATTACGGTTGGCATCGCCAAACATCATGGTGTACCCAGTGTCTTCTAAGTGTCCGACAGAAAGGCGTTTCATGAAGTTATCCCGAAGAGCGGTCTTGATATACTCCCCGTCAGGACGTTGCATGGCAAAGATGACAAAGACCCCAGATTGACGCCCTTCTAGGACAATCTGACTAAGGTATTCGGTGGCTTCTGCCTGCAAGTGGTAGTCATTTTCAATCTTGGCAATAAAGGCTGCCCATTCGTCAATGACAATGAATTTGGGTTTGAGTCCATAGTCTGAGAAGTTCTTCCCAATTTTATAGTCAGGACGGTTCTGAATAGCTTCGTAGCGGTCTTCCATAAAAGTCACGTTGTCTTTCAAACAAGCGATAATATCTTCTTTTGAGGTAAAGACACGTCCTTTAAAGACAGGAATAGCTTTCAATCCTGCCAAGTCGGCATTTTTTGGGTCACACAGGTCAATAAAGCCAATTTTAGCCAGTGCCCAAACAATAGTCATGAGAACAACGGTTTTCCCACCACCAGTTCCACCACCAATCAGTAGATGAGGTTCTGCGATATAATCCCAGAAAACATCTTTCATGAGTCGCAAGCCTTTATCCGTTATGGTCACTTCTGAAACGTTGATACGAGAGGCAATCCGATTGATAGCAATCTCATAGGTCACAAAACGATTGTCAAAGGTCTTATTACGAAAGTCACCGTTAAACATGACTTCAAGGGTTGCTCCAAGATTGATAAAGCGGTCTTGAAATTTGTTTCCCTCTAGGATAAAAGAAGCGAGCAGCTGATACTTGCCACGCTTGACATAGACTTTAGGAAGAATTATCTTTTCAATCGTCTTGCCCTCACGCTTAATGGTTTTAGACAAGTAATAGCGGTTTTCTAGCAGAAAATTGGTCATGATACGCATGGTATTGAGTCGCTGAAAGAAAAGCGCCTTCTGGTAAAGTAAAAGATTGATAAGGGGCACCATCAGAAGAGGTGGAAGTAGTGTCAACGCTATCTTGGGCGCATAAAAGACAGGGTCAGCTATTATTAACTCATAGATGGGATAGTAGTAGAACCCATTTCCAATCAAAAAGGGCAATAACATGAGCAGACATGTTATCACCCTGATGTGACGGTAAATCTTACGGACACGAAGACCCCGATAGGTAAAGAGGTGCATAGAACCCTCCTACTTATTTCTTATCCTCAGCTTTGGCGTGGTCTTTAGGAGTAGCCCCTTTTTTCTTGATACCAGAAGCGTAGAGGCGGTAATTGTCATTACGCCCGATAGCTGAGTAGGTCACGACAATATCGGTCAACTCCACCTCTTCACGGTAGTTGAGACCAAGGTCAGTGATTTCCTGTTCTGACATATCCACGATAGTGAAAAAGAGCGTTTCATGTTGGTTAGCGGAGTGAATGCCTAGGGTAATCCCACGGACTTCCCCTGTTGGTACTTGGACATAAGAGCCATCGTCATTGCGTTGGCTGCGGTCATCTTCATAGATGAGTTCAGCGCCTTCAATAGAGCGGAAAGTCAGTTTCCCAAAGACATCATCGAGTTTCAGGGCATCCGTGATAACACGGTAGCTTTTGTCAACAATTTGGAGTTTTTCACCGAAGTTCAATCCAGTTTTAGCCATAGTCGTAGAGTTCCTTTCTTATTTGACGATTTCAAGTTTTTCCGCAAAGACATTGAGAGCAGGGGCAACGTTTGACCCGTTGACGGCACGGTCTGGGAAGAAAATAGGGTTGATGACTTTGACAAGAGTATCTTCATCAAAGACGGTGTTAGTAGCAGGAGTAATGACATGGAAGGCACCGTGTTCTTGGCTATTCAGCACGTGACGTTGGTATTTGCCTTCTTTGCCAAAGACAGTACGTGGGGCATTGCCTAGTTTTTCATAATAAGCATTTCCAATAAATTCAGGTTTCATAACAAGTGTTTCAGGAATCATAAGAGTTCTCCATTTCTAGTTTTTGATAAGCAAAAAGTCAGCACACAACAGGGCTGACTTGGGTAAAGTAAAAACGATTGATTTTAGATTTATAAAGACGGCTATAAGAGTTTAATTCAGCCATCGGATAGCCTGCTCGTTGAAATTGCATGATGAGTTTGTCAATTTCGTTTTTAGCTGAGACAAAGAGACTGGCTTGTAGGTCTGGGTGTTGAGCGTACATATTATGGGTAAAACAATAATTTTGAAAATGTCGCTCAAGGGTTTTGGCAAAATATGAGGTCATAAGAGCCTCCTTTCTTATTGTAACAAGAAAAGCCACTAGAGGTGTCTAATGGCTTGAGTTGAGACTAGTCTCAGGAAGAGAATAGTCCGTTTGAGAAAGACAGGTTTTCCTGTGTTAGAAAGAACCTGTTTGGCGTGCTCTTATCATCGCACACTCAAGAATTGTTATCACCGTTCTATAGCTGTACATGAATACTCTCTGTTATGATACCCAATCTCACTCACTATAGAGACGATTAACCGCCTATGCTTACCCCAGCAGAACAAATCTTACCTGTCAGCATTTCCGACGCCACCAGCGCCAGCAGTTCACTTTATTATTCGGCTAAAGTGCGAAACGTCCGAATGCGTGTGAGCCCACAATTCCAAAGAATTGTTTTCTATCTCAACTTCAACCAACAAACGGACTTGACTTTCTTTCCCAAACAAGTTACAATAAAGGTACGAAGTTTAGTGTAGTTTGGTAGTCAGTCCTCTGGTTGTCAGACGCACTTTTTATTTAGTTGGCAATGGACATTAGTGATTTCGAAAGAATAACTAAATTTTTTTGAAATCAGATACATCAACCTTGATGTACTTATAGTTTACATCATACATGATGTAATGTCAAGTGTTTTTTGCAAAAAAATAAAAATTTTTTGAGGAAGCTAAAAATGACATTATCGTATCGCTTAAAAGAATTGCGACAACAGAAGAAATTAACGCAGGCAAATGTGGCAAACTCACTTGGAATCACACAACAAAGTTATGCTCGCTGGGAAAATGGGAAAGTTACGCCATCGCCAGAAAAATTATCACAGATTGCCAAGTTCTATGGAGTTACTACAGATTATTTACTGGGGAATGAACCAGAAGAGGATGAACTTGCCAATGTAGAGCTTCTGTTTCGCATGACTTCTGATGGCTTAACAGAGGAAGAAAAAGCAGTCTTTCGTGAAGAGTTGATTGAGTTCATGAAAGAACGGAAGAAACTATTTGATGAAGACGAAAAAGCAAAAAAATAGGGCTAGAGTGATTTCCTCTAGTCCTGTTTTTCTAGTTATCGTCAGAATATCCATATTCTTTTAGTGCTTCTTCGTAAGCATCAGTTCCTTTTTTATAATAATCACGTTCTACGCCTGTCAAATTTGCAGTAAGAACGCCATCTTTATATTTGTATGAAACAGTAGATTCTGAAAAGCCTTCAATTTCAAAAGTTTTTGAATCGGTGTCAATTTCAACAGAATGTGTGCCTTCTGATTCTAAAACACCTTCTCCATCTGTAATGGTTAATATAAGTTCATTTCTATTTTCGCTAATCCAGTAATATTCCCCATCAAGGCTGCTTTGGTTGGAACAAGCAACCAGAAAGAGAGTGGTTAATCCTAGAATAAGGGTAGTTAGTAATCTTTTCATCTGTAAATCCTCCTATATGGTTTATTTTAAGATAATTTTATGACAAAATGATGAGAAAAAGCATTACGCCTTTATTGCAAAAAGTCAATGGGTAAATTTTTGCTGGATAAGGATTTTCTTTTTTTATATAATTTAGTCAACTAAATAGTTGATTTTACGTTGTGGGAGGTAGTGAATGAGAGACGTTTATAGTAGAGTCACGCAACTGGCAAGAGCTCAGGTCTATCCTTTCATGAAAAATCATCGGATTTCCCCTTTGTCCTACCATTTTAAGGACTATTTTGATGCTTGTCTTGAGGAGTATCATATCAAAATAATGCCTCACCATTTTACCAATCGCAAGATTGAAGGCTTGACCTTGGTGGATAAGGCAGGGATTACCTTTTCTTATGAGGAAGAAAATCCTGTGGTGAAGCAGAATTTCACACTTTGCCATGAATTAGGACACTATATCTTAGAGCATTCAGGGCAAGTCTTCACGGAAATGGTAGACAATAGTGATTTACCTATTGAGAGTGAAGCCAATCTGTTTTCGGCAGTTGTTCTTATGCCAGATATTGTGCTCTTATCTAAAATCTATTACCGCAGGGATAATTTTAGACGAGTGATGACAGACTTGTCAGTTTCGGCAGAAGCCTTAACTTATCGGTTGTTAGACCTTTTCCGTTATTATCTGTCTCCTGACCATCCAGAGATTAGCCCTGCCATTGTCAACTACAAAAATAATCAAAACCATAAGATACTTAGCTTGTTTGAGTGGATTCATGACGAGATAGAAAATGATTATAAAGCAGTAAAAGAGGATGTCCTTACAATTATTAGAAATGAGTTGGAAGACAATGACTTTGTGACGAGTCGAGACTTTCCTGAGTTGTTAGATGATTCTTTCCGTAAGGAATTAATGGCAGATGATAGTATCGGAGCTTGGGTAGTCTTTGATTTTGGACAGGCGCTAGGTTATGCGTGGCGTAAGGATAAGCTGACAGAACAACAAGCCAAATCACGAGCAAATACGATGATTTTATTAGAAAAGAGGTAAGAAATGTATTCACCAGATAAACTAAAAGTCAAACGGCAAGAACTCCGTTTACGGCAACAAGATATTGCAGAGCAACTTGGTATTTCCAAGCAAGCCTATTCCAAATGGGAAAAGGGCTTATCTCAGCCCACAAAAACAAACCTTATCAAGTTAGAAGAGTTGCTTCATGTTCCTAGTGGTTATTTAAGCGAGGAAGAGATTACAACTCTTTATCATCAGCTTAATCAGCCTAATCAAACCAAGGCTCTCTCTTACGTCAATGACTTGTTTTCAGAGCAAGAAAAAGTTGTCAGCTTAGTCAGTGAACCACTCTTTAGCTACAAAGTCTATGAACGCTTGTCAGCTGGTACGGGGTATTCTTACTTTGGCGATGGTAATTATGATGAAGTCTTCTACGATGAAGAGATAGCCCATGACTTTGCCTCTTGGGTCTATGGGGATTCGATGGAGCCCACCTATCAAAATGGCGAAGTAGTTTTGATTAAGCAGTCAGGTTTTGACTATGACGGTGCCATCTATGCGGTGGAGTGGGATGGACAAACTTATATCAAGAAAGTTTACCGAGAAGAAGATGGTTTACGCCTTGTGTCGCTGAACAAGAAGTATGCGGATAAGTTTGCGCCTTATGAGGAAGAACCACGGATTATTGGAAAAATTGTAGGAAACTTTATGCCTATGGAGGTGTGAGATGGGCTACTTTGATTATTCACGAGAACCAAGGTCGGATATTACCTTTGTAGATATGAAGTCCTTTTATGCCAGTGTCGAATGTGTGGAAAGAGGGCTTCACCCCTTGAAGACTTCTCTTTGTGTCATGAGCCGAGCGGACAATTCAAACGGCTTAATCCTTGCCTCTTCGCCCATGTTCAAGAAGGTCTTTGGCAAGAACAATGTCAGCCGTTCCTATGACTTGCCTTTTGATATCCATACCAGAAAGTTCAACTATTCAGTCGCATGGAAACAAGGCTTACCCACCACGTCTGAGTTTGTCCAGTATATTGAAGAGTGGGCGAGAATCACAGTCATTGTCCCACCACGGATGGATTTATATATTGAGAAGAACATGGACATCCAGCATATCTTCCAAAACTACGCTAGCGTTGAAGACATTCTCCCTTATTCGATAGATGAGGGATTTATTGACCTGACTTCCTCGCTCAACTACTTTGTGCCAGATAAGACCATCAGTCGTAAGGACAAGCTGGATATGATTTCAGCACGGATTCAACGGGATATTTACCGAAAAACTGGGATTTACTCGACTGTTGGCATGTCCAATAGCAATCCTCTTTTAGCAAAGCTGGCGCTGGATAATGAAGCTAAGAAAACCTCCAATATGCGAGCGAACTGGTCTTATGAAGACGTTGAAAGCAAGGTCTGGGCGATTCCACAGATGACGGACTTCTGGGGGATTGGCAGTCGGATGGAAAAACGCCTGAATAAACTAGGTATCACTACCATCAAAGAGTTGGCTAATTTCAACCCTGATATTCTCAAAAAGGAGCTTGGCGTTGTCGGTGTTGACCTCTTTTTTCATGCCAATGGGATTGATGAAAGTAATGTCCATAAGCCTTATAAGCCAAAATTACACGGACTAGGCAATTCTCAGGTCTTACCAAGGGATTATGACAAGCAGGCGGATATTGAGCTAGTCCTTCGGGAAATGGCAGAGCAGGTAGCCATACGACTGAGACGAGCACATAAGAAGTGCTGTACCGTATCTATCTTTGTCGGCTATTCTAAGTTTGAAATGAAGCGCCCCATTCAAGCACAGATGAAGATAGAACCAACCAACAACACACGAGTTCTTACAGACCATGTTCTCAGTCTCTTTAGGAAGAAATACGAGTCAGGAGCAGTGCGTAATATCGCTGTTTCCTACGCTAATTTTGTGGATGAGTCCATTCAGCTCATTTCACTTTTTGATGATATAGAACATATTGAGAAAGAAGAAAGACTCCAGACAGCGATTGACACCATCCGAAATCAATTTGGGTTTACCATGATACAAAAGGCAAATTCTTTGCAGGAAGCTTCACGTAGTATTGTCAGAAGTAAGTTGATAGGTGGACATTCAGCTGGTGGATTAGACGGGCTAAAATGATTGATAGAAGTTACCTCCCTTTTCAGTCAGCAAGAGAACATCAGGACAGGGGCATGATGAAATGGATGGGCTTTTTCTTATCAGAACACACCACATCATTGTCTGATGATAAGAACAAGGTTGACATGACAAGCGACTTAACCAAAGAAGAAAAACTTGTCCTCATGGGTCAGCTCTATGCTAGTCAGCTGCAAGGTCTTTTCATCGTCAAAGAAGATAAACAAAAAGCCACTTACCTTGGGCAAGTGACAGAGCTAAGTCCTAAAGAAACTACAGTAAAAACAGCCGATGGCTATCAGCTGCTTCAAGTAGAAGATATATTATCTATCAGCATGACGGAGGAAATGGATTTTGAGTAGAAAAGACATTTACCAAGACAAACTACAAATTGACTATTTTTCAGACTCCTATCTCAAGTTTGAAGAAGATTTCTACCGCTATTCCGCTATGGATGTGCCACTGACTTTTCTAACAGATGATATCCTCAGAGAAATGGCAATGAGCCAGAAAAATTATTTCAAGCTCAACAAACACAACAGCAAAGACGGACGAGACCATTATTTCTACTTCAAGGTTGAATTTAGCAAAACAGAAGTAGGAGTGAGAAGGTTTGAATACGAGTCCCATTCGATAACATAAAAAGGAGGGCCCCCTCCTTTTTGTTATAATTTTTTGATATAGTTCCCAATTTCCTTTACTATTTCTGTAACAAGTGCATTTCCCATGAAGAACATGCGCATTTTATCTGAAACTTCGACAACAGAACCATCAGCCAGTTTTTTCTTACTTGTCCAGTCATCAGGAAAGTCTTGTAGTCTTTCAGCTTCAATCGGTGTAATGAGACGGTATTTATCCTTTACAAACAAGAAATGAGTAGAACGATTCACAGTGCCTTCGGAGGTAAGCATGGTACGTCCAGGAAGACTCAAATCATCGTAAGGAGACATACCACCTTCCGAATAGATATAAGTGAAACCGTCAGCTGATGTTCGTTCAATTTTTTTCGGCCCACGAAGATATTGAAATTTTTCAAGTTTTGCTGGGTCAGTTAAGAAATACTTTTCTGGAACATCTTGCTCATCTTGAAGTATTTCACCTAGAGTAATTGGTTTACCGTTGTAATTTGATTCAGTATCAATGGAGTAATACTTACCGTGACGCATGACACCAGTATTCCAAACGGTTCCTGTGAAGTTGTCTGAAACCTCTACAATGTCAGTGGGTAACTCATAATAAACTTGGCGATTTTTGACGGGGTAAGGTTTAATTGGAAATTGAGTAGCAAATAGCCCAGAATGATAGATGTATTCATCATAACGGTTATCATCGAACACAATTTCATCATTTTCAAATTGTTTGTCAACTTTTTGGGCGAAATCTGTATCATTGCGATAAACAAAGAAGAAAACGCGACGGCGGCGTTGGCTACGACCGTACTCAGCAGCATTGATGACACGCCATTCGACTGAATAACCTAGGTTATTGAAAGCTGTAAGCATAATAGCGAAGTCTCGTCCTCGCTGCTTAGAAGGTGCTTTTAGCAATCGATCGACATTTTCAAGAATCAGATATTCTGGCTTGATAATGCGTGTAGCTCGAATGATTTCCCAGAAGAGCACCCCTTTTTTTCCTTCAATCCCCTGTTCGTTCTTTTTACTGCGAGCAACTGAATAGTCTTGACAAGGGAATCCACCGACAATTATATCAGCATCCATCTCAGCAAATTTCTCATCAGAAATCTCTGAAATACTGATATTGATATTCTCACTATCAGGGAAGTGGTAATCATAGACTTCAAAAGCATCTTGGGATTTTCGGGAGGGTTCCCACTGATTACTCCATTTAGTTTGAAAAAGATTTTTATCAGCGTTTTCTAGTCCAATTCGGAAACCACCAACGCCAGCGAATAATTCTAGAACTTTCATATGTTCCTCAATCTATTTAAAAGTTAGTATTATGATTATTATACCTTAATTTTTAGTTTCGATCAACTATTTCATTTGGTATAATGAGAGTAAATATTTCAGTAGGTACGAGCATGAAAAAGCAGTTATTTGATTACGACGATAGTGATTTGAAAAGTGTAGTTGACTATTCTCAAATTCTTTTGGATAAAAAATTTGAACAAGTTATTGAAGAATATCAAAATACACCGTATAAAACTTACGAAGACTTCCATACTAAAACAATATCTGATTTCGAGGATAAAAAAATTAGTATGAAATCAAAGGGACAATATGGTAACTACATAGAGAAATACTTTTATGGTTATCAACCCAACAATGATTCAGCAGCAGATTTTGAGAAAATTGGGTTAGAGTTAAAGGTTACCCCGTTCAAGGTTAATAAAAATGGAAGTATTAGTGCTAAAGAGCGTTTAGTGCTGACCATATTAAATTATATGGAAGAAAATCTTGATGATTTTTACTCAACTCACTTGTGGCAAAAGTGTTCTAAAATTTTGTTGCTTTTCTATAATGGTTTACTTGATGGTCAAACGATGGCAGACTATGTTATCAAAAAAGTATTTCTCTTTGAATGGTTTGAAGAAGATATGGAAGTAATCTTAGAGGATTACAAACGTATCACAGAGAAAATCAAGAGTGGAAGAGCTCATGAATTATCAGAATCCGATGGGAACTATCTTTCTACATGTACAAAGGGTGCAGGAAAAGGAAAAGATTTTCGAGAACAGCCTTTTAGTAATGAGCCAGCAAAACAGCGAGCTTGGGAATTAAAGTCAAGTTACATGACCTATCTGATTAACAATAAAATTTTTACCCCACTTGTCAAGTCAAGTGCAACAAGTTCATTGATAACTAGAGCTCCAGAGGTTAAGCTGTTTGGGCTAGCCCAAACAAAATATTTGCGGTTTTATACTTGTGAAGTCGTCTAGGTCTGTCATTGATAGCAGAGACGTAGTGATTGAGTTCTTCTGTCGTTAGTGAGTTAAGAGAGACACCTTTTGGGAGAAACTCTCTCAAGAGACCATTGAAATTTTCATTTGTTCCTCTTTCATGAGAAGCATAAGGATGGGCAAAATAGACTTCCACACCTTTTAAGTCTGACAAGCTACTGAACTCTGAGCCATTGTCCGATGTGATGGAGCGAATAGGGTACTGCGACAGTAAGCTCTTAACAGCCCTATTGATGGTTTCTGCTTGTTTATTAGCCAATTTTACAGCGATGGCAAATCGTGTTTGACGCTCTACTAGAGTCATGACAACAGCTTCCCCTTTGGTCTTCTTGCCAAGAACCAAATCAATCTCCCAATGTCCAAATTCAGAGCGATTAGTAATAGTTTCTGGACGTTCTTCAATGGATTTTCCTAAGATTTTCTTCGTGGCCTTAGGCCTTACTTTAGACCGTTTTCGGATGCACACCATCTTAGGTAAATCAATCGGTTTAACCCTCAACAGTCCGTCTTTGATGTAACGATACACTGTCTTGGTGGAAGGGATAACTTCCAGTGGATGTTTTTCTCGGTAAGTTTGAACAAAGCTATCGACACTGTGACAGCGAGGTTTCGTTTTCAGGGCTTTCTCAAGTTCCTTGAAGAAGGTCTGGGAGCAGTACGATAGTTTATGATAAGCACTTTTTCGACGATTGGTTTCATAAACACGTTGACCACTATCTGGAAAGTAAACCGTTGAGTAGATTCGTTTCCCGTTCTTATCTTGAACCTGAGAAACACTTCCTCGTTTGATTTCACGACTGATGGTTGAGCGATGACGCCCAAGCAGACGAGCAATCTCAGAGGGGTTCTTACCCATCTTGAGATAGGCGCTGATTTCTCCGCGTTCGGAGGCTGAAAGGTGTGAGTATAACGATTTTTTGGTAGAATGATTAGTGGACATGTTCATCTGCTTTCTATACTGAGTTGGGGAATTCTAGTATATCAGACGAGCATGTCTTTTTTGTTGCACTTCATTTTACAACACGGGAATAAAATTTTTAATCAGTTTGAGCAAGAAAGTGTGGTGGCAGTTGCAAAAGGTGAGAGGAAAACTTTTACAGAAATTATCTCTGAGAGGATTCTTGAATTCAAGGGGATGTCCGAAGCGGAGCTGTATGAAAAATTCTCAATTAATTCAAAGGCAAAAGGGAAAAATAGTACACTTATAAGAACAATGTTAGGTTTGACGGGAGACTTAGATAAGACTCAAGAATTTCAAAAGGCAAATATGAATTTACGAGTTATTCGAGTCGATAAAAACGGCTTACCTAAAGAGGATTCCCCCTTTAAAAATTATAACTTTAAAGAACTAGCTACCAATGATGATTGGGAAGAATCTCATCCCTATCAAGAAATTTGTAACAAGCGTTTTATGTTTGTTATTTTCAAAGAAGTAGCCCCTAAATTGTTTGTTTTAGATAGAGTGAAATTCTGGGGATTTCCTGATAGACTTGAAACAGAGGTAAAGAGAGTTTGGCAAGAAACAAGGCAAATACTTGTTGGTGGGGTAAAATTGAATCAAAATGGGAATAAAATATCAACGAATTTCCCTCAAAGCAAAATCAATAAAATTATTTTTACAAAAATTCATGCTCAGAATACACTATATGAGTTAAAAAGTGGAGAATTTGTGGGGAAAGGAAAGTTATCTGATACTGATGAGTTACCCGATGGACGGCATATTACAAAACATTCATTTTGGATTCCCAAAAAATTCTTGAAAGAAGTGTTAGATGGGAAGTGGGATTAAGCAGTTATTTTAAACATAGAAAGCAGGTAGAGTAAAATGTTTTTCTTCTTTTTTGATGATGATAATAAATCTGACGAGAAACAAATTGAATTGCATTATTTATCAAATTCAATCTCTTACGGAGTAGATAAAATTGATGAAAAAGAGTTCTTTGATTCTCATGGTATACTTGAAAAGCAAGAATCAAAGGATGGCTCTCAAGATGAATTTAAAGAGGGTGATTTTAAGCGATTGATTAGCGAAAAAATTCGTAAAACTATTTACGGGGAGAAATATTCTAACATTGTTTTTCTTGCTGGTGCGGGTGCGTCAGTAACACCTAATCAAGACCCTAAATACGGGAAAACAGTAAGAATGATTGCTGATAATGTGATTGAAGAGCTACATAAATGTAGTGATACGTTATATACTTTAGAAAAATTAGCAGAGAAATGCAGATACAAAGATGGAAATATAGTAGATAATAGAAAATCGGAAGAAAAAGGTATCCCAGTATTAGTTGATAGTTTTAATCTAGAGGATTTTTTATCAACATTATTTCATTATCGTCCTTATGTTCCAGATGATGATAAAGAGAAATTTAACAAAACTATTGACAAAATTTTACAACTGATTAAAGAAAACACAAACTACTCATATAATGGTAAGTTCTTGAAGCATGGAGCACTATTAAACTTTTTATCAAGCCTATCAGGAAAAGATGGGAATAAATTTTCTGTTATTACAACAAATTATGATGTCTTGATTGAGGAAGCAGCTGCGGAAAATAATTTTGTTATTTTTGACGGATTCAACTTTACACCTCTCCCAAAGTTCGATAGCAATATGTTTGAATGGAATCTAGTGAAAGAAATCCAGAATGTTAATACCAGAGAAGTTGAATATAAGGATAAAATATTTAATCTTGTTAAAATCCATGGTTCACTGACTTGGGAAAAACAGGATAATGGTGATATCGTAAGAAAAAATAAGGACAGTATTACGGAGACAGATAAAATGGTAATGGTTTTTCCTAGTTCAGACAAGTTTGCTCAAAGCTATCAGGAACCATATTTTGAACTATTTACAAAATTTCAAGAGCTTATAAAGCGTCCCAATACTTTACTGATTTCTTCAGGATTTAGTTTTGCAGATGATCATATTTCCAAGATGATTACACAGGCATTGAAAAATAACTCTGGTCTGAAATTACTTGTAACAGACTTTAATATTGACCCAAACAGGCAGTGGAATGAGAAGAGTAAACAGTATGATGAGATTGCGGAGACCGATACCAAATACAATAAAAACTGGCAAGAACTTGTACATCTGATGAACGAAGGTTATTCTATCTCATTTTTAAAGGCTACTATGAACAATGATTTGGTTGATTATCTGTCTGGAAGGTATTTGAATGATGAAAATTGATAGTTTTTATGAAGTAACAGATAAAAGTAATTATTATCTTGGAATGATTTCTCAAGTAAACCGTTCGTATTCTACTATTCAAATAGAAAATTTATCACTATTTTCATATAGAAAATTGAGAACAGATATTCTTGCTCCAAATACAATAAATTTCTATGTTTTGATTGATTCGAGTAACGGCTTATTCTTTGGGGAAATATTTCAGTCTAAAGTTCCAAATTCTGATAGTGTACACGAGATGCTGACGAATGGGCAACAAGAAAAAATTTTTCCAGAAATAAGTATTGATATACTAGGGTATATACCGTTGGGAGAAAAGTATTTCAAACTTAACGGGACAAATACAGTTGGTATAACTGATAGGGCATATATTGCAAATGAAAAGGTAGTAGAGTTATTTATTAAATCAATCGAAGTAAGTCCAGACGATGAGAAGCAGTTATCTTCTTTTGCAAGACTTACATTCAGCTCCCAAGAATATCCAATAACATTACAACCTAAAACTTTGTTTAATAGACATTTGATGACTGTAGGAACTACAAATAGTGGTAAGTCGACATCAGCACTGAGTATTTTAGATAAGCTAGTTAATGATGGAATAAGGACTCTAATAATAGACCCGACGGGAGAATATGCTGATTCATTTACGGACGAAGAGGCAAATAAATATATTTTGGGTAAGGATACCTTTGTTTCGGTTTCAGCATTATCAATGCAACAATGGTCAATATTGTTTGAAACTAATGATGGGACGCAGCCAGCTGTTTTAGCCTCTGCTATTAATTCATTGAGGTATCAAAAGAAGAATAACCTATCTGGTGTATATGTAAAAATAGAACAAAGAGTAGATGAAGTAACTCAAAATATGAGTTCGCTATCCCCGAGTGATAAAGAATTTGATATTAAACTTTTATCTGAGCAAGTTTCGAATGAAGCTATAAAAAGAGAAAGAAGAGGAAAATTTTCATATTTTATTTATGATGATTTCAACTTTAACTCCAATCAGTATCTAGTGCAAAAAATAGATTATAAATTATCCAATACAAGTTTCTTAAACTTTTTTAACTCAAATGGGCAAGGGGTGCTAGATGTTATTGAGAATTGGGTAGCAAGTGACACGAGAAAATCACTATACATTGATGTTTCAAAAATTGGAACAACTGATGAAATAGGCGGAATGATTATCGATTTAATAACAAATTATCTAATTAATTTTAAGAAGGATAAAATAAATCCATTTATAATATTTGTAGATGAAGTTCATCGTTACACGAAAAGTAACACTAATGATGGAATTTCCCTCTATACGGGTTTAAATAGTATCGCTAGGGAAGGAAGGAAAAAAGGAATTTTTCTCTTTTTAACCACTCAGAATCCAAATGACGTTGATAAAGTTTTATTGGGACAAATTGGCACACTAGTGGTACACAGGTTAACAGCACCTGATGAATTAAAGGCAATTCAAAATCATTTATCAGAAAATCAAGTAAGTCAACTTAGAAAGCTTAATACTGGAGAAGCAGTTTTAACAAGTATCAATTTATTAAAAGACCTATATATTCAAGTAGAAAAATGTAATAGATCTCATAATAATGGAACACCTAGTTTGTTACAAACATAATTTTGTTAGTTGACAAAATATGGTCACAGTAATAAAATGGATTTAATGTTAGTCCTCGGTTTTGGCACTTGGAGTGTCTAGAAGGAGGAAATGATAATGTCAACTATCAATTGGACAGATATTTTTCTAGCCCTTATTGGACTAGCGTCAGATGTTGTTACTTCACATAAAGAAATTTCTTTAGCAAAACTTGCAAGTGAAGAAATTTCTAAAAAGTAATGGCAAAGTTAAAGCATATAGGGGTGAACTCTATATGCTTTTTTAAGGAGTAAAATATATGGCAATCACCCCCTTTGAAAACAGTGATTATGAGATACTGATTTCAGATTTGATTTTCGATATTTATTATTCAGAAATCAGTATCAGCAGTAGGCTTGTGTTATTGCGTAAAATGACTGAGTTGATTACCCGAAGATTTTTAAATTTAGGAGTGGGAGAAAAAATGGAATTAGGTGATATCACCTCATCTGAGAAAAACCCTAAATATAAGACAACTGAAAGACTTAATAATGTAAATAAGTTGTTACGAAAAGACTTTGAGAGCACGGTAAATAATTTGAGAGAAATAGGGAATAAGTATTCTCACACACAAAATCATAAAATTTCTAACCTAGAAGAGTGGATTGAAGCTGAAAATCTGATTTGGGATTTATTTTCTTACTTATTTGTTCAATATTTTTTAAAGTATAATTTGAGCTTAAAATCCGATAAAAATGTACTATCGATGTTTTCGCATCTTCCCCCAGAGATAAGATTTAGAACCTTGCAAAAGTTATTTGTTTTAAAAGGATTTGACAATATCCAGCTAATAGACAAATATTTGTTAGCGATGGTTAAAAGCAAAGGATGGGATGCGGCTTATTTTTGGTTAATTAGTCACAGAGAAGAAATCCAATCAATGAGATATCCTTCAGAAGATGAGATTATTGAATATATTGATGATTTTGACGAGAATGAGTTGCCATTGCCGTTAAGAAAATTTCAAAATGTATTTGGGCTGCTAAGTTCAATATTGCGAAATCCTAAGGTGAAATCAGCATCAGGAGGAATTTATAATACATTTGAAGAAGCAGTGAAGTATTACAATAAGAAAAATCTTGAAATATATTTATCGTCAACCCAAGAGCAGATTTACTTTAAAGAATTGTTATATTTCTGTTTTATAGGAAGAATACCAATGGACTAATATTTGGAAGAAGCATTTATATCATCTCTCCTAAAAACATATCTTTTTCGGAAAGAAACGAACCTAGGGGATCTTTGTCCTAGGTTCTTGTTTTCTATTAAAATATGGGTATGGAAGAGTAAATGTAGGGAGACTATTGTCATGCAAAGATATTTAGAAAACTTAGCTCAAGAGCAGGAAGATGTTGTTGTAGAACAAGCAAGTGTGGATGAGGTTGCAAACTCTATTTTATCATGCCCCTTAGATGCCTTTAAGTAATTAGCAAAATGAGGAATTTGACTGTAAACAAAAGAAATGTCAACGTTTTTGAGGTATTTACTTCATCGACGGAATGAGATAACAATAATGAGTTTCTAACTATCCTTCCGTTAATCTGAAAACTTCCTTCCGATAACAACCCTATCCTTCCGAAGTATGGTATAATTAGCTTAGACAGCTATGATTATTAAGTTTAGAAAGGATAGGATTTTTCCATGTATATATCTGTGCAAGAGGCAGCAAAACGCTGGGGAATTTCCGACCGACGAGTCAGGGATTTATGCAGCCAAGGTAAGGTGGCTGGTGCTATCCGTGAAGGGCGCTTGTGGAGAATCCCAGTGGATGCAAAAAAGCCTACGGATGCTCGCTACAAAAAGGCAGAAAGTCTGTTAACTGTTATTGATGAAAAAATTGCAAAGCTATCTACCTTGCGTCCCTTAACAAGTGGCGAAGTAGAACGACTCAATGAAGAGTTTACGGTTGAATATACCTATAATTCAAATGCAATCGAAGGAAATACCTTAACGCTACGAGAAACGGATATGGTGCTTCGTGGGCTGACGATTGACCAGAAGCCACTTAAAGACCACATGGAGGCTATCGGGCATCGTGAAGCTTTTCAATTTGTCCAATCCTTAGTAGCTGAAAAGCAAAAATTGACCGAGCAAGTGATAAAAGATATCCATTACCTCGTTTTATCCGATAAAAAAGATGATCGTGGCGTTTATCGCAAAGTTCCAGTGCGTATTATGGGTGCCGCTAATGAACCAGCCCAACCTTATATGATTCGCCCGTTGATGGAAAAGATATTGGAAGATTATGCGAATAGTTCTGAGCACATTGTTAAGAAATTAGCTCGTTTCCATATAGAGTTTGAAAGTATCCATCCCTTTATTGATGGAAATGTACCATCAAGACACCTGCTAAGAACCGCATAACAGCAGGCAAACAACTTCATATCAAAATTTAAAATTGAATAAATACATATAAAGAGCCATTTGATTTTTCATATCAAGTGGTTTTTGTTATGTATATGGAGCAAGACGCTTACTAATTCCATTATGGGAAATAGGAGCGTCTATTTTTTTACCCAATTTTGAAAGGACGTGATACCACGAAAGCAAAAAATCAAGGTCGTTCCCCACCCAATAGACCATCAAACAAATTAGATTCATGAAACCATTAAACAGAAAGGATAGGTAAAAATATGGAACTTAAATTTGTCATTCCCAACATGGAAAAAACATTCGGAAACTTAGAATTTGCTGGCGAGGATAAAATCGTACAGCGAAGAATCAACGGACAGCTTACTATCTTATCAAGAAGCTATAACCTCTATTCAGATGTTCAAAGAGCAGATGATATTGTGGTGGTACTTCCTGCTGAAGCTGGCGAAAAACATTTCAGTTTTGAAGAAAAAGTAAAGCTCGTCAATCCACGTATTACTGCCGAGGGCTACAAAATCGGTACTCGTGGCTTTACGAACTACATCTTAGAAGCTGACGACATGATTAAGGAATAGAAAGAAAGAGAGGAAAACATTATGAGGTTAGCCAATGGCATTGTTTTAGAAAAAGACGCTACGTTTGGGGAATTAAAGTTCTCTGCACTCCGACGTGAAGTAAGAATCCAAAATGAAGACGGGTCGGTATCAGATGAAATCAAAGAGCGTACCTATGACCTTAAATCCAAAGGACAAGGACGTATGATTCAAGTGAGTATTCCTGCCAGTGTTCCACTGAAAGAGTTTGACTATAACGCACGAGTGGAGCTTATCAATCCTGTTGCTGATACGGTGGCTACTGCTACTTTTCAAGGGGCAGATGTGGACTGGTATATCAAGGCTGACGATATTGTGCTAACAAAGGATTCTAATTCCTTTAGAACACAACCTCAACCAAAGAAAGAACCTGTTATAGATAAACAGTAGCACTTCCGTTAGAGAGAAAGGAGGATTTTACCCATGAAACAGCGTGGTAAAAGGATTCGCCCATCGGATAAAGATTTAGTCTTTCATTTTACGATTGCTTCACTTCTGCCTGTTTTCCTGCTGGTTGTCGGACTGTTTCATGTGAAGACAATCCAGCAGATCAACTGGCAGGATTTAGACCTACTACAAGTAGATAAGATTGACATTCCCTATTTAGTTATCAGTTTCAGTGTCGCAATTCTTGTTTGCTTGTTAGGTGCTTTTATATTCAGAAGATACAAGTACGATATGTTCAAACAGCTACAGCACCGTCAAAAGCTGGCGAAGATGATTCTTGAAAACAAGTGGTATGAATCAGAACAAGTCAAAACTGATGGTTTCTTCAAGGATAGTACCAGTCGGACAAAGGAAAAGATAACCTACTTTCCCAAAATGTATTATCGCCTTAAAGATGGCTTGATAAGTATACGTGTTGAAATCATGCTGGGGAAATATCAAGACCAGCTCTTACACTTGGAAAAGAAGCTGGAAAGTGGCTTGTACTGTGAGCTGACCGACAAGGAGCTAAAGGATTCTTATGTAGAATATACCTTGCTCTATGACACCATAGCCAATCGACTTTCCATTGATGAAGTACAAGCCAAAGATGGCAAGTTACGCTTAATGACGAATGTCTGGTGGGAATATGACAAACTCCCTCACATGCTGATTGCTGGGGGAACTGGTGGCGGTAAGACCTACTTCATTTTGACACTGATTGAAGCTCTACTTCATACCAATTCAA
Source organism: Streptococcus hyointestinalis (assembly GCF_900459405.1). Lineage (NCBI taxonomy): Bacteria > Bacillati > Bacillota > Bacilli > Lactobacillales > Streptococcaceae > Streptococcus > Streptococcus hyointestinalis. The sequence goes on from NZ_UHFN01000007.1 coordinate 55,849, forward strand.
AACTGACTATCCTTGACCCAAAGAATGCTGATCTTGCAGACTTAGGCTCTGTGATGGGAAATGTCTACTACAGGAAAGACGATATGCTTTCCTGCATTGACCGTTTCTATGATGAAATGATGAAACGCAGTGAAGTTATGAAAAAGATGGAAAACTACAAGACAGGCGAAAACTATGCTTACTTAGGATTGCCAGCTCATTTTCTTATCTTTGATGAATATGTGGCTTTTATGGAAATGCTGGGAACAAAGGAAAATACCGCAGTGCTTAACAAGCTCAAACAGATTGTTATGTTAGGTCGTCAAGCTGGATTCTTTCTGATACTGGCTTGTCAAAGACCCGACGCAAAATATTTAGGCGACGGAATCAGAGACCAGTTTAATTTTAGAGTGGCTTTAGGTCGTATGTCTGAAATGGGCTATGGCATGATGTTTGGAAGTGACGTACAGAAAGACTTTTTCCTAAAGCAGATTAAAGGACGTGGTTATGTTGATGTTGGAACAAGTGTCATCTCTGAATTTTATACTCCCCTTGTACCTAAAGGACATGATTTCTTAGAGGAAATAAAAAGGTTATCCCACAGCAAACAGGACACGCAGGCGACGTGCGAAGCGGAAGTCGCAGGTGTGGACTAATCTTGCTGGCTGGTGTGGCGACAGCCACGCCAGCACTTAACCCCCCGTATCTAACAGGGGGGTACAAATCGACAGGAAACAGGCAAAAAAATAGTAGAAAATCCTTTGGTTACAAGGGATTTAGAAAATTTCGGTGTATGTCAAATGAGCTTTAAAAGTTGACATACGCCTTTTTGATTGGAGGAATTTCACTGAATGAACAAACTTGGGTACAGCATTTAAAGGAAAAACGCTTATCTTATGGACTTTCTCAAAACCGACTGGCTATTGCTACAGGCATTACAAGGCAATATCTTAGCGACATTGAAACTGGCAAGGTCAAGCCATCAGACGAATTACAACTGGCACTTTTAGAAACGCTGGAACGCTTCAATCCCGACGCTCCCCTTGAAATGCTCTTTGACTATGTAAGGATTCGGTTTCCAACAACAGACGTACAGCATGTGGTCGAGGACGTTTTACGATTGAAACTTTCCTATATGCTCCATGAAGACTATGGCTTCTATTCCTATACCGAACATTATGCTTTAGGCAATATTTTCGTCCTATGCTCTCATGAGCTGGATAAAGGGGTTCTAGTGGAATTGAAAGGTCGTGGGTGCAGACAATTTGAAAGCTATCTCTTAGCACAACAAAGAAGCTGGTATGAGTTCTTTATGGACGCTTTGGTGGCTAGTGGCGTGATGAAACGCCTTGACCTTGCCATCAACGATAAAACAGGGATTTTGAATATTCCCATACTGACGGAAAAATGCCGACAGGAAGAGTGTATTTCGGTGTTCCGCAGTTTCAAGAGCTATCGCAGTGGCGAACTGGTACGCAAAGATGAAAAGGAATGTATGGGAAACACACTTTATATCGGTTCATTACAAAGCGAAGTCTATTTCTGTATCTATGAAAAGGACTATGAGCAGTACAAGAAAAATGATATTCCCATTGAAGACGCAGAGGTTAAAAACCGTTTTGAAATCCGACTAAAAAATGAGCGTGCCTATTATGCAGTACGTGATTTACTTGCCTATGATAATCCAGAGCATACAGCTTTTAAGATTATCAATCGGTATATCCGCTTTGTGGATAAGGACGATTCAAAAGCACGTTCCGATTGGAAACTCAATGAAGAATGGGCATGGTTTATTGGAAACAATCGTGAACGATTAAAACTAACCACAAAATCAGAGCCTTACTCTTTCCAAAGGACACTAAACTGGCTATCTCATCAAGTCGCCCCGACCTTAAAGGTTGCTATTACACTTGATGAAATTAACCAGACGCAGGTTGTGAAAGACATTCTCGACCATGCGAAACTGACAGACCGACACAAGCAGATTTTAAAGCAACAGTCGGTAAAAGAACAGGACGTGATAACGAACAAAAAATAACTTAAATACAAATTTACTGAATACAGAAAGGAGAACATTTTTATGAATTTTGGACAAAACCTTTATAACTGGTTTCTATCAAATGCTCAATCACTGGTACTTTTAGCAATCGTTGTAATTGGCTTGTATCTTGGCTTCAAGCGTGAGTTTAGTAAACTGATTGGCTTTCTCATCATTGCGATTATTGCGGTGGGCTTGGTGTTCAACGCTGCTGGAGTAAAAGACATTTTATTAGAGCTATTTAATCGCATTATCGGTGCTTAAATTAAACCGTTATTTTGTGGAATATAAGTGGTTTTCTTATGTTCCGCAAAAGAATGGCACACCAAACGAAGTGCGGTAGGGATTTTTGAATCTCTACACAGAAAGGACGTGAACACATGGACGATATGCAAGTCTATATTGCCAACTTAGGTAAATACAATGAAGGAGAATTAGTCGGTGCTTGGTTTACCTTTCCCATTGATTTTGAAGAAGTCAAAGAGAAAATCGGCTTGAATGATGAATACGAGGAATACGCCATTCACGATTATGAGTTACCCTTTACGGTTGACGAATACACTTCTATTGGCGAACTCAATCGCCTATGGGAAATGGTATCGGAGTTGCCAGAGGAACTACAATCCGAGCTATCTGCTCTGCTCACTCATTTTTCAAGTATTGAGGAACTAAGCGAACATCAAGAGGATATTATTATTCACTCGGATTGTGATGATATGGAAGATGTTGCCCGTTACTACATTGAAGAAACTGGTGCTTTAGGCGAAGTACCAGCCAGTCTTCAAAACTATATTGATTACGAATCCTATGGTCGTGATTTAGAACTTTCGGGAACATTCATTTCTACCAATCATGGGATTTTTGAAATCACTCATTAAGTCTGTCGGTACATTACTACTGGCAGAGTTTCTTGTTTGCGGGGTAGCTTAAACAGCTATCCCTATTTTTATGAAAGGATTGATTCTATGAAGAAAATACGAAGCTATACCAGTATTTGGTCTGTTGAGAAAGTGCTGTACTCCATAAACGATTTTAGACTTCCGTTTCCCATAACCTTTACGCAAATGACGTGGTTTGTCGTGTCACTGTTTGCGGTTATGATACTTGGCAACGTGCCACCTCTTTCCATGATTGAGGGAGCATTTCTCAAATACTTTGGGATTCCTGTCGCTTTCACATGGTTTATGTCTACAAAAACCTTTGATGGTAAAAAGCCTTATGGATTTTTAAAGTCTGTCATTGCTTATGCACTGCGACCAAAGCTGACCTATGCAGGGAAAAAAGTAACCCTTGGCAGAAATCAGCCACAAGAAGCCATTACAGCAGTTAGGAGTGAATTTTATGGCATATCCAATTAAATACATTGAAAATAATCTGGTCTGGAATAAAGATGGCGAATGTTACGCCTATTATGAGCTTGTTCCTTACAATTACTCATTTCTAAGTCCAGAACAGAAAATACAAGTGCATGATTCTTTCAGACAGCTTATCGCACAAAATCGTGATGGCAAGATTCATGCCTTACAAATCAGTACAGAATCCAGCATACGTTCAGCACAAGAGCGTTCTAAAAATGAAGTCACTGGCAAGCTCAAAGCGATTGCCTATGACAAAATCGACCAACAGACAGACGCTTTAATATCCATGATTGGCGAAAATCAAGTGGATTACCGTTTCTTTATCGGCTTTAAGTTGCTTCTCAACGATCAGGAGTTTTCCATGAAAAGTCTTACCGTTGAAGCCAAAAATGCTTTGTCTGATTTTGTCTATGATGTGAACCATAAGTTAATGGGAGATTTTGTCAGCATGAGTAATGATGAAATCCTGCGTTTTCAGAAGATGGAAAAGCTCTTGGAAAATAAAATCTCTCGTCGTTTCAAAATCCGCAGACTGAATAAGGACGACTTCGGCTATCTGATTGAACATCTTTACGGACAGACAGGTACAGCTTATGAAGATTATGAGTATCATCTATCAAAGAAGAAGCTGGATAATGAAACCTTGATTAAATACTATGACCTCATCAAGCCTACTCGCTGTTTAATAGAAGAAAAACAGCGATACTTGAAAATCCAGCAGGAAGATGAAACCGTCTATGTGGCTTATTTTACCATTAACAGTATTGTCGGAGAGCTGGACTTTCCATCAAGTGAAATTTTCTATTACCAGCAACAACAATTTACCTTTCCCATTGACACGTCCATGAATGTGGAAATCGTGGCAAATTGTAAAGCATTAAGCACCGTTCGCAATAAAAAGAAAGAGTTGAAAGATTTAGATAATCACGCATGGCAAAGTGATAATGAAACCAGCTCCAATGTGGCAGAAGCCTTGGATAGTGTAAATGAGCTGGAAACCAATTTAGACCAATCCAAAGAATCTATGTACAAACTCTCTTATGTGGTTCGGGTTTCTGCTAATGATTTGGACGAGTTGAAACGTCGCTGTAATGAAGTGAAAGACTTTTACGACGATTTGTCTGTGAAACTGGTTCGACCTTTTGGCGATATGCTGGGCTTACATGAAGAATTTCTGCCAGCAAGCAAAAGATATATGAATGACTATATTCAATATGTAACTTCTGATTTCCTCGCTGGACTTGGCTTTGGTGCTACGCAAATGCTGGGCGAAAATGAAGGGATTTATGTTGGCTATAGCTTAGATACAGGACGCAATGTGTATCTCAAACCAGCGCTTGCCAGTCAAGGGGTTAAGGGTTCAGTAACCAATGCGTTAGCGTCGGCTTTTGTTGGCTCGCTGGGTGGTGGTAAATCCTTTGCGAATAACCTTATCGTCTATTATGCAGTGCTTTATGGAGCACAAGCAGTGATTGTTGACCCAAAGGCGGAACGTGGCAGATGGAAAGAAACGCTTCCAGAAATCGCTCACGAGATTAACATTGTGAATCTCACTTCTGATGAGAAAAGCAAAGGACTGCTTGACCCTTATGTAATTATGAAAAATCCAAAAGATTCTGAATCACTGGCTATTGATATTCTGACATTCCTTACAGGGATATCCTCACGAGATTCTGAACGTTTTCCCGTACTACGGAAAGCGATTCGTGCAGTAACCAATAGTGAAGTGCGTGGACTTCTTAAAGTCATTGAGGAATTGCGGGTCGAGGGAACACCAACAAGCACCAGTATCGCTGACCATATCGAGAGCTTTACGGATTATGATTTTGCACATCTCTTATTCAGTGATGGCTATGTCGAACAATCTATCAGTCTTGAAAAACAGCTCAACATTATACAGGTGGTGGATTTGGTATTACCTGATAAGGAAACAAGTTTTGAGGAATACACGACAATGGAACTATTATCCGTTGCTATGTTAATTGTCATTAGCACCTTTGCGTTGGATTTTATCCATTCAGACAGAAGCCTTTTCAAGATTGTAGACCTTGACGAAGCATGGAGTTTCTTACAGGTGGCACAAGGTAAAACCTTATCTATGAAGTTAGTAAGAGCTGGACGTGCTATGAATGCAGGTGTCTATTTTGTTACTCAAAATACAGATGACCTTTTAGATGAAAAATTGAAAAATAATCTTGGTTTGAAGTTTGCCTTTCGTTCCACTGATATCAACGAAATTAAAAAGACCTTAGCTTTTTTTGGAGTTGACCCAGAGGACGAAAACAATCAGAAGCGACTTCGTGACTTAGAGAACGGACAATGCCTTATCAGTGATTTATATGGTCGTGTCGGTGTGATACAGTTCCACCCAGTCTTTGAAGAATTACTTCATGCTTTTGATACCAGACCGCCTGTGAGAAAAGAGGTGTAATGATGGTACAGAAATTAAAATCAAACTGGACTCTGAAGCGTCTAAATAAAGTGGCAATGACAGTGGTTTTATCACTCGTGATTGCCATTTTTCTTTTAGCAATGTTGGGAACAGTGGTTCAAGCTGCGGGCTTGGTAGATGATACGGTCAATGTAGCAAATGAATACAGCCGATACCCACTTGAAAACTATCAACTGGATTTTTATGTTGATAATAGCTGGGGCTGGCTACCGTGGAACTGGTCGGACGGGATTGGAAAACAGGTCATGTATGGACTATATGCTATTACCAATTTTATTTGGACAATCAGTCTTTATGTTTCCAATGCGACTGGCTACTTAGTTCAAGAAGCCTATTCCCTCGACTTCATTTCTGCTACAGCAGATTCCATTGGCAAGAATATGCAGACCCTTGCAGGAGTTACGCCTAGCGGACTATCAACAGAGGGATTCTATGTTGGATTCCTCTTACTCTTGATTTTGGTTCTTGGGGTTTATGTTGTCTATACAGGACTGATAAAAAGAGAAACTACAAAAGCGATTCATGCCATTGTGAACTTTGTCATGGTATTTATCCTATCAGCTTCCTTTATTGCCTATGCTCCCGACTACATTAAAAAAATCAATGATTTTTCATCAGACATCAGTCAAGCCAGCTTATCATTAGGAACGAAAATCGTCATGCCCCATTCAGACAGTCAAGGAAATGACAGTGTGGACTTGATACGTGACAGCCTATTTTCCATACAGGTTCAACAACCGTGGCTACTGCTTCAATACAACAGTTCAGACATTGAAAGTATTGGTGCTGACCGTGTGGAAAGTCTACTTTCAACCAGTCCAGACAGTAATAATGGAGAAGACAGAGAAAAAATTGTAGCAGAAGAAATCGAAGACAGAAACAATGTGAACATGACGATTACAAAAACTATTAACCGTTTGGGTACAGTCTTCTTTCTCTTTGTATTCAATATCGGGATTTCTATATTCGTATTCCTACTAACAGGAATCATGATTTTCTCGCAGGTACTTTTTATCATCTATGCCATGTTTCTACCTGTTAGCTTTATTTTAAGCATGATTCCGTCCTTTGATGGTATGTCAAAACGAGCCATTATCAAACTCTTTAATACCATTTTGACACGAGCTGGAATCACGCTGATTATTACGACAGCCTTTAGTATTTCAACCATGCTCTATACCTTATCGGCTGGTTATCCGTTCTTTTTGATTGCCTTTTTACAGATTGTGACCTTTGCAGGAATCTACTTCAAACTGAGCGATTTAATGAGTATGTTTTCGCTTCAAAGCAACGATTCTCAAAGTGTGGGAAGTCGTGTGATGAGAAAACCTCGTATGCTTATGCACGCTCATATGCACCGCCTACAGCGTAAACTTGGACGCTCCATGACAGCTTTAGGTGCTGGCTCTGCCATTGCCAGTGCTACAGGAAAACAAGGACAGTCGGGTAGTTCTGGTAGGACACAAGCAGATCACACCCGTCCAGACGGACAGGAAAAATCAACACTTGGAAAACGTATCGGACAAACAATCGGAGCAGTTGCTGATACCAAAGATAAAATCGTTGATTCTGCTGGTAATCTCAAAGAACAGGTTAAGGATATTCCGACCAATGCAAGATATGCAGTGTATCAAGGAAAATCCAAAGCAAAAGAAAATGTTCGTGACCTAACTTCCAGTATTTCTCAAACCAGAGCAGACAGAGCCAGCGGACGCAAGGAACAGCAGGAACAAAGACGCAAAACCATTGCAGAGCGTCGCTCTGAAATGGAACAGGTCAAACAGAAAAAACAGCCAGCTTCTTCCGTTCATGAAAGACCAGCTACTAAGCAAGAACAATCTCATGATGGACAGACCGCAAAACAATCTTCTATTCAGACTTCACGCATGGAATCTCAACAAGCCAAACAGGAGCGTCCAGCAGTTAAGTCCGATTCTTTAAGTTTAAAAGCGGAACGACAAAACCGTACTACACAAGAAAGAACAGTTCAAAAGCCAGCAACTTCAACTACACCAGCAGACAGAGCTTCACAACGTCCAGTCACAAAAGAGCGTCCGTCTACTGTTCAAAGAGTTCAAAGCCAAAACCTTAGAAATAGACCACCAATAAAATCCGCCACTATCAAGAAAGGCAGTAAGAAACCATGAAACTGAAAGCTTTAGTGATTGGTGGTTCTGGGCTATTCTTGATGGTCTTCTCACTACTTCTGTTTGTTGCCATTTTATTTTCAGATGAACAAGATGGCGGTTTTTCAAACATTCACTATGGCGGTGTGAATGTTTCCGCAGAAGTGCTGGCTCATAAGCCTATGGTAGAAAAATACGCTAGAGAATATGGCATTGAAGAATACGTTAATGTACTGCTTGCTATTATACAGGTGGAATCGGGCGGTACTGCCGAAGATGTTATGCAGTCCTCGGAATCCCTTGGTCTACCACCCAATTCATTGAGTACAGAAGAATCTATCAAGCAAGGTGTGAAGTATTTCAGTGAATTATTAGCCAGTAGAGATAGGCTCGGTGTGGATTTGGAATCGGTTATTCAGTCCTACAATTATGGCGGTGGCTTCTTAGGGTATGTGGCTAATCGTGGAAACAAATATACCTTTGAACTGGCTCAAAGTTTCTCTAAGGAATATTCAGACGGCGAAAAAGTGTCCTATCCCAATCCAATAGCCATACCCATCAATGGGGGCTGGCGATATAACTATGGCAATATGTTTTATGTTCAGCTTGTTACGCAGTATCTTGTCACAACTCAATTTAATGATAATACGGTACAAGCCATCATGGACGAAGCACTGAAATATGAGGGTTGGAAGTATGTCTATGGCGGAGCTTCCCCGACTACTTCATTTGATTGTAGCGGACTGACACAATGGACGTATGGCAAAGCTGGGATTAAATTACCACGAACCGCACAACAACAATATGATGTGACCCAACATATCCCACTATCCGAAGCAAAAGCTGGCGATTTGGTTTTCTTTCATTCTACCTATAACGCTGGCTCTTATATTACTCATATCGGGATTTATTTAGGCGATAATCGAATGTTTCACGCAGGAGACCCTATCGGCTATGCCGACTTAACAAGCTCCTATTGGCAACAGCATTTAGTAGGAGCAGGACGAATCAAACAATGAGAAAGGAAGATTCAATGATGAAATTCAGAAAAAATCAGAATAAAGAAAAACAGATACCAAAGGAAAAGAAACCTCGTATCTACAAAGTCAATCCTCGTAAAAAGGTTGTGATTGCCTTGTGGGTACTTTTAGGGCTTAGTTTCAGCTTTGCGATATTCAAGCACTTTACAGCTATAGATACTCATACTATTCACGAAACAACTATCATAGAAAAGGAATACGTTGATACTCATCATGTAGAAAATTTTGTAGAGAACTTTGCGAAAGTCTACTATTCATGGGAGCAATCCGATAAGTCCATTGATAATCGAATGGAAAGTCTAAAAGGCTATCTGACAGATGAACTTCAAGCTCTCAATGTTGATACAGTACGCAAAGATATTCCTGTATCGTCTTCTGTAAGAGGATTTCAGATATGGACGGTAGAGCCAACTGGCGACAATGAGTTTAATGTAACCTACAGTGTAGACCAGCTCATTACAGAGGGAGAAAATACAAAGACCGTCCACTCTGCTTATATAGTGAGTGTCTATGTAGATGGTTCTGGAAATATGGTACTGGTTAAGAATCCGACCATTACCAACATACCTAAGAAATCAAGTTATAAACCAAAAGCCATTGAAAGTGAGGGGACAGTTGATTCCATTACAACCAATGAAATCAATGAGTTTTTAACGACGTTCTTCAAGCTCTATCCTACAGCGACAGCCAGTGAACTTTCCTACTATGTGAATGACGGGATATTAAAACCAATCGGAAAAGAGTACATCTTTCAAGAACTGGTAAATCCTATTCACAATCGTAAGGATAATCAAGTCACGGTATCGCTGACAGTGGAGTATATCGACCAGCAGACCAAAGCAACGCAGGTATCTCAATTTGATTTGGTACTTGAAAAGAACGGGAGTAATTGGAAGATTATAGAATAACAAATATTGGTACATTATTAGGGTATACACTTTCTGGTATGGATAGAGATTCCATGCCAGATTTTTTTATACAAAAAAGAGGACATTTGCTGTCCCCTCGTTATACAATCAATTCACCACAAAAATCATGAAAGAAGGTTAAACAAATGTCCCATAATGATTCTATCCTAAATATTCTTGGAATTAAAGATAAAAATATTAAAATTATTTCTGTTGAAGAAGCTGAACACAACAACGATTCTGTTAAAGAGTATATAACGCTAATAACAGCTACTCTTTCTTATCCGATTAATCGTTGTCGTAACTGTGGCTTTCCCACAGTTAATAAGGATGGCTTTCGCAAAACTCATGTACGACTGGCAAGTTTAAATGGGAGAAGATATGAACTAGAGCTTCGTAAACAACGCTATAAATGTAAATCATGCCATACTACTTTTGGTGCTATTACTAATTTAACCAAAGAAAATCAAACCTTATCCAGTGATCTCAAAAATCAAATCATGCTTTTAGCTCGTAAAGGCTTATCTGGTCAGCTTATTGCTGAAATGTGTCACTGCTCTCCTAGCAGTGTTCGTCGAACAATCTTAGAGCGCATGGAACCACACTATCGTGTGGCTAAGTTGCCTAAGCATCTATGTTTTGACGAGTTTCGTTCAATTAAGTCTGTGATGTCCTTTATCTGTTGTGACGCTGAAACCCACCAAATTGTCACAAAGTTACAGGATCGTCTATCACCTACCATTGTTGATTATTTTGAAAGTCGTTATTCAAAAGCCGAACGCGAATGCGTTCAATCAGTTGTAATTGATTTAAATGCTCAATATCAAAGTTTTATCTATCGCCTTTTCCCTAATGCCAATATCATTATTGATCGCTTCCACCTTGTACAATTAGCTGGTCGCGCTTTGGACAATTGTCGTATCTCTATCCTAAAGCAACTTGATAAACAGAGCCGAGAATATAAAATTATGAAGTCACATTGGAAGCTATTCCATAAAAAAGCTGAAGATCTTCACCCTGAAGAAGTAGTTTTTCTTCGCGGCGTTAAACAATATATGACTCGCCAAAATGCTGTTGATCTCATTACTAGTAAATTTTCCAAGTTCGCTGAAGTATACCAAACTTACCAAGATATCACGAAAGCCCTAAACGAGCGCAATAGTGAATTACTAGAGTCAACCATCTTAGACTACCAAAAAACCAATACAGAAATGGATACTGCTATTCAAACCCTTCGTCAAAACAGAAAATATGTCTTAAATAGCGCTAAATTTGAATACTCTAATGGTCCTTTAGAAGGCATCAATCGCAAAATCAAAACCCTAAAACGAACTTGTTATGGTTTTGCCAATCAAAAATTTTTCTTTTTAAGAATCGATTGTATTTTTTCGTAAAAAAATACCCCCTACATTTTCGTAGGAAGTATTTTTAGTCAACCATACCAGTTGACAGATATCCCACTTAGGACATTTTCCTACAAGGGGTCCCGAGCGCTTAGTGGGAATTTGTACCCCTTATCGATACAAATTCCCCGTAGGCGCTAGGGACCTCTTTAGCTTCTTGGAAGCTGTCAGTAGTATATCTAATAATTTATCTCCATTCCCTTTAGTAACGTGTAACTTTCCAAATTTAAAAAAGCGACTCATAGAATTATTTCCTCCCGTTAAATAATAGATAACTATTAAAAATAGACAATACTTGCTCATAAGTAATGGTACTTAAATTGTTTACTTTGGCGTGTTTCATTGCTTGATGAAACTGATTTTTAGTAAACAGTTGACGATATTCTCGATTGACCCATTTTGAAACAAAGTACGTATATAGCTTCCAATATTTATCTGGAACATCTGTGGTATGGCGGGTAAGTTTTATTAAGACACTGTTTACTTTTGGTTTAGGATGAAAGCATTCCGCTGGCAGCTTAAGCAATTGCTGAATCGAGACTTGAGTGTGCAAGAGCAACCCTAGTGTTCGGTGAATATCCAAGGTACGCTTGTAGAATCCTTCTTCAACAATCAGATAGATGTCAGACGCACGGCTTTCAAAAACCACTTTTTTAATAATTTGTGTGCTTAAATGGTAAGGAATACTCCCAACAATTTTATACCTCTGTTTGTTAGGGAATTGAAACTGTAGAATATCTTGGTGAATTAAAGTGACACGAGTATTCAGTTTTAATTTTTCTGACGATAAGTTGAATAGATGACTGTCTAATTCAATAGACGTTACCTGTTTACTTATTTTAGCCAGTTTCGTCGTTAAATGCCCTTTACCTGTTCCAATTTCGTAAACGGTATCGGTTTCTTTTAAATTCAATTGTTTTATTATTTGGTTGAGTACTTTTTCACTCGTTAAAAAGTTTTGAGAATATTTTATATTTTTGTTCATGTAATCTCTCCTGAAGTGATTCCATCTATAAACAAATACAGAAGTTAAACGATTTGTTTGTAATTTTAGTTATCTGTTTAAAAAGTCATAAGATTAGTCACTGGTAGGAATTAATCTAACGTATTTATTTATCTGCGTAATCACTGTTTTTAGTCTGTTTCAAAACAGTAGATGTTTTATCTACATTACGCATTTGGAATACCAACATGACGAATCCCTCCTTCTTAATTACAAATTTTTAGCATCTAATTTAACTTCAATTCCTATTATACAAAATTTTGGATATCTGTCAACCATACCAGTTGACAGATATCCCATTATTACAGCTATTTTGTAATCACGTACTCTCTTTGATAAAAAATTGGAGATTCCTTTACAAATATGCTCTTACGTGCTATTATTTAAGTATCTATTTAAAAGGAGTTAATAAATATGCGGCAAGGTATTCTTAAATAAACTGTCAATTTGATAGTGGGAACAAATAATTGGATGTCCTTTTTTAGGAGGGCTTAGTTTTTTGTACCCAGTTTAAAAATACCTTTATCATGTGATTCTAAAGTATCCAGAGAATATCTGTATGCTTTGTATACCTATGGTTATGCATAAAAATCCCAGTGATAAAAGTATTTATCACTGGGATTTTTATGCCCTTTTGGGTTTTTGAATGGAGGAAAATCACATGAAAATTATTAATATTGGAGTTTTAGCTCATGTTGATGCAGGAAAAACTACCTTAACAGAAAGCTTATTATATAACAGTGGAGCGATTACAGAATTAGGAAGCGTGGACAAAGGTACAACGAGGACGGATAATACGCTTTTAGAACGTCAGAGAGGAATTACAATTCAGACAGGAATAACCTCTTTTCAGTGGGAAAATACGAAGGTGAACATCATAGACACGCCAGGACATATGGATTTCTTAGCAGAAGTATATCGTTCATTATCAGTTTTAGATGGGGCAATTCTACTGATTTCTGCAAAAGATGGCGTACAAGCACAAACTCGTATATTATTTCATGCACTTAGGAAAATGGGGATTCCCACAATCTTTTTTATCAATAAGATTGACCAAAATGGAATTGATTTATCAACGGTTTATCAGGATATTAAAGAGAAACTTTCTGCCGAAATTGTAATCAAACAGAAGGTAGAACTGTATCCTAATATATGTGTGACGAACTTTACCGAATCTGAACAATGGGATACGGTAATAGAGGGAAACGATGACCTTTTAGAGAAATATATGTCCGGTAAATCATTAGAAGCATTGGAACTCGAACAAGAGGAAAGCATAAGATTTCAGAATTGTTCTCTGTTCCCTCTTTATCATGGAAGTGCAAAAAGTAATATAGGGATTGATAACCTTATAGAAGTTATTACTAATAAATTTTATTCATCAACACATCGAGGTCCGTCTGAACTTTGCGGAAATGTTTTCAAAATTGAATATACAAAAAAAAGACAACGTCTTGCATATATACGCCTTTATAGTGGAGTACTACATTTACGAGATTCGGTTAGAGTATCAGAATCAGAAAAAGAAAAAATAAAAGTTACAGAAATGTATACTTCAATAAATGGTGAATTATGTAAAATCGATAAGGCTTATTCCGGGGAAATTGTTATTTTGCAGAATGAGTTTTTGAAGTTAAATAGTGTTCTTGGAGATACAAAACTATTGCCACAGAGAAAAAAGATTGAAAATCCGCACCCTCTACTACAAACAACTGTTGAACCGAGTAAACCTGAACAGAGAGAAATGTTGCTTGATGCCCTTTTGGAAATCTCAGATAGTGATCCGCTTCTACGATATTACGTGGATTCTACGACACATGAAATTATACTTTCTTTCTTAGGGAAAGTACAAATGGAAGTGATTAGTGCACTGTTGCAAGAAAAGTATCATGTGGAGATAGAACTAAAAGAGCCTACAGTCATTTATATGGAGAGACCGTTAAAAAATGCAGAATATACCATTCACATCGAAGTGCCGCCAAATCCTTTCTGGGCTTCCATTGGTTTATCTGTATCACCGCTTCCGTTGGGAAGTGGAATGCAGTATGAGAGCTCGGTTTCTCTTGGATACTTAAATCAATCGTTTCAAAATGCAGTTATGGAGGGGATACGCTATGGCTGTGAACAAGGATTGTATGGTTGGAATGTGACGGACTGTAAAATCTGTTTTAAGTATGGCTTATACTATAGCCCTGTTAGTACCCCAGCAGATTTTCGGATGCTTGCTCCTATTGTATTGGAACAAGTCTTAAAAAAAGCTGGAACAGAATTGTTAGAGCCATATCTTAGTTTTAAAATTTATGCGCCACAGGAATATCTTTCACGAGCATACAACGATGCTCCTAAATATTGTGCGAACATCGTAGACACTCAATTGAAAAATAATGAGGTCATTCTTAGTGGAGAAATCCCTGCTCGGTGTATTCAAGAATATCGTAGTGATTTAACTTTCTTTACAAATGGACGTAGCGTTTGTTTAACAGAGTTAAAAGGGTACCATGTTACTACCGGTGAACCTGTTTGCCAGCCCCGTCGTCCAAATAGTCGGATAGATAAAGTACGATATATGTTCAATAAAATAACTTAGCACATTTTATATTGTTATATAAATGTGGCTTCTTGTTAAACGAAACGAGATGAAATATTCTTTAATACAGATTTGAATTAAATGTAAAGGAGAAGATAATTATTATAAACTGTGAGTGGGTACTGTGTCCCATCTGTGGAAATAAAACACGTTTGAAAATAAGGGAAGATACTGAATTGAAGAACTTTCCTCTCTATTGTCCTAAATGTAGACAGGAAAATTTAGTTGATATAAAGCAGTTCAAGTTAACTGTGATTACAGAGCCAGACGCAAAGACGCAGAGCCGATAATCTGAGATTAGCATTCTCATTTTATCGGCTCTTTCTGTTTTATGTATTGTTATTATGATTAGTTTTTGATGTTTCTTGATTCATTGATACCACTAGCTAAGGCTTCAATCAACGATAGTTCTTTATCTGTGAAGTTATCCAGTAGTTTTTCTACCTGTAATCTTCGGGTACTTTTCGTCAGATCATTATGAGGTAAGAAAAACTCATCAACGGACACATCAAGTAATGATACAAGGTCATAGAGGACTTGTATGCTTGGGTGTTGCCCTTTATTTTCAATATTAGTTAGGTAACGTGGGTCAATCTCAATCAATGCTCCCACTTGTTCACGAGTTAAACCTCGCTTCATTCGAGCTTCTTTGATTGCTAAACCAAAGGCTCTAAAATCGAATTTATCTTCTTTCTTACGCATAATAGACCACCTCTATACGTTTTACTGTTCCTGTTGAATTTGAAACAGGTATAGAAAAACGTGTTAAATAGTTTTTCAGTTCCTATTAAATTACATTCTTAAAAGCACTACTCAACTTCAATAAAAAAACCGTTGTTTGGAAATGCTATTCGTGCTGTAAAAATATAAATCTCACTTTCAAATGGCGGTTTAATGGAGATAAACGTCGCCATGAGATATATTACATATAGTCTGATTCCTAGGTTGTTATCAAAAAAAGTTATCCACCAGCAATAGACAAATACGTCTATCGATGTGGTTTTATACATCATATAACAAGAATAATTAAAGCATATAAACAGAGAAATCAATCTGTCTATGTGCTTTTTTTGTATCTCTGGATATTTTTTAATGTTTTTTCAATTCTTAATGCAACAAATCGCCCTTTCACATTGGGAGTAAGAGTGAAAGGAGATAAAAGAGCAAAGCTCACTTCCTTTCCAAAGAAAGGGGGTGAGAAACATGAAACCATCTTCTTTTCAAGAGAGAATTGAACATCAGTTTGATTTTATCTGTATGCGAGCTATGGACGACGAGCGGAAGAATTATTTCCTTTATCTTTCAAGGCTGGCAAAGCGTGAAGTGTCCTTTTCGGATATTGGCGATTATCTCGTCAATCAGTTTGCAACGACAGACAGCTATTCATCTGATTTTCAAATTTTTACGCTCAATGATATTTCTGTTGGTATCGAAAATGATTTATTGAGTGAAGCACTAAAAGAATTGCCAGACAAGAAGCGTGAAATCCTACTGCTGTTCTATTTTATGGACATGAGTGATTCAGAAATAGCGGATTTACTGAAATTGAACCGCTCTACTGTCTATCGACATAGAACCAGTGGACTAGACTTAATCAAGAAGTTTATGGAGGAGGAAAATGAAGAATGAGAAAAGAATATTCCAGAATTCCGTTTCCAATGATTGTAAGGGCTTGTGATGGCGATACAGAAGCGATTAACCAGATTCTTCATCATTACAGAGGGTACATTACAAAACGCTCTCTTAGACTGATGAAAGATGAGTATGGCAATCAAAGTATGGTCGTTGATGAAGTTTTACGTGGACGAATGGAAACCAGACTGATTACAAAAATCCTGTCATTTGAAATTGAGTGACACTGCCCTATTTCTTTGTTCCTTGAAAACTGAATAATAGCAGTCGAATACATTTCGATAAGAAAAGAGCCAGCGGAGCTGACCGCCATGACCTATCCCCTAAAGATAGCGAGCGATTCAGTCAATGATCCAAGAAGCAATCTTTAGCAGGATTGCCAGCGAAGACATTCCTATCGTGATAATGATACTCCTGTACAGTCACAGTCCGAGCGTTCAAAGCGTCGCAGGCAATGAGTACAGTTGGACGAGAACCGTGCAAGGGTGAAATTCCCGTGAGCTTTGCTAAAGCTGTTCGATTGCTTGTAAAACTCCATGCTGTTTCTGTTTTATGTAGAAGCAGTATAACCGTGATTATCTTTGCAACAAAGTGAGGTGAAGCTATGCAAGAGAATAGTCAAAATAAAACTATGTGTATTGATAATACAAAATTTTATGTGATTTCAAAATTTATAGGAGCTGTAACACTTCAACATCTTATAAAGAGATTGATAAAAAATGAGGTAGGACAGGTCGTTAAATGACACTAAAACAGTCAAATAAATAGCTGAAACCCCTATGAGGGCGTGGTATAATGGAATGGATATGAGTTGTTTGTTTGCTGTGGAAAGGAGCTTACATTGTTAAAACAGCAAGCAAATAATAAAGAAAAAGTTGCATTATACTCTCGCCTTTCACGAGATGATGGGTTGGACAAAGAAAGTAATAGCATTGCTAATCAAAGAGAAATGTTGAAGCGATATGCGAAAGAAAACAAGTTTTATGTATATGATGAGTACATTGATGATGGATTCAGCGGAACAACTTTTAACAGACCTGCATTGAATCGAATGTTTGAAGATATTGAAGCAGGAAAAGTTAATGTAGTTCTGGTCAAGGATATGTCACGTCTAGGACGGAACAATGCACTATTCATGTACTATGTGGAAGAAGTTTTTCCAGATTTAGATGTTCGCTTTATCGCTATCAATGATATGGTTGATACTGCACAAGATGATAACGAAATTATGCCCTTCAAATCTGTCTTGAACGAATATTATGCTCGTGATATATCAAAGAAAATCCGTAGTTCAATACGAACAACAGCTTTGACTGGCGGTTTTACAGGTGCATTTGCTCCTTATGGTTATTTAGTTGACCCAGAGAACAAAAAGAAATTGATTGTTGACCCTGAAACAGCGCCGATTGTGAAGCGGATTTTTGAATTATCACAACAAGGTACAAGTACACATCAAATCGCAAGGATACTTTGTAAAGATGGAATTTTAGTTCCTAGAGCCTATCGAGCAAAGAAAAAAGGGATTTTGGAGCAAAGCAAAGGATTTACGTTTCCTACTGATTGGGTTGGAAAGAATGTTAAGATGATTTTGGAAAATCAAGTTTATCTAGGACACATGGTATCTCATAAATCACAAACCAAATCATTCAAGAACAAGAAAATCGTTCCTGTGCCAAAAGAAGATTGGATAGTGGTTGAGAATACTCATGAAGCTATTATCGATAAGGAAACTTTTGAGATAGTACAAAAATTTATTAGTGTAAAGAAACAGCCTAACAAAACAGGGAAACCCAATATCTTTGTGGGATTGGTTAAGTGTCCAGATTGTGGAAGAAATTTAGCGTATTCCAATCCAAACGGAAATGAACCAAGATTCCGTTGCAGAACATACGCAAGAAATACCGAACTTTGCACTACTCACGCAATTTCATACAAAGCTTTATATGAAATTGTTCAAAATGATATTAAAAATCATGTAAATAGTATGGAAGAACTAGGAGACCATTTTATCAAAGAAATGCGAGAGCTAAGTGAAACGAGCGGAAGTCAGAAGATTCATCAATTCAACCAAGAATTAGTTTCCTTAGAGAAACGGATTGATGAAATAGACAGTATTTTTACCAAACTTATAGAGCAAAATGCTTTAGGGAAAATAACTGATGAAAGATTCTCTAAAATGTCTATGAACTATGAAACTGAACAAGCAGAGGTAGTGCAAAGCTATAGAGAATTAAAGTCAAAAATAAAATCCGAAGAGGAGAAAGTACAGGGTACGGATAGATTCCTTGAAACTATTAGTAAATACAAAGATGTTACAGAGTTAAACCGTTCTATGCTGTGTGAGCTGATTGATTCAATTTACGTGTATCAAGCAGAGGGAATCGGTAAAGAACGTACTCAAAAAGTAGAAATCAATTATAGGTTTCTAGCAGTGTCTCATTGATACATTCTCTGATGGAAATGGACGGACAGGACGCTTGCTGGTGAACTTGGAGCTGATGAAGGCAGGATTTCCGCCAATCGATATTAAGTTTACAGACCGACTAGCTTATTACCAAGCCTTTGACACTTTTCATTCAAAAGGGAATCCATCAGAGATGGAAGACTTATTTGCTCGTTATGTTAATGAGAGACTAGACCAGTATTTATCCATTTTAGAGTAGTTTTTGGGAACAGTTTTGTTAGTTGCTTATGAAGTAGGATGGCAGCAATATCATCCCAAAATTTCTCCCAAAAATAATTCAAATTCAAAGATTTGAAAAAATTGAAGATAACCCAAATGCTTATTTTATGCTAAAATGATATAAATGAAGACTTAAGAATATCGGCCGCCGGTATAGAATTTTCCCAGTAGGTTATTGTTCCTACTGGGATTTTTTGACGTCTTTTTAAAATTCTATACCCATTTCTTTCCAAAATTGATTTGTTGCATAGAAGATAGTTTCTACCTTTTTAAACTTCTTATTATAGTTTGTTAGTTTCTATATAGTATGTGTTATACTATACTTATGAAAAGTTACGGAATAGATTTTAGAAAACGAGTTATTAATTATGTAGAGGCTGGTCATTCCAAAAAAGAAACGTGTCAGTTATTTGGAATTAGCACTAATACACTGTATCTGTGGGAGAAACAACTCAAAGAACTAGGTCATTTGGAGCGCCAAAAAAGAAAACCAAGCCCTCGCAAATTGCCATTGGATAAGTTAGAAGCCTATGTCAAGGAACATCCAGATGCTTTCTTAAGGGAAATTGCAGAGCATTTTGACTGTAGTATTCCCTCAGTTTGGGCTGCCTTAAAAAAACTGAACATCACTTTAAAAAAAGACCACAACCTATAAAGAACAAGATAGCGAAAAGGTGAGACGCTATCTTGATGTTTTAGCCTGCTTTCCAAACACCCCTATTGTTTATATTGATGAGACTGGCATTGATACTTATCTTTATCGTCACAAAGCTAGAGCACCTCGAGGGGAGAAAGTATACGACAAGGTAAGTGGACGCAGATTCGAAAGAATTTCGGTAGTAGCTGGTCAAATTGGTTCTAAAATTATAGCCCCCTTGCTTTATCATGGAACGATGACAGCGGAATTATTTATCAAGTGGTATCAGGAGCAGCTATTGCCATCCTTGACAGAACCCCATGTCATCATTATGGATAATGCAGCTTTTCACCCCAAGAAACAACTAGATGAGCTTGCAGTGGCTAAGGGACACTATTTTCTTCCGCTTCCACCTTATTCCCCTGAACTCAATCCCATCGAACAGTTTTGGGCTACTCTAAAAAGAAAGGTGACTGAATTGTTAAGAACAGGTCGTTCTGTTCAGTCTGCTTTGGAATACTATTTTAAAACTAAATAACTATAATACTCAACAAAAATCAAAATCAAACCAACCAAGTATTTTTTAACCATTGTCTACTAACAATTGGTTTTAAAATAGACCAATCTAACTCTCGTATCACTTCTTGAAGCTTGTTTATCACATCGTCTAGTGTTTTAAAAGCTTTATTCTTAAACCCTCTCTTTCGAATCTCAGCCCAAACTTGTTCAATTGGATTCATTTCAGGAGTATAGGGAGGAATAAACTCAAAACCAATATTATGTGGTTTCTCTAAGGTACTTGATTTATGCCAAACGGCATTGTCCATCACTAATAAAATATAATCGTCAGGATAAGCTTCAGATAGTTGTTTGAGAAAAACATTCATCCAATCTGTATTGCAGCCCCCAGCGATAATGAAGAAGGACTCTCCTGTATGGGCATCAACAGCGCCATAGCAATAGCGATACTCACGAATATAGTGGCTATGTACATGCGGTCTCACCCCTTTTGGTGCCCAGGTCTTTCCAATTTTACTAATCCGACCGAAACCCGCCTCATCTTGATACATTAGCCTGACTTTATGATAGCGACGACTATTCTTGAAGCGCTTTCCTGTTTTCGTGAATGAAGATTTTATTTTTAGACGCTAGAATTGTTTCGGCGTCTGCTTTTTTAGGGTGTTCTGGTCTTGGCGTCACTTTGCGCCAACCATGGCGTTTCAGAAGGGCATAGAATCCTTCCTTGGTCGTAGGGTGTCCAACCCGTTTCTGATAAGCTTCGTAGAGAGAGTTTATGGTCACAAATTCGCCATTTAGTGAAGTAGTTAACTGTTCTTTTAGAAATGCTTCCTCTTCTTGAAGGGTTAAATATTGACGGTTTCGTCCACCTCGAGTTTCTTTTATGAGCGCTGAAATGCCATCAAGCTCATACTTGCGTTGTAAGGACCAGATTGTATACTTTGAATAGCCGATAAGGTTAGTAATTTCCTTATAACTAAGCCCCTCTGCTCTGAACAGGATAACTTGAAGTCGTCTATGAAATGGGGAATAGGTTTTATCTTTCAAATAAGTTTTTAATTCGTTCGTTTGTTCGATAGTAAGTTTCATAAATCTATTATACGTTAGTTTTTGTTTTTTGAACAGTATAATTAGTATTGAGTAGCTTTATATCTCACAATTTTGAAAATAACTTCCGTATTAATTCCTTTATGCAGTAAGTAAGAATCATAAGTAAGGGAGTGCCTAAATTTCTTAAACAAAAAATGACATGAAATCTTTATCTCTAAACGATTGATTTCGTGTCATTTTTATATTATTTTAAAGGTTTTAGGAAAATGTTTTAGTAGTAACTGTTTACTAAAGCTACTATAGTCATTGATTTTTAGAAATATAATCTACAATATCTTGTACTTGCTTGTCGTAGGTATCCAATGTTGAGTAACCATGGTTTGAGAGATAAGTGTTGAGTTTAGCGCGACCGTTACCCGTTTCGACCCCTGAAGTCTCTGTGATAACATAGGAATCATCTTCTGCATTATAAGAAACAGTAAGCCCTGAAGAAGTAAATGTCAGAGCGTAGGTTCCATTGGCTTCTTTAGCGATAGTTGTTCCGTCAGCTTTATTAATAGCATAGGTACCATCAGCACTACGGCTGATTTTGGTATTATCCGTAAGGGTTACTGTAAATTCTCCCTCATCACTAACGTATATTTTAGAGCCGTCTGTATATGTTAGAGTACCTTCTGAAATCTTACTTGTTGTAGAAGACGATAAAGTGCTGTCTGCTGTCGAACTAGCGCTAGATGTGCTGCTTGTTTTTGTTGTAGAACTACTTGAGGAACTTGACTCCGTTGTTTGTGTATTGTTGCTACAGCCTACTAGTAAAATAGTGCTAGTAAGAATAAGGGTTAAGGTTATTAGTTTTTTATTCATAAGAAATCTCCTAAAATTTATTTTTTATTGTGTGCTACATTAAGTGATCTTGATGTCAAAAAGGCAGTGTTTTCCTCTAAGCGTTTTTGAGGAACATATCTATCTTTGCTACCAGCTAGTAGGAGACATTCCTGGGTGACCAAGGGAAGAGTACTCCTTAAATGGTGATGAGCGATATTTTTGATGAAATCATAACCGTTTTTCTCTCTTGTAATGTCAAGCCCGTGTTGTAACATCCATTTTAAGTCCACATTGTTTTGTGCCCGATAGGTGATCACCCAGTTGATAAACTTTTTTTGTTTAAGAAACAATGCCATTCTTAAAAATAAATATTCTGGCGGTCTTATCTGTAGCTGTAAAGCGTCGTTTCCCGAATAGAAAATATCAAAACAAGTACACCGCTTAATGCGCTTTTCAAAGGCTGCTGACCGAAGGACAAAATAGTCCCCACGAAATGCCAATAGCGTCTACCTCTTCTAAGTGAGTATAGTCTAGAATTGTCGTTACCACCTTTTCATAATCAGATTCGAAATAAAGGTGTTGAAAAGGGACAGAACCTTGACCAGGTCCGTCAAAGAGGAGAAAATTCATCTTTATTTGAGATTGTAAAGGATAAAACCAATTGACTAATTCTTCCATAAAAGAATCAAATCCTCCAATGACAAGCAGTGTTTTTGTCGCATCAGTATATGGAATAGAGACAGCAGGTAGTTTAGCTGATTTATAGGTAATGGAAAGATAAATAAGGTTTGTATCCTGATAATAACTGTTAAAGCACCTTTTGAAGCACTGATAAGCGTCCTGTTTACGGCTATCAGAGAAACTTAGGTAAAATAAAGATGCTCGATAGTAAGTCATAGCAAGTTCTAAGAGGTTACTTTTCTCGTATTCTTGTGCCTTTTTTTATACCACCATTGATACCACGATTCAAAGTCATAAACGCTGTGGCTGATAACTTTTAAATCTTCCCTCACCTCAGAGTATTGATGTTTGAGTTGATTGATGAATCGTACAATTTGAAAATCAAATTGTACGACACCTGTATAATTTTCTATTGTTATCACCTCCTTATAAATGTGTTATAATAAGGGCACATTTAGAGAGTACCAAAATATGGGATAAAAACAAGCTTTATCTCTAATGTGCTATAAATTTATTGAAAAGTGGCACATTTGAAAGGGGACTAATATGAATGGCAAAAAAGAACAAATTCGTCAGTCGAAGGACAAAATTGTAGAAGCGATGTTCCGACTTTTGGAAAAAGATAGCTTTGATGAGATAACTTTGAATGAAGTTTTAGACGAAGCTAGTGTATCAAGGCGTACGTTTTACCGTTACTTTCAAAATAAGCAGGCAATTTTAGAATTTTACATTCATACCTTTATTGAAAACTATCGTTTATTGAATGAGACTATCCTAAAACAGACCACTTTTGAAGGGCTGATACTTCTAACTCTAAATTATTTTAAAGCTAACCAAAATAAATTACAGTTGCTGATAATCAATCAAAAATTTCCTCTTCTTTTATTGAGATTTAATAATGTCGCTGTAACCCTTTATAAATCATTTGATGCACCATGGCATGTCAGGGAGGTCTCAAGTCAAAAATTGGATGATGTACTTCATTTTATAGTAGGAGGCTACTCCAACATTATCAGCCACTGGTTGATGGAGACATCCCCTAGAGAGGCGCAAGAGGTGGCACAAAATATCCAAGAGCTATTTAGCCAAATTGTAAAAACATTTGATTTTTAAAGAGTGTGAGTTGGAAATTTCGACATTTTTTAGCTGTAGGATCACAGTTGCTATATTGATTTACTTGTAATTTTCCCAACTAGTGATTATATTCACCATTTCATTGTCACGTGTTCTTTTTTATGATATAATTAACTGGTTAATTAAAAGGAGGTTCTTATGGCTATAAAAGATGAATTGGATCGCCTTATCAACCAAATTGTGATGAGTTCTGAAAATCAACATGAGTTTTTATTGGGTGCTTGTCAAAGTGGTGTTGAGTTGACAAATACGCAAGAGCATATTTTGATGCTATTGCTTGATAGTGGTCGTATGACCAACTCGAGCTTGTCTAGAGAGCTAGTAGTCAGTCAGGCAGCGGTCACAAAAGCGGTTAAGCAATTGTTGCAAAAACAGTTGATTGAGTCGGTGAAGGATGAGCGTGACGGTCGTATTGTGCTCTTTGAATTGACAGAGGCAGGAATTCCAATTGCGAAAGAACATCGTCATCATCATGAGTTGACATTGATGGCTTATGATAGATTGTTTAGTGATTTCTCAGAAGATGAACAAGCGGTGATTGAACGCTTTATGGGACGTGTGTCTGAGATAATTAAGGAGTGAGTATGCGCTATATTACAGTGGAAAATCTGAGTTTTCAATATGATAATGAGCCTGTTTTAGAGGGAATCAATTACCACGTTGATAGTGGTGAGTTTGTCACTTTGACGGGGGAAAATGGTGCTGCAAAATCAACGCTGATTAAAGCAACCTTAGGTATTTTGAAACCTAAGATTGGCTCGGTGACGATTAGTGAGGTTAATAAAGATGGCAAGAAGCTGCGTTTAGCCTACCTTCCACAGCAGATTGCCAGTTTTAATGCTGGCTTTCCCTCTACCGTTCATGAGTTTGTCAAATCGGGGCGTTATCCAAGAAATGGATGGTTCAGACGACTCGACAAGCACGATGAAGAACATGTGAAAATTAGTTTAGAGTCTGTTGGCATGTGGGATTATCGTCATCGTCGTATTGGAAGCTTGTCAGGTGGGCAAAAGCAGCGGGCAGTTATTGCTCGGATGTTTGCGTCTGACCCTGATATTTTCGTGCTAGATGAGCCGACAACGGGTATGGATAGCGGTACGACAAAAACATTTTATGAGTTGATGCATCACAGCGCTCACCGTCATGGTAAGGCGGTCCTTATGATTACACATGACCCTGAAGAGGTCAAGGAGTTTGTAGACCGCAACATTCACCTTGTGCGTAATAACAGCCTGCCTTGGCGTTGCTTTAATGTTCACGAAAGTGATGAGAAGGAGAGTTTGTGATGTTTGAGATTTTATCTTATACCTTTATGCAACGTGCTTTGCTTGCTGTGATTTGCATTAGTATCTTTGCACCTATTTTGGGAATATTTCTGATTTTGCGCAGGCAAAGTTTGATGAGTGATACGCTCAGTCACGTCTCTCTAGCAGGTGTGGCTTTTGGGCTGTTGCTAGGTATTTCAACGACTTGGTCGACCATTATCGTTGTGGTCATTGCTGCTGTTCTGCTAGAGTATCTACGGACGGTCTATAAGCACTATATGGAAATTGCGACAGCTATTATCATGTCCTTTGGGCTAGCGATTTCCTTGATTGTGATGAGTAAGGCAAAGGCTGGTAGCATGAGTCTAGAACAATACCTGTTTGGTTCTATTATCACTATTAGTAGCAGTCAGGTCATCTTTTTAGCGATTATTGCTGCTATTGTCTTGCTGTTGACGCTTTTATTTATACGTCCCATGTATGTTTTGACCTTTGATGAGGACACGGCTTTTGTTGACGGCTTGCCTGTAAGAACCATGTCTATTTTGTTTAATATCGTAACAGGTGTCGCTATTGCGCTGACGATTCCAGCTGCAGGAGCACTGCTCGTATCGACCATCATGGTCTTGCCGGCAAGTATTGCTATGCGTCTTGGGCGAAACTTTAAATCTGTCGTTTGGTTAGGTATGCTTATTGGCTTTATCGGTATGGTTTCCGGAATTTTTCTTTCTTATTATTGGGAAACACCCGCTAGTGCAACGATTACCATTATCTTTATCGGTATCTTTATATTAGTCAGTATCCTTGGTGCTGTCCGAAAATCAAGTTAAAAAGTGCTCCTAACTAGGAGCACTTTTTTGTAACATCTGTAACTATAAAATTATAAAACATTATCAATATCACTTTGCCATTCTTGGGATAGTTGCTTTTCAAGGTAATCATCACCGATGAGTTTGGCAAATAAAATAGCATTTTGATAGGATTGTGTTGCTAATGCTGTGTCTTGCTTAGCGTAGAGCTGATATTTCCATTCAATGAGGCTGAGGATAGGACGCTTTTGGAAATCATGGATCTCTGTCATCAGTTGATTACTTTTGCTGACGATATTTTCAATAATATCCCATTTTTCAAGACCAAAGGCTAGCTTGATGTTATTGAGGAGCACATTGTTTAGTTGAAATTTTTCCTCTGCTAGAGGTGGGTTAGAGTTTAGCAGTTTTGCCATGACTAGGTCGTATTGCTCTTCCTCATAAAAGTGCTCTTGATTTTTCTTGTAGGCAAAACAGACGAGATATAAGTCAAAAAAGACAAAGTCATTGACCGTGTAGGTGCTTTTTTTGAAGGTTTGCTCAAAGTAATCCTGCAGAATGCCTAAGCCAAAGCTGTCATTATCACTGAAGTGAACGTCTAGCTTGGACTGCAAGCAATCAATAATGAGCTGCTCATCCTCAGGAAGTTGGTCGTAAAAGCGTTCGTAAATAGAGGTGAAGTATTGCTCACGTTCTTTGAGCCTAGCCTGGTCTCCGTAAGTAGGAATGCGAAGGAGCTTTTGCTTTAGCTCCAAGTAATCCGCCGACAAGCTAAGGTCTTGACCGTCCACTAACTCACCAACAGTCATGCCAAGACGATTGGCGATATACTTGATACTCACCACATTGGGGTTATTATTGCCCCCTTCAATGCGTGCTAATTGCCTAACCGACAACTCAGACTCATCTCCGCAGAATTCCTCTCGAGTCAGCCCTCGATCTTCTCTAAGTTGCCTTACTTTTATTCCTAACTTTTTCATTGAAACTCCTTAATATAATATATTACAAAGCATAATCATATGATTTTTTTAACAATTTGTCAATTGTCAACTAGTCAAGCAACATAATTGACAATTGTACCCAAAAAACATACTATAATTTATAATACATCTAAATATAGGAGCTTTCCATGAATACATTTGGTCAAAAAGTGCGTGAACTGAGAGAAGAAAAAGGGATCACACGTGAAGAGTTTTGTGATGACGAGTCGGAACTTTCTGTACGACAGTTAGCCCGTATTGAAAGCGGGAGCAGTATTCCAAACTTAGCCAAGGCTTACTACATCGCTAAAAAACTGAATGTCACATTGGGCTCTATAACGGACAAAGAGAGTTTAGAGATTCCTAAGCGCTACAATGAGCTCAAGTACCTTATCTTACGCATTCCGACTTATTCTGATAAGGAGCGTTTAAAAGAGCGAGAACAGCAATTTGAGGAAATCTTTGAGGACTATTATGATAATTTGCCAGAGGAAGAGCAACTGATTATCGATGGGCTTCAGTCTAAGTTTGAAGTGTATCAAAGTGGCAATATTCATTTTGGAACAGACATGATAGCGGAGTATTTTCATCAAGTAAAAAAGAAAAAGTCTTATACTTTAAATGACCTTGCGATTATTGATTTGTATTTGCTGATAGCTGCCATATCCCAATTTGATGAACAGCATTTTCAAAAAGAAGATTTTAAAATCATTTGTGATACTTTACTCATCCAAGGTGAAGAATTAGCCGTGGAAGATCGTTTTCTCCTGAACAATCTCTTGTTGAATTGTGTCAATATTGCCTTAAATCTAAAGTTGGCTGCCAATATCCAACCTATGCTAGAGCTTAGCCATAAAACCATGGTCTTGATTCAAGATTTTCAAAAGATGCCTATATACAACATGTATCGTTGGAAATACGCTCTTCTTCAAGACAATCAAACAGAGGCAGAGGATTATTACAATCAATCCGTGATGTTTTCAAAAATGTTGAATGACGAACACCTCATCCAGCAGTTAGATGATGAATGGCAAAAAGATAATAACTAATCGAGCAACATGACATTGATGTCATGTTGTTTTTGTGTTCAAAAGGTTATACTAGTATCAGAAATCAGTTAGGAGAATAAAGATGAAGACATTTAAGAAAGTATTATTATCAATCGTATTGCCAGTAGTAACAAACGCAGCTCTTATGCACTTTATTTTAACAGGTTGTGGTTGGTGGAGCATG
Source organism: Streptococcus hyointestinalis (assembly GCF_900459405.1). Classification (NCBI taxonomy): domain Bacteria; kingdom Bacillati; phylum Bacillota; class Bacilli; order Lactobacillales; family Streptococcaceae; genus Streptococcus; species Streptococcus hyointestinalis. The sequence goes on from NZ_UHFN01000007.1 coordinate 84,191, forward strand.
GGATAACAGAATAGTTTATGTTATTTCAAATGCTATAAATTTGTTATAATAACTATATGACAAGATTTTTAGATAGTGATGTGATGGGGGATGAGGAGCTTGTTGAGCGTACGCTTCGCCCTCAGTTGTTAAGAGAATATATTGGTCAAGATAAGATCAAAGAGCAGTTAAAGATTTTTATTGAGGCGGCAAAGTTGCGTGATGAGTCGCTGGATCATGTGCTTTTGTTTGGACCGCCGGGGCTTGGAAAGACCACCATGGCTTTTGTGATTGCAAATGAGCTGGGGGTTAATCTCAAGCAGACTTCTGGACCTGCCATTGAAAAGGCGGGGGACTTGGTGGCGATTTTAAATGACCTTGAGCCGGGAGATGTTTTATTTATTGATGAAATCCACCGTATGCCTATGGCAGTTGAGGAGGTGCTCTATAGTGCTATGGAGGATTTCTATATTGACATTATGATTGGCTCAGGGGATTCTAGCCGTAGTGTTCATTTGGAGTTACCGCCTTTTACGCTGATAGGGGCAACGACACGAGCTGGCATGCTGTCAAATCCTCTGCGGGCTCGCTTTGGGATTACAGGGCACATGGAGTATTATGAAGTGGCTGATTTGTGCGACATTGTCGAGCGGACATCTGCCATTTTTGAGATGGAGATTACGCATGAGGCAGCGATTGAACTAGCTCGTCGCAGTCGTGGGACGCCACGTATTGCCAATCGTTTGTTAAAGCGTGTGCGTGATTATGCTCAGATTATGGGAGATGGTGTCATTGATGAGCTGATGACAGACAAGGCGCTGACCATGCTAGACGTTGATAGTGAGGGGCTTGATTATGTCGATCAGAAGATTTTGCGGACGATGATTGAGATGTATCAGGGCGGTCCTGTTGGGCTTGGGACTTTGTCGGTCAATATTGCTGAGGAGCGTGAGACGGTAGAGGATATGTATGAGCCTTATCTCATTCAAAAAGGCTTCATCATGCGTACACGTAGCGGAAGGGTAGCCACTCCAAAAGCTTATGAGCACCTGCATTATCCTTTTTCTCAAGATAATCTATAAAAAGGCTAGAGTTTTCTAGTCTTTTTCCATGTATCATTTCCTTAAACATAGCAGAAATGTAATGAACGTGTTATAATAAGTAGAATAACAAATGTAGAGGAAAATGGACATGAAGAGGATTTGTTTCGTTTGTCTGGGCAATATCTGCCGCAGTCCGATGGCAGAGTTTGTGATGAAGAAACTAGATACAAAACACCAACTAGAAGTAGAAAGCCGTGCGACATCCAATTGGGAACACGGCAATCCCATTCATAAAGGCACACGAGCTATTTTTGATAAATACGCCATTCCTTATGATAGCAAGAAACGCTCACAAATGATTACAACAAAGGACTTGGAAGACTTTGATGTCATCATTGGGATGGATGAGCAAAATGTGCGTGATTTGTTGGATTTGTCAGCAGGGCATTTTGATGATAAGATCGCTCTTTTTAGGGAAGGTGGTGTGCCCGATCCGTGGTATACTGGTGATTTTGAAGAAACCTACACTTTGGTTAAGACAGGGTGTTTGGATTGGTTGAACAAGTTGGGATCTTAAGATGAAAGAACAAGCAAAAAAACAAAAAAGGCAGTTTCCCAAGCTATCACGTGGTAAGTGGGAGCTGCTTGTTGTGTTCCTTATTCTCATCTGTGGTTTGACAGCTTTTAGTGTGAGCTGGCGCTCAAAAGGCACTTTGGTTTACAATAGTAGCAATGGCAAGATTACCTATACTGGTACCATTGTCAATCACAGAATGAATGGTCAAGGAAAACTCACTTATCCTAACGGTGATGTCTATGAAGGCAACTTTGCTAATGGCGTTTTTAGTGGTCAAGGGACTTTTACAGCAAAAAGTGGCTGGTCCTATACTGGTGAATTTAAAAACGGAAAGCCAGACGGTCAAGGCACGCTAAAGGCTAAAGACGGCAAGGTTTATAAGGGAACATTTAAGCAGGGGATTTACCAAAAATGAGGATAAAATGGTTTTCATTGGTACGGATTACGGGCTTGCTGCTCGTTTTGCTCTACCATTTTTTTAAAAATACCTATCCAGGTGGTTTTATCGGTGTTGACGTCTTTTTCACCTTTTCAGGCTATTTGATTACAGCGCTGTTAATTGATGAATACGCTAGAAATCAAAAAATTGACCTTTTAGGCTTTTACAAACGGCGGTTTTACCGCATTGTGCCGCCCTTGGTTTTGATGATTTTGGTGACTATTCCCTTTGTTTTTCTGGTTCGTAGTGACTTTAGAGCGGGAATCGGTCAGCAGATTCTAGCGGCATTTGGTTTCACGACAAACTTTTATGAGATTTTGACAGGCAGTAGCTACGAGTCGCAATTCATCCCACATCTATTTGTGCATACGTGGAGTTTAGCCATCGAGGTGCATTTTTACTTGCTGTGGGGATTTGGTGTTTGGTATTTAGCCAAAAAATCAAGCAGTCAACAACGCTTGCGTGGGCAGATTTTTCTCATTTCGCTAGGGATTTTCCTAGTGAGTTACTTGAGTATGTTTATACGCTCTTTCTTTGTTGGCAATTTATCAAGCATTTATTTTTCAACGCTGTCTCATATTTTCCCATTCTTTTTGGGAGCCATTCTTGCGACACTCTCTGGTGTCACAGAAACGATGGGGCAGTTCAAGAAAACGGTCAACAGGTGGAGTTTTAGACGTACTCTAGTCACGCTAGTTGTGGGCTTTTTAGGGCTGTTGTTACTCACTTTTGTGCTGAATTTTGAGGGTCAAATGACCTATCTCTTTGGCTTTTTCCTAGCTAGCGTCTTTGCTTCTGTTATGATTTATGCGGCGCGTGTCCTGCATGAAAAGACACCAAATGTAGCAGAGCCAGCACTGATTACCTACATTGCAGATATTAGTTATGGTTTATATTTATTCCATTGGCCATTCTATATTATCTTTAGTCAGATGGTCGCCAACTGGGCAGCGGTTCTGTTGACACTTCTCTTTTCAACGATTTTTGCAACGTTGTCCTTCTACATCATCGAGCCTTACATTGCAGGAAAAATGCCAAAAATCTTGTCTGTCGAGGTGGACTTATCCCCTTACCGTAAGTGGTTTGTAGGGCTTGTAACAGCTCTTAGCGCTATCACACTTATCACCATGGCAACAGCGCCATCGGTGGGCAACTTTGAGTCAGAGTTGCAGGCCAATGCCCTGACACAGGTGCAAAGCTCGCTCAATCGCACGCACACCTTGCTGGCAGGAGATGCCAATGCTTTAAGTGATGTCACCATTATCGGGGACTCTGTCGCTCTGAGATCCAGCGCAGCATTTTCAAAAGACATGCCAGATGCGCAGCTAGATGCAGCTGTCAGCAGAAACTTTGAAGGGGCTTATGAGATTTTTGAAAATAGTATCAAAAACAATAGCCTATCGCAGACCGTGGTCCTTGCTGTCGGCGTCAACTCGCTAGGCAACTACCAAGCGGAGCTGCAAAAATTCATCAATGCGCTACCAAAAGGGCACCGTCTTGTGCTTGTGACCCCTTATAATGGCAAAAATCTTGCTGGTGTCAAGGAAGTTCGTGACTATGAGCTGACACTAGCTAAGAAATACAGCTATGTGACCGTTGCTGACTGGTACAAAACAGCGGTTGACAATCCCGATATTTGGGCGGGAACAGACGGCGTTCACTATAGTGATGCCAATACGACGGGCGCAACGCTCTATGTCCAAACCATTGAAAAGGCTGTACAAAAAGCAGCTAAAAGCGCTGCCAAGTCTTAATTTATCAAATGCTAAAGGAAACCTAGCACGGGTTTCCTTTTCTTTTAGGAAAAGAGCAAAATATGCTCAAATTTTCAGAAAATTTATGGTATAATGCTAACTATAGACTATCTTTACGAGTGAGGACAGACAATGACACTATTCTACCAATCAACACGAGATGTCAACAATAAAGTGACGGCTAGTCAGGCGATTTTGCAGGGATTAGCTACTGATGGTGGTCTTTTTACGCCACTAGAATTTCCAAAGGTTGACCTCAACTTTGACCAGCTCAAGGATGCGAGTTATCAAGAAGTGGCAAAGCTGGTTTTGGGGGCTTTCTTGGATGACTTTACAGAGGAAGAGCTAGATTACTGCATTAGCCACGCTTATGATGAAAAGTTTGATACAAAAGCGATTGCACCGCTAGTTAAGCTTGGCAATCAATACAATTTGGAGCTTTTCCACGGCTCAACGATTGCCTTTAAGGATATGGCTTTGTCGATTTTGCCGTATCTTTTAACCACATCAGCGAAAAAGCAAGGGGTGGACAATAAGATTGTCATCTTGACAGCGACTTCTGGAGATACTGGAAAGGCTGCTATGGCTGGTTTTGCGGATGTTCCTGGCACAGAGATTATCGTCTTTTACCCTAAAGACGGTGTCAGCAAGATTCAAGAGCTTCAAATGACCACTCAAGAGGGCGAAAATACCCATGTCATCGCTATTGATGGTAATTTTGATGATGCGCAAACCAATGTCAAAGCTATGTTTAATGACGCTGACTTGCGTGAACGTCTGCTGGCTCAAAAAACACAGTTTTCTTCAGCCAACTCTATGAATATTGGGCGCTTGGTGCCACAAATCGTCTACTATGTCTACGCCTATGCGCAGTTAGTCAAAACAAATCAAATCACAGCTGGCGATAAGGTCAACTTTACCGTACCGACAGGGAATTTTGGTAATATCCTTGCTGCTTACTATGCCAGCCAGATTGGTCTGCCTGTCGGTAAGCTCATCTGCGCTTCTAATGAAAACAATGTCCTAACGGATTTCTTTACCACAAAAACTTATGACAAGAAACGTCCGTTCAAAGTGACGACAAGCCCATCTATGGATATTCTTGTGTCCTCTAACTTGGAGCGCTTGATTTTCCACCTTGTTGGAAATGACGCAGAAGAGACCAAGGCTTTGATGACTGCTCTAGCTACAGACGGTCAATACACACTTGATCTTGTTAAGCCTGAGATTTTCGAGTTATTTGCTGCTGGCTTTGCGACAGAGGCTGAGACAGAGGCTGAGATTAAGCGTGTTTATGAGGAGGATTGCTACATCGAAGACCCTCACACAGCTGTGGCGTCAAGTGTCTACCAGCGCTATAGAGAGCAGACCAAAGACACAAGACCAACCGTTATCGCCTCTACAGCTAGCCCTTATAAATTCCCACGAGTGGCAGTCAAGGCAGTCAGCAATCAAGACAGCGGAGATGACTTTAAGGCAGTTGCTGAATTGCATGATTTGTCAAAAGTCGCTATTCCAAAGGCAGTTGCTAACCTAGACACGGCACCAATCAGACACACAAAGGTCGTCGCTAGCCAAGACATGCAAGCAGCAGTGGAAGCTTATCTAGGACTTTAAACCACGATAAAAAAAGGTTGAGACAAGCGCTCAGCCTTTTATGATACAATAGAAACATGATAGAAAAATCTCATACTTATCGAAAACAATTGTTCGACCTAGCCCTTCCAGCTATGGCGGAAAATATCTTGCAGATTTTGATGGGGATAACAGATAGTTATCTGGTGGCTCAGCTTGGGCTTCTTGCCATCTCAGGAGTATCTGTTGCCAATAACATCATCACGGTTTACCAAGCGATTTTTATCGCCCTTGGCTCAGCAGTGTCAAGCTTAGTTGCTAAGTATTTTGGGCAGCATGACCATAAAAAAGAGCTGCAATTGCAGGCAGATAGCTTGGTGCTCACGCTTTTAGTGAGTCTGGTCTTGGGAATCTTGTCCATTTTCTGCGGGCGCTTTTTCTTGAGCGCTCTAGGGACGACCAAAGAGGTCACACAGCTTGGTGGGCTTTATCTGGCTCTAGTCGGTGGTGGTATCTTTAGCTTGGGATTGCTGACGTCGCTTGGTGCTATTCATAGAGCGCAAGGCAGACCACGCCTGCCCATGTACGTCAGCGTCTTGACAAATGTCTTAAATGCTGTGCTCTCAGCGCTCTCCATCACCGTTTTTGATTTTGGTTTGGTAGGGATTGCCTTATCAACGGTCTTTTCTCGTTTGGTTGGCGTTCTTATCTTAGCAAGCATGCTAGACTTTTGGTCCATTTTAAAACACGTCCGCTTATCCATCAGTAAAAATCTCGTTACCATGGCGCTGCCTATTGCTGGTGAGCGTTTGATGATGCGAGTCGGTGATGTAGCTATCGTTGCGATTATTGTCAGTTTTGGCGTCAAAGTGGTGGCGGGAAATGCCATTGGTGAGACTATTACTCAGTTTAACTACATGCCTGGTATGGGAATGGCGACAGCGGTTCTGATTTTAGTGGCGCAGGCATTTGGTGAGAGGGATTACGAAGCCATTCACACCATTTTAAAAAAAGCCTATGGCTACTCTGTGGTCATGATGTTTCTCGTGGGTGGCTCTGTCTACTTTTTGTCTTCTTATTTGCTGCCATTTTTCACCAATGACCCCACTGCCCAAGAAGCCAGTCGTGTCGTTATGTTGTCCTCCTTTTTAGGCGGTCCTGCGACTGCTGGGACATTGATTTTTACAGCACTTTGGCAAGGACTAGGAAAACCTAAATTTCCTTTTTACGCAACGACCATTGGTATGTGGGGCATTCGTATCTTCTTAGGATATTTTTTAGGGGTGCTACTAGGTTTAGGGCTTGCTGGTGTCTGGCTAGCAACCATCGCAGACAATCTCTTTCGCTGGGCAATTCTGTCTTGGCGTTATCATGTCTACAAAAAAAGATGAGAAATATCTCATCTTTTTTTCTTACTGCGGAGAAAGGGATTTGAACCCTCACGCCCTAACGGGCACATGCGCCTGAAGCATGCGTGTCTGCCGTTCCACCATCCCCGCAAACACATTTATTATAACGCTTTTTTAGTAGAAAGAAAAGACCAAGTTTCTATTTTTTTAAGAAAGGTGACAGATGTTCTCTAAATCAATTCTCATGTAAGCCTTTTTATAGAATTTTATGGTATAATAAAACTATTCACAAAACTAAAGAAGGAGTTCGTTTGCAAGGAAGAATAATAAAGTCTCTAGCTGGCTTTTACTATGTAGAGTCACAGGGGCAAGTGTATCAGACGCGTGCGCGTGGGAATTTTAGACAAAAGGGCAAGACCCCTTATGTGGGAGACTGGGTTGATTTTAGTGCTGATGAGCAGTCAGAGGGCTATATCCTCGCTATCCATGAGCGTAAAAATAGCCTAGTGCGTCCGCCGATTGTTAATATTGACCAAGCTGTTGTCATCATGTCCGCTAAAGAGCCTGATTTTAATCTGAATTTGCTGGATCGTTTTTTGGTTCTTTTAGAGCACAAGCAAATCACGCCTGTCATTTATATTTCTAAGATGGATTTATTGGATGATAGAACTGAGATGCTCGCTTTAAAAGAACGCTATCAGGCGATTGGCTATGCGTTTTGCTTGGATTTGTCGGAGTTGTTGCCGCTTTTAGCGCAAAAGGTGACGGTCTTTATGGGGCAGACAGGTGTTGGTAAGTCAACGCTTTTAAATAAAATCGCTCCAGAGCTCGCGCTAGAAACGTCAGCTATTTCAGAGAGTCTAGGGCGTGGGCGTCACACGACACGAGCGGTCAGTCTCTATGATGTCGCTGGTGGTAAGATTGCTGATACGCCAGGATTTTCTTCGCTCGATTACGAGGTGGACTCCGCTCAAGATTTAAGTGAAGCCTTTCCAGAGATACGGCATTTTAGCCATGCTTGCAAGTTCCGCTCTTGCACACATACGCACGAGCCAGACTGTGCAGTCAAGTCAGCACTAGAGGCTGGTGAGATTATGTCGTCTCGCTATGAGAATTACCTTCAATTTCTCAGTGAAATTGAAAACCGTCGTGAAACCTATAAAAAAACACTCAAAAGAAAGTAGGAAAAGTTTATGTACCCAGTCAAAATCGCTCCCTCTATCCTCGCTGCAGATTATGCTAACTTTGCTAGCGAGTTAAAACGTATCGAAGAAACAGGTGCCGAATATGTGCACATCGACATTATGGACGGACAGTTTGTGCCAAACATCAGCTTTGGTGCGGATGTCGTTGCAAGCATGCGCAAACACAGCAAGCTCGTTTTTGATTGTCACTTGATGGTGGTCAATCCTGAGCGTTATGTGGACGCTTTTGCGCAAGCTGGCGCTGATATTATGACCATTCATGTGGAGGCAACTAAGCATATTCACGGTGCCCTTCAAAAAATCAAAGCTGCAGGCATGAAGGCGAGTGTCGTTATCAATCCTGGGACACCTCTTGAGGCGCTTTTACCTGTTTTAAACTTGGTCGATCAAGTCTTGATTATGACCGTCAACCCTGGCTTTGGCGGACAAGCCTTTATCCCAGAAATGTTGGATAAAGTGGCGCAGCTAGCACAAATCCGCAAGGAAAAAGGCTACCACTTTGACATTGAAGTGGACGGCGGTATTGACAACACGACGATTAAAGCAGCAGCAGAAGCTGGAGCAAATGTCTTTGTGGCGGGTTCTTATCTCTTTAAGGCAGACGATTTGATCGCTCAAGTAGCCACTTTACGTAATGCACTCAATGACTAATATAGCTGTTTTAGCCGGAGGAGCGCCTAGCTTTATTCCAAAAGTCTATGACTATTATGTTGGAGTAGATCGAGGTGCCCTTCGTCTTTTAGAAGAAGATTATCCCCTGCACCTTGCGATTGGTGATTTTGACTCGGTAAGCCAGACAGAACTTGAGACCATCAAGACAAAAGCCCAGTTTTTTGTCCAAGCACTAGCTGAAAAGGATGACACAGATACCGAACTCGCCCTCAAAGAGGTCTTTTCACGCTACCCCAAAGCGCAAGTCACCGTTTACGGAGCCTTTGGCGGACGGATTGACCATTTTTTGAGCAATGTCTTTTTGCCAAGCCTTCCTGATTTGACAGCCTACATGCAGCAGATAAGACTGTGCGATGCTTACAATAACATCCGTTACTGCCCTGCTGGCACGCATACCATAGTGCCTACTGAGAATGAGGGCTCCCTCGCCTTTTTAGTGGAGGGAGATGGTATCTTGAACATTCGTGGTGCCAAGTATGAGCTCACTGAGGACAATTACTTTATCCAAAAAGTTTATACCAGCAATGAATTTATCAACCAGCCGGTCACGCTTACTTTAGACAAGGGTTATGTGATTGTGATTGAGAGTAGAGATTGGAGGTAGCATGCAGCTTTTACTTTTACTTGTCGCCCTTGCGACTCTAGTAGCTGTTTTCTTATTATTTAAAAAAGTAGCAGAGCTGCAAAGTCAGCTCCAAAAAAATCTGGAGGACTACGCTGACAATCTCTCAGAGCAGCTGTCTTATCAGACCGATTTGGCACAAAAAGAGCAGATATTAGCCATCAATCAGCAGCTCTCTCAGGTACAAAATGAGATTTATGCCCAGCTTTCTGACATTCGAGATGTCCTGCACCAAAATCTCCTAGACAATCGTGACCGCACCGATCAGCGCCTGCAGCAGATGACAGAAAATCTCAATCGCTCAGTCAAAGACATGCAAGTCTCAAATGAAGAGCGGCTCGAGCAAATGCGCCAAACAGTGGAAGAAAAATTGGAGAAAACCTTGCAAACACGCTTGCAGGCTTCCTTTGAGACGGTCTCAAAACAGCTCGAAAGCGTCAATCAAGGACTCGGTGAGATGAAGTCAGTCGCAAAAGATGTCGGCAGTCTCAATAAAGTTCTATCCAACACCAAAACAAGAGGTATCATGGGTGAGTTGCAGCTGGGGCAAATCATCGAGGACATACTGACAGAAAGTCAGTACGAGCGGGAGTTTGCAACGGTTAAGGGCTCTAGCGAGCATGTTGAGTATGCCATTCAGCTCCCTGGTAATCACAATGACCATGTCTACCTTCCTATCGACTCCAAGTTTCCGCTTGAGGACTATTATCGTCTAGAGGATGCTTATGAGTCAGGTGACAAGGAAGCGATTGAGCAGCACCGTAAGGCGCTATTAGCCAGTATCAAGCGCTTTGCCAAAGATATTCAAAAGAAATATCTGCATCCGCCAGAAACGACCAATTTTGGGATTTTGTTTTTGCCGACAGAAGGGCTCTATGCTGAAGTGGTGCGAAACGCTGCTTTCTTTGACCAGCTTCGCCGTGAGGAAAATATCATTGTAGCGGGACCTACGACTCTATCGGCTCTGCTCAATTCGCTTCAGGTCGGCTTTAAGACCCTCACTATCCAAAAAAATGCTGACGATATCAGCAAGGTTCTTGGCAATGTCAAGGTGGAATTTGGCAAGTTTGGTGCTATGCTACAAAAAGCACAAAAACAACTCAATACAGCTAGCAAAAGCATTGATAGCCTGCTCACAACACGGACAAATGCCATCACACGGGCGCTTCACACCATTGAAAATTATCAAGACCAAGATACCCAGCGTTTACTTGCGCTTTCACCATTAGAAGGGGAACAAGATGAAGATTAAAGACATGAAAAAAGACGAACTCTTTGACGGTTTCTATCTGATTAAGAGAGCTGAAGTGCGTAAAACACGTGCTGGAAAAGACTACATTTCATTGACTTTTCAGGATGACAGTGGCGAGATTTCGGGCAATCTCTGGGATGCCCAACCCCACAATGTCAAGGAATTTACCGCTGGTAGGGTTGTTCACATGACCGGCAGACGTGAGGTTTATAACGGCATGCCTCAAGTCAACCAGCTCACTCTTCGCTTGCCGAGAGACGGTGAGCCAAATGACCCCGCAGCCTTTAAGGAAAAATCCCCTGTCAATGTCACAGAAATCCGTGACTATCTGGAGCACACTATGTTTCGCATTGAAAATGCCACTTGGCAGCGCGTGGTGAGAAATCTCTATCGTAAGTACGACAAGGAGTTCTACCATTATCCAGCAGCTAAGAGCAATCACCATGCCTTTGAGTCAGGGCTTGCCTACCATACAGCCACTATGGTGCAGCTGGCTGATAATATTGGTGACATCTATCCTCAGCTCAATAAAAGCCTGCTCTTTGCCGGAATCATGCTGCATGACCTTGCCAAGGTCATTGAGTTGTCAGGACCTGATAGCACCGAGTACACCATCCGAGGCAATCTCATCGGTCACATTGCTTTGATTGATGAGGAAATTACAAAAACCTTGATAGAGCTTGGCATTGCTGACGATAAGGAGGATGTCGTTGTGCTTCGCCATGTTGTCCTCAGCCACCACGGCTTGCTCGAGTATGGAAGCCCTGTTCGCCCTCGTATCATGGAGGCAGAGATTATCCATATCATTGACAACCTAGACGCTAACATGATGATGATGTCAACAGCCCTCAGCCGTATCGATAAGGGCGAGATGACCTCACGTATCTTTGCCATGGACAACCGCAGTTTCTATAAACCAAAACTTTAAACACTAATCAAAGCGGACATTTCTAGCAGAATGTTCGCCTTTTTTGTAAAATATGATATAATAGAGTTAAAAACGATAAGCAATGGAGACTCTCAAATGAAATTAAGACGTAGCGAACGTATGGTTGTCATCTCCAACTACTTGATTAACAACCCTTATCAACTCACAAGCCTCAATACATTTGCCACTCAATATGAAGCCGCTAAATCTTCTATTTCAGAAGATATTGCCATTATTAAAAAAGCCTTTGAAGAAGCTGGTATTGGGCTTATTGATACCTTGACAGGTGCTAGTGGTGGCGTCATTTTTACCCCTAGTATACACTTAGATGAGGCAAAGACCATCATCGAGGAGTTGCGTGACCGCTTGTCAGAGAGCGACCGCATCTTGCCTGGTGGTTATATCTATTTGTCAGATTTGTTGAGCACACCGCATATTTTGAAAAATGTCGGACGCATTATTGCCAATCAATTTAAAGACCAAAAGATTGACGCCGTCATGACCGTTGCTACAAAAGGAGTACCTCTAGCAAATGCTGTTGCTAACGTTTTAAACGTTCCTTTTGTTATTGTACGCCGTGATTTGAAAATCACAGAAGGTTCTACTGTGTCGGTCAATTACGTATCTGGCTCAAGTGACCGCATTGAAAAAATGTTCCTCTCAAAACGTAGTTTGCAGCCTAATAGTCGCGTTTTGATTGTGGATGATTTTCTAAAAGGTGGGGGAACGATTTCAGGGATGATTAGCCTTCTAAAAGAGTTTGAAAGCGAGCTAGCGGGAGTTGCGGTTTTTGCCGAAAATGCCCAAGAACAACGTGAACGTCCCTTCACTTACACCTCTTTGCTCAAAGTCGATAGCATCGATGTCGCCAATAACCAAGTCCAAGTTGAAATTGGAAATATTTTTGATTAGCCAACCTAGGTTGGCTTTTTTTTTGCGTTTTCATATCGTTTTCCTTTTCATTTCCGAATAAGTAATATGAGGAGGACATATGAAAACAAAATACAAAAGCCTAATCTTACTAAGCTTGCTAGGCAGTAGCCTAGCTCTAAATACTACTAGCGAAGCCGCAGTACTTGGTGATAACTACCCGACCCAGTGGAAGAGTGGCTACGGTGCCGATAGCTGGGGGATGTACCTGAGACAGTGCACCTCCTTCGTCGCCTTCAGGCTGAGCAGCGCCAACGGCTTTAGCTTACCTGGTGGCTACGGCAATGCTATCAGTTGGGGGAGTGTGGCTAGAAGCCAAGGTTACCGCGTAGACATGACTCCTGCAGTCGGTTCCGTCGCTTGGTTCTCAGCTGGCGTTAATGGCGCAGGAGGTTATGGACACGTGGCCTGGGTGGCAGAAGTCAACGGCGATACAGTCACCATTGAGGAGTACAACTATGACTGTGGCCAAGGTCCCGAGAAATACTACCGTCGCAGCTTCCATAAAAGCCAAGTGTCTGGCTATATCCACTTCAAGGACCTAGGAGGAAGCACCGTAACCTCATCCCCATCTGTGCAGTCAACCCCAACACCATCAAGCACCCTCTCATCAAGCGGCACCTACACCTTCACTAGCCGCCACGGCATCAAGAATGCCCCCCAACAATCCAGCAGTGATATCGCCTATTACGATGCTGGAAGCAGTGTCCGCTATGATAAGACGGTCATCTCAGACGGCTATGAGTGGCTCTCTTATATTAGCTACTCAGGGGCACGCCGCTATATCGCCATCCGATCAGTGGGAACAAGCACAACTGCAACCTCTACTACAGCATCAAGCCCAAGCATCGCCTCAAGTGGTCGCTACACCTTCACTAAACGCTCAGAGATCAAAAATAGTCCAAGCACAAGTGACAGTGCCCTCGCTTATTACGATGCCGGCAGTAGCGTCAACTACGATAAAGTCGTCAGTGCCGACGGTCACCAATGGATTTCCTATATCAGCTATTCAGGCGCTAGACGTTATATCGCTATAGACTAAGAGAAAAGACCTTAGGGTCTTTTTCATTTTTTTATAAAAAAGATTAAAAAAGTTATTGACAGTGTGGATGAAGTTTGATAAACTAATATAGCTGTCAAACGAGAGGGCGGTTAACACGAGAGGTTGAAAAAAACTTTTAAAAAAGTGTTGACAAGTTGTTAAAAGTTTGATAGAATATAGAAGTTGTCTCTTGAGAGACAAAGACCTTTGAGAACTGAACAAGACGATGTGCAGGGCTTCTTAAAAAGAAGTCAACGAATAAATCTGTCAGAGAACAGAATGAGTGAAGACTCAAACAAATCATACTTTAAATGAGAGTTTGATCCTGGCTCAGGACGAACGCTGGCGGCGTGCCTAATACATGCAAGTAGAACGCTGAAGGAGGGAGCTTGCTTCTTCTGGATGAGTTGCGAACGGGTGAGTAACGCGTAGGTAACCTGCCTGATAGCGGGGGATAACTATTGGAAACGATAGCTAATACCGCATAAGAGGTAATAACACATGTTATTAGTTTAAAAGGGGCAACTGCTCCACTATCAGATGGACCTGCGTTGTATTAGCTAGTTGGTAAGGTAACGGCTTACCAAGGCGACGATACATAGCCGACCTGAGAGGGTGATCGGCCACACTGGGACTGAGACACGGCCCAGACTCCTACGGGAGGCAGCAGTAGGGAATCTTCGGCAATGGGGGCAACCCTGACCGAGCAACGCCGCGTGAGTGAAGAAGGTTTTCGGATCGTAAAGCTCTGTTGTAAGAGAAGAACGGATGTGGGAGTGGAAAATCCATGTCGTGACGGTATCTTACCAGAAAGGGACGGCTAACTACGTGCCAGCAGCCGCGGTAATACGTAGGTCCCGAGCGTTGTCCGGATTTATTGGGCGTAAAGCGAGCGCAGGCGGTTTCATAAGTCTGAAGTTAAAGGCAGTGGCTTAACCATTGTACGCTTTGGAAACTGTGAGACTTGAGTGCAGAAGGGGAGAGTGGAATTCCATGTGTAGCGGTGAAATGCGTAGATATATGGAGGAACACCGGTGGCGAAAGCGGCTCTCTGGTCTGTAACTGACGCTGAGGCTCGAAAGCGTGGGGAGCAAACAGGATTAGATACCCTGGTAGTCCACGCCGTAAACGATGAGTGCTAGGTGTTGGGTCCTTTCCGGGACTCAGTGCCGCAGCTAACGCATTAAGCACTCCGCCTGGGGAGTACGACCGCAAGGTTGAAACTCAAAGGAATTGACGGGGGCCCGCACAAGCGGTGGAGCATGTGGTTTAATTCGAAGCAACGCGAAGAACCTTACCAGGTCTTGACATCCCGATGCCCGCTCTAGAGATAGAGTTTTTCTTCGGAACATCGGTGACAGGTGGTGCATGGTTGTCGTCAGCTCGTGTCGTGAGATGTTGGGTTAAGTCCCGCAACGAGCGCAACCCTTATTGTTAGTTGCCATCATTGAGTTGGGCACTCTAGCGAGACTGCCGGTAATAAACCGGAGGAAGGTGGGGATGACGTCAAATCATCATGCCCCTTATGACCTGGGCTACACACGTGCTACAATGGCTGGTACAACGAGTCGCAAGTCGGTGACGGCAAGCTAATCTCTTAAAGCCAGTCTCAGTTCGGATTGTAGGCTGCAACTCGCCTACATGAAGTCGGAATCGCTAGTAATCGCGGATCAGCACGCCGCGGTGAATACGTTCCCGGGCCTTGTACACACCGCCCGTCACACCACGAGAGTTTGTAACACCCGAAGTCGGTGAGGTAACCTTTTAGGAGCCAGCCGCCTAAGGTGGGATAGATAATTGGGGTGAAGTCGTAACAAGGTAGCCGTATCGGAAGGTGCGGCTGGATCACCTCCTTTCTAAGGAAACAACGGAACTGTACATTGTCTTGTTTAGTTTTGAGAGGTCTTGTGGGGCCTTAGCTCAGCTGGGAGAGCGCCTGCTTTGCACGCAGGAGGTCAGCGGTTCGATCCCGCTAGGCTCCATAGAATCGTAAGATTCTAGATTGTCCATTGAAAATTGAATAACTATCAAATAGTAACAAGAAAATAAACCGAAACGCTGTGATTTAATGAGTTTAAGGTCAATAGACCAAAATAAGGTTAAGTTAATAAGGGCGCACGGTGGATGCCTTGGCACTAGAAGCCGATGAAGGACGTGACTAACGACGAAATGCCTTGGGGAGCTGTAAGTAAGCGCTGATCCAGGGGTGTCCGAATGGGGGAACCCACTAACTAATGGTTAGTATCCTACACTGTTAAGGTGTAGGAGGGAAGACGCAGTGAACTGAAACATCTAAGTAGCTGCAGGAAGAGAAAGCAAAAGCGATTGCCTTAGTAGCGGCGAGCGAAACGGTAAGAGGGCAAACCAAAGAGTTTACTCTTTGGGGTTGTAGGACTGCAATGTGGACTTAATGATTATAGACGAATCATCTGGAAAGGTGAGCCAAAGAGAGTAAAAGCCTCGTAGTCGAAATAGTGATTATACCTAGCAGTATCCTGAGTACGGCGGGACACGAGAAATCCCGTCGGAATCTGGGAGGACCATCTCCTAACCCTAAATACTCTCTAGTGACCGATAGTGAACCAGTACCGTGAGGGAAAGGTGAAAAGTACCCCGGAAGGGGAGTGAAATAGAACCTGAAACCGTGTGCCTACAACAAGTTCGAGCCCGTTAATGGGTGAGGGCGTGCCTTTTGTAGAATGAACCGGCGAGTTACGATATGATGCGAGGTTAAGTTGAAGAGACGGAGCCGTAGGGAAACCGAGTCTTAATAGGGCGACTTAGTATCATGTCGTAGACCCGAAACCATGTGACCTACCCATGAGCAGGGTGAAGGTGAGGTAAAACTCACTGGAGGCCCGAACCAGGGCACGTTGAAAAGTGCTTGGATGACTTGTGGGTAGCGGAGAAATTCCAAACGAACTTGGAGATAGCTGGTTCTCTCCGAAATAGCTTTAGGGCTAGCGTCGATGTTAAGTCTCTTGGAGGTAGAGCACTGTTTGGGTGAGGGGTCCATCCCGGATTACCAATCTCAGATAAACTCCGAATGCCAATGAGATATAATCGGCAGTCAGACTGCGAGTGCTAAGATCCGTAGTCGAAAGGGAAACAGCCCAGACCACCAGCTAAGGTCCCAAAATAATTGTTAAGTGGAAAAGGATGTGGGGTTGCACAGACAACTAGGATGTTAGCTTAGAAGCAGCTATTCATTCAAAGAGTGCGTAATAGCTCACTAGTCGAGTGACCCTGCGCCGAAAATGTACCGGGGCTAAAACAATTTACCGAAGCTGTGGATCCCTTAGGGGATGGTAGGAGAGCGTTCTATGTGTGTTGAAGGTGTACCGTGAGGAGCGCTGGAACGTATAGAAGTGAGAATGCCGGTATGAGTAGCGAAAGATGGGTGAGAATCCCATCCACCGTAAGACTAAGGTTTCCAGGGGAAGGCTCGTCCGCCCTGGGTTAGTCGGGACCTAAGGAGAGACCGAAAGGTGTATCCGATGGCCAACAGGTTGATATTCCTGTACTAGTGTATGAAGTGATGGAGGGACGCAGTAGGCTAACTTGTCCCAGCGATTGGAAGTGCTGGGCTAAGCAGTGAGGTGTGATATGAGTCAAATGCTTATATCTATAACACCAAGCTGTGATGGGGAGCGAAGTTTAGTAGCGAAGTGAGTGATGTCACACTGCCAAGAAAAGCTTCTAGCGTTAATCATACACTACCCGTACCGCAAACCGACACAGGTAGTCGAGGCGAGTAGCCTCAGGTGAGCGAGAGAACTCTCGTTAAGGAACTCGGCAAAATGGCCCCGTAACTTCGGGAGAAGGGGCGCTGGCTTTAAGTCAGCCGCAGTGAATAGGCCCAAGCAACTGTTTATCAAAAACACAGCTCTCTGCTAAATCGTAAGATGATGTATAGGGGGTGACGCCTGCCCGGTGCTGGAAGGTTAAGAGGAGGGTTTAGCTTTTAGCGAAGATCTGAATTGAAGCCCCAGTAAACGGCGGCCGTAACTATAACGGTCCTAAGGTAGCGAAATTCCTTGTCGGGTAAGTTCCGACCCGCACGAAAGGCGTAATGATTTGGGCACTGTCTCAACGAGAGACTCGGTGAAATTTTAGTACCTGTGAAGATGCAGGTTACCCGCGACAGGACGGAAAGACCCCATGGAGCTTTACTGCAGTTTGATATTGAGTATCTGTACCACATGTACAGGATAGGTAGGAGCCTATGAAATTGGGACGCCAGTCTCAATGGAGGCGTTGTTGGGATACTACCCTTGTGTTATGGCTACTCTAACCTAGATAGGTTATCCCTATCGGAGACAGTGTCTGACGGGCAGTTTGACTGGGGCGGTCGCCTCCTAAAAGGTAACGGAGGCGCCCAAAGGTTCCCTCAGAATGGTTGGAAATCATTCGCAGAGTGTAAAGGTATAAGGGAGCTTGACTGCGAGAGCTACAACTCGAGCAGGGACGAAAGTCGGGCTTAGTGATCCGGTGGTTCCGTATGGAAGGGCCATCGCTCAACGGATAAAAGCTACCCTGGGGATAACAGGCTTATCTCCCCCAAGAGTTCACATCGACGGGGAGGTTTGGCACCTCGATGTCGGCTCGTCGCATCCTGGGGCTGTAGTCGGTCCCAAGGGTTGGGCTGTTCGCCCATTAAAGCGGCACGCGAGCTGGGTTCAGAACGTCGTGAGACAGTTCGGTCCCTATCCGTCGCGGGCGTAGGAAATTTGAGAGGATCTGCTCCTAGTACGAGAGGACCAGAGTGGACTTACCGCTGGTGTACCAGTTGTCCTGCCAAGGGCATCGCTGGGTAGCTATGTAGGGAAGGGATAAACGCTGAAAGCATCTAAGTGTGAAGCCCACCTCAAGATGAGATTTCCCATGATTTTATATCAGTAAGAGCCCTGAGAGATGATCAGGTAGATAGGTTAGGAGTGTAAGTGTGGTGACACATATAGCGGACTAATACTAATAGCTCGAGGACTTATCCAAATGAAATCATTTGAGTCATAAGAAGTAGCGTAAGGTTGACTTGTTTAGATAGTTATTCAATTTTGAGTAGACAAGAGATCTATTCAATAGTTAAGTGACGATAGCCTAGGAGATACACCTGTTCCCATGCCGAACACAGTAGTTAAGCCCTAGAACGCCTGATGTAGTTGGGGGTTGCCCCTGTTAGATACGGTAGTCGCTTGGCTATAGGGAGTTTAGCTCAGCTGGGAGAGCATCTGCCTTACAAGCAGAGGGTCAGCGGTTCGATCCCGTTAACTCCCATAAGTAGGTCCCGTGGTGTAGCGGTTATCACGTCGCCCTGTCACGGCGAAGATCGCGGGTTCGATTCCCGTCGGGACCGTAGAGAAAAGACTCGTTAGCTCAGTTGGTAGAGCATCTGACTTTTAATCAGAGGGTCACTGGTTCGAGCCCAGTACGGGTCATGATATGCGGGTGTGGCGGAATTGGAAGACGCACCAGATTTAGGATCTGGCGCTTAACGGCGTGGGGGTTCAAGTCCCTTCACCCGCATTAGAAAGAGTAGCCGGCTTAGCTCAGTTGGTAGAGCATCTGATTTGTAATCAGAGGGTCGCGTGTTCAAGTCATGTAGCCGGCATTTGCGAACGTAGTTCAGTGGTAGAACATCACCTTGCCAAGGTGGGGGTCGCGGGTTCGAACCCCGTCGTTCGCTTTAGCTTAAGAGGCCGGGGTGGCGGAACTGGCAGACGCACAGGACTTAAAATCCTGCGATGGTTGACATCGTACCGGTTCGATTCCGGTCCTCGGCATATAATAATGAGCACCCTTGGCTCAACTGGATAGAGTACCTGACTACGAATCAGGCGGTTAGAGGTTCGAATCCTCTAGGGTGCATAGAAAATGTGAATACGGGAAGTAGCTCAGCTTGGTAGAGTACTTGGTTTGGGACCAAGGTGTCGCAGGTTCGAATCCTGTCTTCCCGATTTAGATGGCGGTGTAGCTCAGCTGGCTAGAGCGTCCGGTTCATACCCGGGAGGTCGGGGGTTCGATCCCCTTCG
This sequence comes from Streptococcus hyointestinalis, assembly GCF_900459405.1. Taxonomy (NCBI): domain Bacteria; kingdom Bacillati; phylum Bacillota; class Bacilli; order Lactobacillales; family Streptococcaceae; genus Streptococcus; species Streptococcus hyointestinalis. The sequence continues at coordinate 103,590 of NZ_UHFN01000007.1, forward strand.
CCGCTATTGCTGTTTATGGATGACTTTGGACCTTTAGCTCAACTGGTTAGAGCACTCGGCTCATAACCGAGCGGTCGTAGGTTCGAGTCCTACAAGGTCCATGTTTTTCTTGGAGGATTACCCAAGTCTGGCTGAAGGGAACGGTCTTGAAAACCGTCAGGCGTGTAAAAGCGTGCGTGGGTTCGAATCCCACATCCTCCTTAAGACTATCGCGGGATGGAGCAGCTAGGTAGCTCGTCGGGCTCATAACCCGAAGGTCGTAGGTTCAAATCCTGCTCCCGCAATCGCAATAAAGTTGGCTCGGTAGCTCAGTTGGTAGAGCAATGGATTGAAGCTCCATGTGTCGGCGGTTCGATTCCGTCTCGCGCCATTTATTTTCTGCGGGTGTAGTTTAGTGGTAAAACTACAGCCTTCCAAGCTGTTGTCGCGAGTTCGATTCTCGTCACCCGCTTTATAGAATTCCAGATTTCTATAATCTGGGCGCATAGCTCAGCTGGTTAGAGCGCACGCCTGATAAGCGTGAGGTCGGTGGTTCGAGTCCACTTGTGCCCATTGGAGAATTACTCAAGAGGCTGAAGAGGACGGTTTGCTAAATCGTTAGGTCGGGTAACTGGCGCGGGGGTTCGAATCCCCCATTCTCCGTCGTTTGTGCGATAATAATAAAATGAAGAGGAGCGCTGCTCCTCTTTTTTACGATGAGTAAGATGTAACAGCTAGAATCAGAATGAAAAATTTAGAATCACTATTTTTGCTTTTTGAACATGACATTTTTGTCATGTTCTTTTTTTATCTCCTTTATTATAATAATAACAACATTGCTAAAGGAGAATATCTAATGGAGAATTCAGTACATTTTGAGAGTTTATTTATTTCAGTGAAACCTATTGTGTTTAAGTTGCAAAGAACTTACTATATTAAATTATGGGATAGGGATGACTGGTTGCAAGAAGGAAGAGTGATTTTATATCGTTTACTGCAGGATAATCCTGACTTAGTAGATGATCAGTTAACGTTTTATCGTTATTTTAAAACCAAATTTTCGAGTCATTTAAAGGATGTTATACGAAAACAGGAAAGTCAAAAACGTCGTTTTGACAAGATGCCTTATGAAGAGGTGAGTGAATTTGGTCATTCTATCAAGGATAGAGGGCTAGGTTTGGATGATTATGTAGCTTATAAGGAGATTTTGGAAAGAGTGGAAAAGAGTTTATCGCAAGACGGTAAAGATAAGTTATCAAAAGTGATTGCAGGTCAACGTTTTAGCGGAAAAGCAAAGTTTATCAAAGAGTTGCGAGTCAATTTTCAAGAATTTAGCCAGCATGTCTTGGGCTGATGGATAGCAAAAGCTTTATTTTCTCTAAATCAAATGAAATTGTAATTAAGACGTAACATATAACAGGTGTTTTTTTGGTAAAATAAATATGTCTTATCGAAAAAGGAGTTATTGTATTAACATGAAAAAAAGAATTCTATCCGCAGTACTTGTAAGTGGTGTGACACTTGGTACTGCTACTGTAAATGCTAATGCGGATGATTACGATTCGCAAATTGCTGCTAAAGATGCAGTTATTAACAACTTAACAAGTGAGCAAGCAGCTGCTCAAAGTAAAGTTTCTGCTATTCAAAGTCAAGTAAGTACTTTGCAAGCGCAACAAACAGAACTTGAAAATGAAAACACTCGCTTAGAAGCTATTTCACAACAGTTGAGCGGTGAAATTCAAGAGCTATCAACAAAGATTGTTGCACGTAACGAAGCGATTAAAAAGCAAGCTCGTAATGCTCAAAAACAAAGTGGTGTTTCAAGCTACCTTGGTTCTATCTTGAACTCTAAATCTGTTTCTGAAGCCATCACACGTCTTGTTGCTATCAACAAAGTGGTTTCTGCTAATGAAAAACTTTTGGAACAACAAGAAAGCGATAAAGCTGCTCTTGAGTCTAAACAAGCTGAAAACCAAGAAGCTATCAACACAGTAACGGCTAACAAAGCAGCTATTGAAGAAAACAAAAATAGTTTAGCAACACAACAAGCACAACTTGAAGTAGCACAGCTTGAATTGTCAGCTCAATTGACAACTGCTCAAAACGAAAAAGCTGAACTTCAAATACAAAAAGCTGCTGCTGAAGAGGCTGCACGTCAAGCTGCAGAAGCAGAAGCTGCCGCTAAGGCTCAAGCAGAAGCAGAAGCTAAAGCGCAAGCAGAGGCTGAGGCTAATGCTCAATCTCAAGCTCAAGAAGAAATTGCTGCACAACAATCTGCTACAGCAGCGACTTCTGAGTCTGTTGCCACATCTGAAGCTGCAAGCACTGAAGTGGCTACAAGTGAAGTTGTCAGCGAGTCTACAGCTCCAGTACAATCAACAGTAGCTACATCTGAAGTTCAAAGCCAATCAGTAGCAACAGTTCAATCTGAAACAGCTACACAAACACAAACTGTAGCAACGACTACACAATCTGCTTCTACAGCAGCTCAACCAGCTGCTTCAACAAGCACAGCAACTTCAACAGCTACAGTAAGTACAGTATCAACTAGCGCTTCATCAGCTAACACTTACCCAGTTGGTCAATGTACTTGGGGTGTTAAATCAATGGCATCATGGGTTGGTAACAACTGGGGTAACGCCCGTGATTGGATTGCAAGTGCGCAAGCAGCAGGTCACTCTGTAGGAACTACTCCAGCAGTTGGTGCGGTTGCTGTATGGCCTAGCGATGGTGGTTACGGTCACGTTGCATACGTAACTGCTGTTAACAGTGCTACATCTATCCAAGTTATGGAATCAAACTACAATGGTAACATGAGTATCGGTAACTACCGTGGAACATTTGATCCAACTAACACTTGGAGCGGAAGTGCGGTTTACTACATCTACCAATAAGATAGATAAATGAGAGTTCGAAGATTTCTTCGAGCTCTTTTCCAATAAGATTGAAAATTTATCCAAAAAACGTTACAATGATATAGGAGAAAATCTTTGGAGGAAATCATGTCTTATTCTAATTTGAAGTTGTTTGCGCTCTCGTCCAATCAGGAGTTGGCACAAAAAGTTGCGGATATCATTGGCATTCCTTTAGGAAAGTCAAGTGTGCGTCAATTTTCTGATGGTGAGATTCAGGTAAACATTGAGGAATCTATCCGTGGGCATCATGTCTTTATCCTGCAGTCAACAAGCTCGCCTGTTAATGATAATTTGATGGAAATCTTGATTATGGTGGACGCTTTGAAACGAGCTAGCGCAGAGACTGTTAGCGTAGTGATGCCATATTACGGCTATGCTCGTCAAGACCGTAAAGCGCGCTCACGTGAGCCTATCACATCTAAACTTGTAGCCAATATGCTGGAGGTTGCAGGCGTTGATCGTTTGTTGACGGTTGATCTCCACGCAGCACAAATCCAAGGATTTTTCGATATTCCTGTCGATCATTTGATGGGGGCACCTCTTATCGCTGAGTATTTTGATCGCAATGGCTTGGTTGGTGATGATGTCGTGGTGGTTAGTCCTGACCATGGTGGTGTGACACGAGCTCGTAAGTTGGCGCAATATCTTAAAACACCGATTGCCATCATTGATAAACGTCGTAGTGTGACTAAGATGAATACCAGTGAGGTTATGCATATCATCGGTAATGTCAAGGGTAAGAAATGTATCTTGATTGATGATATGATTGATACAGCGGGGACTATTTGCCATGCGGCGGATGCTTTAGCAGAGGCTGGAGCAACGGCTGTTTATGCTTCATGTACCCACCCTGTTTTGTCAGGTCCAGCGCTTGACAATATTGAAAAATCAGCGATTGAGAAATTGGTTGTTTTAGATACCATTTTTCTTCCAGAGGAGCGCTTGATTGACAAGATTGAGCAGATTTCAATTGCAGAATTGATTGGTGAGGCAATTATTCGCATTCACGAAAAACGTCCTTTGTCACCTCTCTTTGAGATGTCACAACGTATTTGTTAATAAAAGGCTGGGGGAACCCAGTCTTTTTCTCTTATCCACATGTGGATAAGTCATTTTAGGGTGCAATCTGTGCAAAATTCTAGTATAATAGGAAAAAAGTCTAGGAGGATGATTATGGAGCTTTTACATCGTTTTAATAAGAATTTAGAGAAGATTGAAGTGTCTTTGATTCGTCAGTTTGACCAATCTATCTCGGACGTGCCTGGGATTTTGAAATTGACTTTGGGAGAGCCTGATTTTACAACGCCTGAACATATCAAAGAGGCTGCCAAGGCGGCAATTGATGCCAACCAATCGCACTATACAGGTATGAGCGGACTTTTAGAACTTCGCCAAGCGGCTAGTCAATTTGTCAAAGAAAGGTACAATTTAGATTATCATCCTGACAATGAAATCTTGGTGACTATCGGTGCGACAGAAGCCTTGTCAGCGACACTAACAGCCATTTTAGAGCCAGGGGATACAGTGCTTTTGCCAGCGCCTGCTTATCCTGGCTATGAACCTATTGCCAATCTCGTTGGGGCAGAGATTGTCGAGATTGACACACGAGCTAATAACTTTGTCTTAACGCCAGAGATGCTGGAGGAAGCTATCTTGGCGCAAGGCGATAAGCTCAAGGCAGTTTTACTCAATTACCCAACCAATCCAACCGGTGTAACCTACAGCAGAGAGCAAATCAAAGCGTTTGCGGATGTTTTGAAGAAATACCTTGTCTTTGTCGTGAGTGATGAGGTTTACTCTGAGTTGAGCTACACCGAGGAAGGACACGTGTCTATCGCAGAGTACTTACCAGAGCAGACCATTCTCATCAATGGCTTATCAAAATCACACGCTATGACCGGCTGGCGCCTTGGTTTTATCTTTGCTAAAGCGGCTTTGTGTGCCGAGCTTATCAAGAGCCACCAGTATCTGGTGACAGCAGCTAGCACGATTTCGCAGTTTGCAGCGGTAGAAGCTTTGACAGAAGGGAAAGACGATGCCCTGCCGATGTGCGTGGAGTACATCAAACGTCGTGACTACATCATTGACAAGATGACAGCGCTTGGTTTTGAGATTATCAAGCCGACAGGTGCCTTTTATATCTTTGCCAAAATCCCAGAGAGCTATAATCAGGATTCCTTCCGTTTTTGTCAAGACTTTGCACGCCAACAAGCGGTGGCTATCATTCCAGGGATTGCCTTTGGTAAATACGGTGAGGGCTACGTGCGTCTGTCCTATGCGGCAAGTATGGAGACCATTAGCGCTGCCATGGCGCGCTTGGAGCAATTTCTAGCAACTTATGGACGTTAGAGAAACAAAAGGGCTGATTCTCTTTAATCGTGACTTTCGTGAGGATGATAAGCTGGTGAAAATCTTCACAGAATCCAGTGGCAAGCGAATGTTTTTCGTGAAACATGCAAGCAAGTCTCCTCTTAATCCTGTCATTCAGCCGCTGATGATGGCGGACTTTATCCTACGTATCAATGATAATGGGCTCTCTTATATCATTGACTATAAAAAGGTGCGGCGCTATGATAAGATAACAGCGGATTTGTTTAGGCTGTCCTATGCCAGCTATATCTTAGCGCTTGCGGATGCTGCTATCGAGGACAATGTAGCGGATGCTAATCTATTTGCTTTTTTACAGAAAGTCCTTGACCTCATGGAGGAAGGGCTAGATTATGAGATTTTAACCAATATCTTTGAGGTTCAGATTTTAGAGCGCTTTGGTGTGTCGCTGAATTTTCATAACTGCTGTTTCTGTCACAGGACGGGCTTGCCTTTTGACTTTTCGCACCGCTTTTCAGGCGTTCTCTGCCCAGAGCACTATGACAAAGATGACTATCGCAGTCATGTCGACCCCAATGTGCTTTATCTGATTGATCGTTTTCAGCAGGTGGCAATTGATGACCTCAAGACTATCTCGCTAAAGCCTGAGATGAAAGCGAAAATCAGACAATTTTTAGATAGTATCTACGAGGACTACGTCGGTATTCACTTAAAGAGTAAGAAATTCATTGATAGCCTAGCGTCCTGGGGCGACATCATGAAATCTGAAAAAGATTAGGCTGTCCTAATCTTTTTTGAGTTTCCATTATTTTTATAAGATTAAAAATTATCATAATCTTAGTGTTAACTTTGTAACATCTATCAAAAAGCGTGAAATCGTGATATAATGGTACTATCTATTTTAAACTTGAGGTGACTAATCATGAAAACAATTGCTGTGGATGCTATGGGAGGCGACAATGCTCCTAAAGCCATAGTGGAAGGGGTGGATCAAGCCTTAGCAGATTTTTCAGATATTGCCATCCAATTGTATGGTGATGAGGCTAAAATCAAGTCCTATTTGACAGCGACTGAGCGGGTGATGATTATCCATACAGATGAGAAAATCAACTCGGATGATGAGCCTGCAAAAGCGGTTCGTCGCAAGAAAAAAGCGTCAATGGTGCTTGGTGCGCAGGCTGTTAGAGAGAAAAAAGCGGACGCTGTAATTTCCGCTGGAAATACAGGAGCGCTGCTTGCTGCTGGGCTATTTGTCGTTGGGCGTATCAAGGGAGTAGACCGTCCAGGTCTACTGTCTACTATGCCAACGGTAGATGGTAGGGGCTATGATATGCTAGACCTCGGTGCCAATGCTGAAAACTCAGCTCACCACTTGCATCAATTTGCGATTTTAGGGTCCTTTTACGCTCAAAATGTCCGCAAAATCAACAATCCACGTGTTGGGCTGTTAAACAACGGAACAGAAGCGACTAAGGGTGACCCTGTTCACAAGGAAGCCTATGAATTGCTTGCTGCTGATACTAGCCTAAACTTTATCGGAAATGTCGAAGCGCGTGATTTGATGGAAGGTGTCGCAGATGTTGTCGTGACCGATGGTTTTACAGGAAATGCGGTTCTGAAAACCATGGAAGGTACAGGGCTTAGCATTCTCTCTGCATTGAAATCAAGTATCCAGTCAGGTGGCGCTAGAGCTAAGATGGGAGCACTCCTTCTCAAACCAACGCTTTACAATCTCAAGGGAATCATGGATTACTCAGACGCAGGTGGAGCGGTTCTCTTTGGACTCAAGGCACCTGTCGTCAAATGCCACGGCTCTAGTGATGCGACTGCTGTTTACAGCACTATCAAGCAAGTGCGTACTATGCTTGAGACAAAGGTGGTCGACCAGTCCGTAGCTGCCTTTACCAAGGTGGAAAAAGAGGATTAAAGGAGTTATGAGATGACAAGAGATGAGATTTTTGGGAGAATCGTCGCCATGATAAAAGAGCAGATGCATGTGACGGACCTTGAAGTGACTGAGGAGACACGCCTGCAGGATGAGCTTGGTGTGGACTCCATCGCTCTCATGGAGTTTATCATCAATCTAGAAGATGAGTTTCAGCTCGATATCCCAGATGAGGATGTGGATGATATGACCTCTATGGGTGAAATGCTCGATTATCTCGATACACGATTACATACAAATGAAAACTAAGCATCTGTGATGCTTAGTTTTTGTGGTTTTTAGTCGTCGAAATACCAAAATTCTCGATTTTCCCAAAAGAGATGGTGTTTTGAAATGATATTTTTGATAATATCGGGATCAATCGTGAATTCAACGTAGGCATACATTTCTGAGCTAAAGTTAATCTTTAACTCAGAGCTTTCAAGACTTATCCAAAATTGATTGCGTAGCGTTAGCTTGGCAAGATAGAGAGCTTGGTCGATACTGATGGAGCTCCCTTCTTTTATGGGAAATCAAAATCGTTTTGTGTGAAATCATGCCAGTCGATATGGGCTATCGTGATATGAGAAATACCAATAGTTTGTATAATGTCTAAAAGAGCATCGAGGTAGTTTCTCTCTACTCTCTCGTATTCTTCCATTGTGAGCAGTTCGTCTTCGCAGACTTTCCCCACATCACTAATAGAAGTCCAATCGTCTCTGAGGTAGTGCCCGAGTTCGTTTCTGTACTTAATATCGTACTTTGAAAAACGCAAGTGGTGCATAGTGGTTCTCCTTGATTTTTATCCGTCTCCATAGTCTTGTTCGTCAAAGTAGCCGTAGGTGTTTTCTTCCCAAAATAAATTATTTTGCTCAATGATGGCTTTGACTTTATACATTTGTTGGTTAAAAACCAGATACATGTAGTAATCATAACCGAAGTAAACTTCTAAGTCAGAACTGATGAACTCTGCCCACAACTCTTCTCTGAGAGTTCTCTTGGCTAACTCCAAAAAGTTGTCAACAGGTATGGTCATATCATTCATCAAAGGGAAGCCTAGGTTTTTGATTCCAAAAGAAGGATAAATTTCTAAAGAACGCACCTCAAAATCAGAGACAGCAAACAGGTCAGCGACTTCTCTTAATGTTTTTAAATAATTGTTTTCGACCCGTTTATACTCTTCCATCGTGACAAGCTCCCCCTCGCAGACCCGACCTACGTCACCAATAGAAGTCCAATCGTCTCTGAGGTAGTGTCCGAGTTCGTTGCGATAGTTTTTATTGTACTTAGATACGCGTAAACACGTTGCATTGTGTTAGTCCTCATTATCTAGGAAGTCCTTCTCTTGCATTTCCCAAAACAAATCATATTTTTTAATAATGGCTTTTACAGTATCAAGGTCTCCGTCAAATGAGATGTAGATATAATATTCATGTCCAAAATAGATGTTGAGCTTTGGGGATTTTATGATATGCCATACTTTTTCTCTCAACGTTTGTTGGGAGAGTAAGAGGCATTGCTCAATGTTAATAATAGTCCCCTCACTAAGTGGAAAATCTATCTGACTGGTATCTAAATCCCAGACACCTGAACTGTATATTTGAAAACGTGATACCCCTATTGTTTGTATAATGTCTAAAAGAGCATCAAGGTAGTTTTTCTCGACTCTTTCATACTCTTCCATTGTGAGCAGCTCACCTTCACAAACTTTTCCCACATCACTAATAGAAGTCCAGTCGTCTCTGAGATAGTGTCCGAGTTCGTTTCTGTACTTGATATTGTACTTTGAAAAGCGTAAGTGGTGCATAAATTAATCCTCGTCTTTTTCAAACCATTTTCTATCCTGCATCTCCCAAAACAAGTCATACTTTTTAATAATGGCTTTTACAGTATCAAGGTCTCCCTCAAATGAAATGTAGATGTAGTAATCGTACTCGCAGTAAATATTAAGTTTTTCCGATTCTATTTTGCACCAGACTTTCTCTCTGATAATGTCTTTAGCTAGTGTTAGGCATTGTTCAAGGTTGATAATCGAGCCATTAACAAATGGAAATCCTAGATGACTTGTATCGTAGTCCCACATTTCGATACTATTTATCTCAAAAGCATTTGCCCCAACAAACTGTGCTATATCTCGAAGAGCATCAAGGTAGTTTTTCTCCACTCTCTCATATTCTTCTCTAGTTAGGAGCTCTCCTTCCCAGACTTTTCCAATATCGAAAAAAGACGTCCAGTCATCTCGTAAATAAACTCCAAGTTCGTTGCGGTATTTAATGTCATATTTTGATATGCAAAGGTGATTCATAGTCATAGTATAATCCTTCCATTAGTCATCAATCTTATTTAAGTCTTTATCGTATGTCCCTTTACGGCTAGATTTATTATTAAAGATGAGCTGTTCTGTAACTTGTACTTCTATCATACCTTACTTCCCGACTAAAAGCAAGCGTTTACAAGGTAAAATCCGAACATTAACTTTATATTATCTTTAAAAATCCGTAAAATGTTGAGTTATGTTTTTCTTTATGGTAAAATTATCTTTAGAAAAGAGCGAAAGGCGAATAACATCATGAAGACGGATTTGATTTATACCGGTAAAGCAAAGGACATCTACGCAACAAGTGATGCAAATGAGATTGTTTCAGTTTATAAGGATCAAGCAACCATGCTAAATGGGGCTAGAAAAGAAACTGTAGCGGGCAAGGGACGCCTTAACAATCAGATTTCATCGCTTATTTTTGAGCGTTTGAACAAAGAAGGTGTGGCGACACACTTCATCAAAAAGCTCTCAGACACAGAGCAGCTCAATAAAAAAGTAGAGATTATTCCGCTTGAGGTGGTTTTGCGTAATTACACGGCTGGGTCTTTTTCAAAGCGTTTTGGCGTGGAAGAAGGGATTAAGCTTGAAGAACCTATCGTTGAGTTCTACTACAAAAACGATGACCTTGATGATCCTTTCATCAATGATGAGCATGTCAAATTCTTGAAAATTGCAACAGATGAGGAGATTGCTTACCTCAAGGCGGAGTGCCGTCGTATCAATGCGCTCTTGCAGGCGATTTTTGCTGACATTGACCTGACGCTTATCGACTACAAGCTAGAGTTTGGGAAGGATAAGGACGGCAAGATTATCCTAGCGGACGAGTTTTCACCAGACAACTGCCGTCTGTGGGACAAGGATGGCAATCACATGGACAAGGATGTCTTTCGTCGTGACCTTGGTGAGCTGACTTCTGTTTATGAAGTGGTTCTTGAAAAATTGCAGAGTACAGTAGGTAAATAAAATGGATAAACGTATTTTTGTTGAGAAAAAAGCGGACTTTGGGATTAAGGCTGAGGCGCTCAAAAAAGAATTGACGCATAATTTGCAGCTAAAAGGCTTGAGTGATGTGCGCTTGGTGGAAGTGTATGAGGTCTTTGGCTTAGAGGAAGCGCTGTTTGAAAAGGCAGAAGCGCATATCTTTTCTGAGACGGTGACAGATAGACTCTTGTCAAAAGTAGAGGTTGACGAAGCACTCTCTAGCTATGCTTTCTTTGCTATCGAGGCTTTGCCTGGTCAATTTGACCAACGTGCAGCGTCAGCGCAAGAAGCACTCTACCTGCTTGGTGCAAAAGACGGTGTCACTGTGCGTGCTAGCCGCCTTTATCTGGTCAATAAAGACCTGCCACAAGACGAACTTGAAGCGATTAAAAAGTATCTGCTCAATCCTGTAGACTCTCGTTTCAAAGACATGACCTTGCCGCTTGCTTTTGAGGAATTTTCAGTGTCTCAAACAGAAATTCCAAGTCTTGATGTCTTTGAGACTTACACAGAAGCAGACTTTGTTGCCTACAAAGCAGAGAAAAACCTCGCTATGGAAGTGGCGGATTTGCTCTACATTCAAGACTATTTCAAGTCTATCGGGCGTGTGCCAACAGAGACTGAGTTGCGTGTGCTGGATACTTACTGGAGTGACCACTGCCGTCACACAACCTTTGAGACAGCTCTGAAAACCATTGATTTTTCAGCGTCTAAGTTTGAAAAACAATTGCAGGCGACTTATGACAAGTATATCGCTATGCGTGATGAGCTAGGACGCACTGAAAAGCCACAAACGCTCATGGACATGGCGACTATCTTTGGACGCTACGAGCGTGCCAATGGACGTCTTGATGACATGGAAGTGTCTGATGAGATTAACGCTTGCTCAGTGGAAATCGAAGTGGACGTTGACGGTGTCAAAGAGCCTTGGCTTCTCATGTTCAAGAACGAAACTCACAACCATCCAACAGAAATCGAGCCTTTTGGTGGAGCTGCGACCTGTATCGGTGGTGCTATTCGTGACCCATTGTCAGGACGTTCCTACGTTTACCAAGCCATGCGTATCTCTGGTGCGGGCGATATTACACAGCCACTCTCAGCCACTCGTGCTGGGAAATTGCCACAGCAGACTATCTCAAAAACAGCTGCGCACGGCTACTCTTCTTACGGGAATCAAATCGGTCTTGCAACGACTTATGTGCGTGAATATTTCCACCCAGGGTTTGTAGCGAAGCGCATGGAGCTTGGAGCTGTTGTCGGTGCTGCACCGAAATCAAATGTCAAACGTGAAAAGCCAGAAGCGGGTGATGTCATTATCCTACTCGGTGGTAAGACTGGACGTGATGGTATCGGTGGTGCGACAGGTTCGTCTAAAGTGCAGACCGTCAAGTCTGTTGAGACTGCGGGTGCCGAAGTGCAAAAAGGAAATGCCATCGAAGAGCGTAAAATTCAACGCCTTTTCCGTAAACCAGAGGTGACAACTCTCATCAAGAAGTCCAACGACTTTGGTGCAGGTGGTGTCTGTGTGGCGATTGGTGAGCTGGCAGATGGTCTAGAGATTGACCTCAACAAAGTCCCACTCAAGTATGCTGGACTCAACGGTACTGAAATTGCTATCTCTGAAAGTCAAGAGCGTATGTCTGTTGTTGTGCGTAAAGAGGACGTGGACACCTTTATCGCTCTTGCGGCTGAGGAAAATATCGAAGCAGTCGCCGTTGCAGTCGTGACTGAAAAAGCCAATCTGGTCATGACTTGGAACGGTCAGACTATTGTGGACATCGAGCGCAGCTTCCTTGATACCAACGGTGTGCGTGTCGAGGTGGACGCTAAGGTTGTTGACAGCGCAGACGAGCTTCCAGGTCAGGTAACGACGGATGAAGCCCACCTTGAGAAAGATTTGAAAGCAGTTCTTTCTGACCTTAACCACGCTAGTCAAAAAGGTTTACAGACGATCTTTGACTCCTCTGTTGGTCGCTCAACGGTCAACCATCCTATTGGTGGACGCTATCAAATCACACCGACAGAAAGCTCTGTTCAGAAATTGCCAGTAGAGCACGGTGTGACAGAGACGGTTTCTGTCATGGCGCAAGGTTATCAACCTTATGTGGCGGCTTGGTCACCTTATCACGGTGCTGCCTATGCGGTAATTGAAGCGACCGCACGCTTGGTAGCAACAGGTAGTGACTGGGACAAGGCACGCTTCTCTTATCAAGAGTACTTTGAGCGCATGGACAAGCAAGCAGAGCGCTTTGGTCAGCCTGTATCAGCCCTTCTAGGCTCTATCGAAGCCCAAATCCAACTTGGATTGCCTTCTATCGGCGGTAAGGATTCTATGAGTGGTACTTTTGAGGAATTAACTGTACCACCAACCTTGGTCGCTTTTGGGGTGACAACGTCTACAGCTAGCCGTATCCTCTCACCAGAGTTCAAAAATGCTGGTGAAAATATCTACTATATCGCAGGGTCTCACTTGTCTGAGGATATCGACTTTGCGACTATCAAGAAGAATTTTGAGCTCTTTTCTGCTCTTCAAGCACAGCACAAGATTACAGCAGCGTCAGCAGTCAAATACGGCGGTGTGGCGGAAAGCCTAGCTCTCATGAGCTTTGGTAACCGTATCGGTGCTCAAGTGACCCTCTCTGACCTTGCTAGCAGTTTAAGAGCGCAGCTTGGTGGTTTTGTCTTTACGTCACCAGAAGAAATCGCAGGCGTTGAGAAGATTGGCACAACGACAGCAGACTTTATCCTAGAGGTCAACGGTGTGGCTATTTCTTGCGATGATCTTCTATCAGCCTTTGAAGGCACATTGGAGGAAGTTTACCCAACGACCTTTGCTCAATCAGACAAGCTAGCTGATGTGCCAGCACTTGAGACAGACTTTGTCAAGGCAGCAAAAGCCAGCGTTGACAAGCCACTCGTTTACTTGCCAGCCTTCCCTGGGACAAACTCAGAGTACGACTCAGCTAAAGCCTTTGAAGCAGCGGGTGCCAGAACCAAGATTGTGCCATTTGCGACACTGGATATTGAAAAATCTATCGCTGACATGGTGGCAAATATCGAAGAAGCTAACATCCTCTTCTTTGCTGGAGGTTTCTCAGCAGCGGATGAGCCAGATGGCTCTGCCAAATTCATCGTTAATATCCTCAAGAATGCGCAAGTGCGTACAGCTATTGACGCCTTTATCGCACGAGGTGGCTTGATTATCGGTATCTGTAATGGTTTCCAAGCGCTCGTTAAGTCTGGTCTCTTGCCATACGGAAACTTTGAGAGCTCAAGCGAAACTAGCCCAACCCTTTTCTACAACGATGCCAACCAGCACGTGGCTAAAATGGTGGAAACACGTATCGCAAACACCAACTCACCTTGGCTTGCTGGCGTTTCTGTAGGGGACGTGCATGCCATTCCAGTCTCACACGGTGAAGGGAAATTTGTCGTGACAGATGAGGAGTTTGCTGAGCTTCGTGACAATGGTCAAATCTGGAGCCAATACGTGGATTTTGACGGCGAACCAAGCATGGACAGCCGCTACAATCCAAACGGTTCTTACCACGCTATCGAAGGTATCACCAGCAAAAACGGGCAAATCATCGGTAAAATGGGACACTCTGAGCGCTGGGAGGAAGGGCTCTTCCAAAATATCCCAGGCAACAAAGACCAACACCTCTTTGAAAGTGCGGTCAAGTATTTCACTGGCAAATAAGCCTATCGACCATCATTTACAATCAGTAAGACTGAGGTCTTGCTATCTCATAAAGGTAACCTAAAATATGACATACGAAGTAAAATCTTTAAATGAAGAATGTGGTATCTTTGGCATTTGGGGGCACCCTCAAGCTGCCCAAGTGACCTACTTTGGTCTCCACAGTCTTCAGCACCGAGGTCAGGAGGGGGCAGGTATCCTCTCCAATGACAACGGTAAACTACTACGTCACCGTGATACGGGGCTTGTGTCAGAGGTCTTTCACAAGCCAAGCGACTTGGAAAAGTTAACAGGACAAGCCGCTATTGGGCATGTGCGTTATGCCACAGCAGGTGAGGCTTCTATTGATAACATCCAACCTTTTCACTTTAAATTTTCAGATACCCAGTTTGGCTTGGCGCACAATGGCAATCTGACCAATACAGAAAGTCTCAAGAAAGCGCTAGAGAGCCAAGGGGCAATTTTCTCAAGCTCATCAGACACAGAGATTTTGGCGCATTTGATTCGTCGTAGCCATCATCCAGAGTTTATGGGACGTGTCAAGGAAGCGCTCAACACTGTCAAGGGCGGCTTTGCCTACCTCTTGATGTTAGAGGACAAGATTATCGCAGCGCTTGACCCAAATGGTTTTAGACCACTTTCTGTTGGTAAGATGAAAAATGGCGCTTGGGTCATCTCAAGTGAAACCTGTGCTTTTGAGGTGATTGGTGCTGAGTGGGTGCGTGATGTCAAGCCTGGTGAGATTGTTGTCATTGATGACAATGGTATCCACTACGACAGCTACACGACAGACACCCAGCTTGCCATTTGCTCTATGGAGTACATCTACTTTGCACGCCCTGACTCTGTTATCAGCGGTGTCAATGTCCATACGGCTCGTAAAAATACAGGGCGCCGTTTGGCTCAAGAATTTAAACACGAAGCGGATATCGTCGTTGGTGTGCCCAACTCCTCTCTATCAGCAGCTTCTGGCTTCTCAGAAGAGTCAGGTCTGCCAAACGAGATGGGCTTGATTAAAAACCAGTACACCCAGCGTACCTTTATCCAGCCAACGCAAGAGTTGCGTGAGCAGGGTGTGCGCATGAAGTTGTCAGCTGTGTCAAGTATTGTCAAGGGCAAACGCGTGGTCATGGTGGACGATTCTATCGTTCGAGGGACGACCAGCCGCCGTATCGTTCAGCTCTTGCGTGAAGCGGGAGCGTCTGAGGTACATGTAGCAATTGCCAGTCCTCCCCTCAAATATCCATGTTTCTACGGCATTGACATTCAGACACGTCGTGAGTTGATTGCGGCAAACCACAGTGTGGATGAGATTTGTGAGATTATCGGAGCGGATAGTCTGACTTACCTCTCGCTTGATGGTTTGATTGAGTCAGTTGGCTTAGAGACAGATGCGCCAAATGGTGGGTTGTGTGTGGCTTACTTTGACGGCAACTACCCAACACCACTCTATGACTACGAGGAGCGCTATTTGCAAAGTTTAGAGGAAAAAACGAGTTTTTATTAAGAGTAGCTAGCTTGACAAGCTTGATAACTCTAAAAACATCTGTAAACGCACTTTACTGAAATAGCAAGATGCACTGCTCTGCTATTTTCCAAAAACAAAAAAACAAGGAGACAAACTATGTCTAAAAATGCTTATGCCCAGTCAGGCGTTGATGTGGAAGCGGGCTATGAGGTCGTTGAGCGTATCAAAAAGCACGTGGCAAAAACCGAGCGTCTGGGTGTCATGGGGGCACTTGGTGGCTTTGGTGGGATGTTTGACTTGACAGCGCTTGATGTCAAGGAGCCTGTTCTCATCTCTGGGACAGACGGTGTCGGCACCAAGCTCATGCTGGCTATCCAGTACGACAAGCACGATACCATCGGTCAGGACTGTGTGGCTATGTGTGTCAATGACATCGTCGCAGCAGGTGCAGAGCCGCTTTACTTCCTCGACTACATCGCAACGGGCAAGAACGAACCAGCTAAGCTTGAGCAAGTAGTCAAGGGTGTTGCGGACGGCTGTGTGGAGGCTGGTGCTGGTCTTATCGGTGGCGAGACCGCTGAAATGCCTGGTATGTACGGTGAGGACGACTACGACTTAGCTGGTTTTGCGGTCGGTGTGGCGGAGAAATCCCAGATTATCGACGGCAGCAAGGTCAAAGCTGGCGATGTTCTCTTAGGACTCGCTTCAAGCGGTATCCACTCAAACGGCTACTCGCTAGTGCGTCGTGTCTTTGCAGACTTTGACGGTGACGCTGTTCTTCCTGATCTTGAAGGAAGAGCGCTCAAGGATGTCTTGCTTGAGCCGACCCGTATCTACGTTAAGGCCCTTTTGCCACTGATTAAGGAAAATCTGGTCAACGGTATCGCTCACATCACAGGTGGTGGTTTCGTGGAGAATGTCCCTCGTATGTTTGCTGACCATTTGGCAGCTGAGATTGAGGAGGACAAGATTCCAGTCCTTCCGATTTTCAAAGCCTTGGAAAAATACGGCGACATTAAGCACGAGGAAATGTTTGAAATCTTCAACATGGGGCTGGGCATGATTTTGGCGGTTTCTCCTGAAAATGTCGACAGGGTCAAGAGCCTGCTAGACGAAGAAGTCTACCAAGTCGGACGTATCGTGGAAAAAGAAGATAAGAGTGTAATCATCAAATGACCAAAAGAATAGCAGTATTTGCCTCGGGCAATGGCTCCAACTTCCAAGTCATCGCTGAGCAGTTTCCAGTTGCCTTTGTCTTTTCAGACCACCGTGATGCCTATGTGCTTGAGCGTGCCAAGAGTCTCGGTGTGCCTAGCTATGCTTTTGAGCTCAAAGAGTTTGACAACAAAGCTGCTTATGAAGCGGCTATCGTGGACTTGCTGGAAGAGCACGAGATTGACCTCGTAGTGCTGGCTGGTTACATGAAAATCGTAGCCAGCACCCTCCTTGCCAAGTACGAGGGGCGCATGATTAACATCCACCCAGCTTACTTGCCAGAATTTCCCGGTGCGCACGGCATTGAGGACGCTTGGGCAGCAGGTGTGGCAGAAAGCGGTGTGACCATTCACTGGGTAGACTCGGGCGTTGACAGCGGACAAATCATTCGCCAAGAGCGTGTGCCACGCTTAGAGGGTGACACCATCGATAGCTTTGAAGAGCGTATCCATGCCATGGAATACCGCCTTTACCCAGAGGTTTTGGAGAGTTTGGGTGTAAAGAGACATCAAGAATGAAGAAATCAGCTTTTAAAAAGCAATTGTTTGAGCTTTATGATTTAGATGTTGAAGGATTATCATTTAGCGAAAAAATAGATTTTATAGAAAATAGTTTTATCCAATACCAAAAAGAGCATTCAGAAGACTTTGATACGAGCCATTTGCGACAACCTTGGTCAGACGAAGAATTAAAGATTATTTTGTCCGATTCAGCAACAAAGGCTAACTGTATCAAGTATGCAAGATTGTTCAAAAGAACCTATGGTAGTATCGAGCAAATCTATCGATGGTCAACTGCAACACATAAAGACATTCAAGCACAGGGCAGAGATTCGGATAAGTTCATTTTACAGATAAAACGTATCTACAAGGAGCTCTCCCTCGTCAACTAAATAGGAGAAAATGATGAGAAGTTCACACCTTTTAGTCTATATGCTGAGTTTTGGCTTGGTGGCTTTTCTCGTGACAGCTCTCTTTCCACAGCTTTCTAGTATCTGGGTTGGCTGTTTGGTTGGTGTTTTGGGCTCAGCGATTGCCTACCCCATTGACAAATGGCTGGAAAAAAGAGAAGAGACTAAGTAAAGCTCGCTTATAGACAGATTATTAGATTACATACAGGAGACATCATGACAAAAAAAGCACTGATTAGTGTGTCAGATAAAGCTGGCATTATCGCATTTGCGCAAGAATTGCGTACGCTTGGTTGGGACATTATCTCAACAGGTGGGACTAAGACAGCCCTTGACAATGCAGGGGTTGAGACTATTGCTATTGACGATGTGACGGGCTTTCCAGAGATGATGGACGGTCGTGTCAAGACCCTTCATCCAAAGATTCACGGAGGCTTGCTAGCTCGTCGTGACCTTGACAGCCACTTGGACGCAGCTAAGAGCCACGAGATTGACCTCATTGACCTTGTGGTGGTTAATCTTTATCCGTTTAAGGAAACCATTCTCAAGCCAGATGTGACCTATGCGGACGCTGTGGAAAATATCGATATCGGCGGTCCTTCAATGCTCCGCTCAGCGGCTAAAAACCATGCCAGCGTGACTGTAGTCGTTGACCCAACGGACTACGCTGTGGTCCTAGACGAGTTGAAAAATGCAGGAGAAACCACGCTAGACACTCGTAAACGCTTGGCAGCTAAAGTCTTCCGCCACACAGCAGCTTATGACGCTCTCATTGCGGACTACTTCACCAAGCAAGTGGGCGAAGAAAAGCCTGAGAAGCTGACCATCACCTACGACCTCAAACAGCCTATGCGCTACGGGGAAAATCCTCAGCAGGACGCTGATTTTTACCAGTCCGCCTTGCCAACAGACTATGCCATCTCATCTGCTAAGCAGTTGAACGGAAAAGAGTTGTCCTTTAACAACATCCGTGACGCTGACGCTGCTATCCGTATCATCCGTGACTTTAAGGACAAGCCAACGGTTGTGGCACTCAAGCACATGAATCCATGTGGTATCGGTCAGGCAGATGACATTGAGACGGCTTGGGACTACGCCTATGAGTCAGACCCAGTCTCTATCTTTGGTGGGATTGTCGTGCTCAACCGTGAGGTGGACGCAGCGACAGCTGAGAAAATGCACAGCATTTTCCTTGAAATCATCATCGCACCAAGCTACACAGATGAAGCGCTAGCCATTTTGACCAACAAAAAGAAAAACTTGCGTATCTTGCAGTTGCCATTTGACAAGCAGGCTGAAAGCGAAATCGAGCCAGAATACACAGGTGTCGTAGGCGGGCTTTTGGTGCAAAACCAAGATGTCATTGCTGAAAATCCAGCCGACTGGCAAGTCGTGACCAAGCGCCAGCCAACAGAACAAGAGCGCACAGCCCTTGAGTTTGCTTGGAAGTCTATCAAGTACGTTAAGTCAAACGGTATCATTATCACCAACGACCGTATGGTGCTAGGCGTAGGTCCTGGTCAGACCAACCGTGTGGCGTCTGTCAAGATTGCCATTGACCAAGCCCGTGACCGCTTAGAAGGTGCGGCGCTAGCTTCTGACGCTTTCTTCCCATTTGCGGACAATATCGAAGAAATCGCAGCGAGCGGTATCAAGGCTATCATCCAGCCAGGTGGATCTGTGCGTGACCAAGAATCTATTGACGCAGCTGATAAGCATGGTTTGACCATGATTTTCACTGGCGTGAGACATTTCAGACATTAAAATGATTTTAAGTTTTGTTAAAGAAATATTTTAGGTTTGATTAAGTTAGTCGCTCTATACTATAGTCAATCCTAAATAAACTTTCTTTTTCATAAACTCCTACAAACGCTCGATACTGTCGAGTGTTTTTTTTTGCTATTTGTCTAAAATCTGTATTTTTAGATTTTTTTAAGCCTGTCAAGCTATACTGTATTCATCCTAAAACTTTTTCATAAAATCTCCTAAGTAAGGACAAGCCTTGGCTTGCCCTTATTTTTTGTGTATTCAAAGCTAAGTTTGGTATAATGAAAGTACTATCAAAGCGTTTACGAGGAGAGATGAGTGGAAGAACTGATAAAATCAAAAGATCGTGTGCAAAAGCATGGCGAGGTCTTTACGCCAGCTTGGATGGTGGACCAGATGTTAGACACGCCTGGTGTCAAGGAAGCTTGTCAGGACATCTATGCGACATTTTTAGAGCCATCAGCGGGTGATGGCAACTTTTTACAGGCGATTTTAGAGCGAAAACTCGCAGCTGTTCAGGCGAATTACGATAAGAAAAACTGGAAAACCAAGTCCCTTTGGGCACTGTCTTCTATCTATGGTATCGAGTATCTAGCTGATAACCTAGAAGTGGCACGCTCTAGGCTCTTTCTCTACTATCTGGATTGGTATGAGGCGGCTTTTTTGGAGCACTTGACCAGCAAGTCTGATATCTACAAGTCTGCTCACTACCTCATCCATAAAAATATCATCAGGGGTAATACCCTGACCAAGCGTCACCCTGATACGGATGAGCTTATAATGTTTAATGAATGGCAGTCTGTACCCAATGCTCCTAGTCATGTCATGAAAAAGCCTTTTGCTTTTGCAGAGCTCTTTGGCGAATCGGTGACAGAAGCGGGTGTTGTTGAAGGGCAGCTAGATTTGTTTGCGGACTTTTTTGAGGATGAGGTGCTAGATGAGCCTGAGAGTATCGACATCAAAAAAGTGTATCAATTAGGATAGGAGAGATGAAAATGATAACCAATTTTGAGTTTTTAAAAGTAGATGACTTGACAGCCGAGCTTTTCCAGACGGCAAATACAGCTGAAAAAAGCTATGCAGACAAGGACTATGAGACGACGCTATTTAAGGCGAGAAAACTAGCTGAACACTGTGCACTGTTGGTCGCTGACCAAGAGTTTGTTGATGTGACGCCACGCATGACCTTTCACCAAGTACTAGAGGTCATCAAGGATAAAATTGACAAAAAAGCGGTGGTCAATGCCTTTTATGACATCAAAGGTAAGGGAAATAACGCTGTACATAACCTCAACTCAGCTGAAGCCACACAGGAAAATGCCCTCAAAACGCTCAAGCAGGTTTTCTATATCCTAGTCTGGTTTATGAAAACCTATACTTTTGAAGAGGCACAGGTCGAGTATCTGCAGTTTTTAGAGCCAGAAGCTCAAGCACGCTATCAAGCAGCCGAGCGTAAGTTTATCTATATCCAAGAGGCAGATACAAGTGACGGCGATTTGCCTCGCTATGAAGGTAAGCAAAAGATCGGTGAGGGGACTATCCCAGAGGATGATTTGGAGGCGGACTGGACAGCTAACAGCGGCTTTTTGAGACAGGAAGCGCCTAAGCGTATCAAGCAATACATGCACACATCTGGCTTGGCTTTTAATCTTGGCTGGGTGGAGCTTGCCTACGTCAAGGCAAATAAAACATGGTTTCATGATAAGGATGTACACCGTGTGCTTCTTCGCTCAGGTGTCAAGCGTGCCGACAAATTAGAAGGAACAGAGTGGTTTGAGTGTGACCTTGAGACGGCTAAGAAAGCCATTCAAGCGGTCAAAGAGGGACGCTCATCTATCATGGCGGAAATCCCCACTCAAAAAGAGCCAGCTATCGTATTGCGTCCTGAGCAGAAAGCTGCTGTTACACAGACTAAGAAAGTCTTTAAGAAAAAAGACCGCATGCTCTGGAATGCCAAAATGCGCTTTGGTAAAACCTTGACAGCCCTGCAGTTAGTCAAGGATGAAGCTTTTCAAAAGGTTCTTATCCTCACACACCGCCCTGTTGTTAAGGATTCTTGGGCAGAGGACTTTGACAAGATGCAAATGACAAAGGCAGGCTATCTTTACGGCTCAGACAGCAAGGGTGAGACTATTGAAAATCTCAAAAAAGGGGATAAGCCCTTTGTCTACTTTGCCTCCATCCAAAAGCTCCGCTATGGACAAGGTCAGGTCAATCTGGACAAGTTTTCGGATGTGGATTGGGACTTGGTCATTATTGACGAGGCGCACGAGGGGACACAGACAGAGCTCAGCTCAATCATTTTCAATCATGTCATCAAGGACAAGACCAAGCTCTTAGAGCTGTCAGGCACGCCCTTTAATCTCCTTGACCAGTACGAGGACGAGCAGGTCTATACTTGGGACTATGTCATGGAGCAAAGAGCCAAGCTAGAGTGGAAGCTTGCTCATCCTGACGAGCCAAACCCTTATGAAAAACTACCAGAGGTCAACATGTTTACCTTTGAGATGAAGGATAAGGCAAAGTTCGCAGACGAGAGCAAGTCCTTTAACTTCCGTGAGTTTTTCCGTGTGGATGACAAGGGTCTGCTGGTCTATGAGGCTGACGTGCGAAAGTTCCTTGACAATATCACCAACTATGATGACAAGACTCAGTATCCCTTCTCAACTAAGCACTATCGCGAGCAATTGCGCCATACTCTCTGGCTCTTACCAGGTGTCAAGGAAGCCAATGCCTTTGAGGACTTGCTCAAAAAGCACCCTATCTTTGGCAAGGAGTACAAGATTGTCAATGTCGTGCGTGGTACATCTAGCGACAATGGTATCGCAAGTCAAGATGACCTTGACAAGGTGAGACAGGCGATTGGTTCTGACCCGAGTGAGACCAAGACCATCACACTGACCGTGCGTAAGCTGACCACAGGTGTCAATGTGCCTGAGTGGACAGCTGTGCTCTTTCTCTCAAATACCAACAGCGCCATGAACTACCTGCAGGCTGCCTTTCGAGCGCAGACGCCATTTTCTCATGAAAAGCTGGGTATGAAAAAAGAGTGCTTTGTCTTTGACTTTGCACCCGATAGAGCGTTGACCGTCATGGCTGAAAGTGCGCAAATCAACTCTGGCGTCGGCAAGAAAAACACCCAGCAGCAAAAAGACGCTATGACGAGTCTCCTCAACTTCATGCCCATCCTCTCAAGCACGGATAACGGCATGCAGACCTATGATGTGGACAAAATGCTGGTGCAGCTCAAAAAAGTCTACGCTGAAAAAGCCGTCCGCTCAGGCTTTGAGGACGACAGTCTCTATAATGACAACCTCCTCATGCTAGACGCTGATGCTGTCGCTACCTTTAACAACCTCAAAGGTATCGTAGGTACTACTGGCAAGCAAGGAAAACAAAAAATCGTCGTCAATGAAAACGACTTGACCGACGAAGAGTACGACCGTGGCGAGCGTGCCAAGAAGAAACCAGCTAGAGAGCGCACTCCAGAGGAAAAGGAAGCCATCGAAAAAATCAAGCAGGCGCAAAAAGACCGTAAAGCCCTTATCTCTATTTTGCGTGGGGTGTCTATCCGTATCCCCATGATGATTTACGGTATGAGCGTTGACCTCAATCAGGACATCACCATCAAGGACTTTATCAATCATGTGGATGAGAAGTCTTGGCAAGAGTTCATGCCAAAGGGCTTCACCAAGGGTATGTTTAGAGAAATCCAGAAATACTATGACCCTCAGGTCTTTATCGAGGCGGGGCGTATCATCCGAAACAAAGCCAAGTCCTATGACAAGCTAGACGTACTGACGCGTGCCGAGCGTATCGCTGAGCTCTTTGCGACCTTTAAGAACCCAGACAAGGAAACCGTCCTGACCCCTTGGCGAGTGGTCAATATGCAGTTGGTCAAGACCCTAGGTGGACTCAACTTCTACGATGATAGCTTTAGCAGGACAACCACTAACGCCATCAGCAACCTCCACTGGGTGGAACAGCCAGAGACAGATACGGTCTACCGCAAGGACGCTAAAATCCTAGACATCAATGCCAAGACCGGACTCTATCCGCTACATGTAGCCCTCAGTCTCTACTACCAAAAGGTAGAGGCAAATACCGACCCCCACTTTGAGGCAGACAAGGTCTATCAAGATATCCTGAGAGAAAATGTCTACGCCATCGCTAAAACGCCAATGGCAAAGACTATCACCGAGCGCACCCTAGCAGGCTACAAACCTCTTGAGACCAATGTGCACTACATCGAGGACTTCTCAAACCTCATCAAACAAGACACACAAAAAGGACAAGAAAAAATCAAGGAGGCATTTGGAAACGTGAAATTTGACGTCGTTGTAGGCAATCCACCGTATCAAGAAAGTGACGGTGGAGCTCAGGCAAGTGCGAGCCCTATTTATAATAAATTTGTGGAATGTGCTAAAAGTTTAAATCCAAATATTATTACTTTGATTATGCCAAGTCGTTGGTACATTGGAGGTAAAGGATTAGAACAATTTAGAATGACTATGTTAACCGACCCTCATCTGAAAGAATTACATGATTTTTTGAATCCAAGTGATGTTTTTCCAAACACTAACATCAGAGGTGGGGTTTGTGTCATCAATTGGGATAAATCCTATGACAATACAAAGGATTTAACGAGAGTAGTCACATACGAAAATGGACAAATAAAAAAAGATATAAAACGACCTTTAAAAATAAAAGATTTAGATATTTTTATTCGAGAATACGATGCACTAAGTATTCTTGAAAAAGTAAATACTTATTCTGGCGAACGGTTGCATGAAGGGAAAATCTCTGATATCGCGTCGCCGCTGAAGCCGTACGGCTTCCGCGGCTTCTTTATCAAAGATAAAAGGTTTCATGCTGACGACACAGGTTTGACTGAACCCATTGTGTGTTACGGTAAGGGGGCGGTTGGCTTTGTCGAGCGTAGCGAGATTAAAAATAAAACAGAGTGGATTGATACATGGAAAGTATTTACAGCAAGAGCTAACAATATAGGGACAGAGTTGAATGATGATAATTTCAATACAATTATCGGGGAGCCAGGAACAATTTGTACAGAGACTTATATTGTAATTGGAGCTGATTTGGATTTAGATAAAAAGTCAGCAAATAATTTATCAAATTATTTAAAAACTAAGTTTTCAAGATTTTTACATAGCCTAGCTAAATCAAGTCAGGATGCTGCTAGAACAACTTATCAATTTATTCCCCTCCAAAACTTCACGTCAAGCTCGGACATTGACTGGACACAGTCGGTGGCTGAGATTGACGCCCAGCTCTACCGCAAATACGCCCTCTCACAAGAAGAAATCGATTTTATTGAGACCCATGTCAAGGAGATGAGCTGATGTCACAGTCTTGAAAAATCTGACAAGATGTGATATAATCAGACTGTAGATGAGTGGTCGGCTCGTGGTCAATCTGATAATCATCCTGAACCTAAGAGTCAGGCGGTGGCAGGCACCAGAAGAAAACCTGATAGCAATCTTGGACACAAGTGCCAAGCGGTGGCAGACACCAGAATAAACCGACCTTGTTAAGCGATTTACCCACTGGTAAGTCGCTTATTTTATTGCATATGGAGAGACAATGGTAAAAGGACGAAAAGATTACAAGAAACCTAGTATAAAAGAAAGTGTAGCCCTAAAGCGTTATCTAGCCATCATGAATAGAGCAGCTCACTTTTTTGAGACTTATTTTAGAAACAGAGTGGTTTATTATGGTACTGAGTTAGAGACTATTGCCATCTATTTTTCAGCGACAAATTTCATGCATTTATGTGGGGTTAAGTATGAAAAAGGAGCAGCCAGCTTTTTTGATGATTGCCTAAATCACCATTTAGTACTTGAGGATATGATGATTAAACGAGACGGAACCACTTTTCAAAAATTACAAGTTCTAGCCTCCATTGATGAATTGATTGGTAGCCACGTTTATCTAACACAGGCAGGACGTTATCTATATCTGGAATTTGACTATGCTCTGCGAACGAAAAAGCAAATTTTAGCGCTCACTTTGAAAGATACTAGTTTAAAAATTGTTCCACAGTCATTATTAGACTTAAAGAGACAGAAGAGCTTTCCAACAGGCGTTCCTGTTCAGTGCATTTACGCAAAGACCTTTCATTCTGATAAAGTAGAGGTTTACTATCTGGAAGAAAACAGCTCTCTATCTGATTTTAGAGACTGAAAAGAGTACAATAAAACTAGGAGGTAATCTATGAAGATTTTTGAGATGACCTTTGCTCGTATGGCTTATGTCAATAAAGTGGAGCGTAAACAGCGCACAAGAGAAGAGCTTGATGAAGTGATAACTTGGCTGACAGGCTATAGTGAGGAGGAGATAGCCCTTATGTGTGATAGTCAGCTCACAATGCGTTATTTTTTTGAGCAAGCACCAACTTACAACCCAAAAGCAGACTTGATTACAGGAGTGATTTGTGGAGTAAAGGTGCAGAGTGTCAAAGACCCTTTGATGAAAAAAATCCGCCAACTAGACAAGCTAGTTGACGAATTAGCAAAAGGGAAGGCTATGGACAAGATAAAGCGTGGGTAAACGTGATTGAGGCAATAAAGAGCTGTCAAACAATCACATAAACTAAAAATATAGTTCTTTTTAAGTTTCGTTTAAGGAAGTCTAGCTATACTATAACCATCCTAAAACTTTTTCTTTTTCAAAATCTCCTGAGAGGGCATCGCTTTGCGGTGCCTTCTCTCTTTGTGCTTGAAAAAAGCAAGAGGAAAAATCACACTGATGTCAGTGTGATTTTCGATTTTTGCTTAATAAGTCAGAACGAAGTATTTTTTCTTACCACGACGGATAACGGTTAGCTCACCTTCGAGTTTGTCGGCGTCAGTGAGAGTGTAGCCTGTGTCTTGGATACGCTCACCATTGAGGTAGATAGCGCCGTTTTGGACATCCTCACGGGCTTGGCGTTTAGAGTTGACCACGCCAGCAGTGACAAGGAGGTCAACGATGTTAAGACTATCCTCAGCCTTGACAGCGTAGTTTGGCACGCCACGGAGTCCTTGCTTGAGTTCTGCGACAGAGAGTCCTTTGATGTTGCCGGCAAAGAGTTGCTCTGTGATGTTGAGGGCTTCTTGGTAGGCTTTTTCACCGTGGACAAGGGTCACGACCTCACGAGCTAGTGTTTTTTGCGCTAGGCGTTTGTGTGGTTCTTGCTCAAACTGCACACGGATGTCTTCGATTTCCTCGAGAGAGAGGAAAGTAAAGATTTTCAAGAAGCGAACAGCGTCTTCGTCCATGACATTGAGCCAGAATTGATACATTTCGTAAGGGCTGGTTTTGCTTGCGTCAAGCCAGACGGCGTTCCCCTCAGACTTACCAAACTTTTTACCTGTTGAGTCGGTGATGAGTGGCACTGTCATGACGTGACCAGTCTTATCTGCCTTACGGCGAAGAAGCTCAGTCCCAGCTGTCATGTTGCCCCATTGGTCACTTCCTCCGATTTGAAGAGTGACATTATACTTGTCGTTGAGTTCGTAGAAGTCATAACCTTGCATGATTTGGTAAGCAAACTCGGTGTAAGAAATCCCTGTCTCGATACGTTTTTTGACAGACTCTTTACTCATCATGTAGTTGATAGTGAAGTATTTGCCGACATCACGCAAGAAGTCAATGAAGCTTACGTCGCTAAACCAGTCGTAGTTATTGACCATGACAGCCTTGTTGTCGCCATTTTCAAAATCAAGGAAGCGAGAGAGTTGCCCTTGGATTTTTGTCACCCAGCCGTCAACGGTTTCTTTGGTTTGTAGGCTACGCTCGGCGTCCTTAAAGGATGGGTCACCGATGAGTCCTGTCGCACCACCCACGAGGGCGTAAGGTTTGTGTCCAGCCAACTGCAAGCGGCGTGACGTCAAAATGGCAACCAAATGCCCAAGGTGCAAGCTATCAGCCGTTGGGTCATAACCAGTATAGTAGGAGACTTGTCCGTTTTCTAAAGCGTCCTCGAGCGCTTTTTCATCCGTTGTCTGAAAGACAAGCCCACGTTCTTTGAGTTCTTCTAAAATGGTCATAATCTTCTCCTATGTTAGTATATCAAGCCAACTATATCAAAATTCTTTGGGATATGCAAGCCCTATTAAATTTGATATAATGGGATTGAGGTATTTTCATGTTTAAAAAACCAAGAAATCAAAAGAAACGTCCGAAAAACACCAATCAGCCTATGCCTTTTAGCGAGATTGGGGCTGTTTTTCTAAGGACCCTAAAGTTATTGTCTGATTTTGCTTATATCATCATCATCCTGCTTTTGGGCATGCTAGGTGGCGGTATGGCGCTGGGTTATTTAGCCAGCCAGATTGACAGTGTCAAGGTGCCTGATAAGGCGACCTTGGTCAAGGAGGTGACTTCTGTGTCGCAGGTGTCACAGATGACCTACTCCAATCAAGCGCTGATTGCTGATATTGACTCGGATTTGCTGCGCACGCCTGTTGAGAGCAGTGCCATTTCAGATAATATCAAAAAAGCCATCATTGCGACAGAGGATGACAACTTTGAGACCCACCATGGTGTGGTGCCAAAGGCTGTTTTTCGTGCGGCAGTTGGGTCTATCTTGGGACTTGGGGAGTCGAGTGGTGGCTCGACCCTCACCCAGCAGCTGCTCAAACAGCAGGTCTTAGGAGACGACCCGTCCTTTAAGCGCAAGTCTCGTGAGATTATCTATGCGCTAGCGCTTGAGCGCTACATGAGTAAGGATGAGATTTTAACGGCTTATCTCAATGTTTCTCCTTTTGGGCGCAATAACAAAGGGCAAAATATCGCAGGTGTCGAGGAAGCAGCGCAGGGGATTTTCGGGGTGAGTGCCAAAGATTTGACTATCCCACAGGCAGCCTATATCGCAGGGCTTCCGCAAAGTCCTATCGTCTACTCACCTTACACCGCTAATGCCCAGCTCAAGTCAGACGAGAACCTCCAATACGGTATCAATCGCCAGCAGGATGTGCTCTACAACATGTACCGCACAGGTAGTCTGACAAAGAGCGAGTACGAAACTTATAAAGCCTATGATATCAAGCAAGACTTTATCGCTCCTGAAACCCAGCAGGCAAATACACATGATTATCTCTACTACACCGTGATGAGCGAAGCCCAGCAGGTCATGTATGACTACCTCATCAAGCGTGACGGTGTGTCTGAGCAGGATCTGAAAAACGACGCCACTAAGCAAGCCTACCAAGAGCGCGCACTCGAAGAGTTGCAACAAGGTGGCTACACCATTAAAACCACTATCAACCAAAACATCTATACTGCCATGCAAAATGCCGCTGCCCAGTATGGTAGCCTCCTTGATGATGGTACAGGTACCGTTCAGATGGGAAATGTCCTCATGGACAACAAGACCGGGGCTATTTTAGGTTTTATCGGTGGGCGTGATTACAGCACCAACCAAAACAACCATGCCTTTGACACCAAGCGCTCGACAGGCTCAAGTATCAAGCCGATTATTCCTTAT
Source organism: Streptococcus hyointestinalis (assembly GCF_900459405.1). Classification (NCBI taxonomy): domain Bacteria; kingdom Bacillati; phylum Bacillota; class Bacilli; order Lactobacillales; family Streptococcaceae; genus Streptococcus; species Streptococcus hyointestinalis. The sequence continues at coordinate 132,587 of NZ_UHFN01000007.1, forward strand.
GGTATCGCCATTGACCAAGGGCTCATGGGAAGTGCCAGTATCCTCTCAAACTACCCAACCACCTTCTCAAATGGTCAGAAAATCATGCACGACACCGAGGAAGGGACAGGCATGATGGATCTGCAAGAAGCGCTTAACAAGTCTTGGAACATCCCAGCCTACTGGACTAATCAACTGCTCCTTAGCAAGAATGTTGATGTCAAGGGCTACATGGACAAGATGAACTACACCATTGACAACTACAATATCGAGAGTCTCCCACTTGGTGGTGGGGTTGAGGTATCTGTTGCCGACCAGACCAACCTCTATCAGATGTTAGCCAATAACGGTGCTTATCAGGAAAAATACATGATTGACTCCATCACAGATAGCACTGGCGAGGTCATCTACAAGCACGAGTCCAAGGCGACACAGGTCTTCTCAAAAGCGACAGCGACTATCATGCAGAGTCTCTTGCGAGGTCCTATCGAGTCAGGCTTGACCACGACTTTCAAGAAAGACTTGCAATCGCTAAACGCTGGACTAGCTAATGCCGACTGGATCGGAAAAACAGGGACAACCAACAACTACTCAGACGGTTGGCTCATGCTAGCAACACCAAACGTGACTCTGGGTGGCTGGATTGGTCACGATGACAACAGCTCGCTTGCCAACACCACCGGCTACTCCAAGAACTCACAGTACATGGCAAATCTGGTCAATGCCATCAACCAAGCAGATAGCTCGGTCTTTGGCTCTTCTAAGTTCAGTCTTGACTCGAGCGTGATTAAGGCAAATGTCCTCAAATCAACGGGTCTACTACCTGCAACAGTCTCAGTTGACGGCAAAGACGTGAATGTCACAGGCGACATGACCACCAGCTACTGGGCAAAAACAGGTCCAGGCAAAACAACCTATAAATTTGCCATCGGTGGTACAGACAGTGACTACCAAAAAGCATGGGCAAGTATTTTGAAAAAATAACTTGCAATCTTTGACGAAATAAGATATAATAGTATAAATTATTTGTCGTCTGCTTTCTTGAAATATTGTCCAAGAGGGCTTACAGCAGTTAAATCAAACTTTTAAGTCGGGTTTAGCTGCTCTTTTTGTGCCTATTTTTAGTAAAAAAGACAAGTGTAACCTATATTTAAAGGTTCTGACAATTCACATTTCTTTATCTAAAATGGCTCAGACGACCGGGTGATGTGAAAGAGCATCACGCTACTTGAGTAAGCTAGCAGCTTACTTAGGAAGTTAGTTCACCCTCAAGGCTACATGCCTCTCATCTTAATAAAAGGAGTAAAATCTTGGCAGGACATGAAGTTCAATACGGTAAACACCGTACACGTCGTAGTTTTTCAAGAATCAAAGAGGTTCTTGATTTACCTAATTTGATTGAAATTCAGACAGATTCGTTTAAAGACTTTTTGGAAAATGGGCTAAAAGAAGTCTTTGAAGACGTGCTCCCAATCTCAAACTTTACAGATACTATGGAGCTTGAATTTGTAGGGTATGAGTTCAAAGAGCCAAAATATACCCTAGAAGAAGCTCGTATCCATGACGCTTCTTACTCTGCACCTATCTTTGTGACCTTCCGCTTGGTCAACAAAGAAACTGGTGAAATCAAGACACAAGAAGTGTTCTTTGGTGACTTCCCTCTCATGACAGAAATGGGAACTTTCATCATCAATGGTGGTGAACGTATCATCGTTAGTCAGCTTGTGCGCTCTCCAGGTGTCTACTTTAACGATAAAGTTGACAAAAATGGTAAGGTCGGCTACGGCTCAACCGTTATCCCTAACCGTGGGGCTTGGCTAGAGCTTGAAACCGACTCAAAAGACATCGGTTATACAAGGATCGACCGTACACGTAAGATTCCATTTACAACGCTTGTGCGTGCGCTTGGATTCTCTGGTGACGATGAAATCATGGATATCTTTGGCGATAGCGAGCTTGTGCGCAACACCATCGAAAAAGACATCCACAAAAACCCAGCAGACTCACGTACAGACGAAGCCCTCAAGGAAATTTACGAGCGCTTGCGTCCAGGTGAGCCAAAGACAGCGGACAGCTCACGTAGTCTCTTGACAGCTCGCTTCTTTGACCCACGTCGCTATGACTTGGCAGCTGTTGGTCGCTACAAGATTAACAAAAAACTCAACCTCAAGACCCGTCTTTTGAACCAAACTATCGCTGAAAACTTGGTTGACCCTGAAACTGGTGAAATCTTAGTTGAAGCTGGTACTGTCATGACACGTGATGTCATCGACTCTATCGCAGACTACATCGACGGCGACCTCAACAAGTTTGTCTACACACCAAATGACTATGCTGTTGTGACTGAGCCTGTGATTTTACAAAAATTCAAGGTCGTTGCACCGACAGATCCAGACCGTGTCGTGACTATCGTTGGTAATGCTAACCCAGATGACAAGACACGTGCCTTGACACCAGCTGATATCCTTGCTGAGATGAGCTACTTCCTCAATCTTTCAGAAGGTATCGGTAAGGTCGATGATATTGACCACCTCGGGAACCGTCGTATCCGTGCGGTCGGTGAGCTTCTTGCCAACCAATTCCGTATCGGTCTTGCTCGTATGGAGCGTAACGTGCGTGAGCGCATGAGCGTTCAGGACAATGAAGTCCTCACACCACAACAAATCATCAACATCCGTCCTGTGACAGCTGCCGTCAAAGAGTTCTTTGGTTCTTCTCAATTGTCACAGTTCATGGACCAACACAACCCGCTCTCTGAGCTTTCTCACAAACGCCGTCTATCAGCCTTAGGACCTGGTGGTTTGACTCGTGACCGTGCGGGATATGAAGTGCGTGACGTGCACTACACACACTACGGTCGTATGTGTCCGATTGAAACGCCTGAAGGACCTAACATCGGTTTGATTAACAACTTGTCAAGCTATGGTCACCTCAACAAATACGGTTTCATCCAAACACCATACCGCAAGGTTGACAGAAAAACAGGTGTCGTGACCAATGAAGTCGAATGGTTGACAGCGGACGAAGAAGACGAGTACACAGTTGCCCAAGCCAACTCTAAGCTCAATCCAGACGGAACATTTGCTGAAGAAATCGTCATGGGACGTCACCAAGGTAACAACCAAGAGTTCCCAGCAAGTATCGTTGACTATGTGGACGTATCACCTAAGCAGGTAGTTGCGGTGGCGACAGCATGTATTCCTTTCCTTGAAAACGATGACTCCAACCGTGCCCTCATGGGTGCCAACATGCAACGTCAGGCTGTGCCATTGATTGACCCGCATGCGCCTTATGTCGGAACAGGTATGGAATATCAAGCAGCCCACGACTCTGGTGCGGCAGTTATTGCTAAACACGACGGACGTGTCGTCTTCTCAGACGCTGAAAAGGTTGAAGTACGCCGTGAGGACGGTAGCCTTGATGTTTACCACATCACAAAATTCCGTCGTTCAAACTCTGGTACTGCCTACAACCAACGCACACTTGTCAAGGTTGGCGACTTGGTTGAAAAAGGTGATTTCATCGCAGACGGACCTTCTATGGAGCGTGGTGAAATGGCGCTTGGACAAAACCCTATCGTTGCCTACATGACATGGGAAGGGTATAACTTTGAGGATGCGGTCATCATGAGTGAGCGCTTGGTTAAAGAGGACGTTTACACCTCTGTCCACCTTGAAGAGTTTGAGTCTGAAACACGTGATACAAAGCTTGGCCCTGAAGAAATCACCCGTGAAATCCCTAACGTCGGTGAGGAAGCCCTCAAAGAGCTTGACGAGATGGGTATTATCCGTATCGGTGCTGAGGTTAAAGAAGGTGACATCCTCGTTGGTAAAGTCACTCCTAAGGGTGAAAAAGACCTCTCAGCTGAAGAACGTCTCCTTCATGCTATCTTTGGTGACAAGTCTCGTGAAGTCCGTGACACATCTCTACGTGTACCACACGGTGGTGACGGTGTCGTTCGTGACGTGAAGATCTTTACACGTGCAAACGGTGATGAACTGCAATCTGGTGTCAACATGCTGGTGCGTGTCTACATCGCTCAAAAACGTAAGATTAAAGTCGGAGATAAGATGGCGGGACGCCACGGAAATAAAGGGGTTGTCTCTCGTATCGTTCCTGTTGAGGACATGCCATATCTTCCAGACGGAACACCAGTTGACATCATGTTGAACCCACTTGGGGTGCCATCTCGTATGAATATCGGACAAGTTATGGAGCTTCACCTTGGTATGGCAGCTCGTAACCTTGGCATTCATATCGCAACACCAGTCTTTGACGGAGCAAGCTCAGAAGACCTCTGGGATACTGTTCGTGAAGCTGGTATGGATAGCGACGCTAAGACTGTCCTTTACGATGGACGTACTGGTGAGCCATTTGATAACCGTGTGTCTGTTGGTGTCATGTACATGATCAAGCTTCACCACATGGTTGATGATAAATTGCACGCGCGTTCAGTCGGACCTTACTCACTCGTTACCCAACAACCGCTTGGTGGTAAAGCCCAGTTTGGTGGACAACGTTTCGGTGAGATGGAGGTTTGGGCGCTTGAAGCCTACGGTGCGTCAAATGTCCTTCAAGAAATCTTGACTTACAAGTCAGATGACGTTGCTGGACGTCTAAAAGCCTATGAAGCCATCACAAAAGGCAAACCAATTCCAAAACCAGGTGTGCCTGAGTCCTTCCGAGTGCTTGTCAAAGAATTGCAATCACTTGGTCTTGACATGCGTGTTCTTGACGAGGATGACAATGAAGTCGAACTTCGTGACCTTGATGAGGGCGAAGACGATGACGTCATGCACGTTGATGAGCTTGAAAAAGCAAGAAAAGAGCAAGAAGCAAAGGCAAAAGCAGAAGCTGAAAATCAAGAAGAAGCACCTGCAACAAATGACTAATGACTAAAACTAGCTAAGTTTTTAGCTAGATTTGAGATAAATTGACAGAAAGGTAAAACTAGTGGTTGACGTAAATCGTTTTAAAAGTATGCAAATCACATTAGCCTCACCAAGTAAGGTCCGTTCATGGTCTTACGGTGAAGTTAAAAAACCTGAAACAATCAACTACCGTACGCTAAAACCAGAGCGTGAAGGACTCTTTGACGAAGTCATCTTTGGTCCTACAAAAGACTGGGAATGTGCGTGTGGTAAATACAAACGTATCCGCTACAAAGGGATTATCTGTGACCGCTGTGGTGTTGAGGTTACACGTGCCAAGGTGCGTCGTGAACGCATGGGGCATATCGAGCTAAAAGCGCCAGTATCACACATCTGGTACTTCAAAGGGATTCCAAGCCGTATGGGCTTGACCCTTGATATGAGCCCACGTGCCCTTGAAGAGGTCATCTACTTTGCCGCTTACGTGGTGATTGACCCTAAAGACACACCACTTGAGCCTAAGTCCCTCCTTACTGAGCGTGAGTACCGTGAAAAATTACAAGAGTACGGCTATGGCTCTTTTGTAGCCAAGATGGGTGCTGAAGCTATCCAAGACCTCTTAAAACGTGTTGACTTGGACGCTGAAATCGCTGAGCTCAAGGAAGAGCTCAAAACAGCGACTGGTCAAAAACGTGTCAAAGCTGTTCGCCGCTTGGATGTTTTAGATGCCTTCAAAAAATCTGGCAACAAGCCAGAATGGATGGTACTCAACATCTTGCCAGTTATTCCACCAGATCTTCGTCCTATGGTACAGCTTGACGGTGGACGCTTTGCGGCTTCCGACTTAAACGACCTCTATCGTCGTGTTATCAACCGTAACAACCGTTTGGCTCGTCTGTTAGAATTGCATGCGCCAGGTATCATCGTCCAAAATGAAAAACGTATGCTACAAGAAGCGGTGGATGCGTTGATTGACAATGGTCGTCGTGGTCGTCCTATCACAGGACCAGGTAGCCGTCCGCTCAAATCTCTTAGCCACATGCTAAAAGGGAAACAAGGGCGCTTCCGTCAAAACCTGCTCGGTAAACGTGTTGACTTCTCAGGACGTTCCGTTATCGCCGTTGGTCCAACACTTAAGATGTACCAATGTGGTGTGCCACGTGAGATGGCGATTGAGCTTTTCAAACCATTTGTTATGCGTGAAATCGTAGCTAACGGCCTAGCTGGAAATGTTAAAGCTGCTAAGCGCATGGTTGAGCGTGGAGATGAGCGTATCTGGGACATCCTAGAGGAAGTCATCAAGGAACACCCAGTGCTGCTTAACCGCGCACCTACCCTCCACCGTCTCGGTATCCAAGCCTTTGAGCCTGTGCTTATCGATGGTAAGGCGCTTCGTCTTCACCCACTGGTTTGTGAAGCCTACAATGCCGACTTTGACGGTGACCAAATGGCGATTCACGTGCCTCTCTCTGAAGAAGCCCAAGCAGAAGCACGTCTTCTCATGCTCGCTGCTGAGCACATCCTCAACCCTAAAGATGGTAAACCAGTTGTTACTCCATCTCAGGACATGGTACTTGGTAACTACTATCTCACTATGGAGGACGCTGGTCGTGAGGGTGAAGGTATGGTCTTTAAAGACCGTGACGAAGCTGTTATGGCTTACCGCAATGGCTATGTCCACTTGCACACACGTGTCGGAATTGCCGTTGACTCTATGCCAAACAAACCTTGGACACCAGAGCAACAGCACAAAATCATTGTGACAACTGTCGGTAAAATCCTCTTTAACGACATTATGCCTGATGACCTACCTTACCTCATCGAGCCAACTAACAGCAACCTCACTGAAAAGACACCAGACAAGTACTTCCTAGAGCCAGGTCAAGATATTCAAACGGTGATTGACAACTTAGAGATTAACATTCCATTTAAGAAGAAAAATCTTGGAAACATCATCGCTGAAACCTTCAAACGTTTCCGTACGACAGAAACGTCAGCCTTTCTTGACCGCTTGAAAGACCTAGGTTACTACCACTCAACACTTGCTGGTTTGACTGTGGGTATCGCTGACATCCCAGTTATTGACAACAAGCAAGAAATCATAGACGCAGCCCACAGCAAGGTTGAGCAAATCAACAAAGCCTTCCGTCGTGGTTTGATGACCGATGATGACCGTTATGTGGCGGTTACAACTACTTGGCGTGAAGCCAAAGAAGAGTTGGAAGCACGATTGATTGAAACACAAGATCCTAAGAACCCAATCGTTATGATGATGGACTCAGGAGCTCGTGGTAACATCTCCAACTTCTCACAGCTTGCGGGTATGCGTGGTCTGATGGCAGCGCCAAACGGTCGTATCATGGAACTTCCTATCTTGTCTAACTTCCGTGAAGGTCTGTCTGTTTTGGAAATGTTCTTCTCAACTCACGGTGCGCGTAAGGGTATGACCGATACCGCCCTTAAGACTGCCGACTCTGGTTACTTAACACGTCGTTTGGTTGACGTGGCACAGGATGTTATCATTCGTGAAGATGACTGTGGTACTGACCGTGGTCTTACCATCACTGCCATTACAGATGGTAAGGAAGTCACTGAGACTCTTGAAGAGCGTCTCAATGGTCGCTACACCAAGAAAACTGTTAAACACCCTGAGACTGGTGAGGTTATCGTCGGTCCAGATACCTTGATTACAGAGGACTTGGCAGCGAAGATTGTGGCTGCTGGTGTTGAGGAAGTGACTATCCGCTCAGTCTTTACATGTAATACACGTCATGGTGTCTGCCGTCACTGCTACGGTATCAACCTTGCAACTGGTGACGCCGTTGAAGTTGGTGAAGCAGTTGGTACTGTCGCTGCCCAATCTATCGGTGAGCCTGGTACACAGCTTACCATGCGTACCTTCCACACGGGTGGTGTGGCGTCTAACACCGACATCACTCAAGGTCTTCCTCGTATCCAAGAAATCTTTGAAGCCCGTAACCCTAAAGGGGAAGCGGTCATCACTGAGGTTAAAGGGGAAGTCACTGCTATCGAAGAAGACGCAGCAACACGTACCAAGAAAGTCTACGTCAAAGGTCAAACGGGCGAAGGTGAGTACGTGGTGCCATTTACCGCTCGGATGAAAGTTGAAGTGGGTGACATGGTACACCGTGGTGCAGCGCTTACAGAAGGATCTATCCAACCTAAGCACCTCCTTGAAGTGCGTGATACCTTGTCTGTTGAGACTTACCTCCTTGCTGAGGTGCAAAAAGTTTACCGTAGCCAAGGGGTAGAAATCGGTGACAAACACGTTGAGGTTATGGTTCGTCAAATGCTTCGTAAAGTCCGTATCATGGATCCAGGAGATACAGATCTTCTCCCAGGTACATTGATGGACATTTCAGACTTTACAGACGCTAACAAAGACATCCTCATCTCTGGAGGTATCCCTGCGACAGCTCGTCCAGTCCTCATGGGTATCACCAAAGCCTCACTTGAGACTACCTCCTTCTTGTCTGCTGCATCCTTCCAAGAAACCACACGTGTGCTTACAGATGCGGCTATCCGTGGTAAGAAAGATCACCTTCTTGGTCTTAAAGAAAATGTTATCATCGGTAAAACCATCCCAGCAGGTACTGGTATGGCACGCTACCGCAATATCGAACCTTTGGCAATTAACGAAGAAGAAGCTGCTGAGGAAGCCCTCGCAGAAGAAATCGTTGCCGAAGAAGTACACTAATATTAAAAACCAAGCCATGTGGCTTGGTTTTTTTGCTAGCATAAACTAGCGAGGTTCTTTGTCGTTTTTGTGCCGTTTGAAAAGGAATAAAAGGACAGCAAGAAGCAGAACAAGAAGAAGTAAGAGGAGGTTTTTAGCATAAAGAACGAGGAGAGCTATGGGAAATAGGATAATCTCTAAAAGGTAGGGCGAGATGATGGTCAAGAAGAAGTCTGAAATAAAGTCTTTGAGTTTCATAGGTATCCTCCCAAATAGCTTAGTTATTGTCACGTTTTCTTTTGATGGCGTAGGCTATCCAGCTGATGAGCTTATAGAGGAGATAGAGCTCCAAGAGGACAAAGGCAGTTGTCTGAAGCACTCGGTAGACAGTTGGAAAGTAGCGGTTTGTGATGACAAAGACTGCAAAGAATAGCAGGATAGCTAGAACCCCTTTTAAATCTTTCATGAGATTGCCCTCCTTTTACTTGACTGTATCACAAGTCACAGCAAAAAGCAAGAGACTTTTAAAGCGCTTTCAATCTTTTTGTTCCCCCACAGCCTCCTTTACAAGCTCCAAAAAGATTTGGGCGGATTTGCTGAGTGGGGTGTCTTTTTTCCAGATGAGGTAGGTGCTGGAGGTGACAGCGGGCTCAAGAGGACAAAAGACGAGGTGGTTGGACTCAGAGGGAAAAGTTAGCCCCTCAAAGGTCAGGGCGTAGCCACTAGTCGCTTCAATCATGAGCGCTGCGTTTGTGATGAGGTTACAGGTAGCGATGACCTTGGGACTGCCCTCGCTCGCCCAGTTTTTAATCTTGCCAATCTCCTCAATCTCTCGTGAGGCGATGAGAGAGAGCTGTGCAAAGTCAGCTGGAGTGATACTTTTTTGCTGTGCTAGGGGGCTGTCTCGGTGCATGAGGATACCCCAAGTGTCCCTGTGTGGGAGCTGTAGGTGGTGGTACTTGCTTTTGTCTGTTTTTTCGATGACAATGCCAAAGTCCGCTAAGCCATTGTCAAGGCTACGTGTGACATCGACATAGTTACCACTATTCAGATGATAGCTGATACCAGGATAAGTCTCCCAAGACTTTTGAAAGATGGAAGCAAAAAACGCCATGACTGTCGACTCGGCTGCTCCGATATGGACATGACCGTTGATGTGGTTTTGAAAAGACTTCAAGGTCGACTCGGTGTGGTCAGCCATCTCCACGATAGAGAGCGCTTGCTTTCTGAGATACTCGCCCTCCTCCGTCAGCGTCAGCCGTCTTTTTCCACGGATGACAAGGGTTCTTCCGAGTTCCTCCTCTAGCTGAGTGAGCTGGCGTGAGAGGTTGGGTTGGGTTGGGTGGTGTGCAGGCTCTCAGCTGCTTTTGAGATATTGCCCAGCTCACAGATTTTTAAAAAATAGCGCAAGACACGAATATCCATGCGTTTTCTCCTTTTTGCCTTTATTATAGAAAAGAAATCCTTAAAAAGCAAGTTTATTATAAGTAAAAAGCATGGTAAGAATAGCTTTAAAGTATTTGATTTATAGCGAGATTAGCTATATAATAGCTGTGAAAGTGAGGGAGTAAGATGAAATATCAAGATAAAACAGCATTTGACACAGCCAATCACTTTGGGCAAGGTCAAGCTAATGACGCTTACGCCAAGTACTTTATCGGACAATCCTATCTAAAAGGTCTAGGCGCTACTAGCGATGGCGCAATCAGTCTAGCCAATGTCACCTTTGAGCCAGGTTGCCGCAACAATTGGCATATTCACAAGGCGAGCCGTGGTGGCGGACAAATCTTAATCTGCACCGCTGGTGAGGGCTGGTACCAAGAAGAGGGCAAACCTGCTGTGTCTCTACAAGAAGGCAGTGTCATTGTCATCCCAGCCAATGTCAAGCACTGGCACGGCGCTAAATGCGACTCATGGTTTAGCCATATCGCCTTTGGTGTACCGGGCGAAGATACGGAAAATATCTGGTTAGAGGAAGTCTCTGATGAGGACTATCTAGCTTTAAAAGATTAAGCGAATAAAAGGAGATAGACATGGAATACGTTACCTTATCAAACGGTCTAAAAATGCCTCTGCTAGGGTTTGGTGTCTACCAAGTCCCCGACCTAGCGGAGTGTGAGCGTGTGGTTAGCGACGCCATTCAGACAGGCTATCGCTTGATTGACACCGCACAAGCTTATGGAAATGAAGAAGCTGTCGGCAGAGCCATCCAAAAGTCAGACATCCCACGAGAGGACTTTTTCATCACGAGTAAAATCTGGATCAGCAACTTCGGCTATGAAAAGGCGAAAACGTCTATCGAAAAAAGCCTTGCTAGACTACAGACAGACTATATCGACCTCATGCTCTTACACCAGCCTTTTAACGACTACTACGGCGCTTATCGGGCTTTGGAGGAGTACTATAAGGCTGGGAAAATCAAGGCTATCGGTGTGAGCAATTTTAGCCCAGACCGTCTAGCTGACTTGGCGATATTTAACGACATCACGCCCATGGTCAATCAGGTGGAAACGCATGTCTTTAACCAGCAGTTAGAGGCGCAAAAGACCATGGCTGAGTATGGTGTGCAGATTGAGTCTTGGGGACCTTTTGCCGAAGGAAAGAACAACCTCTTCACCAATGAGACCTTGGTTAGAATCGGCAAGCAATACAACAAAACAGCGGCTCAAGTAGCTCTGCGTTACTTGATTCAACAAGGAATCGTAGCCATTCCTAAGACTGTTCATAAGGAGCGTATGACGCAAAACTTGGACATTTTTGACTTTAGTCTCAGTGATGAGGATATGGCTGACATCCTCCAGCTTGATAAGGGAGAAAGTCAGTTTTTATCTCATGTTGACCCAGAGACGGTCAAGAGGCTATCTGCTTTTACCATTGATTAAGGAGGAATTATCATGGTCAAACAAACCGCAGGACGTGACCAACTTGGTGACTTTGCACCGACCTTTGCAGCGCCCAATGATGATGTGCTCTTTGGTCAGGTCTGGTCACGTGAAAAAGAGCTGTCTCCAAAGCTACGTTCCATTGTCACAGTGACAGCACTCATGACACAGGGCAGCTTTGAGCAGTTAGGCTATCATCTGACAACTGCCAAGAAAAATGGCGTCACCAAGGATGAGATAGCTGAAATCATCACCCACGCCGCCTTTTACATCGGCTGGCCCAAAGCTTGGTCCGCTTTTAACCAGGCTAAAACCATCTGGACAGATGAGGACTAATCGACTTGCTAAAAGCAGGTCGTTTTTGTCTGCTTGAAAAGCTCCAAAGTGACAAAATGGGCTAAAAACGTTATACTAAAAGCATGGTAGACAAGAAGAAATTATTATTGATTGACGGGTCATCTGTGGCCTATCGTGCGTTTTTTGCGCTTTACAATCAGATCGAGCGCTTTAAAAATCCAAATGGTCTGCACACCAATGCCATCTATGGTTTCCACTTGATGTTAAACCACTTACTGGAGCGTGTGGAGCCGACTCATGTCTTGGTGGCTTTTGATGCGGGCAAGACCACTTTTAGAACGGAGATGTACAGTGACTACAAGGCAGGTCGGGCGAAGACACCAGATGAGTTTCGTGAGCAGCTGCCTTATATCCGTGAGCTGCTTAGTCATTTGGGCATTTGCTACTATGATTTGGCGCAGTACGAGGCAGATGACATCATCGGTACCGTGGATAAGCTGGCCGAGGATGAGGAGAGCTATGATGTGACCATCGTCTCAGGGGACAAAGACCTCATCCAGCTGACGGATAAGAACACGGTCGTTGAGATTTCCCAAAAAGGTGTGGCAGAGTTTGAGGAGTACACGCCAGACTACCTCATGGAAAAGATGGGCATCACACCGAGCCAGTTTATCGACCTCAAGGCGCTGATGGGCGATAAGTCGGACAATATCCCAGGGGTGACCAAGGTCGGTGAAAAGACAGCCCTCAAACTGCTGCTAAACTACAGCAGTTTGGAAGGGGTCTACGAGCATATCGATGAGATGAAAGCGTCCAAGATGAAAGAAAATCTCATCAACGACAAAGAAAAAGCCTTTCTCTCAAAGACTCTAGCAACCATCAACACCCAAGCACCAATCACCATCGGGCTTGAGGACATTGTCTATAAGGGCGCTGATGTGGAGAAACTCTCTGCTTTTTACGACGAGATGGGTTTCAAGCAGTTCAAGGCAAATCTCACTAAAGACACCCCAAAAGAAGATTTTGAAGTGGATTATCAAGTGATTGATGATGTGGACAGCTTGTCAGCGGATATGTTTTCACAAGATACCTTCTACTACTTTGAGCTTTTGGGTGAAAACTACCACATGGAGGACATCATCGGCTTTGCTTGGGGCGATAGCCAGCACATCTATGCGTCTGATAATCTGGACTTGCTGACAAGCCCTGTCTTTAGAGAGGCGCTAGATCAGCCTATCAAGACCTACGACTTTAAGCGTAGCAAGGTTCTTCTCAGTCATTTGGGAGTTGAGCTGGAGGAGTTGGCTTTTGACAGTCGTCTGGCTAAGTACCTGCTCTCAACCGTTGAGGACAATACGGTAGCTACTATCGCTAGACTCTACACCGACTACGCTCTAGACACGGATGAAGCGGTCTATGGCAAGGGTGCGAAGCGTGCAGTGCCTGACAAGGCACCGCTTCTTAGTCATTTGGCGAAAAAAGTCAAGGTCTTGCAAGCGTCTGAGTCTGTCATGCTAGAAAAGCTCGACAGCCATGCGCAAAAAGAGTTGCTCTTTGACATGGAGCAACCGATCGCCAAGGTGCTTGCCAAGATGGAAATCGCAGGGATCAGAGTCCACAAGGAGACTCTGCAAGAGATGGAGCGTGACAACCAAGCCACTATCGACAGTCTGACCAAGGAAATCTATGAGCTGGCTGGTGAGGAGTTCAATATCAACTCGCCAAAACAGCTGGGTATCCTGCTCTTTGAAAAGTTAGGTCTGCCTGTTGAGATGACCAAGAAAACAAAGACAGGCTACTCAACCGCCGTTGATGTGCTAGAGCGTCTAGCGCCAATCTCCCCGCTTGTGACCAAGATTTTAGAGTATCGCCAGATTGCAAAATTGCAGTCGACCTACATCGTGGGGCTACAGGACTACATCCTAGAGGATGGTAAGATTCACACCCGCTACATCCAAGACCTAACGCAGACTGGTCGTCTCTCAAGCGCCGACCCTAATCTGCAAAATATCCCGATTCGTCTCGAGGCAGGGCGTCTTATCCGCAAGGCATTTGTCCCGTCTGGCGAGGATGAGGTGCTGTTAAGCTCAGACTATTCGCAAATCGAGCTGCGTGTGTTAGCGCATATCTCTGGGGACGAGCACTTGATTCAAGCCTTCAATGAAGGCGCTGATATTCACACCTCGACCGCCATGCGTGTCTTTGGCATTGACAAGGCTGAGGATGTGACGGCAAATGACCGCAGAAATGCTAAGGCAGTCAACTTTGGGATTGTTTACGGCATTTCAGACTTTGGCTTAGCCAATAACCTTGGTATCCCAAGAAAGGTTGCAAAAGGCTACATCGAGACCTATTTTGAGCGCTATCCAGGGATTAAGGATTATATGGAGCGTGTGGTGCGTGAGGCGAGAGACAAGGGCTATGTGGAGACGCTCTTTCACCGTCGTCGTGAGCTGCCAGACATCAACTCACGCAACTTCAACATCCGAAACTTCGCAGAGCGTACAGCTATCAACTCCCCTATCCAAGGTTCAGCCGCTGATATTTTAAAGATTGCCATGATAAATCTCGATAAGGCTCTTGAGGCGGGCAATTACAAGGCTAAGATGTTGCTGCAAGTGCACGATGAAATTGTCCTTGAAGTACCAAAGGATGAGCTTGCTGACATCAAGCGCCTGGTGACAGAGACTATGGAGTCTGCCATCCAACTATCAGTGCCGCTAATCGCTGATGAGAGTGACGGCAAGACCTGGTACGAGGCAAAATAAAGGAGTTTTTATGACCTATCATTTTCAAAATCCAGACCAAGAAACCATCAAAAACTATATTTCAAGTAGCAAGACCATAGCCGTTGTGGGGCTGTCAAACCGCACAGAAACTGCTGCTTACAAGGTAGCAAAGGTCATGCAAGACGCAGGCTACACCATCCTCCCAGTCAATCCAAGACTGGCTGGTGAGCAGATACTGGGTGAGACGGTTTATGCTCGCTTGCAGGACATCACAGAGCCGATTGACATCGTGGATGTCTTTAGACGCAGTGAATTTCTGCCAGATGTGGCACGTGACTTTGTAGCGACCAATGCTCGTATCTTTTGGGCGCAGCTGGGTCTTGAAAGTGAAGAAGCAGAAACTATCCTCCGCCAGCATGGTGTCGATGACATCGTCATGAATAAATGCCTAAAAATCGAATACCAAGCTCTTAACTAAAAAGAAGCACAGCCGTGCTTCTTTTTCTATGCTCTCAAGATAAAGCTTGTCACATATTGAAAGCGCTTAATTTGTCTCTTTTCAGAAAATAGCTTATAATAAAGATATTATGGATGAGGAGAGAGAAAATGGTTGATTTAAAAGAGGAAATAGGAAAACGTGTACGACAAGCTAGGCTCAGTAAAGGCTTGACACAGGCAGACATCTGTGGAGATGAGTCTGAGCTGACGGTTAGACAGTTGACGAGAATCGAAAATGGGCATACCCTGCTCACTATCCCAAAGGCACTCTTTTTGGCGTCTAAGCTGGGTGTCGGGGTGCAGGAGCTGGTCGATGTGGAGGCGATAAGCCTGCCCAAGCGCTATCTAGAGCTGAAAAATCGGCTAACAAAAACGCATACTTATGGTGACCCTAAGCGTATCAAGGAGTTAGAAGGCTTTCTTGATGAGATTTATGAGCACTACTACGATAGTCTACCTGAGGAGGAATAGCTCCTTGTTGAAGTTGTGCAAGCGCAACTGGATGTTTTTACTAGTCGAGACTACCAGTATGGGCTCACGCTTTTAGAGGAGTATTTCCAGCAAATCCTAAAGAAAAGCCACTACAGCTACAATGACCTCTTAATCATCAATCTCTACTTTTTTTGTTGTGCTTTAGGACTAGAGGACAAGAGCCACATGGAGCAGTTGGCGAGTCGTGTCATAGAGGATATTGACTACAGTGACCTCGATAGAGTCTATGCGACAGAGAGGATTTTAGTAACGCTTTTGATAAACGCTGAGCCAGAGGACTATCTGACCTATACATCCGTTTTGAGAGACATTATAGAGAGGACAAATAATTTTCAGCATAAGCCAGCTGTCTATGCTTTTGAAGCTAAGTATTACTTGCTTGTCAAAAAAGACAAGGCAAAAGCCAAAGCCCTCTATGACAAAGCCATTTTATTTGCCAATATGCTTAATGACGAAGCCTTGGCAGAGGAGTTCATTCGTGA
This sequence comes from Streptococcus hyointestinalis, assembly GCF_900459405.1. NCBI lineage: Bacteria > Bacillati > Bacillota > Bacilli > Lactobacillales > Streptococcaceae > Streptococcus > Streptococcus hyointestinalis. Next base: position 148,514 of record NZ_UHFN01000007.1, read on the forward strand.
GTCTGAAAAAGATTTAAAAACCTAAGCAACCCGACATCCGTGTCCTGTTGCTTTTTTGTTTTTCGTGTATAATAGAAGTATAAAGAAAAGGCTTACAAGAAAGGAGAGAGCTATGAAAAGAAGACGTAGTTACCATTTGTTAGAGATCTCCATCTTTTCTATCGGACTCATTTATCTCATCTTTTATATTCTTGATGACTTGGGTGTCCTGGCGCTGCCCAGCTGGCTACTCGCTACGGACTTCACTAGCCTTTCCTTGTTTGCCTTTGGGATTATCATCCTTGGGAAAGGAGAGGAGTTATGAAGAGAAAATCACTCACAGCAGTTGATATTATCCTATTTTCCAGTCTGTCCTGTAGTAGCTGCTACTTTTTAGGCGCTTACTGGTCAGGAAAATCCTTTGACAATCCGCTAAGTTACGTCATGCTACTTGCCTTTGTGCTTGGCTTTTTACACCTGCTAGATAGGGAGGATAAGAAATGAAAAAAATAAACGCTTTTATGTCACAACATCCGCTAAAATGGTTTGCAAAAGGGCTTTTGGGACTTGTGCTTTTAGTGTGTGCACCGGGCATTTGTATGGCACTTTTTGATATCGGAAAAGAGGTCGGACAAGCACTGGCTAAGCTTTTCTAAACGAAAAAGGAGAAGATTATGATAAGAGGACGTTCTATTTTCACATTTTGTTATGTCGCCAATCTTTTGATTCAGTCGGTCTTTGTCTTAGCGACACTTTTTAACGGGCAAACCCTGTCGCAGACCTACTTAGTCCTGATGTTAACAACCGTCGGCGCAACGACCCTTATCTATGCTTTGTTGCAAGGTCAAAAAAAGGAGAAGAACGATGAAAAATGTTAAAATCACAAGCTTGTCTACCGTTTTCTTTGTCCTCTGGAGTGTGCTCTACATCCTAAATGACATGAAGGTCTTGTCCCTGTCTCTCGTGAATGCCGTTCCCATGTCACTCGTCATCATCCTCTATCTCGCTATTTATGCGACCAGCTACCGTATGGAAAGAAAAGGAGAATAATCTATGCTTGCTTTATTTGATTTGAAAATGTTTGCGATTTTTGTTTTAGTGTTGGCGCTTTATCTGCAAACCAAGAAACCCCAGCTCTTGAGCGGTTTTCTGCCTAAGTGTCTGGTGGGACTTGTAGTCGGCTTCACTGTCGTGTCAGAGGTGATTGTCGTCCTGCATGGTTTGCTGGTTTAATATCTCGCCCAGCTGTTCTAGGAGGTGGTTTTGATGTCCAATGCTTCTAAGTTCAATAAACGTATCTTTAAAATCATTCGTTTTACTCTCATTGTGTCCATGCTGCTGGTGTTTGGGATGGACTTGCTGATAGAGCACAAGGTCAATCTCCTCTACCCCGCTTGGTGTTGCCTTATCCTCTACTTGATCGCAGACGACAAAGAGCCTTGAGATTTTCTCAAGGCTCTTGTCTTATGCTAAGTGTGCTAGGGTGTCCTCTATCCAGTCCAGCTGGCTTCTCACTCGAGCGATAGCTCGGCTGAGGATGAGATAGTGACCATACTGTTGCGTAATTTCTTCTTGACTTGGAAAGAGAAGTTCAAGGCGCTTGTTCAAGTGCGCCAGCTGCTTATCTAGGAGCTCTTTTTCTTCCTCCAAGAGCGATCGGACACGGCTGTCATCTGCGCTGCGGATGAAAAACATCTTGAGTGAAAAGAGGTCTTTTTGAGTTGGTGCTTCAAGTACAGGTGCAAGCAACCATGCACTCAAGGTCTCCTCACCAAGCGGGGTGAGATGGTAGTATTTTTCTTTTAGATTGTTTGGGTCGGTGGTCTGCTCTAGCCATTTGTCTGTAATCATGCGCTTTAGCTCAGGGTAAATCTGACTGTGCGAAGCCTTCCAAAACTCACCGATTTCCGTTTCAAACTGCTGACTGATTGCCTTTCCGGTGAGGGATTGGTGTGTCCTTACAATCCCTAAAATAACATAGGGCAGAATGCGTTCTTTTGGCATGAGGGTCTCCTTGTGACTTGATTGCTTCTAGTATATCAAGTTTTTGAGCAGAACCAAATTATTTTCTCAAGCGCTTGTAGTTTTCGTCAAAGTACCGACCGCCTCGGATGTCATCAGGCAGACCAGCATAAGGCGCTTCAGAGATGATGTCTTCGTTATCTACTCCAGCGTCACCTATATAAGTGATAGTGGCAAATTCTGGCACGACCAGCTTTGGATAGGTAGCGTACTTTTCACGAGACGCTTCCATAAGGTCGATATGGTCATTTTGAAAGCAAACGGTAATTTCAGGGTGTTCATGTACCCAAGCTGGAAAGAAAATAGTGCCGTTTAGTTTCTTTTCATTAGGGACAAAATCCAGCGCCACGTCAGTGCCGGTCGGCTCTGTCCAAGCGACCTTGTAAATGCCTTCTGTCAGCATGACGATATTAGCTTCTTGGTCTTTGACCCAGCGTCCAGCCACCATGCCACCGTGGATACGATAGTCAACGGTGTGGTCATTTTTAGCGTACCACTCGTATTCCCAGCCATTGTCATAGGTGTAGATAAAGTGTGTTCCGATAAAGTCTTCTAGTGTTTTAAAGTGTTTTGTCATTATAGCCTCCTTTTAAAATCAACACCATCATTATATGTCGTTATCGACACAAAGTCAAGTGTCAAGTTTTAATATAGGCGAAGCCAGCGTTTTTTTGTTATAATAAAGACGATGAGAAAGGAGGAGATCATGACGAGTCAGGTATCACCACGTTCAACGAGAGCTTATGAGCATGTTCTAGAGCATCTGCGTGCAAAACGTGTACGAATAACAGAAACACGCAAGGCGATTATTGCTTATATGGTTGATAGCAAGGAGCACCCTAGTGTCGAGAAGATTTATAAAGATCTCCTGCCGCTTTATCCAAGCATGAGTCTTGCGACGGTTTACAATAACCTCAAGGTTCTAGTAGATGAGGGTTTTGTTGAGGAGATAAAAATCACCAATGACAGCACGACCTACTATGACTTTATGGGGCATGATCACATCAATATCGTCTGTGAGTCCTGTGGCAAGATTGTGGATTTTATGGACGTTGAGCTGCTGGATATTTCCAAGGAAGCTTACGAGCAGACCCAGTTTAAAATCACCAAGCTACAGCTGTTGGCTTACGGTATTTGCCCAGAGTGCCAAAAAAAGCAGGAAAATCATAGATAAGAAAATCCACCTATGCTGAAAGCATAAGTGGATTTTTTGTACTTAGGCACGTAGACTAGCAAAGAGTTCTCGCACCTCGTCAACAGTTTCAGCACGTGAGACAGCGCCACGGATCTTGGCAGCACCAGAAGTGCCACGCAGATAATGCGGTGCTAGCCCACGAAACTCTCTGACAGCGATAACTTCGCCCTTTAGCTGACTAAGGCGGGTCAAGTGGTCCTCTGCGATGTCTAACATCTTGTCAAAAGGAAGATCTGGCAACTCCTCACCAGTCTCAAAGTAGTGGTTAATCTGGGTGAAGATATAAGGGTTGCTACGTGCGCCACGTCCAATCATGACCGCATCAGCGCCCACCGTCTCAATCATAAACTTAGCGTCTTGGACGGTGCGGATGTCACCATTTGCGATAAAAGGCACTTTTGTGATGGCTTTTGCGACCTTTGTTAGGGTCTCGTGGTCGCAAGTTCCTGTGTACATCTGCTCACGAGTGCGCCCGTGCATAGCAAGGGCAGAGACACCAGCAGATTCAGCAGCCAGGGCATTATCAACAGCTAGAGAGCTGTCAGACCAGCCGGTACGCATCTTGACTGTGAGGGGGATATCAAGGACAGACTTAACAGTGCTTACGACTTGATAAATTTTTTCAGGGTCTTTTAGCCACATGGCACCGGCTTCGTTTTTGACGATTTTATTGACAGGGCAGCCCATATTGATGTCGACAAGGTCAGCCTTGGTGTTTTTCTGGATGAACTCAGCAGCACGTGCTAGGCTATCAGCGTCATTGCCAAAGAGCTGGATAGAGACAGGATGTTCCCCCTCGTCGATGTGCAGCATATGCAGGGTTTTTTCGTTATTATACTGAATCCCTTTGTCTGAGACCATCTCCATGACGACAAGTCCAGCGCCAAATTCCTTGGCGATAGTGCGAAAGGCGGAGTTGGTCACACCAGCCATAGGCGCTAAGACCGTGCGGTGAGGGATTTCCACCGACCCGATATGAAAGGAACTATTCAGCTTTGTCATTGATTATCTCCTCAAGGTCTTTTTCTGAAAAGTGATAGTGTTCATTGCAGAACTGGCAGGTAATCTCTGCACCGTGGTCCTCGTCTTTCATAGCGATAAGGTCGTCCTTTGCAAGCGAGAGCAAAGCGAGTTTGAAGCGCTCTTTGGAGCAGTCGCAGTGAAAGCGTACGCTCTCCTCAGACAAACGCTTGTAATCGTCCTCGCCGTAGATAGCGTCAAGAAGGGCGTCTATGTGATTGTCAGACGCTAGCAGTCTAGAGATAGCAGGCATGTTTTGGATGCGCTCCTCATAGCGCTTGATGTCCTCCTCAGACGCCCCAGGTAGAGCTTGGAGCATAAAGCCTCCAGCAACCTTGACCTTGTCCTCCTCGTCAAGCAAAACATTGAGCCCGACGGCAGAAGGGGTTTGCTCGCTTTCGGTCAGATAGTAAGCAAAGTCTTCGCCGATTTCGCCAGAGATGAGGGGCGTGGTTGAGGTGTAGGGTTTTCCTGTGCCGTAGTCGGTAATGACCACAAAATGTCCTTGCCCCATGAAAGGTCCTACTAAAACTTCACCGGTCGCTGTCTTTTTGATGTCAACACCAGGGTTTTGAATGTAGCCTTTGACATTGCCGTGCGTATCAGCCACTGAGATGATATGCCCAAAAGAGCTGTTGCCGATAATCTTGAGCGTCACCTTGCTCTCACCCTTTTGATTGGCAGCGAGGATGAGGTTGGCAATGAGCGTGCGCCCCAAAGCGACAGTGGAGCTTGAGAGTGTTTGATGTTTTTCTTGTGCCGTTTTAACGGTCTCGGTGCAATCCAGCACATAAGCCCTGAAAGCACCATTTGTTGCGATTGATTTAATGATTTTATCCATAACTGTTATTATACCACAAAGTCTTGATTTTGCATGGGATGGGGATTAGAGTGGGAAAAGGTGTGAAAATTCTAGCTTAAAAGGAAACTGCTTGCAGTTTCCTTTTTTCTATCTTTACTCGTCTTTTGATTCGACTTGTTCTTGGATGTCTTTACTATCGTTGAGGAGGGCTTGTACGATTTTTTCGTCACGGAGTTTGACGGAGTCGTTGATGGTTTCGGCGGATTTGATGATGGCAGTCTCAAGCTCAGCTCGTTTTTTCCGCCCATCGTCAATGGCTTTGATGATACCTTGGTTTTGTGCGACAAGGCTTTCAGCCAGTGCTGTGACAGACTTGGTTGAAAGCGTCGGGCTTTGCGCTGTTTTCTCCAGCATAGGAATGGCTTCCTTGCTGGTTTCAGCCAGCATTTCAAGCGCAGCGTTATTGGCATGGACAATAGCGTCCGCTGTCACGCCAGACTTGACAGACTGCTGCATCATGCCGAGCTGTGCGATAGAGAGCTTCATGGTTGGGATGGTATTGCGTCTGAGCATGCCCAGCTTTTGGCGCATATCCGAGGAGACCTTGACCAGATTACGCATTTGAGGCGTTGTCGCCCAAGCCACGTAGAGGCGGTTCATGTACTCGGTGTGTTGCTGCTCCATGGTGTTGATGACCTCGGTGAGGTGAGCAAGCTCATTACTTTTGATTTGATAATCTGGCGTTGCACTATCAAGACTCTCTAGACTTGCTTGCAAATCCTTAGCACGTTTGGCGGCTTCTTTTTGCGTCGCTTCTAAAAAGGCAATGACCCCAACCAAGTTTTCAATGGACTTGGTATTGTCCTCAATCAAGAGCTCCGCTGAGACGATGTTGCGAGCGAGCGAATCCTCTTGCTTGACCACACTGGCTGCCATAGAGTCCATTTTTTGCTCAATGCTCTGGGCGTCAAAGTAAAACTCCTGCAGGCTATTTTTGCTCTGTCTAAAAAGCTTTTGGAGAAAATTAGGTTTCTTTTCCAGCTCAGCAGGGGTGGCTTCCTTGTACTTGGCGATAAAGCCGTTTAGCTCACGGTTAGCGTTTAGAAGCAACTCATCAACCTGCGGGATTTGCAGTTTCTTTTGCTCAGAAAGGATGTGATTGACCGTGTTGTTGACTGCCTCAACCGCTGACTGCCCAAAGTCAAGCAGGGCGTTTTGATCTGCTAGAAAGTTATCAACAAGGGCTGGCGCTTTTTGGGTGATAGCGTTTTGCTGCTCAGGTGTGAGCTTATCAAAAAAGCTGATTTGCCCAGTCTCGCTGGTGTCAGTGCTTGTGATGATGTCAGTGGTCTTATCGGTTGTTGTGATAGCATTTTCAGCGATTTTATCAATATCAAAATTAAAGGTGTCTGCCATAATCTCTCTCCTTTAGTCGTTCTCCAGTTTGTCCTTCATCAAGCGCAGGCTGATGTCAAAGTCTTTCATGTCGCTTTCATTGAGCTGACGTAGGGTCTCGTCCAGATCCTCATCAAACTGCACGAGCGCAAGCCTTGCCGTCTCTAGGCGCTCGTCTGCTTTGTAGTAGTCTTTTGGCGATTGTTTGATTTTGAGATAGCCAGTTAGCACATCCTCAAAGCGATTCATGCTAGCTTGGTGCAGGGCGAGCAGTTCTTCTTTATTGTCCGCCTTTTGGATTTTCTCTAAAATGGTTTCGTGGTCACGCCTGATGTTGTCATAGGTCGTCTTAAGCTCTGGAGCGTAAGTGGCAACACTTTCCTCGATAGTCAGCTCATGCTTATCTTCTTCTCTAGTGACCAGGCTAGACAGGCGCTCTTTGACCTCATCGTAGGAAGCTTTGGCATGCGCTTTGACCCGCTGGTAGGTTGTCGCATTGATGTGCTCTTTTAGCTGGTCAAGCTCAGACTCGATATGCTGGATACGAGGCAACATCCTGTCTGCCAGCTGTCTATAAGCCTCAAAGTCCTCGTCCTCCCAGAGTGTGTCCAGTTTTTTTAACTGATAGTCCGCTTGGCGAATGTCCTCTTGCAGCCTTTCGATAGCTGCTGTAGGGCTAGTCAACTGCTCTTGTCTTTTCTTTTGACGCATGTAGCGAATGAGACGATAAGACCCGTAGCCAATGCCTACAACTACAGCTAGGGGCAAAAGCACATGCACCAGCACGTAAACTGCAATGATAATAACAATAATGGTCATGAGTGCCTCGCTAGAGCTTTTTGATTTGGAACGTCTCGCCATAAAACTACCTACTTCTTTGTCAATATACCTTTATTGTAGCTTAAAATAAGTGAATAGACAATTGTTTATTGTTGTCTTATTTCTGGAAAGAGCCCTTCAAGGATTTTGAGCGTGATGACTTGCCCAGGTCCTTCTTGGCAGTAGGTGTGCATGTACATGGACGGGTTAAAGTTAAGCTCAATGCAGGTGCAGTGTGGGTCTTCTTTACTTGCCTTTTTGGTCATATCAGGGATAATCAAGTCCACACCACACACCCAAGCACCAAGTGTGCTTGCCATTTGGCTGGCTAATTGCTTGTAACTGTCATCCATGCTCTCGGTCACATCAATCGAGTCGCCACCTGTTGAGATATTGGAGTTGCGACGCAGATCTACCTTGACACCTGCCTCTAGGACACTGTCGAGGCTGTAGCCTTGCTGCGTCAGCATTAGTTGCTCAATCTCTCCAAGTTCAATGATTTCAAGAGGTGACCTGTGGTCACGTCCTCGCAAAGGATTTTGATTTTTTAGGTCAATGAGTTCTCTAATAGTGTGCTTGCCATCACCAACGACATTAGCAGCGACCCGAAGGAGTACAGCGAGACACTTTCCATCTAGGATGAAAAAGCGGTACTCGGTGCCAGCCACATAGTCCTCCACCAGCACACTGCTATCCTCAGAAAATGCAATGTCAAGCGCTTTTTGGTAAGCCTCAAGACTAGCTCCCTCTTTAAAGATAGAAATCCCTAGTCCAAAGTTAGTGGACTTTGGCTTGACGACGATAGCTTTTTTCTTGATGTGGTGATAGTAGGCTTTGGCGCTTGCTTTATCAGAAAATTCTCTACCAGCAGGCGTTGGAAAGCCGTGTTCTTGTAGGAGCTTTTTGGTGACGACTTTATTTGCCATGGCTAGTGGCACCACGTAGTTGTCCTTTGATGTCATGTTGCCGTTTTTGACCAGCTCAATATGCCCCTTGTAGCTCAGGCGCAAAAACTGGTCCTCCTCATCTAAAATCTCAATCTGAACTCCCTTTTGAATGGCGTCAAACATGAGCATTTGTGTGGAGAGCTCCATATTTTCAAAGTCTTTCAAGGCGTAAAAGGCATGCCAAGCGTAGTCGTGATGAGCTTGTCCCTCTTTTTGCCCAAAGGCTTCTAACGATTGGTCTGAGATATGCGCTAACAACTGTCCAGATAAGGTCAAGCTTGGGTCTGCGACTTGCTCTTTTATCGCCTCGAGCAAGCCCTTGTAGTGGTCAGGCAGATGGAAGTGCTTGAGGACACTTTCCATAGCGTCTAGGATATCGGATGTAGGCGCTGCACTTGGTAGCGCTTCGAGTGGATGGCTGAGGGCAATGGTATTGTTGAGTGCATTTGCTCGTGCGATAGCAGTATCGACATTCTCCACATCATCCAACCAAAGGAGGGCAAGGAAAAAGAGGTGCACGCTGTCCATAGTCTCCTGCGTGATACCAAGAGGGGTGAAAGGGTTGAGGTCAAAACAGCGCAGCTCCAGATAGCTGATAGGCTGCTCGAGATAGCCACGACAAGCCTTTTGCCCACGCAAGCGCACCGCAGAGTAATGCTCTTTTTCAGCGATGAGCTGCTTGGTAGCCACTGCCGTCTCTAGGCTTGTGATGTAGTCGTCAAGAGACGCATAGGAGATGACAATGTCCTCGTGGTTGACATAACCCAGCTGACTGGAGCGAATAGAGCGCACAGGATGAGCCAAATCTTCTTTCAAAAATCCTCTTTCAGCAATGGGACTGGCTCCGTAGAGATAGGTTAGTAGCCAACGGTAGCGCAGGAAGTTTTGTGCGATTTTGAGATAGAGGTCATTTTGAAACTTCGTTTTATCCTCATAGTCACTTGCCTCAAAGAGTGCTTGAATAACAGTAGCGCTCAATGCCATATTGACATGAATGCCTGACATGGTCTGTAAGGTCTTGCCATAAGTGCTAGCCAGATAGTCTCGATAATGACGCTCAAAGCTATCTTCCAGCTGGGCAATGGCTATCTCCTCATCAGTGACTTTAGGTGGCATAGACAGAGGCCACAAGTACTCACCCGTCAGTGTTCGCTCAGCGACATCTGTGATAGCCCCTAGCCATCTAAGCGCTTCTTTTGGTGAGCGTGTGACAGGTGTGATGAGCTCAAGCTGTGACTCACTAAAGTCCGTCTGGATATAAGGGTGATAACTGCGTGCGCCAAGCGCCTTTGGATGAGGGCTGGTAGCGAGTTTGCTTGTGTTTTTTTGAATACGCAAGGACTCACGCTCAATGCCAAAAGTTCCCTCTAAAAGAGGGAGATTGGGGTCTAGTTTTTGAAGTAGCTGGTTGATGGTCATTTTAAGGTCTCCTTCATTGTCATTATTTTCAAAAAATACTGTCTTTAGCTATAGTTTACCCTATCGTTCGGAAAAAGGCAGAGTTTTGCTACGATTTCTTGAAAAAAAGTAGGAATTTTCTTATAATAGAGTGTAAGATAAACTTGCAGGTGAGATTCCTGCCGTGGTTTTCTAAGAAAGGATTGAGCGCAAAGCTCAGTGTTTACGATATGACTTCAGTAGTAGTGGTAGGTACCCAGTGGGGGGACGAGGGAAAAGGTAAGATTACAGACTTTCTGTCTGCAGACGCCGAGGTAATCGCACGTTATCAAGGCGGGGACAATGCAGGGCACACCATTGTCATTGATGGCAAAAAGTTCAAACTGCACTTGATTCCATCAGGGATTTTCTTTCCTGAAAAGATTTCTGTTATCGGAAATGGCATGGTGGTCAATCCCAAATCATTGGTAAAAGAGTTGCATTATCTGCATGACGAGGGTGTGACGACAGATAACTTGCGTATCTCAGACCGTGCGCATGTCATCTTGCCTTATCACATTCACCTCGATCGCCTGCAAGAAGAAGCCAAAGGCGACAATAAAATCGGAACAACGATCAAAGGGATTGGTCCAGCTTACATGGACAAGGCAGCACGTGTTGGTATCCGCATTGCAGATCTTCTTGACCGTGAGATCTTTGCAGAGCGCCTCAAGCGCAACCTAGCGGATAAAAACCGTCTCTTTGAGAAAATGTACGAAGCAGACCCGATTCTCTTTGACGACATTTTTGAGGAGTACTATGCCTACGGACAAGAAATCAAGAAATACGTCACAGATACTTCTGTTATTCTAAACGACGCTCTTGACAGTGGCAAGCGTGTGCTTTTTGAGGGTGCTCAAGGTGTCATGCTTGATATCGACCAAGGGACATACCCATTTGTAACCTCATCAAACCCAGTTGCAGGTGGTGTGACCATTGGTAGCGGTGTTGGACCAAGCAAGATTAACAAGGTCGTTGGGGTCTGCAAGGCTTACACCAGCCGTGTCGGAGACGGTCCATTCCCTACTGAGCTTTTTGATGAGGTGGGAGACCGCATTCGTGAGGTCGGTCATGAGTACGGTACAACAACAGGGCGTCCACGCCGTGTCGGATGGTTTGACTCTGTTGTGATGCGACATAGCCGTCGTGTTTCAGGTATCACCAACCTCTGCCTTAACTCTATTGATGTCCTCTCTGGACTCGATACGGTCAAGATTTGTGTGGCTTATGACCTTGACGGTGAGCGTATTGATTACTATCCAGCTAGCCTTGAAGCGCTCAAGCGTTGCAAGCCAATCTACGAAGAGCTCCCAGGTTGGTCTGAGGACATTACAGGCTGTCGTAGCTTAGATGAGCTTCCTGAAAATGCCCGCAATTATGTGCGTCGTGTCAGCGAGCTGGTCGGTGTGCGTATCTCGACTTTCTCTGTCGGACCAGACCGTGACCAAACCAACATCTTAGAAAGTGTTTGGAGCAATATCTAATAACTAAAAAGAAGTGAGAGTGTTCTTGCTTCTTTTGTTATGTTCTCCTCTTTAAAAAACTCTCTTTATCCTTGTCATTCCCCATCAGTTCAAAAACTAATTTTTTTCTCATTGTTAAAATCAAAATAATACAAAAAAAGAACGCTTTGGGTTATAATAAACCAAAAGGGTGAATGTTATGTATCAAGTGATTAAAATGTATGGCGATTGGGAGCCGTGGTGGTTTTTAGACGGTTGGACAGATGATATTGTAGCGCAAAAGCGATTTGCTACCTTTGAGTCAGCAGCTAGCTACTATGAAAAAGAGTGGCAAAAAGGCTGTAGGCACTATAGCTGCTACGATAGCCATCAAGACTTTTTAGCCGCTTTTTGGAACCAAGAAGACGAGCGCTGGTGTGAGGAGTGTAACGAATACCTCCAGCAATACCACTCGCTCCTCCTCCTAAAAGATGGCAAGCCCCTGCCGAGACAATGGCATAGAAAAAGCCTCATCAAAAAAAATAGCCAAACACCTCCCAAAAGCTGTCAAATGAAAGATTAAAAAGAGCAAAGGTGAAATGCCTTGCTCTTTTTTATGTCTAATGTTTTTTAGTTTTCTGTGCACGTAGGCGTTCTTTAGCTTCTTCGACCGTTTCCCCTTCCTTTGCAAAGAAGGTTTTGACAAATTTGTCCTCAACAGCTTGATAGCCCTTCACAGCAGTGTCTTCAGTGGCTTTATACCATTTTTTAGCCGTTTTTTCTCCAAGTACCATAATGTTTCTCCCTTATTCTATTTTATGCTAATTTACTGTAAGCGTAGCGGACAAGCCCCATCATAACCAATACTCCAGTCGTCATTGGAACTACAGATAGTCCTAAAAGGACTGGACCAAACGCCCCTGCCAGCAGATATTGAGCAGAGACAGCACCTAATGTTCCTAAAGTAATTTCCATGATAGCCAGTAGCCAGCGCTGTTTTTTAGATAGAGACATTTCTAAAAAAGAGACAAGGCTTGATAGGATAAGTCCAAAGAGAATAGATGAGATGATGATAGATAGTGACATAGGTTTGCTCCTTTTTGTTTTGATGAGTCTAGTATAAGACTTTGCATTTCTCTTTTGAAGGACAGTTTTTGTTAAAAGTGTTGGATTTTTGCTATAATAGGAGCAAGATTTTGGAGGTTAGGATGACAGCAGCACGTATAAAACTCAAACAAGCACTTTTATTGTTATTGGATACAGACGATTTCGAGCAATTATCCATTAGCCAAATCTGTAAAGAAGCTGGTGTACATCGCTCCACTTTTTATGCCCACTACGACAATCAGTACCAGTTGCTAGAAGATACGAGAGTTTATATGATTGATTTGTTTTTATCGGAGTTTGAAAATTATCAAAAGACGATTGAAGCGCCAAAGGAAAAAGATAGTTTGATGGATTCTTACTATTTAGTTCCGTATCTTAAGTTCATCAAAGACCACCAAAAACTCTATAAGATTTACATCAAAAATCCACTTGATTTCCAGCATAAAGAGCGTGATGACATTCATTTCATTGCACAGTTTATCCACGCTATCAAGAAAGAGAAGGGCGGGCTGACGAGAGAGAAATGCGCTATCGCTATAACTTTTATAAAGCAGGTATCCGCCAGATGATAGAAGATTGGGTGCTTGATGACTGTCAGGATGAGGTGGAAGATTTAGTTGCTATTATCCAAGATATTATTTTTTAAACAACAGATTGAGCGCTGTTGTTTTTTTCAATTTTTTTACGATTTTCTGCAACTTTTGTGATTTCTTACGAATAGAATAAGTGAGCAAGGCATAGCACCACAGCTAACACCCTTCGTTATATTTCATTACTATTCAAAATCTATCCTTTATCAATGTCGTTGGCTGTGGTGTTATGTCTTGCTCAATAGGAAATTGCTCTTTTAGAAAGGGGTAATCATGGTACAAGAGTTAGCCAAAGACCTCATCAAAACAGCCGTTGCTGCCAATGCACAGGATATTTACATTATTCCAAAAGCTAGGCAATACGATGTTTTTATGAGAATTGGTGATGAAAGGCGGTTTATAGATGTTTTTGGGAATGATCGGATGGCTAGTCTTATTGGTCACTTTAAATTTGTTGCAGGAATGAATGTTGGTGAAAAGAGACGTAGCCAACTGGGGTCGTGTGATTATACTTTTGATGACGATGAGACTGTATCTCTTCGCTTATCAAGTGTCGGTGATTATCGTGGGCTTGAGAGTCTGGTCATTCGCCTGCTCTACTCGGGGCGCCATGAGCTTTGCTATTGGTTTGACGGGCTAGAGCGGCTAAAACCAGCAGTTGCTGGTCGAGGGCTTTATCTCTTTTCAGGACCTGTCGGCAGTGGCAAGACCACGCTTATGCACCAGCTGGTTGCTGACCAGTTTAGCGATAAGCAGGTTATCACTATCGAAGACCCTGTCGAAATCAAGCAAGACAACATGCTTCAGCTCCAGCTCAATGACAGTATCGGCATGACCTATGACAGTCTCATCAAGCTCTCGCTCAGACACCGCCCTGATATTCTCATCATCGGTGAGATTCGAGACAGCCAAACGGCACGAGCGGTTATCCGTGCGAGTCTAACAGGGGCTATGGTTTTCTCTACCATCCACGCCAAGAGTATCACAGGTGTTTATGCTCGTTTGCTAGAGCTTGGTGTTAGTCTTGAGGAGCTAGATAATAGCCTTCGCATGATTGCTTATCAACGCTTGATTGGGGGAGGAGGTGTGATTGATTTTGCCACAGAAAACTTCCAAGAGCATAGCGCAGACCAGTGGAACGCCCAGATGGATCAGCTGGCTAAAGACGGACATATCACTAGTCAAGAAGCTACCATCGAAAAGATTGTCCGCTAGACAGCAGGCAAAACTCATCCAACTGTTTAACAATCTTTTTGTCAGTGGCTTTACACTCGGTGAGATGGTGACTTTTTTAAGACGCAGTCAATTGCTGAATGACAGCTACACCAGTCAAATGGAAGCTTCGCTCTTAGAGGGAGACAGCATGGCAAAGATGATGGCAGCTGTTGGTTTTTCAGATACCATTGTCACCCAGATGTCGCTTGCTGATATTCATGGCAACACTCAAAAGAGTCTGACCAAAATCGAAAGTTATCTGCGCAGCATGGCGACACTCAAGAAAAAACTGGTTGAAGTAGCGACCTATCCTATCATCCTCCTTAGTTTTTTAGTGTTAATCATGATAGGGCTCAAAAACTACCTCATCCCTCAGCTGGACGGTGGCAATCTAGCGACACGTCTCGTAGCTTCCTTTCCTCTTCTCTTTTTCGCCTTTCTTTTTGGCGGTCTCGCCATTTTAGCTGCGTGCTATCTTTGGCTGCGGCAGATGTCTCGTATGAGGGCAGCTACGCTCTTAAGTAAGCTTCCCTTTATCGGTAGCTATGTCAAGCTGTATCTGACGGCTTACTACGCTCGTGAGTGGGGTAATCTCATCGGTCAAGGAGTGGATTTATCTCAGATTGTCCGTCTTATGCAGGAGCAAAAGTCGCAGCTTTTTAATGAAATTGGCAGGGACTTAGAAGAAAAACTCTTGTCTGGTCAGACCTTTTGTGAGACGGTGCTGTCTTATCCCTTTTTCCTAAGAGAGTTAGGGCTTATCATCGAGTACGGCGAGGTCAAGGCAAAGCTAGGTGCTGAGCTAGACATTTATGCCGATGAGACTTGGGAGACATTCTTTTTACGCTTGCAAAAGGCAACCCAACTCATCCAACCCTTGATTTTTATCTTTGTAGCACTCGTTATCGTTATGATTTACGCTGCAATGTTACTACCAATGTATCAAAATATGGAGTTTAATGTATGAAAAAATATCTCAATTTTCTCACCAAAACCAAGGCTAAAGGTTTCACACTTATAGAAATGCTCGTGGTTTTAGTTATTATCAGTGTCTTGCTACTTCTTTTTGTGCCTAATCTGACTAAGCAAAAAGAAAAGGTCACACAGACCGGAAACGCTGCTGTGGTCAAGGTCGTTGAGAGTCAAGCAGAGCTTTACAATCTCAACCACGAGGACAAGGCAACCCTTGCTAAGCTGGTCAAATCTGGCGACATTTCAAGCAAGCAGTCAAAAGCTTACAGCGAATACTATGCACAAAATCCTAAAGAAACGGCTACCGTGGCAAATTAAAGCCTTTACGCTCCTTGAGAGCCTTGTCACTCTATTTGTCCTCTCCTTTTTAACTCTTCTCTTATCTGGAGCGGTGGAAAAGACTTTTGACAGTGTCAAAGAAACGCTTTTTTGGCTACAATTTGAACAAATCTACCGAGATACGCAAAAGCTGAGTGCGACAAGGCAAAGCCAGATGACCTTAGATGTCACAAGTACCGTTACAAATGGCTACACTAGCCCTGCTCTGCCAGAAACCGTGACAGCGCTAGAACCTAAGCATATCGTGTTTGATAGCGCTGGTGGTAACTCCTCTCTAGCTAAAATCCAATTTCAAACGGCAGACAAGCTTGTCACCTATCAACTCTATCTAGGAAGTGGTAATTATAAAAAATCAGAAACTAGCCGCCTACATTCTCCTTGAGAGTCTTGTGGCACTGGCTATACTAGCCTGTATCACAAGTATCCTCCTAGGCGAATTTGACAGACAAAGAAAGATTTTGCAAGATAGTCAAGACAGACAGGAAGCTTTGCTGTTAGCGACAATGGCGATTAATGCAAAGAAAAAAGAGCTCCGCCTTAATGGAGTGTCTGTCTCAATCAAAGAGCACTCAGGAGGTGTCTTTGTTTATCACGAAAAAGAGGAGCTTCTCCATGCGCTTAAAGAGTAAACTCAAAGCCTTTACCCTGCTTGAGTGTTTGATAGCACTCTTAGTCATATCAGGTTCTGTCCTTGTCTATCAGGGGCTAACACGAACGCTCTCAAGTAATATCCACTATTTTTCTAGTAATCATCAAAGCAATTGGCTACTTTTTGCCAAGCAGCTACAAAGCGAGTGGGAAAACTGCCAGCTAGACCATGTGACAGAGCAAAAAGTCTACGTTAAAAAGGGCAACCAAGACTTGGCTTACGGCTTATCTACTAGCGATGATTTTCGTAAAACAAATGGCAACAATAAAGGCTATCAGCCTATGCTCTTTGGTCTAAAAGCCTGTCAGGTGCAGGAAACGAATGGGCTTGTCACTCTGCACTTGACCTTTAAAGACGGCTTAGAGAGGACATTTATCTATGATTTTAAAGCGCAAAGTTAAGGCGGGAGTCCTCCTCTATGCTCTCTTGATGGCAGCCATCTTTACTCTTTTATTACAATTTTACCTTGGGCGTGTCCGAGCCAGTCACATCCAGCAGTTGGCGCAAGAAGAAGCCAGCAAGGCTTATCTAATTGCGACCATAGTCAAGGACCAAAAAGACGCCAATCTTACCGTTGAAGGGGCGCAGGTCACAGTAGAGTCTAAAGACGAACGCTTGGATGTCACAGTCACTCTCTCCTCAAAAGGAAGGTATCACTACACTTTTCATAAGACACCAAAAACAGAAGTATCGTCCTCATCTCAATCCTCAACTAATGTTTCATATGCCTCAACCCAAGAAGAAACGATACCCTCTACATCCGTGACTGAGCTAAAGACAGACCAAAACACGCCCGATTCACAGAAAAGCTAGGCTTAGCCTAGCTTTTCTTTCTGTTTATTTTTTGGTATGATAAGACACGGAGGAAGACATGAATTTTGAAACCATTGAAAAGGCTTACGCCTTATTACTTGAGAATGTACAGCTCATTCAAAATCAGCTAAAAACAACCTTTTACGATGCGCTGATTGAGCAAAATGCGCTCTATGTGACAAAGGAAGCGCAGGATTCTCGCATTGTCGACAATAACCAAGCGCTTGAAAAGCTCAATCTTTCTGCTGAAGAGTGGCGTCGTGCTTTTCAGTTTTTACTGATAAAAGCCTCACAGACAGAGCTGCTGCAGGTCAATCATCAATTGACCCCAGATAGCATTGGCTTTATTCTTTTATATTTGCTAGAGGAATTGACAGCAGATAAGAGTCTTGATGTGCTGGAGATTGGCAGTGGTACGGGAAATCTCGCCTACACGCTTTTAAATAACAGCCAAAAAGAACTGCACTACATGGGGATTGAAGTGGATGATTTGCTGATTGACTTGTCTGCCAGCATGGCTGACGTCATGCAGTTAGATGCGCAGTTTATCCAAGAAGATGCTGTGCGCCCGCAATTGATGAAGCCAAGCGATGTGATTATCAGTGATTTGCCAATTGGCTATTATCCAAACGACGCTATTGCAAAACGCTACCAAGTGGCTAGCACGAGCGAGCACACTTATGCCCACCATCTGCTCATGGAGCAGTCGCTCAAATACCTAAAGAATGATGGTCTGGCTATTTTCCTAGCGCCAAACAATCTACTGACTAGCCCGCAGAGCGATTTGTTAAAGGATTGGCTCCATCAAGCAGCTAGTGTTCTAGCGGTTATTGCCCTACCAGAAAATCTCTTTGGGCATGAAAAAAATGCCAAGTCTATCTTTGTCCTTAAAAAGCAAACAGACACACCGCAAGAGACCTTTGTCTATCAGCTTGGGGACTTGCAGCAACAAGAAAGTATGCTTGCTTTTATCGAAAATTTCCAAAAATGGAAAACTGATAATGGTCAATCCTAAAATTTTATGATAGAATAGAGATGTGTTGAAAACGCTTAAATAAAATTAGATGGGGTGACTTATGACAAAGACAATTGCCATTAACGCTGGAAGCTCAAGTCTCAAGTGGCAGTTATATGAGATGCCAGACGAAGTCGTTATCGCTAAAGGATTGATTGAACGTATTGGGCTTAAAGACTCACGCTCGACCGTAAAATTTAACGGGACCTCAGATACACAGACGCTAGATATCGTAGACCACACGCAGGCAGTTACGATTTTGCTAGAGGATTTGAAGCGCCACGGTATCATCGAAGATTACGATGAAATCACAGGTGTTGGTCACCGTGTGGTGGCTGGTGGTGAGTATTTTAAAAAATCGGCTCTGGTCACTGAGGAAGTGATTGAGCAGGTGGAGGAGCTGTCGCTTCTTGCACCTCTACATAATCCTGGTGCGGCAGCCGGTATTCGTGCTTTTCGTGAGATTTTGCCAGATATTGTCAGTGTTGTCGTCTTTGACACTTCTTTTCACACGACCATGCCTAGGCATGCCTATCTTTACCCGATTCCACAGAAATATTATCAAAAATATAAGGTGCGTAAGTACGGAGCGCACGGCACAAGCCATAAGTATGTCGCTCAAGAAGCCGCTAAAATGCTAGGGCGTCCGCTTGAAGAGCTCAAACTCATCACAGCTCATGTGGGCAACGGCGTCTCTGTCACTGCCAACTATCACGGTGAGTCTATGGATACATCAATGGGCTTCACACCGCTTGCAGGTCCTATGATGGGCACACGCTCAGGTGATATTGACCCAGCCATTATCCCTTATCTCATCGCTCAAGATCCAGAGCTAAAAGACGCCGCTGATGTTGTGGATATGCTCAACAAGCAGTCTGGGCTTCTTGGAGTATCGGGTATCTCTAGTGATATGCGTGACATTGAGGATGGGCTGCAGCGCCATGACCCAAATGCAGTTCTAGCTTATAATATCTTTATTGACCGTCTGAAGAAGTTTATCGGACAGTATCTCGCCGTGCTAAACGGTGCGGATGCGATTGTTTTTACAGCAGGTATGGGTGAAAATGCTCCGATGATGCGTCAGGATATTATCCAAGGACTTTCTTGGTTTGGCATGGAAATTGACCCAGCAAAGAATGTTTTTGGGCATGTTGGTGAGATTACAACACCAGACTCTCGTGTCAAGGTTCTCGTTGTGCCAACTGATGAAGAACTCATGATTGCTCGTGATGTGGAGTTTTTCAAAAATAATTAACCTTGTTATCAAATATTATGATAAGACCAGAAAAGTTGTTGCTTGCAACAGCTTTTTTGTTATCCCGTGTTGTAAAATGAAGTGCAACAAAAAAGACATGCTCGTCTGATATACTAGAATTCCCCAACTCAGTATAGAAAGCAGATGAACATGTCCACTAATCATTCTACCAAAAAATCGTTATACTCACACCTTTCAGCCTCTGAACGCGGAGAAATCAGCGCCTATCTCAAGATGGGCAAGACCCCCTCTGAGATTGCTCGTCTGCTTGGGCGTCATCGCTCAACCATCAGTCGGGAAATCAAACGAGGAAGTGTTTCTCAGGTTCAAGATAAGAACGGGAAACGAATCTACTCAACGGTTTACTTTCCAGATAGTGGTCAACGTGTTTATGAAATCAATCGTCGAAAAAGTGCCTATCATAAACTATCATACTGCTCCCAGACATTCTTCAAGGAACTTGAGAAAGCCCTGAAAACGAAACCTCGCTGTCACAGTGTCGATAGCTTTGTTCAAACTTACCGAGAAAAACATCCACTGGAAGTTATCCCTTCCACCAAGACAGTGTATCGGTACATCAAAGACGGACTGTTGAGGGTTAAACCGATTGATTTACCTAAGATGGTGAGCATCCGAAAACGGTCTAAAGTAAGGCCTAAGGCCACGACGAAAATCTTAGGAAAATCCATTGAAGAACGTCCAGAGTGTATCAATGACCGTTCTGAATTTGGGCATTGGGAGATTGATCTGGTTCTTGGCAAGAAAACCAAAGGGGAAGCTGTTGTCATGACCCTAGTAGAGCGTCAAACACGATTTGCCATCGCTGTAAAACTGGCTAATAAACAAGCAGAAACCATCAATAGGGCTGTTAAGAGCTTACTATCACAGTACCCTATTCGCTCTATCACATTGGACAATGGCTCAGAGTTCAGTAGCTTGTCAGACTTAAAAGGTGTGGAAGTCTATTTTGCCCATCCTTATGCTTCTCATGAAAGAGGAACAAATGAAAATTTCAATGGTCTCTTGAGAGAGTTTCTCCCAAAAGGTGTCTCTCTTAACTCACTAACGACAGAAGAACTCAATCACTACGTCTCTGCTATCAATGACAGACCTAGACGACTTCACAAGTATAAAACCGCAAATATTTTGTTTGGGCTAGCCCAAACAGCTTAACCTCTGGAACTCTAGTTATCAATGAACTTGTTGCACTTGACTTGACAAGTGGGGGCTTTTTTGTTATAAAAAATGTAAAGGAAGCTTGACACAAAATGTAAAGTGTACTATACTTATAAATGTAAAGCAAACTTTACTAAATGAATGTGAGGTGAACCATGGAAACACGCATTCAAGAATTGCGAAAAACACAAAAGCTCAGCCAAGCTGAGCTGGCGGATGCGCTAGGTGTCACCAGACAGACCATTATCTCGCTAGAAAAAGGGCGCTATACTGCGTCACTAGAGTTAGCCTTTAAGATTGCTCGTTTTTTTGGCAAATCAATCGAGGACATTTTCATCTACGAAGAGATGGATTGAGGTTTGGTGCATGATGAAGGAGGGAGAGATGTTTGTGACCTTTATGACGGCAAAAAGTGGCAAGCCATCAGTGGAAAACTATCGTAAGATGACAAAGCGAGTGACGGCTTTACTGTGTGTCTTAGTCTTGGTCTTTGCCGTACTGCTCTATAAGCTGTCCTTAGATAGCTTTAACAGTGGCTTTGTTCTAGGTTTGATTATAGGGCTTGTCGCATGTATCGGACGAAATATCTACGTGCTAAGAAGCGATAAGCGCTTAAAGGCTAGTTACATCAAGGCAGTAGATGAGCGCAACAAGTATCTAACACAGCTGACTGTCAAGATTATCTATAGTTTGCTTGCGACAGCTGTTATGGTATTGCTTTTGTGTCATCATTTGCTGGGGGTTGATATTAGTTATGAGGCTTTGCTCTATAGTTTTTTGGTCTTGATATCTTACGGTTTTATCGTGGTTCGCTTTATTGTGGAGAGGGTGTATTAGGAGGTTATTATGGTTTTAATTGAGGTCAAGCATTTAGCAAAACAATTCGCAGATAAGTTAGCGCTATCAGATGTTTCCTTTGCTGTTGAAAAGGGGGAGATCTTTGGTTTCTTAGGTCCGTCTGGCTCTGGTAAGACAACGACCATTAAGATTTTGACGGGGCAGTTGTCCTCTGATAAGGGTGCGATTGCTGTCCTTGGCAAGACTCCAGCGCAGTTTAAAAGAGATGACTATGAAAAGATCGGTATCGTCAGTGACACCAGCGGTTTTTATGAAAAGATGACCCTTTACAAAAATATGCTGGCTTACGCTAAGCTCTACGGCGTTTCAAAAGCGAGAGTTGACGAGCTACTAAAGCGTGTCAATCTCTATGACGACCGCAACAAGGTAGCTGAAAAGCTATCCAGCGGCATGAAGCAGCGCATGCTGCTCGCACGAGCGCTCCTCAATGAGCCAGACCTTCTCTTTTTGGATGAGCCAACCAGCGGGCTTGACCCGATGACGACTCGTCTCATCCACCGTTTGCTCTTGGAGTTGAAAGAAAAAGGCACAGCTATTTTTCTGACCACGCATGACATGCACGAAGCAACGCTCTTGTGTGATAACTTAGCGCTCCTTGATAAGGGCAGTCTCGTTGAGACAGGTCGTCCAAAAGACCTGATTAAAAAATATCACACAGACAAAAAAGTCGTGGTCACCTATGACGATGACAGCCAAGTCGAGCTGTCCTATAGTGAGCTTAGTCGGCTTGATATGACAGCTGTTGAGTCCATTCATTCGACAGAGCCAACTTTGGAGGATGTTTTCATTGCATTGACAGGAGGAAAGTTAGATGTTTAAACAGTTTAAAGCTTTATTGTGGTTACGGTGGGAGATTATCGCAGCAAATAAAACGCTTTTGGTGCAGCTCTTTCTTCCTGTTGCTATGGTGCTACTTTATCAGTTCATGTTTAGTAAAATGCCGTCAGACCAGTCATCTGATATGATTATGGCGACCATGCCTTCGATTATACTCGGTTTTATCGGCACAACTATTACCTATCTCATTGCCGAGGAAAATGAAAAGCACAATCTGACCAGCCTCCAGCTAGCAGGTATGGGGAGCCTAGAGTATCTACTAGCCAATCTCACTCTGCCTTTGGTCATTGAGCTGGTCTATCTCATCGCTTTGCCGCTCTATCTCGGTGTATCGCTGTCTAGCTTGGGGCTTACCTATGCTGTGGTCAATCTTCTGACGGCTCTTGTGGCATTGGGTCTCTTTATCTTCATTGGTATCATCTGTAAGACGCAGACGCAAGCAACGATTTTGAGCTTACCATTTATGCTAGTGGTTGCCTTTTTACCTTTTTTTGCCATGATGGATAACAGCCTCAAAAAAGTCATTGACTTTACCTTTATGGGCACAATGACAAACTATCTCCTAGATAGAAAACACTACCAGCTCATGGACAAATCTTTGATTTTCCTACTCTTGTGGCTTGTGCTAACTGGAGCTCTGCTTTTCTGGGGTTTACGCCACCATCAATTACAATCGGAGAAAAAAGCATGAAAACAGTTATTGAAAAGTTAAAAGTTATCGGCGTGATTATTGGCTTTGCAGCCATTGACCAGGGCTTACTTGTCGTCATGATGGAAACAAGTATGTATCAGAGCTCACTTGCCTTTGCTCTAAGGATTTTGTTGGCTCTTGCGATTTTTGCAGGCTTTGTGACTTATGCGCAGAAAAAAGGGCTGTTGGACTTTAAGACCATCAAACCCAAGTCGCTTATCCTGTGGGAGCTTCTTGGTTATGCCTTGATTCTCCTTTGCAATCAAGTAGGCATAGCTTTTGTGCAAAATTCTGGTGCGACAACGACCAGCAATCAAGCAGCTCTTGAGCAGTTGTTTACGCTTTTGTCACCTGCCTTTATGGGACTCTTTGTGGTTCTTATAGCACCTCTCATTGAGGAGCTGATCTTTCGTTATCTGATTCCAAAGGTTCTCTTTAAAAACTACGAAGTTATCGGCTTTATCGTTGGTGTGCTTGGCTTTGCCTTAGTTCATGGCGCTGATAGTCTAGGGGATTGGATTATTTACGGCGGTATGGGAGCGGTCATGGCTTTTCTCTACTACAAGACCGAGCGCTTTGAGTACAGTCTCACGCTTCATATCCTAAACAACGCCATAGCCTTTGCGCTTATGATGGCGCTATAAAAAGCTAGAACAGATGTTCTTTGATAAAGATAATAGAAATAAAAGGAGAAATGTATGATGACAACAGTTTTAAAATGGCTTGTTTTGCTGGTTTTAGCAGCAATTGTAGGCACTTTTTCTGTAATATTGCTGAAGGGTTTGCTAACAATGTTTGGTTAGCACGTGGCATTGGGTGCTTAGTGGCAGGGCTAACTGGAGCGGTCTTTTATCATTATGTTATTCAAACTTCAAAAAGCTAGAACAGATGTTCTAGCTTTTTTAGAGTTCTTTTGCTTTTTGGATAGTAGCGTCAATGCTTGAGACGACGCTGGCTGTCAGCCCTGTTTTTTCAAGGTCAAGTAGTCCAGCAATGGTTGTCCCTCCTGGGCTACAAATCTTATCAATAAGAGCGTGTGGTTGCTCATTTTCTTCTATGAGGTGCTTGCTACTGGCTAAAACAGTCTGCGTCACGATAGCTAGGGCTTGGTCTTTTGTGAGACCGTGCTTGACCCCAGCCTTAGCTAGCGCCTCGATGAAAAGGTAGATATAGGCTGGGCTTGAGCCAGCTAGAGCGGTAAAGGTATCAAAGTCTTTTTCAGTAATAGCAAAGGTCTCACCAAAACTGTCACAAATGGCTTGGCAAGTGGCAAATAGCTCCTCTGAGACGAGCTCATTTGCGCAGATGGCGGTCGTGCTGGCTAGGATTGTGGCATTGATATTTGGCATGATACGAATGAGCGGAAGCTCACTAGAAGTCAGCTGCGCTAGCCGTGAGAGCTTGATACCTGCTGCCATAGAGAGGACAGGCTTTGTGATGGCTAGTGGTGTCAGCACAGTCTCCATGAGCTGCGGTTTGATACCTAGAATGACCAGATCCACTTGGTCGATGAGTTCTTGGTGCGAATTGGCGTAGGCAAGGTCGAGCTGCCTAGAGATTTCCTGGCTACGCTCTAGAGACGAGCCTGAGATGATGAGCTCATACTGGGTGGTTTTTAGCCCCTTGATGATAGCGCTAGCCATTTTCCCGACACCGATAAATCCGATTTTCATAGGTCCTCCTAGTAGGCTTTGAGCAAATCAACGGTGCTACGGTCGAGTTTTTTGAGGAGCGCTTGTAAAAAGGCTTGCGCTTCTAAGAAGTCATCCATAGCATAGAGGGTTTGGTGAGAGTGGATGTAGCGTGCGCAGACACCGATGGTTGTAGACGGCACACCACTGTTTTGCAAGTGAGCAGCACCAGCGTCCGTGCCGCCTTTTCCAGTGTAGTATTGGTACTTGATACCTGCTTCTTCGGCGGTGGTCAAGAGAAAATCACGCATGTCTTTTAGCAGAATATGCCCTGGGTCGTAGAAACGAATCAAAGTGCCATCTCCGATATGCCCTTGGTCGCCATAGACATCACCAGCAGGTGAGCAGTCAACGGCAAAGAAAAGCTCAGGGTCAAACTTGGTTGTGGAGACATGTGCACCACGTAAGCCAACTTCTTCTTGGACATTAGCGCCAGCGATGAGGGTATTATCAAGCGGCGTGTCTTTGAGTTGCTCGAGCAGCTCAAGCACCATCAAGACGCCATAGCGGTTGTCCCAAGCTTTTGAGATGACATTTTTTTGGTTGGCAGTGAGGATGGCTTCGGATTTTGGGACGATGATGTCCCCAGGTGCAATGCCGAATTGCTCTGCTTCTGCCTTGTCTCTAAAGCCTCCGTCAAAGATAATGTCAGAGACGTTTGGAAGGCTAGCACCGCCATCTTTCCCACGTAGGAAATGAGGAGGTACAGAGCCTGAGATAACAGGGATGGCTTGACCTGTGCGTGTGTAGAGGGTGAAGCGCTGAGAGCTGACAACGAGCGGGTTCCAGCCGCCAATCCCTACGACACGAAAAGTCCCGTCCGCTTGGATGCTAGAGACCATAAAGCCAACCTCATCCATGTGCGCTGCGACCATGATACGAGGAGCGTTAGCGTCAGCGTGTTTTTTGATACCGAAAATACCACCAAGACCATCGGTCTCAACGCTGTCAACCAGCGGTGTCATATGCTCACGCATGTAGTTACGGACATTGTGCTCATGTCCTGCGATACCGTCCAATTCTGTGACGGCTTTGATTTTGTCAAAAAGTTCAGTCATAATTACCTCGATTCTATAATTCTATTTTACTAGTTTATGGGACAAATACAATCATTTTATGGTAAAATAAAAAACGATAGTCCATATAGACCTGTCAAGAAGCAGATAGTACAGAAAGGAATGTGCCATGATTAGTCCAAAATCTTATGAAGACATTGCAGATTATATTGAAAAGAGTGAGCGTTTGGTGCTCTTTTTCACAGCAGATTGGTGCCCAGATTGTCAGTTTATCTATCCTGCTTTGCCAGAGATTGAGGAGAAATTTTCAACTTTTACCTTTCTTCGCATTGACAGGGATGATTTCCTTGATTTGGCAAAGACCTGGGACGTTTATGGGATTCCAAGTTTTATCGTCTTAGAAGATGGCAAGGAAATCGGACGATTTGTAAGCAAAGCTCGTAAAACAAAAGCAGAGATTATGGCATTTTTAGCCGATTTAGAAGGGAAAACACAGGCATGATTTTTAGCTATAATAAAGCACACGTCGGAGATGTGCTGATGGTGATTGTCACAGATAGTAAAGACCAAAAGCTCTCTTTTGAGCGCAGAGGAAAGGTGGCACGTGTCTTTTTAGAGGACAGCAATGAAACCGTAGCGTGGAATATTTTTGACGCTTCAAGTCTCATCACACTGAACGGTGCGGGGCAAGTCTTTCTGACAGACGATGACGTCGTTAGACTCAACCAAGAGCTTGAAGCTGAAGGCTTTAGCGAACGTTTAGTAAATGATAATGCGCCTAAGTTTGTCGTTGGTGAGATTGTCGAGATGACAGCACACCCAGATAGTGACCACCTCAACATCTGCCAAGTCAAAATCGTAGAGGACAAGACAGTGCAGATTGTCGCTGGAGCACCAAATGCTAAACTTGGTCTAAAGACCATCGTAGCTCTACCAGGTGCAATGATGCCAAATGGCAGTCTCATTTTCCCTGGAAAACTGCGTGGAGAAGACAGTTTTGGTATGATGTGCAGCCCTCGTGAGTTGGCACTGCCAAATGCTCCTCAAAAACGTGGCATCATCGAACTAGACGAGACTAGCGTCGTAGGTGAAGCTTTTGATAGCCAAAAACACTGGATACAAGGTTAAAAATAGACCGTACTTTTTGTACGGTCTATTTTGTTAGCGTCACGTATTGTAAAAAGGCGATGTCTTTGTAGGGTTTGAGGTCAGCGACTTGTATCTCAATAGCGAGCATTCGCTCTAGCCAGTCTTTTTTCCGTTTTGACGTTGTTTGGTTGCAGAGAGTAAAAGGTGCGCATGCCTTGATAGCTCTGTAGTTTGAGTTGGGTATTTGCGGCTAATTCTTCAAGAGTGTAGCTGTTGCCCTGCGAGAAGCTAGGGCTGTCAAAGTGAGTGTCGCCTGCCAGTAGAGCATTTGCTTTTTGCGTGTTGTTATCAAACACCACTGCCTGCAGGACTTTTCCTGTGAGGTTGTGCTTGATGAGCGATAGCTCCCCGTCGTCTGTCAAGAGACGCTCAAACGCTGCGAGGTAGTTGGCGTGCTCTTCCTTTGGGATGTACTCTAGGACATTGTGGCAGAGGATGACATCAAAGCTCTTATCTGGAAATGTCTCGAGCACCTCAAGACTGCCTGCGATTTTGGTAAAGGTCTGATTAGAGTCGGCAAAAAGCAGGTTGCAATTAGGCTCGACAGCCGTGACCTGATTGTGCTTTGCGAGATGTTGGCTGGTCAAGCCAAAGCCTGCACCAAAGTCTAGGACTTTTTTGTTTGTGATATGGCGCAGGTGGTAAAAGGTCAATTCGTACTGGATTTTGCCCCAAGGTTGCGCCAGCATTTCTTTATAATGGTCAATCGATACGCTCATAGCTTTCTCCTTTTTCAAAAAGTGATTTCATTTTAGCATTTTTTGACGAATAAGTAAGGTGAGGAGGTAAGTTATGTATAATAAAGTAATTCTTATCGGACGTCTAACAGCTACGCCAGAAATGGTCAAAACACCTAATGACAAGTCGGTCACACGTGTGACCTTGGCGGTTAACCGTCGCTTCAAGCGCCAAGACGGTGAGCGAGAGGCTGACTTTATCAATATCGTTGTCTGGGGGCGCCTAGCAGAGACACTAGCCAGCTACGGCAGTAAAGGCAGTCTCATCACAGTAGATGGTGAGCTGAGAACACGAAAATACGAAAAAGACGGCAAAAAACACTACATCACAGAAGTTTTGGCATCGTCTTTCCAGCTTCTAGAGAGTCGTGCTCAGCGTGCCATGCGTGAAAACAACACAGGCGCTGACCTTGCTGACCTTGTCTTAGAAGAAGAGGAGCTACCATTTTAAGAAAAGGCTGAGAATTTCTTCTCAGCCTTTTGATTTCCAATAGATTTAGACGAACAAATATGTTATAATAATCTTGTAAAATTCGTTATTTGAAAGGATGAACCTAAAAAGAGCTGCTAATATCCGTTTATTGGCTCTTTTAAGGCGTTCGTTTGGGTGAGGTTGTGAAACTTTTAGTTGTTGGCTCAGGAGGACGTGAGCATGCTATTGCAAAAAAACTGTTGGACTCAAAAGAGGTGAGTCAGGTTTTTGTCGCACCGGGAAATGACGGAATGACGCTAGATGGTCTGGATTTAGTGGATATCGGAATTTCCGAACATTCAGCACTGATTGCTTTTGCCAAGGAGCATGAGGTGGATTGGACCTTTATCGGTCCAGACGATGCCTTGGCAGCAGGGATTGTAGACGAATTTGAAGCCGCTGGGCTCAAAGCTTTTGGACCTAAAAAAGCAGCGGCAGAGCTGGAGTGGTCCAAGGACTTTGCTAAGTCTATCATGAAAAAATACGGTGTGCCAACGGCACGCTATGAGACCTTTTCAGACTTTGAAGCAGCAAAAGCCTACATCGAAAAAGAAGGTGCCCCTATCGTGGTCAAGGCAGACGGCTTAGCACTTGGTAAGGGCGTGGTCGTTGCCATGACGGTGGAGGAAGCGGTAGCTGCTGCCCACGACATGCTTTTGGACAATAAATTTGGTGACAGCGGTGCGCGCGTGGTCATCGAGGAGTTTCTGGACGGCGAGGAGTTCTCCCTCTTTGCCTTTGTCAATGGCGACAAGTTTTACATTATGCCGACTGCGCAGGACCACAAGCGTGCCTTTGACGGTGATAAGGGTCCAAATACAGGCGGCATGGGAGCTTACGCACCTGTGCCACATTTGGCGCCGTCTGTCGTTGAGACGTCTGTTGAGACCATTATCAAGCCTGTACTCGAGGGCATGATTGATGAAGGACGTCCTTACCTAGGTGTGCTCTATGCGGGATTGATTTTGACAGCGGACGGTCCCAAGGTCATCGAGTTCAACTCGCGCTTTGGTGACCCTGAGACTCAGATTATCCTGCCACGCTTGACCAGTGATTTTGCGCAGAATATCACAGATATTTTAGAGCAAAAGACGCCTAACATCACTTGGACAGATAAGGGTGTGACCTTAGGTGTGGTTGTAGCGAGCGAAGGTTATCCGCTGGCTTATGAAAAAGGCGTGCGCTTGCCAGAAAAGACGACGGGTGACATCACGACCTACTATGCGGGCGCTAAGTTTGCTGAAAACGGCAAAGACCTGCTGTCAAATGGCGGACGTGTCTATATGCTGGTCACTACTGCAGATGACGTTGCCACAGCGCAAAAGATTATCTATGAAAAGCTAAAAACGCAAGAAACGACAGGACTATTTTACAGATCAGATATCGGGAGCAAGGCACTATGACAGCAATCATTTCTATTATCATGGGGAGTAAGTCCGATTGGGCAACCATGCAAAAAACAGCCGAGGTACTAGACCAATTCGGCGTTCTTTATGAGAAAAAGGTGGTCTCTGCCCACCGCACGCCTGACCTCATGTTTCGCCATGCCGAAGAGGCACGCAGCAGAGGCGTTAAGGTCATCATCGCAGGCGCAGGCGGTGCAGCCCACCTACCAGGTATGGTCGCAGCCAAGACCACTCTGCCGGTCATTGGTGTGCCGGTCAAGTCTCGTGCCTTGAGTGGCCTCGACTCACTCTACTCTATCGTGCAAATGCCGGGCGGTGTACCTGTTGCTACCATGGCAATCGGCGAAGCAGGTGCCACCAACGCAGCCTTGACGGCTTTACGTATCCTCGCTATTGAGGACGCAGATCTTGCGCAGAAGCTAGCAGACTTTGCAGAGGAACAAGGAAAGATTGCGGAGGCGTCAACCGATGAACTCATCTAAGACCATTGGCATTATCGGCGGCGGTCAGCTGGGGCAGATGATGGCAATTTCTGCCATTTACATGGGGCACAAGGTCATCACTCTTGACCCTGCTGCGGACTGTCCTGCCTCTCGTGTTAGCGAGGTCATCGTCGCTCCTTATGACGATGTGGCAGCTCTTCGTGAGCTGGCAGAGCGTTGCGATGTCCTGACCTACGAGTTTGAAAATGTGGACGCATACGGTCTGGATCAGGTCATCAAGCCTGGTCAACTGCCACAGGGCACCAATCTTCTACGTATCTCGCAAAATCGCATTTTTGAAAAGGACTTTCTTGCCAATCAAGCAGGGGTAAAAGTTGCCCCTTACAAGGTCATCAAGTCTGCAAAAGACTTGGAGACCCTTGACCTCTCCAAAAACTACGTTCTCAAAACGGCAACTGGAGGCTATGACGGACACGGTCAGGTGGTCGTTCGTAGTCAAGAGAACTTGCAGGCAGCTCGTGACTTGGCAGACCAAGCCGACTGTGTGCTAGAGGAGTTTGTCGACTTTGACCTTGAAATCTCGGTCATCGTCTCTGGTAATGGACATGACGTGACCGTCTTTCCCGTACAGGAAAATATCCACCGCAATAATATCCTCTCAAAAACCATCGTGCCTGCCCGCATTTCAGAGGACTTAGCAGCAAAAGCCAAGCAAATGGCGATAAAAATCGCTGAGCAGCTGCACCTATCAGGTACGCTTTGCGTTGAGATGTTTGCGACAGCAGATGATATCCTTGTCAATGAGAT
Source organism: Streptococcus hyointestinalis (assembly GCF_900459405.1). Classification (NCBI taxonomy): domain Bacteria; kingdom Bacillati; phylum Bacillota; class Bacilli; order Lactobacillales; family Streptococcaceae; genus Streptococcus; species Streptococcus hyointestinalis. The sequence goes on from NZ_UHFN01000007.1 coordinate 178,810, forward strand.
TGCACCACGTCCGCACAACTCTGGGCATTACAGTATTGAGGCTTGCGACTTTTCGCAGTTTGACACTCATATCCTAGGTGTTCTAGGAGAGACGCTTCCTGCTATCCACCTCCACGCCCCAGCCGTCATGCTCAATGTCCTCGGTCAGCACGTCGAGAAAGCCCAAGACTTTGTCCACGCCCACCCCTCTGCCCACCTCCACCTCTACGGCAAGGCGGAAGCTAAGCACAACCGCAAAATGGGGCATGTGACGGTGTTTAGTGATAAGCCTGAGGAGGTAGCGGAGTTTGGGGAAGGGATTGACTTTTAAGGAGTTTGCCATGCTAAAAATCATTCTACATGCCTTTGTTGAAGCAAATAAAGAAACAGCAGTCGTTGAAGTTGCTTTCGCCTCACAGGACAAAGACATGATTTCTGCAAAAATGACTGAACTCGAAAAACAGTTCCCTCAGGACTATTTGGCAGTTTACGACCTGCCGCTAGATACTGACTTAACCCAACTTCCACACTACCCGTCCGTAGCGATTGGGAAAGAGGAGTTTGAATGACAGGTTGGACGAGTTAAAAAGTGATAAAAACATACATAAAATTTTAAAATAGAAAGGAACAAGGGCAGTCGTATTCTTAACTGAGTACGGGCTATGGACTGGGCGAAAAAGATAAATTTTGTTTGAGCGCAAGTCGCTCTACTCAAAATTTCCTATTTTCGCTGTGTCCGCTTAACGCCCTTAACATCTTAAACATGATCGAACGTTATTCACGCCCTGAGATGGCGAACATTTGGAGTGAAGAAAACAAGTACCGTGCGTGGTTAGAGGTAGAGATTCTAGCTGACGAGGCATGGGCTGAGCTGGGTGAGATTCCCAAGGAAGATGTAGCGCTGATTCGAGAAAAGGCGACCTTTGACATCGATCGCATTTTAGAAATTGAGCAAGAAACTCGCCATGACGTGGTGGCATTCACTCGTGCCGTGTCTGAGAGCCTTGGTCAAGAGCGCAAGTGGGTGCACTACGGCTTGACCTCAACTGACGTGGTGGATACGGCTTACGGCTACCTTTACAAGCAAGCCAACGACATCATCCGTGAGGATTTGAAGCGCTTTACTGAGATTGTAGCGGACAAGGCACGTGAGCACAAGCACACCATCATGATGGGACGTACCCACGGGGTTCACGCAGAGCCAACGACTTTTGGGCTCAAGCTTGCCACTTGGTACAGTGAGATGAAGCGTAATATCGAGCGTTTCGAGCGTGCAGCAGCAGGTGTTGAGGCTGGTAAGATTTCTGGTGCGGTTGGTAACTTTGCCAATATCCCATCTTTTGTGGAAAAATACGTCTGCGACAAGCTAGGCATTCGTCCACAGGAAATCTCAACGCAGGTCTTGCCACGTGACCTCCATGCTGAATATTTTGCAACGCTTGCCTTGATTGCAACCTCAATTGAGCGTATGGCGACCGAAATCCGTGGTTTGCAAAAGTCTGAACAGCGTGAAGTTGAGGAATTTTTCGCTAAAGGTCAAAAAGGCAGCTCAGCTATGCCACACAAGCGCAACCCAATCGGTTCTGAAAACATGACAGGTCTTGCACGTGTTATCCGTGGGCACATGGTGACTGCCTATGAAAATGTCGCCCTCTGGCACGAGCGTGACATCTCTCACTCATCTGCTGAGCGTATCATCGCACCAGATACGACCATTCTCATCGACTACATGCTCAACCGTTTTGGCAATATCGTGAAAAATCTTACCGTATTTCCTGAAAATATGCTACGCAACATGCAGTCTACTTTCGGTTTGATTTACAGCCAGCGTGTCATGTTGACCTTGATTGAAAAAGGCATGACTCGTGAGGAAGCCTATGACCTCGTGCAGCCAAAAACAGCTTACTCTTGGGACAATCAAGTGGACTTCAAGCCGCTGCTAGAAGCCGATGAAAAAGTAACTAGCCGCCTGACCCAAGACGAGATTGATGAACTCTTCAACCCAAGCTACTACGCCAAACGTGTTGATGAAGTTTTCAAACGCATTGGTTTAGACTAAAAATAAAAAGCGCAGTAGCGCTTTTTTGCTATCGAAATATTCTGATAATAAAGAAGAGTATGGTATAATGTTAAAAAGAAAAAGTGAGAGGTTGCCATGACACGTTCAAAGGAATTGCTATACAATCGCTACATCAAGCCGATTAAAACCAATCCCAAAGCCTATATAGGAGTTGAGTTTGAATTTCCTATTGTCAATACACTAGGTGCTGCGACAGATATTGCCGTCTCAAAGGCGCTGCTAGCCTACTTAGTAGAGGAGTGTAGTTTTCAATCCGTGCAAAAAGACGCAGACGGTACCCATGTTCAGGTCAAAGAGCCCGTTTCTGGAGATGCTATCCTTTTTGAAGTGTCTTACAATATCCTAGAGTTTGCTTTTGAAAAAGCGTTGACTATCCAAGAAATCGACCAGCGCTTTAAGCGCTATCTGGAGCTTATCCAGTCCTATCTCCGTAAGCACCATCACGAGTTGCAAGGTTGGGGTGTTCACCCCCACTGGAAAATCAACGACAATCGCCCAGTTGCCTTACCTCGTTATCAGATGTTGCTGGCCTATTTGGCTTTATCACAAAAAGAGCAGGCGGGTGCTTTTCACGATTATCCAGATTACGGCGCTTTTATTTGTGGCAATCAAGTGCAACTTGACATTTCAGAGAAAAACCTCATCCCAGTGCTTAACCGCTTCAACCAGCTAGAGCCGATTAAAGCTTACTTATTTGCTAATTCTATCTTTTGGGATAACAATTGGGATACACGTCTGTCACGGGATATTTTTTGGGAAGAGTCCATGCATGGCAAACACCTCCAAAATAGCGGGCTTTATGACCATACTCTGACAGGGATTGATGATTTGATAGATTATCTTGATCAGACCAGTCTTTTTACCACCATGCGAGAGGATAAACTGCTCTATTTTTCTCCGATTAGGGCTAAAGATTATCTTGAAAAAGATACCATCAAAGCCTATGATTTAGAGGGGAATATCGTCAACATAAAACCTAAAGAGGAGGACTTTACTTACCATCGGAGCTATAACTACGAAGATGTGACAACAAGGGGCACCGTTGAGTTCCGAAGTACCTGCACGCAAGCCTTAGATAAAAATTTTGCTCCCGTTGCCTTTCATCTTGGCTTATTTAACAACCTCGAAAAACTAGGCGATTATTTAGATAATCTTCCCCTATATGAAAAATACCATCATGATTACAGACATATGCGACGTCTTTTTGCAAAAACAACCCTTCCTACAGACGATGAAAAAGAACTAGACGTCATTTGCAGCCACCTAGTAAAGCTTGCTGAAGAAGGATTACAATCACGAGGTTATGGTGAAGAAAGTTATCTCAAAGACCTCTAAAAACTATGATATGAGAAAGAAAGCTAGGCTTAGCTTTCTTTTTTAAAGAAAAATTAAAAAAACATGTTCCCCACTTGTCAAGTCAAGTGCAACAAGTTCATTGATAACTAGAGCTCCAGAGGTTAAGCTGTTTGGGCTAGCCCAAACAAAATATTTGCGGTTTTATACTTGTGAAGTCGTCTAGGTCTGTCATTGATAGCAGAGACGTAGTGATTGAGTTCTTCTGTCGTTAGTGAGTTAAGAGAAACACCTTTTGGGAGAAACTCTCTCAAGAGACCATTGAAATTTTCATTTGTTCCTCTTTCATGAGAAGCATAAGGATGGGCAAAATAGACTTCCACACCTTTTAAGTCTGACAAGCTACTGAACTCTGAGCCATTGTCCGATGTGATAGAGCGAATAGGGTACTGTGATAGTAGGCTCTTAACAGCCCTATTGATAGTTTCTGCTTGTTTATTAGCCAGTTTTACAGCGATGGCAAATCGTGTTTGACGCTCTACTAGAGTCATGACAACAGCTTCCCCTTTGGTCTTCTTGCCAAGAACCAAATCAATCTCCCAATGCCCAAATTCAGAACGGTCATTGATACACTATGGACGTTCTTCAATGGATTTTCCTAAGATTTTCGTCGTGGCCTTAGGCCTTACTTTAGACCGTTTTCGGATGCACACCATCTTAGGTAAATCAATCGGTTTAACCCTCAACAGTCCGTCTTTGATGTACCGATACACTGTCTTGGTGGAAGGGATAACTTCCAGTGGATGTTTTTCTCGGTAAGTTTGAACAAAGCTATCGACACTGTGACAGCGAGGTTTCGTTTTCAGGGCTTTCTCAAGTTCCTTGAAGAATGTCTGGGAGCAGTATGATAGTTTATGATAGGCACTTTTTCGACGATTGATTTCATAAACACGTTGACCACTATCTGGAAAGTAAACCGTTGAGTAGATTCGTTTCCCGTTCTTATCTTGAACCTGAGAAACACTTCCTCGTTTGATTTCACGACTGATGGTTGAGCGATGACGCCCAAGCAGACGAGCAATCTCAGAGGGGTTCTTACCCATCCTGAGATAGGCGCTGATTTCTCCGCGTTCAGAGGCTGAAAGGTGTGAATATAACGATTTTTTGGTAGAATGATTAGTGGACATGTTCATCTGCTTTCTATACTGAGTTGGGGAATTCTAGTATATCAGATAAACATGTCTTTTTTTGTTGCACTTCATTTTACAACACGGGAAAAAAACATGTTGACAGTGTAAGTGAAGTTTGATAAACTAATATGGCTGTCAAACGAGAGCACTGTTAACATAAAAAGTTGAAAAACTTTTTCAAAAAAGTTATTGACAGTGTGGATGAAGTTTGATAAACTAATATAGCTGTCAAACGAGAGGGCGGTTAACACGAGAGGTTGAAAAAAAACTTTTAAAAAAGTGTTGACAAGTTGTTAAAAGTTTGATAGAATATAGAAGTTGTCTCTTGAGAGACAAAGACCTTTGAGAACTGAACAAGACGATGTGCAGGGCTTCTTAAAAAGAAGTCAACGAATAAATCTGTCAGAGAACAGAATGAGTGAAGACTCAAACAAATCATACTTTAAATGAGAGTTTGATCCTGGCTCAGGACGAACGCTGGCGGCGTGCCTAATACATGCAAGTAGAACGCTGAAGGAGGGAGCTTGCTTCTTCTGGATGAGTTGCGAACGGGTGAGTAACGCGTAGGTAACCTGCCTGATAGCGGGGGATAACTATTGGAAACGATAGCTAATACCGCATAAGAGGTAATAACACATGTTATTAGTTTAAAAGGGGCAACTGCTCCACTATCAGATGGACCTGCGTTGTATTAGCTAGTTGGTAAGGTAACGGCTTACCAAGGCGACGATACATAGCCGACCTGAGAGGGTGATCGGCCACACTGGGACTGAGACACGGCCCAGACTCCTACGGGAGGCAGCAGTAGGGAATCTTCGGCAATGGGGGCAACCCTGACCGAGCAACGCCGCGTGAGTGAAGAAGGTTTTCGGATCGTAAAGCTCTGTTGTAAGAGAAGAACGGATGTGGGAGTGGAAAATCCATGTCGTGACGGTATCTTACCAGAAAGGGACGGCTAACTACGTGCCAGCAGCCGCGGTAATACGTAGGTCCCGAGCGTTGTCCGGATTTATTGGGCGTAAAGCGAGCGCAGGCGGTTTCATAAGTCTGAAGTTAAAGGCAGTGGCTTAACCATTGTACGCTTTGGAAACTGTGAGACTTGAGTGCAGAAGGGGAGAGTGGAATTCCATGTGTAGCGGTGAAATGCGTAGATATATGGAGGAACACCGGTGGCGAAAGCGGCTCTCTGGTCTGTAACTGACGCTGAGGCTCGAAAGCGTGGGGAGCAAACAGGATTAGATACCCTGGTAGTCCACGCCGTAAACGATGAGTGCTAGGTGTTGGGTCCTTTCCGGGACTCAGTGCCGCAGCTAACGCATTAAGCACTCCGCCTGGGGAGTACGACCGCAAGGTTGAAACTCAAAGGAATTGACGGGGGCCCGCACAAGCGGTGGAGCATGTGGTTTAATTCGAAGCAACGCGAAGAACCTTACCAGGTCTTGACATCCCGATGCCCGCTCTAGAGATAGAGTTTTTCTTCGGAACATCGGTGACAGGTGGTGCATGGTTGTCGTCAGCTCGTGTCGTGAGATGTTGGGTTAAGTCCCGCAACGAGCGCAACCCTTATTGTTAGTTGCCATCATTGAGTTGGGCACTCTAGCGAGACTGCCGGTAATAAACCGGAGGAAGGTGGGGATGACGTCAAATCATCATGCCCCTTATGACCTGGGCTACACACGTGCTACAATGGCTGGTACAACGAGTCGCAAGTCGGTGACGGCAAGCTAATCTCTTAAAGCCAGTCTCAGTTCGGATTGTAGGCTGCAACTCGCCTACATGAAGTCGGAATCGCTAGTAATCGCGGATCAGCACGCCGCGGTGAATACGTTCCCGGGCCTTGTACACACCGCCCGTCACACCACGAGAGTTTGTAACACCCGAAGTCGGTGAGGTAACCTTTTAGGAGCCAGCCGCCTAAGGTGGGATAGATGATTGGGGTGAAGTCGTAACAAGGTAGCCGTATCGGAAGGTGCGGCTGGATCACCTCCTTTCTAAGGAAACAACGGAACTGTACATTGTCTTGTTTAGTTTTGAGAGGTCTTGTGGGGCCTTAGCTCAGCTGGGAGAGCGCCTGCTTTGCACGCAGGAGGTCAGCGGTTCGATCCCGCTAGGCTCCATAGAATCGTAAGATTCTAGATTGTCCATTGAAAATTGAATAACTATCAAATAGTAACAAGAAAATAAACCGAAACGCTGTGATTTAATGAGTTTAAGGTCAATAGACCAAAATAAGGTTAAGTTAATAAGGGCGCACGGTGGATGCCTTGGCACTAGAAGCCGATGAAGGACGTGACTAACGACGAAATGCCTTGGGGAGCTGTAAGTAAGCGCTGATCCAGGGGTGTCCGAATGGGGGAACCCACTAACTAATGGTTAGTATCCTACACTGTTAAGGTGTAGGAGGGAAGACGCAGTGAACTGAAACATCTAAGTAGCTGCAGGAAGAGAAAGCAAAAGCGATTGCCTTAGTAGCGGCGAGCGAAACGGTAAGAGGGCAAACCAAAGAGTTTACTCTTTGGGGTTGTAGGACTGCAATGTGGACTTAATGATTATAGACGAATCATCTGGAAAGGTGAGCCAAAGAGAGTAAAAGCCTCGTAGTCGAAATAGTGATTATACCTAGCAGTATCCTGAGTACGGCGGGACACGAGAAATCCCGTCGGAATCTGGGAGGACCATCTCCTAACCCTAAATACTCTCTAGTGACCGATAGTGAACCAGTACCGTGAGGGAAAGGTGAAAAGTACCCCGGAAGGGGAGTGAAATAGAACCTGAAACCGTGTGCCTACAACAAGTTCGAGCCCGTTAATGGGTGAGGGCGTGCCTTTTGTAGAATGAACCGGCGAGTTACGATATGATGCGAGGTTAAGTTGAAGAGACGGAGCCGTAGGGAAACCGAGTCTTAATAGGGCGACTTAGTATCATGTCGTAGACCCGAAACCATGTGACCTACCCATGAGCAGGGTGAAGGTGAGGTAAAACTCACTGGAGGCCCGAACCAGGGCACGTTGAAAAGTGCTTGGATGACTTGTGGGTAGCGGAGAAATTCCAAACGAACTTGGAGATAGCTGGTTCTCTCCGAAATAGCTTTAGGGCTAGCGTCGATGTTAAGTCTCTTGGAGGTAGAGCACTGTTTGGGTGAGGGGTCCATCCCGGATTACCAATCTCAGATAAACTCCGAATGCCAATGAGATATAATCGGCAGTCAGACTGCGAGTGCTAAGATCCGTAGTCGAAAGGGAAACAGCCCAGACCACCAGCTAAGGTCCCAAAATAATTGTTAAGTGGAAAAGGATGTGGGGTTGCACAGACAACTAGGATGTTAGCTTAGAAGCAGCTATTCATTCAAAGAGTGCGTAATAGCTCACTAGTCGAGTGACCCTGCGCCGAAAATGTACCGGGGCTAAAACAATTTACCGAAGCTGTGGATCCCTTAGGGGATGGTAGGAGAGCGTTCTATGTGTGTTGAAGGTGTACCGTGAGGAGCGCTGGAACGTATAGAAGTGAGAATGCCGGTATGAGTAGCGAAAGATGGGTGAGAATCCCATCCACCGTAAGACTAAGGTTTCCAGGGGAAGGCTCGTCCGCCCTGGGTTAGTCGGGACCTAAGGAGAGACCGAAAGGTGTATCCGATGGCCAACAGGTTGATATTCCTGTACTAGTGTATGAAGTGATGGAGGGACGCAGTAGGCTAACTTGTCCCAGCGATTGGAAGTGCTGGGCTAAGCAGTGAGGTGTGATATGAGTCAAATGCTTATATCTATAACACCAAGCTGTGATGGGGAGCGAAGTTTAGTAGCGAAGTGAGTGATGTCACACTGCCAAGAAAAGCTTCTAGCGTTAATCATACACTACCCGTACCGCAAACCGACACAGGTAGTCGAGGCGAGTAGCCTCAGGTGAGCGAGAGAACTCTCGTTAAGGAACTCGGCAAAATGGCCCCGTAACTTCGGGAGAAGGGGCGCTGGCTTTAAGTCAGCCGCAGTGAATAGGCCCAAGCAACTGTTTATCAAAAACACAGCTCTCTGCTAAATCGTAAGATGATGTATAGGGGGTGACGCCTGCCCGGTGCTGGAAGGTTAAGAGGAGGGTTTAGCTTTTAGCGAAGATCTGAATTGAAGCCCCAGTAAACGGCGGCCGTAACTATAACGGTCCTAAGGTAGCGAAATTCCTTGTCGGGTAAGTTCCGACCCGCACGAAAGGCGTAATGATTTGGGCACTGTCTCAACGAGAGACTCGGTGAAATTTTAGTACCTGTGAAGATGCAGGTTACCCGCGACAGGACGGAAAGACCCCATGGAGCTTTACTGCAGTTTGATATTGAGTATCTGTACCACATGTACAGGATAGGTAGGAGCCTATGAAATTGGGACGCCAGTCTCAATGGAGGCGTTGTTGGGATACTACCCTTGTGTTATGGCTACTCTAACCTAGATAGGTTATCCCTATCGGAGACAGTGTCTGACGGGCAGTTTGACTGGGGCGGTCGCCTCCTAAAAGGTAACGGAGGCGCCCAAAGGTTCCCTCAGAATGGTTGGAAATCATTCGCAGAGTGTAAAGGTATAAGGGAGCTTGACTGCGAGAGCTACAACTCGAGCAGGGACGAAAGTCGGGCTTAGTGATCCGGTGGTTCCGTATGGAAGGGCCATCGCTCAACGGATAAAAGCTACCCTGGGGATAACAGGCTTATCTCCCCCAAGAGTTCACATCGACGGGGAGGTTTGGCACCTCGATGTCGGCTCGTCGCATCCTGGGGCTGTAGTCGGTCCCAAGGGTTGGGCTGTTCGCCCATTAAAGCGGCACGCGAGCTGGGTTCAGAACGTCGTGAGACAGTTCGGTCCCTATCCGTCGCGGGCGTAGGAAATTTGAGAGGATCTGCTCCTAGTACGAGAGGACCAGAGTGGACTTACCGCTGGTGTACCAGTTGTCCTGCCAAGGGCATCGCTGGGTAGCTATGTAGGGAAGGGATAAACGCTGAAAGCATCTAAGTGTGAAGCCCACCTCAAGATGAGATTTCCCATGATTTTATATCAGTAAGAGCCCTGAGAGATGATCAGGTAGATAGGTTAGGAGTGTAAGTGTGGTGACACATATAGCGGACTAATACTAATAGCTCGAGGACTTATCCAAATGAAATCATTTGAGTCATAAGAAGTAGCGTAAGGTTGACTTGTTTAGATAGTTATTCAATTTTGAGTAGACAAGAGATCTATTCAATAGTTAAGTGACGATAGCCTAGGAGATACACCTGTTCCCATGCCGAACACAGTAGTTAAGCCCTAGAACGCCTGATGTAGTTGGGGGTTGCCCCTGTTAGATACGGTAGTCGCTTGGCTATAGGGAGTTTAGCTCAGCTGGGAGAGCATCTGCCTTACAAGCAGAGGGTCAGCGGTTCGATCCCGTTAACTCCCATAAGTAGGTCCCGTGGTGTAGCGGTTATCACGTCGCCCTGTCACGGCGAAGATCGCGGGTTCGATTCCCGTCGGGACCGTAGAGAAAAGACTCGTTAGCTCAGTTGGTAGAGCATCTGACTTTTAATCAGAGGGTCACTGGTTCGAGCCCAGTACGGGTCATGATATGCGGGTGTGGCGGAATTGGCAGACGCACCAGATTTAGGATCTGGCGCTTAACGGCGTGGGGGTTCAAGTCCCTTCACCCGCATTAGAAAGAGTAGCCGGCTTAGCTCAGTTGGTAGAGCATCTGATTTGTAATCAGAGGGTCGCGTGTTCAAGTCATGTAGCCGGCATTTGCGAACGTAGTTCAGTGGTAGAACATCACCTTGCCAAGGTGGGGGTCGCGGGTTCGAACCCCGTCGTTCGCTTTAGCTTAAGAGGCCGGGGTGGCGGAACTGGCAGACGCACAGGACTTAAAATCCTGCGATGGTTGACATCGTACCGGTTCGATTCCGGTCCTCGGCATATAATAATGAGCACCCTTGGCTCAACTGGATAGAGTACCTGACTACGAATCAGGCGGTTAGAGGTTCGAATCCTCTAGGGTGCATAGAAAATGTGAATACGGGAAGTAGCTCAGCTTGGTAGAGTACTTGGTTTGGGACCAAGGTGTCGCAGGTTCGAATCCTGTCTTCCCGATTAGACTATTGTGTCTATGAGACCTTTGAGAACTGAACAAGACGATGTGCAGGGCTTCTTAAAAAGAAGTCAACGAATAAATCTGTCAGAGAACAGAATGAGTGAAGACTCAAACAAATCATACTTTAAATGAGAGTTTGATCCTGGCTCAGGACGAACGCTGGCGGCGTGCCTAATACATGCAAGTAGAACGCTGAAGGAGGGAGCTTGCTTCTTCTGGATGAGTTGCGAACGGGTGAGTAACGCGTAGGTAACCTGCCTGATAGCGGGGGATAACTATTGGAAACGATAGCTAATACCGCATAAGAGGTAATAACACATGTTATTAGTTTAAAAGGGGCAACTGCTCCACTATCAGATGGACCTGCGTTGTATTAGCTAGTTGGTAAGGTAACGGCTTACCAAGGCGACGATACATAGCCGACCTGAGAGGGTGATCGGCCACACTGGGACTGAGACACGGCCCAGACTCCTACGGGAGGCAGCAGTAGGGAATCTTCGGCAATGGGGGCAACCCTGACCGAGCAACGCCGCGTGAGTGAAGAAGGTTTTCGGATCGTAAAGCTCTGTTGTAAGAGAAGAACGGATGTGGGAGTGGAAAATCCATGTCGTGACGGTATCTTACCAGAAAGGGACGGCTAACTACGTGCCAGCAGCCGCGGTAATACGTAGGTCCCGAGCGTTGTCCGGATTTATTGGGCGTAAAGCGAGCGCAGGCGGTTTCATAAGTCTGAAGTTAAAGGCAGTGGCTTAACCATTGTACGCTTTGGAAACTGTGAGACTTGAGTGCAGAAGGGGAGAGTGGAATTCCATGTGTAGCGGTGAAATGCGTAGATATATGGAGGAACACCGGTGGCGAAAGCGGCTCTCTGGTCTGTAACTGACGCTGAGGCTCGAAAGCGTGGGGAGCAAACAGGATTAGATACCCTGGTAGTCCACGCCGTAAACGATGAGTGCTAGGTGTTGGGTCCTTTCCGGGACTCAGTGCCGCAGCTAACGCATTAAGCACTCCGCCTGGGGAGTACGACCGCAAGGTTGAAACTCAAAGGAATTGACGGGGGCCCGCACAAGCGGTGGAGCATGTGGTTTAATTCGAAGCAACGCGAAGAACCTTACCAGGTCTTGACATCCCGATGCCCGCTCTAGAGATAGAGTTTTTCTTCGGAACATCGGTGACAGGTGGTGCATGGTTGTCGTCAGCTCGTGTCGTGAGATGTTGGGTTAAGTCCCGCAACGAGCGCAACCCTTATTGTTAGTTGCCATCATTGAGTTGGGCACTCTAGCGAGACTGCCGGTAATAAACCGGAGGAAGGTGGGGATGACGTCAAATCATCATGCCCCTTATGACCTGGGCTACACACGTGCTACAATGGCTGGTACAACGAGTCGCAAGTCGGTGACGGCAAGCTAATCTCTTAAAGCCAGTCTCAGTTCGGATTGTAGGCTGCAACTCGCCTACATGAAGTCGGAATCGCTAGTAATCGCGGATCAGCACGCCGCGGTGAATACGTTCCCGGGCCTTGTACACACCGCCCGTCACACCACGAGAGTTTGTAACACCCGAAGTCGGTGAGGTAACCTTTTAGGAGCCAGCCGCCTAAGGTGGGATAGATGATTGGGGTGAAGTCGTAACAAGGTAGCCGTATCGGAAGGTGCGGCTGGATCACCTCCTTTCTAAGGAAACAACGGAACTGTACATTGTCTTGTTTAGTTTTGAGAGGTCTTGTGGGGCCTTAGCTCAGCTGGGAGAGCGCCTGCTTTGCACGCAGGAGGTCAGCGGTTCGATCCCGCTAGGCTCCATAGAATCGTAAGATTCTAGATTGTCCATTGAAAATTGAATAACTATCAAATAGTAACAAGAAAATAAACCGAAACGCTGTGATTTAATGAGTTTAAGGTCAATAGACCAAAATAAGGTTAAGTTAATAAGGGCGCACGGTGGATGCCTTGGCACTAGAAGCCGATGAAGGACGTGACTAACGACGAAATGCCTTGGGGAGCTGTAAGTAAGCGCTGATCCAGGGGTGTCCGAATGGGGGAACCCACTAACTAATGGTTAGTATCCTACACTGTTAAGGTGTAGGAGGGAAGACGCAGTGAACTGAAACATCTAAGTAGCTGCAGGAAGAGAAAGCAAAAGCGATTGCCTTAGTAGCGGCGAGCGAAACGGTAAGAGGGCAAACCAAAGAGTTTACTCTTTGGGGTTGTAGGACTGCAATGTGGACTTAATGATTATAGACGAATCATCTGGAAAGGTGAGCCAAAGAGAGTAAAAGCCTCGTAGTCGAAATAGTGATTATACCTAGCAGTATCCTGAGTACGGCGGGACACGAGAAATCCCGTCGGAATCTGGGAGGACCATCTCCTAACCCTAAATACTCTCTAGTGACCGATAGTGAACCAGTACCGTGAGGGAAAGGTGAAAAGTACCCCGGAAGGGGAGTGAAATAGAACCTGAAACCGTGTGCCTACAACAAGTTCGAGCCCGTTAATGGGTGAGGGCGTGCCTTTTGTAGAATGAACCGGCGAGTTACGATATGATGCGAGGTTAAGTTGAAGAGACGGAGCCGTAGGGAAACCGAGTCTTAATAGGGCGACTTAGTATCATGTCGTAGACCCGAAACCATGTGACCTACCCATGAGCAGGGTGAAGGTGAGGTAAAACTCACTGGAGGCCCGAACCAGGGCACGTTGAAAAGTGCTTGGATGACTTGTGGGTAGCGGAGAAATTCCAAACGAACTTGGAGATAGCTGGTTCTCTCCGAAATAGCTTTAGGGCTAGCGTCGATGTTAAGTCTCTTGGAGGTAGAGCACTGTTTGGGTGAGGGGTCCATCCCGGATTACCAATCTCAGATAAACTCCGAATGCCAATGAGATATAATCGGCAGTCAGACTGCGAGTGCTAAGATCCGTAGTCGAAAGGGAAACAGCCCAGACCACCAGCTAAGGTCCCAAAATAATTGTTAAGTGGAAAAGGATGTGGGGTTGCACAGACAACTAGGATGTTAGCTTAGAAGCAGCTATTCATTCAAAGAGTGCGTAATAGCTCACTAGTCGAGTGACCCTGCGCCGAAAATGTACCGGGGCTAAAACAATTTACCGAAGCTGTGGATCCCTTAGGGGATGGTAGGAGAGCGTTCTATGTGTGTTGAAGGTGTACCGTGAGGAGCGCTGGAACGTATAGAAGTGAGAATGCCGGTATGAGTAGCGAAAGATGGGTGAGAATCCCATCCACCGTAAGACTAAGGTTTCCAGGGGAAGGCTCGTCCGCCCTGGGTTAGTCGGGACCTAAGGAGAGACCGAAAGGTGTATCCGATGGCCAACAGGTTGATATTCCTGTACTAGTGTATGAAGTGATGGAGGGACGCAGTAGGCTAACTTGTCCCAGCGATTGGAAGTGCTGGGCTAAGCAGTGAGGTGTGATATGAGTCAAATGCTTATATCTATAACACCAAGCTGTGATGGGGAGCGAAGTTTAGTAGCGAAGTGAGTGATGTCACACTGCCAAGAAAAGCTTCTAGCGTTAATCATACACTACCCGTACCGCAAACCGACACAGGTAGTCGAGGCGAGTAGCCTCAGGTGAGCGAGAGAACTCTCGTTAAGGAACTCGGCAAAATGGCCCCGTAACTTCGGGAGAAGGGGCGCTGGCTTTAAGTCAGCCGCAGTGAATAGGCCCAAGCAACTGTTTATCAAAAACACAGCTCTCTGCTAAATCGTAAGATGATGTATAGGGGGTGACGCCTGCCCGGTGCTGGAAGGTTAAGAGGAGGGTTTAGCTTTTAGCGAAGATCTGAATTGAAGCCCCAGTAAACGGCGGCCGTAACTATAACGGTCCTAAGGTAGCGAAATTCCTTGTCGGGTAAGTTCCGACCCGCACGAAAGGCGTAATGATTTGGGCACTGTCTCAACGAGAGACTCGGTGAAATTTTAGTACCTGTGAAGATGCAGGTTACCCGCGACAGGACGGAAAGACCCCATGGAGCTTTACTGCAGTTTGATATTGAGTATCTGTACCACATGTACAGGATAGGTAGGAGCCTATGAAATTGGGACGCCAGTCTCAATGGAGGCGTTGTTGGGATACTACCCTTGTGTTATGGCTACTCTAACCTAGATAGGTTATCCCTATCGGAGACAGTGTCTGACGGGCAGTTTGACTGGGGCGGTCGCCTCCTAAAAGGTAACGGAGGCGCCCAAAGGTTCCCTCAGAATGGTTGGAAATCATTCGCAGAGTGTAAAGGTATAAGGGAGCTTGACTGCGAGAGCTACAACTCGAGCAGGGACGAAAGTCGGGCTTAGTGATCCGGTGGTTCCGTATGGAAGGGCCATCGCTCAACGGATAAAAGCTACCCTGGGGATAACAGGCTTATCTCCCCCAAGAGTTCACATCGACGGGGAGGTTTGGCACCTCGATGTCGGCTCGTCGCATCCTGGGGCTGTAGTCGGTCCCAAGGGTTGGGCTGTTCGCCCATTAAAGCGGCACGCGAGCTGGGTTCAGAACGTCGTGAGACAGTTCGGTCCCTATCCGTCGCGGGCGTAGGAAATTTGAGAGGATCTGCTCCTAGTACGAGAGGACCAGAGTGGACTTACCGCTGGTGTACCAGTTGTCCTGCCAAGGGCATCGCTGGGTAGCTATGTAGGGAAGGGATAAACGCTGAAAGCATCTAAGTGTGAAGCCCACCTCAAGATGAGATTTCCCATGATTTTATATCAGTAAGAGCCCTGAGAGATGATCAGGTAGATAGGTTAGGAGTGTAAGTGTGGTGACACATATAGCGGACTAATACTAATAGCTCGAGGACTTATCCAAATGAAATCATTTGAGTCATAAGAAGTAGCGTAAGGTTGACTTGTTTAGATAGTTATTCAATTTTGAGTAGACAAGAGATCTATTCAATAGTTAAGTGACGATAGCCTAGGAGATACACCTGTTCCCATGCCGAACACAGTAGTTAAGCCCTAGAACGCCTGATGTAGTTGGGGGTTGCCCCTGTTAGATACGGTAGTCGCTTGGCTCTTATCCGCCATAGCTCAGTTGGTAGTAGCGCATGACTGTTAATCATGATGTCGTAGGTTCGAGTCCTACTGGCGGAGTTGATAAACAAATGAGGCTCTATAATATCTGTAGTGGGTAACGCCACCTCAGAGGTTATAGGGCTTTTTATCTGTATGAAAAAAGTCCCATAAGACTTATAATGAAAAGCGACTAAACCATCATTAGGAGGTACTTATGGAACATATTAAGAATAGCACAAAACTCATTGGAATCAAAGACTTATAGTTTGTTAGTTTCTATATAGTATGTGTTATACTATACTTATGAAAAGTTACGGAATAGATTTTAGAAAACGAGTTATTAATTATGTAGAGGCTGGTCATTCCAAAAAAGAAACGTGTCAGTTATTTGGAATTAGCACTAATACACTGTATCTGTGGGAGAAACAACTCAAAGAACTAGGTCATTTGGAGCGCCAAAAAAGAAAACCAAGCCCTCGCAAATTGCCATTGGATAAGTTAGAAGCCTATGTCAAGGAACATCCAGATGCTTTCTTAAGGGAAATTGCAGAGCATTTTGACTGTAGTATTCCCTCAGTTTGGGCTGCCTTAAAAAAACTGAACATCACTTTAAAAAAAGACCACAACCTATAAAGAACAAGATAGCGAAAAGGTGAGACGCTATCTTGATGTTTTAGCCTGCTTTCCAAACACCCCTATTGTTTATATTGATGAGACTGGCATTGATACTTATCTTTATCGTCACAAAGCTAGAGCACCTCGAGGGGAGAAAGTATACGACAAGGTAAGTGGACGCAGATTCGAAAGAATTTCGGTAGTAGCTGGTCAAATTGGTTCTAAAATTATAGCCCCCTTGCTTTATCATGGAACGATGACAGCGGAATTATTTATCAAGTGGTATCAGGAGCAGCTATTGCCATCCTTGACAGAACCCCATGTCATCATTATGGATAATGCAGCTTTTCACCCCAAGAAACAACTAGATGAGCTTGCAGTGGCTAAGGGACACTATTTTCTTCCGCTTCCACCTTATTCCCCTGAACTCAATCCCATCGAACAGTTTTGGGCTACTCTAAAAAGAAAGGTGACTGAATTGTTAAGAACAGGTCGTTCTGTTCAGTCTGCTTTGGAATACTATTTTAAAACTAAATAACTATAAAGACATCAAACGACAAGCGTTTGGATTTCGTAACTTCAAGAACTTTAGAACCAAGATTCTCATCACTCTGAACATACAAAGAGAGAGAACGAAAATCGTTCTCTCTCGCACATAGCTTTTCATCACCCACTACAGTTGACAAAGAGCCACAAATGAGAGGTGTTTACCTCTTTTTTTGTACTATATTTCTGTACCTACACTATTTTCGTTAAAAAGAATATGACAAAAATGTCATGTTCTTTTTTTAGAGGAGACGCTATAATAGATTTATCAAATATAACAAAGGAGTTAGTAATGAATACTTTAGATTTTGATTATTTGTTTTGGGTTGTTAAGCCGCTTATTTGTCAACTTCAGGTGAGATGTGATGAGGAAAGAAGAGAAGATATCCTGAGGGAGAGCAAGCTGTTGTTCTACCGATTGGTGGAGCAATATCCGAAGTTGTTGGAGGATAAGGAACGTTTCTATCGTTATTATATCTGGGCGATGAAAAGAGAGTTTCGGAAATAACCATACAAATTGGATGTTTTAGCGAAATTTGTTCGGATATAGTGGTAATTTCTTGTCATTTGTGGTAAACTAAACAAAAAGATTTTTGGAGGCAGATGATGAAAGCAATTATCACAGTTGTTGGTAAAGATAAGTCAGGGATTGTTGCAGCAGTCTCAACAAAAGTGGCAGAATTAGGCTTAAACATTGATGATATTACACAAACGATTTTGGATGAGTATTTTACGATGATGGCAGTGGTGTCTAGTGATGAGAAAAAGGATTTCTCTTATTTGCGAGCTCAGCTGGAAGCTTTGGGTGAAGAGCTTCAAGTGAAGATCAATATTCAAAGTTCGGCTATTTTTGACGCCATGCATAATGTATAGGGAGAGAATCAATGGATATTAAGCAGGTTCAAGAAACAATAGAGATGATTGAGGAGCAGAATTTCGATATTCGTACGATTACGATGGGGATTTCGCTTCTTGATTGTATTGATACAGATATCGACCGTGTGGCAGCTAAGGTGTACGATAAGGTTGTTGCAAAGGCAAGTAAGCTTGTTGAGGTAGGAGATGAGATTGCAAGTGAACTTGGTATTCCGATTGTTAACAAGCGTGTATCTGTGACGCCAATTTCATTGATTGGTGCGGCGACGGACGCAACGGATTACGTACCGATTGCGAAGGCTTTGGATAAGGCAGCACATGAGATTGGTGTTGACTTTATCGGTGGCTTTTCAGCTTTGGTGCAAAAAGGCTATCAAAAGGGCGATGAGATTTTGATCAATTCGATTCCTCGTGCTTTGGCAGAGACGGAAAAAGTGTGTTCATCTGTCAATATCGGATCTACCAAGTCAGGTATTAACATGACGGCGGTTCGTGATATGGGGCGTATCATCAAGGAAACTTCGGAAGCGTCTGAGATGGGTCCTGCAAAGCTGGTTGTTTTTGCAAATGCAGTTGAAGACAATCCTTTTATGGCGGGTGCTTTTCATGGTGTCGGTGAAGCGGATGTGGTCATCAATGTTGGTGTTTCTGGACCTGGTGTTGTTAAGCGTGCCTTAGAAAAAGTTCGTGGTGAGAGCTTTGATGTGGTCGCTGAAACCGTTAAGAAAACTGCCTTTAAAATCACTCGTATCGGTCAGTTGGTTGGTCAAATGGCAAGCGAGCGTTTGGGTGTTAAGTTTGGAATTGTTGATTTATCTTTAGCACCAACACCTGCTGTTGGAGACTCTGTTGCTCGTGTGCTGGAAGAGATGGGACTTGAAACAGTCGGTACGCATGGAACGACCGCTGCGCTTGCGCTTTTAAATGACCAAGTCAAAAAAGGCGGTGTCATGGCATGTAATCAAGTCGGTGGTTTGTCTGGTGCTTTCATCCCTGTCTCTGAAGATGAGGGGATGATTGCTGCGGTGCAGTCTGGCTCGCTCAATCTTGAAAAACTAGAAGCAATGACGGCTATCTGCTCGGTTGGGCTTGATATGATTGCCATTCCAGAGGATACGCCAGCAGAAACGATTGCGGCTATGATTGCGGATGAGGCGGCAATTGGGGTTATCAATCAAAAAACAACAGCTGTGCGCATTATTCCAAAAGGTCAAGAAGGTGATATGATTGAGTTTGGTGGTTTGCTTGGAACTGCACCAGTCATGTCTGTTAATAAAAATTCTTCAGCAGCCTTCATCGCTCGTGGTGGACAGATTCCAGCACCGATTCACAGCTTTAAAAATTAACTCCTACTCCAGCTGGTCTGGAGTTTTTTTAGTCTTTGGTATGAAAGCCTTTTAGAATTTGTTATAATAAAAGAAAAGCCTTTTGGAGGTAAGGAAGATGGCTAAGACACGTCTATACATTGTGCGTCATGGCAAGACAATGTTTAATACGATTGGTCGGGCGCAGGGGTGGAGCGACACACCCCTGACAGCAGAAGGAGAACGTGGGATTTATGAGTTGGGGCTTGGTCTTAAAGAGGCGAGGATTTCGTTTAAAGAAGCTTTTACAAGCGATAGCGGCAGGACTGTGCAGACGCTTGAGATTATCCTAGAAGCCTGTCAGCAAGAATTTATCCCGCATACACGTGATAAGCGTATTCGTGAGTGGTGTTTTGGTAGTCTTGACGGAGCTTATAACGGTGAGTTATTTGGCGGTGTTTTACCTCGTATTTTTAAAAAAGACATTAAGGATTTGACTTACCAAGAAATCGCTGACGGTATCCAACAGGTGGATACAGCAGGCTGGGCTGAGAGTTGGGAGACGATCAAGGAGAGAATCTGGCTGGGCTTTTTAGCAATCGCAGATAAGGTGGAGAGCGATGGCAGAGGCAATGCCATCATTGTCAGTCATGGAATGACCATTGCGACGCTGATGTGGCTGATTGATCCAAAGACTCCTAAAGGGTTAGCGCTGGATAACGGCAGTGTGTCTGTTGTGACCTATGAAAACGGCGCATTTACTATTGAAAAAATAGGCGATATGTCTTATCGTAAGGAAGGACGTCGTCTTTTAGAAGAAGGGGAATATGAAAACTAGTTTTACAAAGCGTTTGGTGGCAGGGATTGTTATTATTGTGTTTGTGCTAGCCATTGTCTATTTTATAGGAGGAAAAAAAGACAATCAGCAGTCCACAGCCACAACTAAAACCAGTCAATCAACGACATCATCATCTAAGAAAAAAACAAGCTCATTGCCTAATGTTTCAGCTAGCGACTGGGAGCTGGTCTTGGTCAATCGTGACCATATCACAAAAGAGATGAATCCAGAGCTAGCCACTGTCAACGGTATTTCAGTTGATGCTCGTATCGCTGAAAATGTTGAGGCTTTTCTGGCAGCAGCGCAAGCGATTGACGCCAGTGAGCACCTCATCTCGGGCTACCGTAGCGTGTCTTATCAAGAAGGACTATTTAACAGCTACGTCCAGCAGGAAATGGCAGCTGACCCGAGCTTATCAGAATCTGAGGCTGAAACCTTGGTTAAAACCTACTCACAGCCAGCGGGCGCTAGTGAGCACCAGACAGGGCTCGCTATTGATATGAGTACGGTGGATGCGCTCAATCAAAGTGACACAACTGTTGCCAAGCAAGTCCAAGCCTTGGCGCCTCAATATGGTTTTGTCCTGCGTTTTCCAAAAGGAAAATCATCTAGTACAGGTGTTGACTATGAGGACTGGCATTTCCGCTACGTGGGTAAAAAGTCAGCAGAGTATATGACCAAGCACAATCTCACTTTAGAAGAATATGTAGCATTGCTGGAGGAAAGAGATACGTAAGCGTTTTTCATTAGTACAAGCTGTTTTAGGCTTACTCATTTTTGTGTTTGTCTTTGTGACGCCTCTGGTTGTGCACCGTGAGGGACTGTCTGCTCAGGAAAAAGCGGAAACTTCTCAGACAAAGACTGCCTTTATCAAATCAATAGCCCCAGCTAGCCAAGAGCTGGCTAAAGCTTATGGGATAAAACCTTCCATTATCATTGCACAGGCGAGCTTGGAGTCGGATTTTGGCAGAACCCTGCTGGCTAGACGTTATGATAATCTTTTTAACAGCAAAGCGTTGACAGGAGAGGCTTTTATCAAGCTGCGAGACAGTAACGGGCAGTTGGTCTCCTATGCACGCTACAAGTCCTATCAAGAAAGTATCAGCGCTTACCTGGCACAACTAAAAGCAGGGCAAGTCGGAAACTCTAACAGCTACAAACTCTTTGTAGCCAATAAAAATGTCAATACTCTAGCAGATGTTTTGCAGAGCTCAGGCTTTTCAACTAGCAAGACCTATGCCAAGGAGCTTAAAAGTATCATCAAAACCTATCAATTAACCGATTATGATAAGTAATTAGCACTCAAAAAAAAGAGTGCTAATTTTTTTGCTTTTTTTCTTGACAATCTTTTTAAAAGAGATATAATAGAAACATAGATTAGCAGTCTAACTATTAGAGTGCTAAAAGAAAGGGTGGATGCGATGATTACACAACGTCAAAATGATATTTTGAATTTAATTGTCGAGATGTTCACTCAAACCCATGAGCCTGTCGGCTCCAAAACGCTAAAGGATGCGATTGACTCTAGCAGCGCCACCATTCGTAATGATATGGCAAAGCTGGAAAAATTAGGGCTTTTAGAGAAGGCGCATACCTCTAGCGGTCGGATGCCAAGTGCGGCTGGGTTTAGGTACTTCGTGGAACATTCCCTGACGGAAAGTGCTGATGAGGCTGATGTCTATCAGGTGATTAAAGCCTTTGACTTTGAAGCCTATAAGTTCGAGGATATTTTAAAGCAAGCTGCAAAGCTGTTGAGTGATTTGACAGGTTATAGTGCCGTTGTTTTGGATGTTGAGCCTAGCAATCAACGCTTAACGAGCTTTGATATTGTGCAGTTGAGTAGTCATGATGCGCTAGCAGTTATGACACTTGATGAGTCAAAGTCACTGACAGTACAGTTTGCCATTCCAAAGAGCTTTTTGGCACGTGACTTGGTGACACTAAAGCAACTCGTGGCAGAGCGTCTGCTAGGCAATTCGCTGATGACCATTCATTATAAGCTAAGAACAGAAATCCCTCAAGTTATCCAACATTACTTTAAAACGGTTGATGGAGTCTTGGAGTTGATTGATTATCTGTTTCAAAGTTTATTTGACGAGACGGTCTTTGTCGCAGGTAAGGTGCACTCGCTAAACTACGCAACGCTTGACACGTATCAGTTTTTAGATGATAAGCAGGCGGTTGCCAGAGTTTTGCGTGATAGTTTATCAGATGAAGAAGTCACATCTGTTCAGGTCGCTGATAGCAAGGTGGCTGCGCTTAGTGATTTAACGGTGCTCAGTCGCAAGTTTTTGATTCCTTACCGAGGAATTGGAAGTTTGACTTTGATTGGTCCGATTGATATGGATTACAAGCGCTCCATTAGTTTGGTCAATGTGATTAGCCGTGTTTTAGCAGCTAAATTGACCGATTACTACCGCTATTTAAATAGCAATCACTACGAAGTCCATTAACTTTGAATATGAGCTAAAGTCTTTAGAGGAGGCGATCCAGTGGCAGAAGAAACAAAAGAAGAAGTGAAAAATGAAGACGTCGAAGTCGAAGAAGTAAAGGAGCCAGCTGTTGAGGAAGTGGTTGAGGAGGAAACTCCTAAAAAAACAGAACTAGAGTTGGCACAGGAAAAAGCTGAAGAGTTTGAAAACAAGTATCTGCGTGCTCATGCCGAGATGCAAAACATCCAGCGCCGTGCCAACGAGGAACGTCAGCAATTGCAACGCTACCGCTCGCAAGATTTGGCAAAAGCTATCTTACCAAGTCTTGACAACCTAGAGCGTGCTTTGTCTGTTGAGGGCTTGACAGATGATGTCAAGAAAGGTCTTGAGATGGTGCAAGCAAGCCTCATCCAAGCACTCAAGGAAGAGGGTGTTGAAGAGGTTGAGGTGGAAAGCTTTGACCACAATCTTCACATGGCGGTACAAACTCTGCCAGCGGATGACGACCATCCAGCAGATAGCATTGCTCAAGTGCTCCAAAAAGGCTATAAATTGCACGAGCGCTTGCTTCGTCCAGCCATGGTAGTTGTCTATAACTAGTGTAGATGTACGTTAAAAGCATAACAAAATATAAAACAAAAAATAACTTTAAAAATTTTGAAAGGAATTGAACCCGAACAGAAAACGTGTGAAAAAAGATAAACTGTCTATGACATCAGGATGTCACGCCAGTTTCCTATTTTTCAATCGTTTTCTCAGTGTTCTTGGTATCTTATTATGTCTAAAATTATTGGTATTGACTTAGGAACAACAAACTCAGCAGTTGCAGTGCTTGAAGGTACTGAAAGTAAAATCATTGCTAACCCAGAGGGAAATCGTACAACACCTTCTGTTGTCTCATTCAAAAACGGTGAAATCATCGTTGGTGATGCTGCCAAACGTCAAGCAGTAACAAACCCAGAAACTATCATCTCTATCAAATCTAAGATGGGTACTTCTGAAAAAGTTTCTGCAAATGGTAAAGAATACACACCACAAGAAATTTCAGCTATGATTCTTCAATACCTTAAAGGTTATGCTGAAGACTACCTTGGTGAAAAAGTGACAAAAGCAGTCATCACTGTACCTGCTTACTTTAACGACGCACAACGTCAAGCGACTAAAGACGCTGGTAAAATCGCAGGTCTTGAAGTGGAACGTATCGTCAACGAACCAACTGCAGCAGCTCTTGCATATGGTCTTGACAAGACTGATAAAGATGAAAAAATCCTTGTCTTTGACCTTGGTGGTGGTACTTTTGACGTATCTATCCTAGAACTTGGTGATGGTGTCTTTGACGTTCTTGCAACTGCTGGTGACAACAAACTTGGTGGTGACGACTTTGACCAAAAAATCATTGATTGGTTAGTGGATGAGTTCAAGAAAGAAAATGGTATAGACCTTAGCCAAGATAAAATGGCGCTTCAACGTCTTAAAGATGCTGCTGAAAAAGCCAAGAAAGATTTGTCAGGTGTGACATCTACTCAAATCAGCTTGCCATTCATCACTGCTGGAGAAGCTGGACCTCTTCACTTGGAAACAACACTATCTCGTGCAAAATTTGACGATTTGACTCGTGACCTTGTGGAGCGTACTAAAACTCCAGTTCGTCAAGCTTTGTCAGACGCAGGTCTTTCTATCTCTGACATTGACGAAGTTATCCTAGTTGGTGGTTCAACTCGTATCCCTGCCGTTGTTGAAGCGGTTAAATCTGAAACTGGTAAAGAACCAAACAAATCTGTAAACCCTGACGAAGTGGTGGCTATGGGTGCTGCTATCCAAGGTGGTGTTATCACTGGTGATGTCAAAGACGTTGTCCTTCTTGACGTGACACCATTGTCACTTGGTATCGAAACCATGGGTGGTGTCTTTACAAAACTGATCGACCGCAATACCACTATCCCAACATCTAAATCACAAGTCTTCTCAACTGCAGCAGACAACCAACCAGCTGTTGATATCCACGTGCTTCAAGGGGAACGTCCAATGGCAGCAGACAACAAGACGCTTGGTCGCTTCCAATTGACAGATATTCCTGCAGCTCCTCGTGGTATTCCACAAATCGAAGTAACATTTGACATCGACAAAAACGGTATCGTGTCTGTTAAAGCTAAAGACCTTGGTACTCAAAAAGAACAAACGATCGTCATCCAATCTAACTCAGGCTTGACTGACGAAGAAATTGAAAAAATGATGAAAGATGCTGAAGCTAACGCTGAAGCTGATGCAAAACGTAAAGAAGAAGTAGACCTTCGTAACGAAGTTGACCAAGCTATCTTTGCGACTGAAAAGACTCTCAAAGAAACTGAAGGTAAAGGTTTTGACGCAGAGCGTGATGCCGCTCAAGCAGCTCTTGATGACCTCAAGAAAGCGCAAGAAGACAACAATCTTGACGACATGAAAGCAAAACTTGAAGCGCTCAACGAAAAAGCACAAGCCCTTGCTATGAAACTCTACGAACAAGCTGCAGCAGCTCAACAAGCGCAAGCAGGAGCTGAAGGCGCAACTGACGCTAACAACTCTGGAGACGACGTTGTAGACGGCGACTTTACGGAAAAATAAGGCATCAATAATGACTAATCACTAAAGTGATTGTCATTATACGGCAACCACTATAGAGCGGTTTGCCTAGATGCCTTACTAGCTCGCAAGCAAAATAATATCGATTTTGCTTGCTCACGTCGAAAGATGCTTGGTAGATGAAGTATAGCTTGAAAAGTATTTATCATCGAAAGACTTTTCTCACATCGTAAGTGTCTAGCGAGTGTCGTACTCAGTAAAGATAAAAAAACATTCTAGGCGGGGCGCCTCGCTCCGTCTATTTTGTTATAATAGGATAAAGAGGTCTGCAGACAAGAAAAGGTGTTCGTTTTGAACATGGGCTAGGGACTATGGCTTGTCTAGCCTTGTCCGTTAATGCCTTTAGTATCTAAAAGAAAGGAACAGTCGTTTGGGGCAGTATTCTAACGCTTTATGAGCTTAATGGAATACGCCTATGGCTCTGTGAAAAAAGTAAATGGAGTTGCCTAACGGCTTAATAGCTTAACCTATGAATAATCAAGAATATTATGACCGTCTGGGAGTGTCTAAGGACGCTAGCCAGGAGGAAATCAAAAAAGCTTATCGTAAGATGTCTAAAAAATACCACCCAGACATCAATAAAGAGCCAGGAGCTGAGGAGAAATATAAAGAAGTCCAAGAAGCTTACGACACCCTAGGAGATGAGCAAAAGCGTGCTGCCTACGACCAATACGGTCCAGCGGGTGCTAATGGCTTTAACGGTGGTGCTGGTGGCTTTGGTGGTTTTGATGGCGCTGGTGGCTTTGGCGGCTTTGAGGACATCTTCTCTAGCTTCTTTGGCGGCGGGGCTGCGCAACGTAATCCCAATGCACCACGTCAAGGGGACGATTTGCAGTACCGTGTGCAACTCAAGTTTGAAGAGGCTATCTTTGGTACTGAAAAAGAAGTCACTTATAATCGTGAAGCGACTTGTCACACCTGTGGTGGTTCAGGTGCTAAACCTGGCACAAGCCCTGTCACCTGTCACAAGTGTCATGGTCAAGGGGTGATTACCGTTGATACGCAAACACCGCTAGGGACCATGCGTCGTCAAGTGACCTGTGATGTCTGTCACGGTACTGGTCAAGAAATCAAAGACCCATGTCCAACCTGCCATGGTACTGGTCACGAAAAAGAAAAACACACGGTTTCTGTCAAGATTCCAGCAGGTGTAGAGACTGGTCAACAAATCCGTCTTGCTGGTCAAGGTGAGGCTGGCTTTAATGGTGGACCTTACGGGGATTTGTTTGTCATGATTACCGTTCAGCCAAGCGATAAGTTTGAGCGTGAAGGCTCTACCATTTACTACACGCTTAATCTTAATATCGTCCAAGCCGCTCTTGGAGATGTCGTGGATGTGCCAACGGTTCATGGTGACGTAGAGCTCTCTATCCCAGCGGGTACTCAAACAGGCAAAACCTTCCGCTTGCGTGGTAAGGGAGCACCAAAACTGCGTGGTGGTGGTCAAGGGGATGAGCACGTCACTGTCAAAGTGGTTACGCCAACCAAGCTTAACAGTGCGCAAAAAGAAGCCCTTCGTGCCTTTGCAGAAGCTAGTGACGACAGTATCTCAAAACCTAAGAAAAAAGGCTTTTTCGATAAAGTCAAAGATGTCTTAGAAGGTGAATAATGAAAATGCTCTGGATTCCAGAGCATTTTTTAATGGTTTAACTGTCCCCAGACAGATGATGTTTTACAGGCTTGAGAGTGCTGAAGTCAGCGTGGTATAATCTATAGAAAAAAGTTACCGATGGAGGTTTTTGATGAGTTCTCATATCTTAGCGATTTCAGGAAATGATATTTTCAGTGGTGGTGGTTTGCACGCTGACTTGACAACCTTTGCAGCCAATAAACTGCATGGTTTCTTGGCGGTGTCTTGTCTGACAGCTCTGACGTCCAATGGTTTTGAGGTCATTCCCATTGATGCGACGGTGGTCAAGCAGCAACTAGATAGCTTGGTAGATGTTGACTTTGCAGCTATTAAGCTGGGGCTTTTGCCAAATGTTGAGGTGGCAGAGCAGGCGCTTCACTTTGTCCAAAATCATAAGGACACGCCTGTCGTGCTAGATCCTGTCCTCGTGTGTAAGGAAAAGCATGACCTTGAGGTCAGCTCACTGCGGGATGAATTGGTCAAATTTTTCCCTTATGTGACGATTATCACGCCAAATCTGGTAGAAGCGCAGCTATTAGCTCAGATGGAGATTAAGACCCTTGATGACATGAAAGCAGCAGCAAAGAAACTACACGATCTTGGCGCAGGTTACGTGGTCATTAAAGGGGGGAGCCGTTTTGATGACAAGGAAGCCATCGACCTCTTTTATGATGGCGACGACTTTACCTTTTTACGTGCTTCCATCCTTGGTGGCAATAACATCGGTGCTGGCTGTACCTTTGCCTCAAGTATCGCTAGTAAAATCGCTAAAAGCGAGCCTGTCGAAGAAGCAGTGCGTCAGTCTAAAGACTTTGTGCGTGACGCTATTAGTCATGCGGACGACTATGGTGTCAATCAGTTGTTTTAGAAGGAAAAGCCCTTGTTCAAGGGCTTTTCTTAGTCCACCTCAAGGCAAAAGGCGTCCCAAGGTTCTAGTGTGAGGTTTTCAAGTGTTTGTGGGGTCTTGGTATTTGTGATGATGGTGTCTTTTATCGTGTAGTTGCTGGTAAAGCTTTGCGTCTCATCAGAGAGATTGACAAGGACCAGGTAGGTCTTGTCAGTTGTTTTTCTGAGGTAGGCAAAGACCTTGCTACTCGTCTCGAGTAGTTCATAGTCAGCGTCCACCAGCCAATCCTCTTCTTTACGGAGCTTGATGAGGGCTTGGTAGGTGTAAAAGAGACTGTTTTTGTCGGCTAGGGCTTTAGCGACGTTGATAGTCTGGTAGTTAGGATTGACAGGTAGCCAAGGCTTGGTAGTTGAAAAGCCTGCTTGAGGGCTATCATCCCACTGCATAGGGGTTCTAGCATTGTCACGGCTGACCTTACGAATGCTCTCGATGATAGTTTCTTCTTGCTTGCCAGCTTGTCTGGCTTCAGCGATGAAGTTGCGAGATTCGATGTCCTCTATCTCAGAAAAGTCTGCCTTGAAAGGGTAGTTGAGCATACCGATTTCTTCGCCTTGATAGATGTAAGGCGTCCCACGCAAGAGGTGCAACAGAATGGCAAAGGCTTTGCCAGATTTTTCACGATAGGTCATCTCATTCCCCCAGATAGAGAGGACACGAGGCAAGTCGTGATTGTTCCAGAAAAGAGAGTTCCAGCCCTCAGTAGGGTCAAGCTCAATCTGCCACTTGCTAAAGATAGCTTTGAGACGAGGCACATCTAGGCTGGTAAAGTCCCACTTAGGGTGGTTGTCAAGGTGCTGCAGTCCGATGTGCTCAAACTGAAAGACCATAGAAAGCTCGTGATTGTCTGGGTTTGAGTAGGCTTTGGCAATAGCAGGTGTCGCTCCCCAAGTCTCTCCAACGGTCAATAAATCCTTGTCTTTTAAGGTTGCTTGGTGCATTTCCTTCAGGTAGTCATGGAGCTTAGGTCCATTTGTCGTGATACCCTTATCTGGGGCTTTCCCGATCATGTCAATAACGTCCATGCGAAAGCCACCGATACCCTTGTCAATCCAAAAGTTCATCATGTCGTAGACCTTTTGGCGCAGGGCAGGATTTTCCCAGTTTAGGTCAGGTTGTTTCTTACTAAAGAGGTGGAGATAGTACTGCTGTGACTTTTCATCATATTGCCAAGCAGAGCCACCAAAGAGGGATTCAAGGGCGTTAGGCTGGTCACGCCAGATGTAAAAATCACGTTCAGGGCTGTTTGGATTTTCCTTAGCTGTGACGAACCAAGCATGCTCATCAGAGGTGTGATTGACCACCAAGTCCATGATGATACGAATACCACGGCGCTTCGCCTCTAGAAGCAGCTCATCCATGTCACTCATATCACCAAAGCACTCGGCAATCTTCTCATAATCGGAAATGTCATAGCCATTGTCATCCATAGGGCTCTGGTAAACGGGTGATAGCCAAATGGCAGAAATCCCCAGTTCCTCTAGGTAATCCAGCTTTTCTATAATCCCTTGTAAATCACCGATACCATCGTCATTACTGTCCTTAAAACTCTTAGGGTAAATCTGGTAAATCGTCGCTTTTTGCCACCAATGCTTCATGAAATAGCATCCTCCTTTTAATCTTTGCAAACTAGTATAGCGCTTTCATGGCAGAAGTCAAGTGATTTTATATTATTTTTTAATCAGACGGAATTGTCTCAGTAGATGTTTTTTTCAGTCGTCTCTGAAAGCTGTCGACGGTATTGACTAGGGCTTTGCCCATATTGTTTTTTAAATCGCTTGCTAAAAGCAAGGCTATCTGTGAAACCAACCATACTGGCGATTTCTGTAATAGAAAAACGAGGATTTGCTAATAATTGTTGGCTTTTTTCTAACTTCACCTTGAGGATGTAGTCTTTTAGTGCATATCCTGTTTGTTCTTTGAAAAGTTTGTAGAGATAACTGCGACTGAGATTAAGTTCTTTTGCTATCTCATTGACTTGTAAATGACTATCGTAGTGGTTATGAATGATACGAAGCGCTTGTTTGGTGTAGTGTTGTTGAGTGATATTGTGGCTTAGACTGTGTTTTTTTGGTTGCTCTTCAATGAGATAAGCCAATAGCCGAAAAAGCTCACCAGTGATTTCTAATTCTGTTGTGATTGTGGAGGTTTGTTTAGAGAAACGCATGATTTTATAGAGTTGATTGAGAACCTTTGAGTCAAGAGTCGAATGGCAGATATAATGTTCTGTTATTTGGGATTGATTGAGAAAATAGTCAGCTTTATTTCCGCTAAAACCGACCCAAAGATAAGCCCAAGGCTCCTGTTTATCAGCACGGTAAAAGGTCATTTTATCCTTAGGCAGGAGAAACATATCGCCTGCTTGCAATTCCCAAATGGTCTCATCAATATGGAATTTTCCCTTTCCCTCAACAATAAAATGCAAAACGTAATTATCTCGAATAGTAGGACCAAAAGCGTAATGACTGGCACACATCTCCGCACCAAAGTGATCTACTGTTAAATCTGTATTGGTAAATTCAAATTCGTTATAGGTTTGTAGTAAATTCATAGGGTCTCCTTTAGGAAACATTATACCATAAAGAGAAAACAAAAAGACATTCTAGTTCATAAGCAAAACTGGTAAAATTTTAGTAAATAAACCAAAGGAGTTGCTTATGACAGGATTGATTCAATTTGATGAGAAAACAGGTGTTTTCCATCTTCATAACCAACAGATTTCTTATCTTTTTGCAGTTGAAGAAGGGGGACTTTTAGGTCATATCTATTTTGGGCATCGTTTAAAAGATTATCATGGTGGACGTGCTTACCCACGTATTGACCGTGGTTTTTCTGGAAATTTAACAGACATTAGTGAGAGAGGATACTCGCCTGACACGCTTTTACGGGAATATAGTGAGACCGGTTTTGGCGATTATCGTCTGCCTGCTATTTTAATTAAGCAAGAAAATGGCAGCCAAGCGACACGTTTTACTTATGAAGGCTACCGTATTGACAAAGGTAAACCAAAGTTAGAAGGTTTGCCAGCTACCTATGCTTTAGAGGAGGATGAAGCTGAGACACTAACCGTTGTGTTAGTGGACGCTGTTGCTAAACTGAAATTATCTCTGTTCTATACTATTTACAGAGATAGAGCAGTCATTACACGCTCTTGTCGTTTAGAAAATCATTCAGACGTCCCTGTTTTTATTGATAAACTGGCTTCTATGACCCTTGACTTCACAGCGCAACCTTTAGAGCTGATTAGTTTACCTGGGGCACATGTCAATGAACGTCAGCTGACTCGTGAAACGATTCGTTATGGGCAAAAACGTTTAGTGAGCCGTCGTGGAACAACGAGTCATCAGATGAACAATGCAGCAGCCCTTGTCTCTCCACAGACAAATGAATTTTTTGGAGAAGCTTATGGCTTTGCTCTTGTTTACTCTGGTAATCATGCTATTGAAATTGAACGTGACCAAATTGATCAGACACGTGTAGTCATCGGTATCAATGAAGAGCAGTTTTCATGGCAATTATCACCAAAAGAATCGTTTCAGACACCAGAGGTAGTCATGGTCTATTCTGATAAAGGACTTAATGCAATGAGTCAGACTTATCATGACTTAGTTAATGAGCGTCTGGTTCGTAGCTATAAGCATCAAACACGTCCTATTTTGGTTAATAACTGGGAAGCGACTTATTTTGACTTTACAGAAGACACTTTGCGTCCTATAGTGGATGAAGCTCAGCAATTAGGGATTGAGATGTTTGTTCTTGACGATGGCTGGTTTGGATGTCGTGATGATGATACGACTTCTCTTGGTGATTGGTTTGTTGATAAGAAGAAGTTTCCTAACGGCTTGTCTCACTTTGCAGAATATGTGCATAGTAAGGGATTACAATTTGGTCTGTGGGTCGAGCCTGAGATGATTTCGGTGGATTCAGAACTCTATCGTAATCATCCTGATTATCGCCTAGAAGTCCCTAATCGTAGCCCACTACTCGGACGTCAGCAATTTGTGCTGGATCTTGGACGTAAAGAGGTCCGTCAGGCTGTGATAGAGCAATTAGAAAGTCTATTAGATCAAGGTTTTATTGACTATATCAAGTGGGATATGAATCGTCATTTGTCGGATGTCTATTCTGCTCGTTTAGACGGTCAGTGTCAAGGCGAGGTCTTTCACCGCTACACTTTGGGGCTTTATGAGATGTTAGAGTATCTGACGAGCAAATATCCAGATGTTCTTTGGGAAGGTTGCTCTGGTGGAGGTGGTCGTTTCGATTTTGGCTTTGCTTATTACATGCCTCAATCATGGACAAGCGACAATACGGATGCTATTGCAAGACTAGGTATCCAGTATGGCACATCACTGTTTTATCCTATCTCAACGATAACATCACATGTTTCTGCAACACCAAATCATCAGACAGGACGTCTAACGCCGTTTGCGACACGTGGAGATGTCGCTATGAGTGGGGTTTTAGGCTACGAACTTGATTTGACAAAATTAACCACTGCAGAAAAAAACTTGGTAAAAGAGCAGGTAGAAGATTACAAATCTATTCGCCATCTAGTGCAATTTGGGCGATTTAGTCGTTTAATGAGTCCTTTTGAGGATAATCGGGCAGCTTGGATGTTTACTAACGCAGATAAATCTGAGATTTTAGTCTTTACCTTTATGATTTTAAACCATGCTCAACAGCCAATCCCTTTGGTGACATTGAATGGTCTTAATACAGATAAGTGCTATCAAAATGTAGAGACAAAAGAAATCATAACAGGCTCAGAGTTAGAATATCTAGGTTGGTATGAGGCATTGAGTGATAAAGATTTTGTGTCGCACCGTTATCACTTTAAAGAGGTCAAAGGGGGAGATAGCAGATGAAATGGTATCAAAAACTAGGGATTCTAGGCTTGCTCAGTGTTGCTGGTTTGAGTCTTGCAGCTTGTCATAAGAGCAGCTCAGACAGTAACACAGGTAAGGTCACTATAGAATATTTTAATCAGAAAAAAGAGATGGATAGTACCTTAAGAGAGATTATTAAGGATTTTGAAAAGGAGAACCCTGATATCCATGTTAAGATGACCAGCGTGCCTGCTGCAGGTACGGTTCTAAAGACCCGCATGCTATCAGGAGATATTCCAGATGTTATCGGTATCTATCCACAAAATATAGACTTTCAGGAGTGGGCAAAAGCAGGCTATTTTTATGATATGACGAATCAAGATTATCTTAAACGCCTGAAAAATAACTATGCAAACAATTATGCTATTAACGGAAAAATTTATAATGTGCCACTAACAGCTAATGTCTCAGGGATTTATTATAACAAGGATAAATTTAAAGAGCTAGGGCTAACTGTTCCTGAAACATGGGATGAATTTGTGACATTAGTTGAGCAAATCAAAGCCAAAGGTGAAATCCCATTTTCAGTTGCTGGCACAGAAGGTTGGACGTTAAATGGTTATCATCAGCTTTCTCTGATTACAATTACGGGCAGTAACGATAAGGCAAACGCTTATTTACGCTTTTCAAAACCAAATGCTATCAAGGCTACAGACAAAGTATTGAAAGAAGATGCTAAAAAATTAGATTTATTAGCAGACAAGGGCAATCAGCAAAAGAATTGGAAAGGTGCTTCTTACAATGATGCTCTCGTTTCTTTTGCTAATGAAGAAGTGCTAATGACTTCGAATGGCTCTTGGGCACTTGCTGCTATTCGTCAGCAAAATCCTAAGTTTGAGATTGGAACATTTGCTTTTCCAGGAAAAAATAAAGCAGACAAAGCGACTGTTGGAGCAGGCGACTTAGCTCTCTCCATATCTAGTAAAACAAAGCATCTAAAAGCTGCTAATCAATTTGTATCTTATATGACAAGTGCAAAAGCTATGCAAAAATACTATGATGTAGATGGTTCACCAGTAGCTGTTAAAGGGGTAAGAGAAGATACAAATTCTCCGCTTCAGGGACTCAATGAACTCGCTTTTACAAGTAAGCACTATGTTTGGTTAGGGCAATATTGGAACAGTGAAGATGACTTTTTCTCTGCAACAGCCAATTATCTGATGACACAAAATCGGAATGAGTTGGCAAACGAATTAAACGCATTCTTTAACCCAATGAAAGCTGATGTAGACTAGGAGGCTGCAAATGATTAGAAAATTTTTGAATCGCTATTGGGGTTGGACGTTCTTGTTTGTACCGTTGGTGCTCCAAGTTATCTTCTTTTACTTTCCTATGTTTCAAGGCGCTTTTTACAGTTTTACCAATTGGACAGGGCTGACTTATCAATTTGACTTTGTTGGTTTTAATAACTATAAATTGCTGATGATTGATGGAAAATTCATGAAAGCTATTCTCTTCACTTTAGTGTTAACGATTGCGTTAATCATCGGAGAGATTGTTTTGGGGCTGTTAGTTGCGCGTGTGCTTAATTCTAAGATTAAGGGTAAGACCTTTTTTAGAGCTTGGTTCTTTTTCCCAGCGGTTTTGTCTGGTTTGACGGTCTCCCTCATTTTTAAACAAGTGCTTAATTATGGTTTACCTGCTATCGGTGAAGCGTTACATATTGACTTTTTAAAGGATAGCCTGCTTGGGACAACAGGTGGCGCTGTATTTGCTTCTATTTTTGTTCTCCTTTGGCAGGGGGTAGCTATGCCGATTATCATTTTCCTATCTGGTTTACAAAGTATTCCAAGTGATATTGTTGAAGCATCAGCTATTGATGGTGCAAATAGTCGACAAACGTTCTTTAACATTGAACTTCCTTATTTGTTGCCTAGTATTTCTATGGTCTTTATCATGGCGCTAAAGGCAGGACTGACAGCATTTGACCAGATTTTTGCTTTGACAGGTGGGGGTCCAAATAACGCAACAACCTCTATAGGGCTTTTGGTTTACAATTATGCCTTTAAGAGTAATCAGTACGGCTATGCCAATGCCATTGCTTTAATTCTATTTCTTATCATCGGGGTTGTGTCTATTGCTCAGATAAAATTATCACGCCGCTTTGAGGTTTAGTTGAGGTGAGTATATGAAAAAAGAAGAACGTTTAACGTTATTGTGGAAGTATATCTTGCTTGCTGTGGGGTCTATCTTGATTTTAATTCCCCTTCTTGCAACAATCTTTTCTTCCTTCAAAACAACACAGGATATTATGAAGCATTTCTTTGCTTTTCCTAATCCTGCGACATTAGCTAACTACACACGATTATTGGCAGATGGTATTGAGGATTATTTTTTGAATTCTGCCTTGATTACGGTATTATCAGTGCTGTTGGTTATGCTCTTTATTCCAGCTGCAGCCTATTCCATTGCCCGTCATATGTCACGTCAAAAAGCCTATGCTATCATGTATTCACTGCTAATTTTGGGTATTTTTGTTCCCTTTCAAGTCATTATGATTCCTATTACCGTCATGATGAGTCGCTTAGGGTTAGCAAATATGTGGGGCTTGATTATCCTCTATCTGACCTACGCTGTACCTCAGACACTTTTCCTCTATGTAGGCTATATCAAGTTGAGTATTCCAGATAGTTTAGATGAGGCAGCAATGATTGATGGTGCTGATCGCTTTGTCACTTATCGTAAGGTCATCTTTCCAATGTTAAAACCAATGCATGCGACTACCCTTATTATCAATGCCCTCTGGTTTTGGAATGACTTTATGTTACCTCTTCTTATCCTAAACAAAGATTCTAAAATGTGGACATTGCCACTTTTTCAATACAATTATACAGGTCAATATTTCAATGATTATGGTCCAAGTTTTGCTTCTTACGTTGTTGGGATTATCACAATCACTATTGTTTACCTTATCTTCCAAAAGAACATTATTGCTGGTATGAGCAATGGAGCTGTTAAATAAAGGAGTCTTTATGGCAATTCAGAATAAAACGATGTTGATTACTTATGCAGATAGTTTAGGGAGTAACTTAAAAGAACTCGCTACTAATCTTGAGCGCTACTTTGGTGATAGTATCGGTGGAGTACACATCCTACCTTTCTTTCCCTCAACGGGTGACCGCGGTTTTGCACCGGTAGATTATGAACAGGTTGATAGTGCTTTTGGTGACTGGTCTGATGTGGAGCGCTTAGGTGAGCGTTACTATTTGATGTTTGATTTTATGATAAATCATATCTCACGTCAATCCAAATATTATAAAGATTTTCAAGAGAAAAAGGATGCGAGTTCCTACGCTGATTTATTTTTACGTTGGGATAAATTCTGGCCAGAAAATCGTCCTACACAGGAGGATATCGACCTTATCTATAAACGAAAAGATCGAGCGCCTAGACAGGAAATTACTTTTTCAGACGGAACGAAGGAATATCTCTGGAATACTTTTGGAGAAGAACAGATTGACCTTGATGTGACAAAACCAGTTACTATGGATTTTATCAAGCAAACAGTTACACAATTAATTGCGCATGGCTGTGATTTGATTCGTTTAGATGCCTTTGCTTATGCTATCAAAAAGTTAGGGACCAATGACTTCTTTGTAGAGCCAGAGATTTGGGACTTACTAGAGACAGTGGATAGTTTTGTGAAAGAACAGGGTGCCAGTATTTTGCCAGAAATCCATGAGCACTATAGCATTCAGTTTAAAATTGCAGAGCACGGCTACTTTGTCTACGATTTTGCTCTTCCAATGGTGACACTTTATTCGCTCTACAGTGGAAAGACAGAACGTTTAGCCAAATGGTTGTCAATGAGCCCAATGAAGCAATTTACAACACTTGACACTCATGACGGTATCGGCGTGGTTGATGTCAAAGATATCTTGACAGATGATGAAATTGACTATACCTCAAATAAACTGTATCAAGTTGGCGCTAATGTTAATAGAAAATATTCGACTGCTGAATATCAGAATTTGGACATTTACCAAATCAACACAACCTACTACTCAGCGCTTGGTGATAATGATCAGCAGTATTTTTTAGCAAGACTGATTCAAGCCTTTGCCCCAGGCATTCCGCAAGTTTATTACGTCGGATTTTTAGCTGGAAAAAATGACATTGACCTACTTGAAGAAACAAAAGAAGGACGCAATATCAACCGTCATTACTACACGAGCAATGAAATCGCGAAAGAAATCAAACGTCCTATTGTGAAAAAATTATTGGCTTTATTTTCTTATCGTAATCGCTCACAAGCCTTTGATCTTGAAGGGGGTATTCAAGTTGCGACAACAGGTGAGCACCAGATTAGTATCACACGTTATAATAAAGACAAGACTGTCACTGCTATTGCTAAGCTTGATCTGAAACAATTGACCTATTCTGTTACAGAAAATGGCAAAGCTGTTTTATTTGATTAGAAAGAGAGATATATATGGTTGTAATCAATCTAGATCATATCTACAAAAAATACCCAAATGCAACACACTACTCTGTTGAGGACTTCAATCTGGATATCAAAGACAAGGAATTTATCGTCTTTGTTGGACCATCTGGTTGCGGAAAATCAACAACGCTTCGTATGATTGCAGGACTTGAGGACATCACAAAAGGAGAGCTCAAAATTGATGGCGCTATCGTCAATGACCTCTCTCCAAAAGACCGTGACATCGCCATGGTTTTCCAAAACTACGCCCTCTACCCTCACATGAGCGTCTACGACAACATGGCCTTTGGCTTGAAACTACGTAAATACTCTAAAGATGACATTGACAAACGTGTCCGTGAAGCGGCTGAAATTCTTGGTTTGACAGAGTTTCTCGAAAGAAAACCTGCTGACCTATCTGGTGGACAACGCCAACGTGTCGCTATGGGACGTGCCATTGTCCGTGACGCCAAGGTCTTCTTGATGGACGAGCCTCTCTCAAACTTGGATGCTAAGTTGCGTGTCTCTATGCGTGCTGAAATCGCTAAGATTCACCAACGTATCGGCTCAACCACTATCTACGTTACCCACGACCAAACCGAAGCCATGACACTGGCTGACCGTATCGTTATCATGTCAGCGACTAAAAATCCTGACGGTTCTGGAACGATCGGACGTGTTGAGCAAATCGGTACCCCTCAAGAGCTCTACAACCAACCAGCTAATAAATTTGTCGCAAGCTTCATCGGAAGCCCAGCTATGAACTTCTTTGATGTCAAGGTTGGCAAGGACAAATTGACTAACGACCACGGGCTTGAGTTGGCACTTCCAGAAGGACAAGCTAAAGTCCTTGAAGCTAAAGGGTATCTTGGCAAAACCGTTACTTTTGGTATCCGCCCAGAGGACATTTCAAGCGACAATATCGCACAAACGGCTTATCCTAATTCTTCTGTCGAAGCTGAAGTCGTCGTCTCAGAGCTTCTTGGTAGCGAAACCATGCTCTACCTCAAACTCGGTCAAGACGAATTTGCAGCACGTGTCGACGCCCGTGACTTCCACAACCCTGGCGATAAAGTAACCCTCACCTTCAAGGTCGCTAAAGGACACTTCTTTGACCCTGAAACAAGTAAACGTATCGCTGCAGAATAGAAGAAAGCCATCAAAAAAGAAGTTAGGCGCTTTGACCTAACTCCTTTTTATTATGGACATATTATCTCTCTTACCAAATTCCCATCAAGTGCTGCATGATGAGACTAGCGACACTGACGGCAATCCAGCAGCAAGCACCTAGTCCGATAGCAGAGCCACCAGTCTTGATGAGCTTGACGATGTGAGTGTTGAGCCCGATAGCTGTCATTGCCATCACGATGAAGAATTTAGAAAGCAATTGCAAGTAGTGGAAAATGCTCATATCCCAGTTCATGCTACTAAACAAAGTCGTAATCAATGAAGCGATGATGAAGTAGATGATGAAAGTAGGAAAGACCTTAGAGAGTTTAAAGGTTTGGCTGCCACCTTGTCCTTTGTTGATTTTGTAGTAGCGATAAGTTGATAGGGCAAGGGTGATAGGGATAATAGCCAGTGTTCGTGTCAGTTTCACAATAGTCGCTTCTGCTAGCGTGTTACTGTTGTGGATAACGTCCCAAGCAGCAGAAGTTGCCGTTACAGATGAGGTGTCATTGACAGCTGTTCCTGAGAAAATGGCAAAGCCGTGATTGCTAAGCCCTAGCCACTCACCAAGGCTAGGAAAGACCAGCGCCGCGATAAGGTTGAAAAAGAAAATAACCGAAATCGAAGTCGCTACGTCATCATCACTCGCTTCGATAACAGGAGCCGTTGCAGCAATGGCAGACCCCCCACAGATAGAAGACCCCACTCCAATAAGAGTCGCACTATCAGATGGCAGTTTAAAGGCTTTGGCTAAGAGATAAGCCACAATCAAAGCAACGCTGATGGTTACGATGATAATAGGTAGAGATTGCGCTCCTACACGCAAAACCTGTGTCATGTTTAGCCCAAACCCTAAAAAGACAACTGCTGTTTGCAGTAGATATTTAGACGTAAAGGCAATTCCTTCAGCCGTCTTGTCTCGATTAGTGTAGCCCATACCAATGGTAATCCCCATCAATAGCCCAAAAACAGGGGCACCGATAACTGGGAAATAATTTCCCAAAATCCAAGCAACGACTGAGATT
Source organism: Streptococcus hyointestinalis (assembly GCF_900459405.1). Classification (NCBI taxonomy): domain Bacteria; kingdom Bacillati; phylum Bacillota; class Bacilli; order Lactobacillales; family Streptococcaceae; genus Streptococcus; species Streptococcus hyointestinalis. The sequence goes on from NZ_UHFN01000007.1 coordinate 217,734, forward strand.
AAAAGGCAAACGCCGATTCCTGGCGCATAACGACGAACCATGAATACCTCCTAAATAAATGAGAAATTTATGATAAACAAAACATTATTATTATAATCTCTTTTGCAAGGAAAGTAAACAAAAAAGCGATATCTTTTTTTAAAGTGTGCTGCTACGTTTGATTAGTTTTGTGGAAAGCCTTGTCATGCTAGAGATGTCATCGTTTTCGTGGATTTGCCTGCATAGAATATCAAGAGCACAAGCGCCCATTTTTTCTGTGTGAACCCGCACGCTTGAGAGCGTTGGAAAGACCTGCTGTGTGAGACTGGTGTCGTTAAAGGAGATGAGCTCAACATCATCTGGGACGGATAGCTTGTGCTCTTGCAGCGCTCTGAGACTTCCGATTGCAAGCGTATCATTAGCGATAAAAAACGCCCTTGGCAATTTATCGCCTAAACTTGTGATAGCTTGTGTCATCAGTGTGTAGCCTGCTTGGCTGGAAAATTCGCCAGTGAAAATCGCCTCAGGATTGTAGCAACCCTTTTCCTTAGTATAGCGCTCAAAGGTAGTCAGCCTAGGGTCAGGGACAAGCTCTTCTTGGTCAGTTGTCATCTCTTTTCCAGCTATCATGCCAATGGTCTTAGAGTGTGTCAGCAGACAATCAATAGCTTGACGCACACCATTATCAAAGTCAGAGGTCACACAGGAATAACCAAGAGACAAAGTATCGCTATCAATAAAGACGAGCTGCTTGGTAAAGCTCTCAAGCTCTCTAATCTGCTCACGACTGAACTTACCAATGGCGATAATACCGTCAATATCATCAGGAATCTCTGAAAAATCATTGTGAAAGTAGCGCAGCAGCTGGTGTTGCAATTCCTGTGCTCGCTTCTCAAGACCCAGACGAATGGCATAGTAGTAGAGGTCATTGAGTTCTTCTTGCTTGCTATACCAGTGTACAAGAGCGATTTTAAGTGTAGCTGGGGAGTCGTTTTGTACCTTACGGTGCTTGGTGTAGCCAAGCTCCTTTGTTGCTTGCAGGATATTTTGCTTTGTTTGTTGACTGACAGATAGGGTCTTGTCTTGATTAAGAACACGTGAGACGGTGGCAGGTGAGACTCCAACACGCTTTGCAATATCTTTTAAGGTTACCATAACATTCTCTTTTCTACTTAGTATCTACTATTATAGCATGCTCATAATAGAGAAATCAAGAAAAGTTTACTAAAGTTTTACTAAAATAGAATTGACTTTTACTAACTGAAGGTATACAATACAAGTGAAGAAACAAATAAAGGGCTTTCATTTTTGAAAGTAGAGGTGACCAGAATGAAAACAGAAGAGTTAAAACACGCTTTTTATACGACTTTTGGTGAAGAAGCCGACGCTCTCTTTTTCTCGCCAGGGCGTATCAATCTTATTGGTGAGCATACAGACTATAACGGCGGGCATGTCTTTCCAGCAGCTATTACCTTAGGGACTTATGGCGCTGCTAAAAAGCGCTCTGATAGAACGCTACGCTTTTACTCAGCCAACTTTGAGGAGGCTGGTATCATTGAGGTGTCACTAGACCATTTGACCTTTGATAAGGCAGATAGCTGGACCAATTACGCCAAAGGCGTCTTGAAATTTTTGCAGGAAGCTGGGCATAGGATCGACAGTGGTATGGATGTCTTTATTTATGGTAATATCCCTAATGGCTCAGGTTTGTCGTCTTCTGCTTCTTTGGAGCTTTTGATTGGTATCATAGCTGAGGAGCTGTTTGACCTTGAGGTGACTCGTCTTGATTTGGTCAAGATTGGCAAGCAAACAGAAAATGACTTTATCGGTGTCAATTCTGGTATCATGGATCAATTTGCTATCGGTATGGGAGCCGATAATAAAGCTATCTATCTGGATACCAACACCCTAGACTATGACCTTGTTCCCCTTGATTTGGGTGATAATGTTATTGTCATCATGAATACCAATAAACGCCGTGAGTTGGCTGACTCCAAGTACAATGAGCGTCGAAGTGAATGCGAAACAGCTCTAAGCGAGTTGCAAACAAAACTTGCGATTAAGACTTTAGGTGACTTGGATCTTGAGACTTTTGATGAGTACAGCTATTTGATTAAGGAAGAAAATCGTATCAAACGTGCTCGTCACGCTGTTTCTGAAAATCAGCGCACGCTTGAGGCACGCAAGGCTTTAGAAGCTGGCAATCTCGAGCGGTTTGGTCGCTTGATGAATGCTTCACATGTGTCTTTAGAGCATGATTATGAGGTGACAGGACTCGAGCTTGATACCTTGGTGCATACGGCTTGGCAACAAGAAGGTGTCCTCGGTGCTCGTATGACCGGTGCAGGCTTTGGAGGCTGTGGCATTGCCATCGTTAAAAAAGATAAGGTAGAAGACTTTAAAACAGCAGTTGGCAAGCGCTACGTTGAGGTTGTCGGCTATGCTCCAGACTTCTATGTCGCTGAAATCGCAAGTGGCTCTAAGGTTTTATCTCATAAATAGAGGTGATTAGATGAAAACTGTTTTACAAGCTTTTGTAGACCAAGTCATTGCAAATAGTCGTTTTGATGAGCTAGATCGTATCTATCTAAACAATCGTATCATGTCTCTAGTAGGTGAAGAGGGCATGACAGCAGAAGCAAAAAGTAGTGAGTTGATTGCCCTTAAAGAACAGCTAGTGGCTATTGCTTATCACAATGGTAAAGTAGGTGGCAGTTTTGCTGAGCAGGACTGCTTAGGGACTAGTCTCATGGACTTTATCACTCCTAGTCCTAGTCAAGTCAATCATGACTTTTGGAAGACCTATGAAAGCTCCCCAAAGCAAGCAATCGCTGACTTCTATCAACTCAGCAAGCGTAATGACTATATCAAAACAAAGGCAATTGCTAAAAATATTGCCTACAGCACAAAAACAGCCTATGGGGACTTAGAGATTACCATCAATCTCTCAAAACCTGAAAAAGATCCTAAGGCAATCGCTAAAGCAAGAGAACTCCCACAATCAGACTACCCTAAGTGCCAGCTCTGCATGGAAAACGAAGGCTATCAAGGAAGAATCAATCACCCAGCTAGAGCCAATCATCGCATTATTCGTTTTGACTTAGAGGGAGAGACTTGGGGCTTTCAGTATTCTCCTTACGCTTACTTTAATGAGCATGCGATTTTTCTCTGCGGCAAGCACACACCGATGCAGATTAGCCAAGTGACTTTTGAGCGCTTGCTGGCAATTGTTGAGCGTTTTCCTGATTATTTTGCAGGAAGCAATGCGGATTTGCCTATTGTCGGTGGCTCGATTTTGACACATGAGCATTATCAGGGCGGACGTCATACCTTTCCCATGGAAAAGGCAGAGATAGAGCATTCTTTTGTTGTGAAGGGATTTGACAAGGTAGAGGCGGGTGTAGTAAAATGGCCTATGACCGTTATTCGTCTCAAAAGTCGACAGAAAGAAGAAATCATCGCTTTAGCAACCAAGATTTTTTTAGCGTGGCAATCTTACTCAGATGAGAGCGTCGGCGTTTTAGCTAGGTCACACGGTGAATCTCATCACACAGTGACACCCATTGCTAGAAAAAAAGGAGATGTTTTTGAACTGGACTTGGTGCTACGTGATAACCAAACGTCAGAGAAATACCCAGACGGTATCTACCACCCACATCCAGATGTTCAGCACATCAAAAAGGAAAATATCGGACTGATTGAGGTCATGGGCTTAGCCATATTGCCGCCCCGTCTCAAAGAAGAGCTAGAAGAGGTGGAAAAGTATCTCTTAGATGAGCCACACCAGATGGCAGACTACCATAGAGAGTGGGCAAAAGCCATCAAAGAGGCCCACCCTGATGTGACAAGAGATAAGGTAGCAGAGCTTGTCCATGAAGCTGTTGGTTTGGTCTTTGCTCGTGTGCTTGAGGATGCAGGTGTCTATAAGCGTGATACTAAAGGGCAAAAAGCTTTGCTGCGTTTTATTGACAGCTTAGGCTTAGAATAAAGGTTGAAAGATAGAAAGGATAAGCGCTACAAGTAGCGCAAGGGATGCTTATGGCAATTTTAGTCTTAGGTGGTGCGGGCTACATCGGCTCACACATGGTGGATCGTTTGATTGAAAAGGGAGATGAAGAGGTGGTTGTCGTTGACAACCTCGTGACTGGTCACAGACAGGCTGTTCACAAAAAGGCACGTTTTTACGAGGGAGATATCGCTGATAAGGACTTTATGCGCAAGGTCTTTAGCGAAAATCCAGAGATTGATGCTATTATCCACTTTGCTGCTTTTTCACTTGTCGCTGAGTCTGTCGCTGAGCCACTCAAGTACTTTGACAATAACACAGCAGGTATGATTAGCCTGCTTGAGGTCATGCGTGAGTTTGACGTGAAAAAGATTGTCTTTTCATCAACTGCAGCGACTTATGGTATCCCAGAGGAGGTTCCAATCCTTGAGACAACTCCGCAAAACCCCATCAACCCTTACGGAGAGAGTAAGCTCATGATGGAAACCATCATGAAATGGACAGACCAAGCTTACGGTATCAAGTTTGTGGCGCTACGCTACTTTAACGTAGCAGGGGCTAAGCCAGACGGATCTATCGGTGAGGATCATGGACCAGAGACGCACTTACTTCCTATCGTTTTACAGGTGGCGCAAGGCAAGCGTGACAAGCTCATGATTTTTGGGGATGACTACCAGACACCTGACGGGACAAATGTCCGTGACTACGTCCACCCATTTGACCTTGCTGACGCTCATCTCCTTGCTGTCGACTATCTAAGATCTGGCAAGCCATCAACGGCTTTCAACCTTGGCTCATCGACTGGATTTTCAAATCTTCAAATCGTTGAGGCAGCTCGCCGTGTGACAGGAGCAGCCATTCCTATGGAAATCGCAGAGCGTCGCCCTGGAGACCCAGATACTCTCGTTGCTTCTTCTCAAAAAGCAAGAGAAGTTCTTGGTTGGAAACCTGTTTTTGACGACATTGACAAAATCATCGAAACTGCTTGGGCATGGCACTCTAGCCACCCAAATGGCTATGAGGACTGATTTACTAATGACAGAAGCTAGGAACTCCCTAGCTTCTTTTTGCGTAGCGATTAGTTGCCTTTTTAGGCTAAAAAGAGTATCATGAAAGCACTAAAAACCAAAGGAGAACAATTATGACATTTGATGAAGCTATTAAACAGATGACAGAAGTGCGTATTGCTGACTTAGAAGCGGCGCTCACAAAAGGTGAGGACGTGATTGCCTTTATCGGGCGTCCAACTTGTCCTTACTGCCAACTCTTTGCTCCAAAGTTAGCTCAAGTTATCAGTGAAACAGGAGCTAGAGTCAGCTACCTAGAGAGTGACAACGTCGAGGACGCTAATGCTATTGCTGCCTTTCGTAACGCTAACACTATCCCAACAGTGCCCGCTCTTTTAGTGGCTAAAGCTGGTCAGGTGCGTGTGGTGTGCGACTCATCACTTAGCCTAGAAGCGATCAAAGATTTTATCGGTGAATAGCTGTTAGAACTTGCTAGAAGCCAAGAATTTTGATATAGTATAATGGCTCTTAGAAAACGAAGGTTAGTTTTTTAGTAAATGACAGATTAGAGGAGACATTATGCCAGCAATAATTATGATTGTGCTGATGGTGGCTATGATTTGGTTCATGCAACGTAGCCAGAAAAAGCAAGCACAACAACGTCAAGAACAATTAAACGCTATCCAATCAGGTGATGAAGTTGTCACTATCGGTGGGCTTTATGGTAAAATTGACGAAGTTGATCGTGACGCTCAAAAGATGGTTCTTGACATCGAAGGGGTTTACCTTACTTTTGAGATTGCAGCGATTAAGCGTGTCGTTTCAAAAAATGAAACAGCAAGTGAAGAAGCAACAAGCACACCTGCTATCGAGACAACGGACTCTGCTGTGTCAAGTGATGATGACAAGACAGACGAAGCTGTAGACACGAAAGACTAAGCTTTTTAGAGCGATGATGTGAAAAGGAGACTAGATATTCTAGTCTCTTTTTTGCGAGTAACCAGCTAAACACGCTAAAAACGTTTAATATTGTGCCCAAATATGGTAAAATAAAGGAATAAGAAATTTTGTCTTTTTAGAACAAAACTAAAAAGACCGGTTAAGGATTATGATGTTTACGTTTAAGAAAAAACAAACAGCGACGACGCTGGAAAAAATTCCCAACCATATCGGTATCATCATGGATGGTAACGGTCGTTGGGCTAAAAAACGCTTACAGCCACGTGTCTTTGGGCACAAAGCAGGTATGGATGCGCTGCAGGATGTCACTATCGCAGCGTCTGACCTCGGCGTCAAGGTACTCACAGTCTACGCCTTTTCAACGGAAAATTGGTCACGACCAGACGACGAGGTCTCCTTTATCATGAATCTCCCTGTCGAGTTTTTTGATAAATATGTGCCAAAGCTTCATGAAAACAATGTGCGTGTCCAAGTGATTGGTGAGCTTGCGCGTTTGCCTGAGGCAACGCTTGACGCTATGAACCGAGCTATTGCAAAGACCAAGCATAACTCTGGCTTGGTGCTTAACTTTGCCCTCAACTACGGTGGACGAAGTGAGCTGGTTGAGGCGACCAAGCAAATCGCTCAAGCAGTACAAAAGGGCGAGCTCGACCCAGCTGCTATCAATGAAGACACGATTGCTAGTCATCTCATGACTAGCGAGCTACCTTACCTCTACCGAGATCCCGATCTCATCATTCGTACAAGCGGTGAGTTGCGTCTTAGCAACTTCTTGCCTTGGCAGTCTGCTTACAGTGAATTTTACTTTACAAAGACCTTGTGGCCTGATTTCAAACGAGATGGGCTTTATGAGGCAATCAAAGAATACAACCAACGCCAACGACGATTTGGTGGTGTTTAAGGAGTTATTTTATGAAAGAACGCATTATCTGGGGTGCGATAGCACTGGCTATTTTTCTACCTTTTCTCTATTTTGGTGGTTTGCCGTTTCAGCTCTTAATCGGTATTCTTGCCATGATTGGAGTGTCTGAAATGCTCAAAATGCGCCGTTTAGAAATTTTTTCATTTGAGGGTGTGCTTGCCATGTTAGCAGCCTTTGTACTGACGGTGCCACTAGACAACTACCTTGGCTTTTTACCGGTGGACGCTAGCTTTTCAGCTTACAGTATCCTTGTCCTCTTGATATTGGCAGGCACTGTCCTTAATAGCAGCCGCTACTCTTTTGAGGAGGCAGCTTTTCCGATTGCAGCGAGTCTCTATGTGGGGATTGGTTTTCAAAACCTCATCAATGCCCGTATCGCAGGCTTTGACAAGGTGCTCTTAGCCCTCTTTATCGTCTGGGCGACAGATAGCGGTGCTTATTTTATCGGACGCCGTTTTGGTCAGCACAAGCTTTTACCTGCTGTGTCGCCAAACAAAACGATTGAAGGCAGTCTAGGTGGTATCTTGTCTGCTGTGGTGGTGGCTTTTGTCTTTATGCTGGTGGACAAGTCGGTCTACGCTCCACACAATTTTATCGTCATGCTGTTTTTAGTGGTTCTCTTTAGTATCTTTGGGCAGTTTGGGGATTTGGTGGAGAGTAGTATCAAGCGCCGCTACGGTGTCAAGGATTCTGGCAAGCTCATTCCTGGGCACGGCGGTATCTTAGACCGCTTTGATAGCATGATTTTTGTCTTTCCGATTATGCACTTCTTTGGCTTATTCTAGTCTTTGAAGGGAAGTTTATAAAGAAAGGAATGCTATGTTAGGAATTATCACTTTTATCATCATCTTTGGGATTATCGTCATTGTACACGAGTTTGGGCATTTCTATTTTGCTAAAAAATCTGGTATCCTAGTGCGTGAGTTTTCTATCGGCATGGGACCAAAGATTTTTGCCCATCGTGGTCAAGACGGGACGACCTACACCCTACGTATCTTGCCACTAGGTGGTTATGTGCGTATGGCAGGTTGGGGTGATGATACAACTGAGATTAAGACAGGGAGCCCAGCTAGTCTCACGCTAAATAGCGAGGGCGTTGTGACCTGTATCGACCTCTCTCAAAAAACGTCCAATATGAATAGCCTGCCGATGAATGTCACAAGCTATGACTTGGAGGATAAGCTTGTCATCACTGGGTTAGTCATGGATGAGACCAAGACCTATCCCGTCGACCATGACGCTACTATCATCGAGGAGGACGGCACAGAGCTGAGAATTGCTCCGCTTGATGTGCAGTATCAAAATGCTAGTGTCTGGGGGCGTCTCATCACCAACTTCGCTGGTCCCATGAACAACTTCATCCTAGGAGCGGTGGTTTTTGTCCTACTAGCCTTTGTCGCTGGTGGTGTATCTGACTACTCGAGCAATCACTTCCGTGTGACCTCAGACGGCGCCATGTACCAAGCAGGTGTGCGTGACAATGACCAGATTTTAAAAATCGGCAGTCAAAAAGTCACCAACTGGGAGAGCTTAGTTGAGGCTGTGGACAGCTCAACAGATGGACTCAAAGAAGGGCAGACCATCGCAGTCACTGTCAAGTCTCACAATAAAACAAAAACCCTCAACATCACACCTAAAAAGCAAAACGGCTCTTATATGATTGGTGTTCAACCAGCTCTCAAAACAAGTCTGACCGATAAAATCTTTGGCGGGCTCAAGCAGGCTTGGGACAGTGCCTTTCTCATCCTCAACAGTCTAAGAGGCTTGATTACAAACTTTAGCCTCAATAAGCTAGGAGGTCCTGTCGCTATGTATCAGATGAGCAATCAAGCAGCCAGCGCAGGCTTTGAGACTGTCCTGCAGCTCCTTGGTATGCTCTCTATCAACCTTGGGATTATGAACCTCATTCCCATACCTGCCCTTGACGGTGGTAAGATTGTCATCAATATCTTAGAAGCCATCAGACGTAAGCCCCTTCGTCAGGAGACAGAGACTTACATCACTCTAGCAGGTGCGGCTTTCATGGTTATCCTCATGATAGCTGTCACATGGAATGACATCATGCGTGCCTTTTTCTAGAAAGATATCAAACGAACAAGCTAATCTAGCTTGTTCCTATTTTGAAAAAAAGAAAGGAAGTCGCTTTTGCGACTAGTGTAGACAATGAAACAATCAAAAATGCTTATTCCAACCCTTCGTGAGATGCCAAGCGATGCACAGGTCATCAGCCACGCTCTCATGCTAAGAGCAGGTTATGTCCGTCAAGTGTCTGCGGGGATTTACGCTTACCTGCCGTTAGCACAGCGCACCCTTGAGAAGTTCAAGGCAATCATGCGTGAAGAGTTTGAAAAGATTGGTGCGGTTGAAATGCTAGCGCCAGCGCTTTTGACAGCTGACCTTTGGCGTGAGTCAGGGCGTTATGAGACCTATGGTGAGGACCTCTACAAGCTCAAAAACCGTGACGGTTCAGACTTTATCCTAGGTCCTACGCATGAGGAGACCTTTACCAGCCTTATCCGTGACGCCATCACATCTTATAAGCAATTGCCGATGAATGTCTATCAAATCCAGCCAAAATACCGTGATGAAAAGCGTCCACGTAATGGTTTACTGCGTACACGTGAGTTCATCATGAAAGACGGCTATAGCTTCCACCAAAGCTATGAGGATTTGGATGTGACTTACGAGGACTATCGTAAAGCTTATGAGAATATCTTTACCCGTGCTGGGCTTGATTTCCGTGGCATTATCGGTGATGGTGGTGCTATGGGTGGTAAGGACAGCCAAGAGTTCATGGCGATTACACCAGACCGCACAGACCTTAACCACTGGCTAGTGCTTGACAAGTCTATCACGTCTATCGACGACATTCCAGAGGATGTCCTAGAGGAGATTAAGGCAGAGCTGTCGTCTTGGCTAGTTTCTGGTGAGGACACGATTGCCTACTCTACAGAGTCTGGCTACGCTGCCAACCTTGAGATGGCGACAAATGCCTTTGAAGTGTCTACCAAAGTCCAAGCCCAAGACGATGTCGAAAAAGTGGAAACACCAAACTGCAAGAGCATTGACGATGTGGCTGCTTTCTTACAAATCGAGGAAGAGCAAATGGTTAAAACTCTCCTCTTTATGGCGGACGGTGAGCCCGTTGTTGTGCTGCTTGTCGGCAATGACCAAGTCAATGACGTCAAACTGAAAAACCACCTTGGTGCCAACTTCCTTGAGCCAGCGACAGAAGCCGACACCAACCGTGTCTTTGGTGCCAACTTTGGCTCACTGGGTCCTGTCGGCTTAGCGGATGATGTGCGTATCATCGCTGACCGCAAGGTACAAAATGTGGCAAATGTCGTTGTCGGAGCCAACGAAGACGGTTATCACTTGACAGGTGTCAACCCAGAGCGTGACTTCACAGCCGAGTATGTGGATGTTCGTGAGGTCAAAGAAGGTGAGGTCGCACCAGACGGCAAGGGTGTCCTCAAGTTTGCACGAGGCATTGAGATTGGACATATCTTTAAGCTTGGCACACGCTACTCTGAGAGCATGGGCGCTACGATTTTAGATGAAAATGGTCGAGCTGTTCCAGTTGTCATGGGAAGCTACGGTATCGGTGTCAGCCGTATCCTATCAGCGGTCATCGAGCAGCACGCTCGTCTCTTTGTGACCAAGACCCCTAAAGGTGCTTACCGCTACTCATGGGGTACCAACTTCCCAGAAGAGCTGGCCCCGTTTGATATTCACTTGATTACGGTCAATGTCAAGGACGAAGAAGCAGTCGCTTTGACGGATAAACTCGAAGCTGAGCTCATGGCAAAAGGCTACGAAGTCCTCACAGACGACCGCAACGAGCGTGTTGGCTCAAAATTCTCAGACAGCGACTTGATTGGTCTACCTATCCGTGTGACGGTTGGTAAGAAAGCTTCTGAGGGCATTGTCGAAGTCAAGCTAAAAGCTACAGGCGACACCATCGAGGTTAACAGTGAAAACCTCATTGAAACCCTTGAAATTTTAACCAAAAAAGACTAATAAACCTATCTCCCAAGACATTTCTTGGGAGATTTTGAGTTATGAGACTTTTTTATCTCAATCCTATAACACTTTGATGACAAGCTTCTTTATTCTTGAGTTGTTCTATTTTACTATGCTATAATGGCAGTAGTGTTAGTAGGTAGAAGGAAAGTTCAATGCGAAAATCATTTGTGGTACGTCTGGTCAGCGCTGTAGCTATTTTAGGGGTGGGTGCAGCCTTGGTCAAATCTTATAGTTCAAGTGGCACTCAAGCAAAGGCAGAGACAGGAACGACTGTGTCTAGCACTCGTAGTTTTATTGACGCTATTGCGCCAACAGCACGGCAGATTGGACAAGAATACGACTTGTATGCGTCTGTTTTGATTGCGCAAGCTGTTTTAGAGTCTAGTAATGGGCAGTCAGCTCTTTCCCAAAGCCCTTATTACAACCTTTTTGGCATTAAGGGTAGTTATAATGGCTCTCAAGTGACCATGACGACTTGGGAGGATGATGGTAGTGGCAACGCTTATCAGGTCAATGCAGCCTTTCGGGCTTATCCTAGCTATGCGGCGTCCCTTTACGACTATGCAAGTGTCCTTAACTCAGACTACTATGCAGGCGTCCATAAGTCCAATACCTCATCTTATCTCGATGCGACAGCCTCTCTGACTGGCACCTATGCGACAGATACCAACTACGCTACAAAGCTCAATCAAATCATCGCAACCTATGGCTTGACCGCTTATGATACGGTGGACCTTGGCACAGGTAGCTATGCTAGTGGTCAAGTCTGGAACAGCTATCGAGGCAGCTACACTGACCAAGCCACCCTAGATGAGGATACCGCTTGGGCAAATCGTTAAAGAAGTTAGGACAAACGTTCCTAGCTTCTCTTTTATAGTCTGATGTCCTCAACTGCGTGATGGTAGATAAAACTGACGAAGTGACTGTCCAGTGGACAGCTAAAAATAAGAGAGTGAGGGGAAATCACATGTCTATGAATGACTGATCTTGCCCCACTCTCTTTTTCCTCTATCGCCTTTTCATCGAAAAAGCTCAGCATTTATGTTAAAATAGGGAAGAGAAAGACCAAGGAGAGTGTCATGTCGGAATTATTTAAGCAACTAATGGAACAGATAGAGATGCCACTTGAGATGAGACAGTCAAGTGCTTTTTCATCTGCTGATATTCGTGAGGTCAAGGTGCATGCTATCTCACGTCGGTGGGAGTTTCACTTTGTCTTTGATGGGATTTTGCCTATTGAGATCTATCGTGAGTTGCATGAGCGCTTGACGGCTGCTTTTAAAAAGGCGGACATCACAGTGACTTTTGATATTGCAGCACGGCATATCGAACTGTCTGATGAGCTGTTAGCGGCTTATTATGAGGAGGCATTTGCACACTCTCTTTGCGATAGTGCAAACTTTAGAAGCTCTTTTTCGGGTTTGTCTATCCATTATGATGGGCAGAAGGTTCAGATTTTTTGCCCAGACTTTGTCAATAACGACCATTTTCGCAAGAACCATATCCCCAATCTCACAAAACAGTTTGCTTTGTTTGGCTTTGGTGAGTTGACTTTTGAGCTGATTTCGGATGACGAAAAGACCAAGGAACTGCAGATGTCCTATGAGACAAATCGTGAGCAGTTAATGGAAAAAGCGACACAAGAAGTCACAAAAGCGTTAGAATCGCAAAAGTCATTGGAGGCGTCTATGCCGCCTGATGATGCGCAAAAGCCAGCTTATGATTTCAAAGAACGTGCCCAAAAACGTCAGGCACAGTTTGACAAAGCAGACATCACACCGATGATTGAGGTGACGACTGAGGAAAATCGGATTGTCTTTGAGGGACTGGTCTTTGACGTGGAGCGTAGGACCACTCGTACAGGACGTCATATCATCAGCTTTAAGATGACTGACTACACCTCCTCTTTTGCCATGCAACGTTGGGCAAAGGACGATGAGGAACTTGCCAAGTACGACATGATTGCTAAAGGTGCTTGGCTACGTGTGCGTGGTAATATCGAGCACAATCAATGGACCAAGGCTCTGACCATGAATGTTCAAGACGTCAAGACCATTGTGCATAATGAGCGTAAGGACTTGATGCCAGAGGGTAAGAAGCGTGTGGAGTTTCACGCCCATACCAATATGTCCACCATGGACGCTCTGCCTACGGTTGAGGACTTGATTGACAAGGCAGCAAAATGGGGACATCCAGCCATTGCAATCACTGACCATGCCAATGTCCAGTCCTTCCCGCACGGTTATCACAAGGCGAAAAAGGCTGGTATCAAGGCGATTTTTGGCTTAGAAGCTAATATCGTTGAGGCTATGGTGCCTATTGCTTACAATGAAGTGCCTATGGACCTGCACGAGGCGACTTATGTGGTCTTTGACGTGGAGACGACAGGACTCTCTGCGGTCAATAACGACCTCATCCAAATCGCCGCCTCAAAGATGTACAAGGGCAATATCATCGAGCAGTTTGACGAGTTCATCGACCCTGGACACCCTCTGTCTGCCTTTACGACAGAGCTGACTGGTATCACGGACAATCACGTCAAGGGCTCAAAGCCTCTACTTCAAGTTCTTCAAGAGTTTCAAGACTTTTGCCGTGACACGGTTCTTGTTGCCCACAATGCCACCTTTGACGTTGGCTTTATGAATGCCAACTATGAACGACAGGGTCTGCCAACCATCACGCAGCCAGTGATTGATACCTTGGAGTTTGCACGTAACCTCTACCCTGAGTATAAGCGTCATGGTCTGGGACCTTTGACCAAGCGTTTTCAAGTGTCGCTGGAACACCACCACATGGCTAACTACGATGCCGAAGCTACTGGGCGCCTGCTCTTTATCTTCCTCAAGGAAGCTAGAGAAAACCGTGGGGTTAATGACCTTTCTGAGCTGAATACCAAGCTAGTCTCTAAGGACTCCTACAAAAAAGCACGGGTCAAGCATGCGACCATCTATGTGCAAAATCAGACAGGCTTAAAAAATATCTTTAAGCTGGTCAGTCTCTCAAATGTCAAGTATTTTGAAGGGGTGGCTCGTATTCCACGTCCTGTGCTGGATGAGTACCGTGAGGGGCTCTTAATCGGCAGTGCCTGCTCAGAAGGCGAGGTCTTTGACACAGTTCTTTCGCAAGGTGTGGACGCTGCGGTTGAGGTGGCTCGCTATTATGACATGATTGAGGTCATGCCGCCAGCCATTTATCAGCCCTTGGTGGCACGTGAGCTGATTAAGGACGAAGAGGGCATTCATCAGGTTATCCGAGATGTCATCGAAGTGGCAAGGCGATCTGGAAAGCCTGTTCTTGCGACGGGAAATGTTCATTACCTAGAGCCTGAGGATGAGATTTACCGTGAGATTATCGTCAGAAGTCTCGGTCAAGGGGCAATGATTAACCGCAATATCGGGCGTGGTGAGCATGCTAAGCCCGCACCGCTACCAAAAGCCCACTTTAGAACGACCAATGAGATGTTGGATGATTTTGCTTTCCTCGGTGAGGAGTTGGCTTATGAGATTGTCGTGACTAATACACAAGCTTTTTCTGAGCGTTTTGAGGAGGTAGAGGTAGTCAAAAAAGACCTCTACACACCTTTTATCCCACGGGCTGAGGAGCAGGTCGCTGAGATGACCTACCAACGTGCCTTTGAGCTTTACGGCAATCCGCTTCCAGATATTATCGACTTGCGGATTGAAAAAGAGCTGGCATCTATTTTGGGAAATGGCTTTGCCGTGATTTATCTAGCGTCGCAAATGCTGGTGCAGCGCTCCAATGAGCGTGGCTATCTGGTAGGCTCTCGTGGTTCTGTCGGTTCAAGCTTTGTTGCGACCATGATTGGTATCACCGAGGTCAATCCTATGCCACCACACTATGTCTGCCCATCTTGCAGACACTCTGAGTTTATCACAGACGGTTCTGTCGGCTCAGGCTTTGACTTGCCCAATAAAAACTGCCCAGAATGCGGCACACTCTATAAAAAAGATGGACAGGACATTCCCTTTGAGACCTTCCTTGGTTTTGACGGAGACAAGGTACCCGATATTGACCTCAACTTCTCTGGAGATGACCAACCGCATGCTCACTTGGATGTGCGTGATATTTTCGGTGAAGAGTATGCCTTTCGAGCTGGTACCGTTGGTACGGTTGCAGACAGGACAGCTTACGGTTTTGTCAAAGGTTATGAGCGTGACTATGGCAAGTTCTACCCAGAAGCAGAAGTTGACCGTCTAGCTCTAGGGGCGTCTGGTGTCAAGCGCAGCACCGGTCAGCACCCAGGGGGAATCGTTGTTATCCCTAACTACATGGATGTGTATGACTTTACACCGGTGCAGTACCCAGCCGATGACCTCTCTGCCGAGTGGCAGACGACCCACTTTAACTTCCACGACATTGATGAAAATGTCCTCAAGCTCGATATTCTGGGGCATGATGACCCGACCATGATTCGTAAATTGCAGGACTTGTCTGGCATTGACCCGCAGACTATCCCAGCCGATGACCCTGAGGTCATGAAGCTCTTTTCAGGGACAGAAGTGCTTGGCGTAACTGAGGAGCAAATCGGCACTTCAACGGGCATGCTTGGTATCCCAGAGTTTGGGACGAACTTTGTGCGTGGCATGGTGGATGAGACGCATCCAACCACCTTTGCAGAGCTTTTGCAGCTATCAGGTCTTTCTCACGGGACAGACGTCTGGCTTGGCAATGCCCAAGATTTGATTAAAGACGGCATTGCGACCTTGTCAACTGTGATTGGCTGTCGTGACGACATCATGGTTTATCTCATGCACGCAGGGCTTGAGCCCAAGATGGCATTTACCATTATGGAGCGTGTGCGTAAGGGACTCTGGCTCAAAATCTCTGAAGAAGAGCGCAACGGCTATATTGCAGCCATGCGGGAAAATAACGTTCCTGACTGGTACATCGAGTCTTGTGGGAAGATTAAGTACATGTTTCCAAAAGCCCATGCGGCAGCCTACGTTATGATGGCGCTTCGTGTGGCTTACTTCAAGGTACACCATCCGATTTTCTACTACTGTGCTTACTTCTCCATTCGAGCTAAAGCCTTTGAGCTTAAGACCATGAGCGCAGGGCTTGACGCCGTTAAGCGCCGTATGGAGGACATCAAGGAAAAGAAACGCAACAACGAAGCGTCAAATGTTGAAAATGATTTGTTTACCACCTTGGAGCTGGTCAATGAAATGCTGGAGCGTGGCTATAAGTTTGGTCAGTTGGACCTTTATCGTAGCGACGCCACAGAGTTTATCATTGACGGTGATACCCTTATCCCGCCTTTTGTTGCCCTTGATGGACTGGGTGAAAACGTTGCAAAACAGCTGGTTGCAGCTAGAAGTGAAGGCGAGTTTCTCTCCAAGATGGAACTCAGAAAACGAGGCGGTCTGTCCTCTACACTCGTTGATAAGATGGACGAGATGGGTATCCTAGGCAATCTCCCAGAAGATAACCAGCTCAGTCTATTTGATGATTTCTTTTAAGGAGGCAAGACATGAAATTAAGCATTCAAACAGACAATAACCACACGGACAAACACTTTACCTACAACTTAGAACTCTCTAGTATCAATATCGCAGCTATTACGCTTACGGCGTGTGCTTCGATGCTGACAGCACACTGGGTATCTACACACTATGCCAAAATTCAAAAATAATGCCGTCAAGGCTATGGTCGTCATGCGAAAAGCTTTTCGGACGGTAGATAGCAAAACCTCAGAGACCTTTAGAAGTCTTGGTTTGACGCCGACACAATTTTCCGTTCTAGATGTCCTCTATGCTAAGGGCGAGATGACCATCGGTCAGCTGGTGGATAACATCCTAGCCACCTCTGGCAATATGACCCTTGTCCTCAACAACATGGAAAAGAACGGCTGGATTAGGCGGCAAAAGAGCTCCTGTGATGGGCGTGCCTATGCCATCAGTCTGACAGATAAAGGCACTGAGCTTATCGAGAAAGCCCTGCCCGCTCACATCGAGCGTGTCGAGGAAGTTTTTGCCGTCCTTAGCGAGGACGAGCAGGAGCAGCTTATAAGCCTGCTCAAGAAATTCCGTCAAACACACTGAAAACCTCTTTATATCGCATAAATTTTCCTATCTGCTGTACTAAAGATAAATGAAAAAGGAGGACCTAATCATGTGGACCATTAAGCCATTTGATGAACTGACGACCAAAGAACTATTTGATATTTATTATTTGAGGACAGCTGTTTTTGTGGTAGAGAGGAGTGCTACTACCAAGAAGTGGACGAAGCGGACTTAAAGAGCTTTCATGTTTGCTTGACCAAGGACGATGAGCTGGTTGCTTATTGCGCCTCATCTCAGATGGGGACTCTATCCACCTTGGACGTGTGGTCGTACCAAAGGCACATCGTAAGGACGGCTACGGATGAGACTTGGTGCAAACAGCGCTTGACTACTGCAAGGAGCATTTCCCAAATCTGCCCGTCCACGCCCAAGCACAAAGCTACCTCCAAAACTTCTACGCCTCCTTTGGCTTTGAGCCAATCTCAGACGTCTACCTCGAAGACGGCATTCCTCATCTAGATATGATTAAAAAAGTAACAACTACGGTTGTTGCTTTTTTTTCAATATGTGAGCCAAATTTTTTACAAATGGCATTTTTTGTCCTATAATTACTACATAGTAATAAATGATTAAGGGGAATAAAGATAAAAAATATTTTATTTGTTGTTGGTTCACTTAGGGAAGGGTCTTTTAACGGACAGTTGGCTAAAGAAGCAGAAAAAATGCTAGAAGGCAAGGCAAATGTCACTTACCTCGACTGGAAGGATGTGCCTATGTTTAACCAAGAGTTGGAGGCACCTGTTCTTCCTGCTGTGCAAGCTGTGCGTGATGAGGTGGCAAAGGCTGACGCTATCTGGATTTTCTCACCAGTTTACAACTTTTCTATCCCAGGTCCTGTGAAGAACCTCTTGGACTGGTTGAGTCGTACGCTTGACTTGTCTGATACAAGAGGTATCTCAGCCATTCATGACAAGGTTACAACTGTTTCTTTGGTGGCAAATGGTGGTCATGAGCAAGCCGCAGAGATTTACCGCAACTTGATGCCATTTATCCGCACCCAGTTTGTCGATGAAATTACCTACTCACGTGTCAATGACTCTGCATGGGCAGATGGCAATTACCAAGCCACACCAGAAGTTTTAGCAGACCTCAAAAAGCAAGCAACAGCACTTTTAAGAGAAATGGGTGTTTAATTTATAGATAGGAAAAGAGATTGATGACTTTTGTTGCAATCTCTTTTCTTTTTCAAACTATAGCTAGCTCTAGTTATTAGGAAGTTTAAAAAGTCAGAAACTTGTGATACAATAATTCAACACCCAATTTTTTGTTTTTTGAGAGGAGTTTATATGAGCAATCATTTACTGGTGTTGCAATCGGATTTTGGCTTAGTGGATGGGGCTGTGTCAGCTATGATCGGGGTGGCACTCCAAGAGGCACGAGATCTTGATATTCATCACCTGACGCATGATATTACCCCTTATAATATCTTTGAGGCGTCTTATCGTCTTTTCCAGACGATTGAGTATTGGCCAAGCGGGACGACTTTTGTGTCCGTCGTTGACCCAGGTGTTGGCTCAAAGCGTAAGAGTGTTGTCGCTCTGACGCAGACAGGGCAGTATATCGTCACACCAGATAATGGGACTTTGTCTTACATTAAAAAACATGTCGGTATCAAGGCGGTGCGTGAGATTTCAGAGGTGGAAAATCGCAGAAAAAACACTGAGCTGTCTTATACTTTCCACGGTCGTGATGTCTATGCCTACACAGGCGCTAAGCTGGCTAGCGGTCACATCAGTTTTGACGAGGTAGGTCCAGAGCTGTCTGTTGACCATATTGTTGAGCTGCCTGTTGTTGAGACCAAGGTCAAAGACGGTGCGGTGATGGGTGCTATTGACATCCTAGATGTGCGCTTTGGTTCTCTTTGGACTTCTATCACTCGAGAAGAGTTTTACAGCCTAAAGCCAGAGTTTGGACAACGCTTTGAGGTGACTATCTTTAATAATGACATGCTGGTCTATCAAAACCAAGTCACCTATGGTAAGTCCTTTGCCGATGTGCGTATCGGACAACCTCTTATCTACATCAACTCGCTCTATCGTGTGGGGCTTGCCATTAACCAAGGGTCATTTGCCAAGGCTTACAATGTCGGTGTCGGCTCAAACTGGCGCATTGACATCCATCGCTTAGAAAATTAGGAGTTATCATGCAAAATCAATCCATCAAAAAAGTTGTTGCTATCGGTATCGGGGCTGCGCTCTTTGTCATCATCGGGATGTTGATTAACATTCCAACACCTATCCCAAACACGAGCATTCAGTTGCAGTACGCTGTTTTGGCGCTCTTTGCTATCATCTATGGACCTAGTGTCGGCTTTTTCACAGGGCTTATCGGGCACGCCCTAAAGGACGCATTTCAGTCAGGTAATCCATGGTGGACATGGATTTTAGTCAGTGCCTTGATTGGCTTTGTCATCGGGCTTCTATCAAAGAAAATCAACATCGAAAAAGGCTACCTAACAGCTAAGGATTATCTTTGGTTCAATATCGTCCAAGTGGTTGCCAATGTCATTGGTTGGGGCATTTTGGCGCCATTGGGAGATATTGCTATCTACCACGAAGCAAGCAACAAAGTTTATGCTCAAGGATTTTTATCCGCTGGGGTCAACAGCCTAACCATTGCTATTGGTGGCAGTTTGCTGCTTGCAGCCTACGCCAAGAGCCGTACCAAAGCAGGTAGTCTCAGCAAAGATTAACAAAAAGGAAGTAGCGTGTGAGTACATTATTGGAGTGGAAGGATTTTAGCTTTCAGTATCATAGTCAAGCCGAAAAGACGCTGACAGATATTAACTTAACCATTGAAAAAGGGGCAAAAGTGCTTATTGTAGGACCTTCTGGTTCTGGTAAGTCAACGCTGGGCAATCTCATCAACGGTCTCATTCCAAACAGCTATCAAGGGACAAAGACTGGCGAGTTCACTATTAGCCAAAAGGACGCCTACAGTCCGTCTATCTATGATAAGTCGCTTCTAGTCTCAACGGTTCTGCAAGACCCAGATGGTCAGTTTATCGGGCTGAGCGTCGCTGAGGACATCGCCTTTGCGCTGGAAAATGACAATGTCGCAAAGGACGAGATGACAAGACGTGTCCATGACTGGGCGAAGCGTTTGCAGTTAGTACCGCTTCTTGACAAGCGCCCGCAGGATTTGTCCGGTGGGCAAAAGCAGCGGGTCAGCCTAGCAGGTGTCCTCATTGATGAGAGTCCGATTTTACTCTTTGATGAGCCACTGGCAAATCTTGACCCCAAGTCTGGTCAGGACGCTATTGATTTGATTGACCGCCTGCACCGTGAGCAAAATGCCACGACTATCATCATCGAGCACCGCTTGGAGGATGTCTTGTACCGTCATGTGGATCAGATTGTCCTTGTGGATGAGGGGAGAATCGTCTTTGACGGCACACTAGATGCGCTTCTAAAGACCAATATCCTAGAAGAACACGGCATTCGTGAGCCCTTGTACATTACGGAACTTAGGCATTTAGGCTATTCCTTTGAGGGAGATAAGCCACTAAGCAGTCTTGATAAGCTGGATTTGAGTCAGGTGCGTTTTGAGAAGGACTATGTTGAAACCAAGCCTGAGCCAAAAGAGGTCATCTTATCCGCTGAAAATCTAGAGTTTGGCTATGATGAGAATCATATGATTTTAAAGGGCATTAGCTTTGATTTGCACAAGGGTGAGAAGGTTGCCATTGTCGGCAAAAACGGTGCTGGCAAGTCAACGCTGGCAAAAAGCCTCTGCCAGTTTGTCACACCAAGCGGTAAGATCTATTTCAAGGGGCAAGAGATAAGTAGTGACTCCATCAAGCAGCGGGCAGACAGGATTGGCTACGTCCTGCAAAATCCCAATCAGATGATTAGCCAGACCATGATTTTTGATGAGGTGGCACTGGGGCTACGTCTGCGTGGTGTCGCTGAAGAAGAGGTAGCTGAGCGTGTTGAGGCAACGCTCAAAGTGTGTGGGCTGTATCCATTTCGCAAATGGCCAATTTCTGCGCTCTCTTTTGGGCAGAAAAAGCGGGTCACTATCGCTTCTATCCTTGTCCTCAATCCCGAGGTTATCCTGCTGGATGAGCCGACGGCTGGTCAGGATAAGCGCCACTATGAGGAGATGATGTCCTTTTTAGAGGAGCTTAGCCAAAAGGGACATACCATCATCATGATTACCCATGATATGCAACTCATGCTAGAGTATGCGGACCGCACACTTGTCATTACAGATGGGGAGCTTTTGGCGGACTGTACGCCAATCGAGCTCTTTTCAGATGAGGCAGTGCTTGAGAAAGCCTATCTCAAAAAGACCAGCCTCTATCAGTTGGCAGAAAAAATCGGTGCTGACTCAAGAGCGCTGACCAAGAACTATATCGCTAAAAAGGAGGACGTGCATGGCTAATTCACTACTGGGCTATCAAGAAGGTCAAGGCTTTTTCTACCAGCTCTCAGGAGCAAGTAAGCTTTTAGCCTTTATCTTTATTTCGGTGGCGTGTATGATCAGCTACGACACCCGCCTGCTCCTTTTTGTAGGGATTGCGTCTAGCGTTTTGCTCTATTTTTCCAATATCAAGTGGCGCCAGATTTCCTTTGTTGTGACCGTTATCGCTATCTTTGCGCTTCTAAATGTTCTCATGGTCTATCTGTTTTCGCCAAACTACGGAGCGACTATTTATGGCAAGTCAACGGTGCTGATTAAAGGGATTGGCTGGTATCAGCTGACTAGTCAAGAGCTCTTTTACCTCTTTAATCTGGTGCTCAAGTACTTGTGTACAACACCGCTAGCGCTTCTCTTTCTAGTGACAACACAGCCAAGCCAGTTTGCCTCAAGTCTCAATCGCCTTGGCGTATCTTACAAGATTTCTTATGCGGTTAGTCTGACCCTTCGCTACATCCCAGATGTGCAAGAGGAGTTTCAGATGATTAAGCAATCCCAGCAGGCACGTGGCTTGGAGCTGTCCTCAAAAGGCAAACTCTACGAGCGTATTAAGGGAAATCTCAGAATCATCATCCCGCTCATTTTCAGCTCACTTGAGCGTATTGACACCGTCTCAACGGCTATGGAATTAAGACGCTTTGGCAAAGAAAAAAAGCGCACTTGGTACCGTGCGCAAGCCATGACCACAAAAGATTACTTGGTCATTGGCATTTCTGTTTTCATCCTTGCGGTGAGCATTTGGCTGATTGTGGTCAATCAAGGGCGTTTCTATAATCCTTGGAACTAAAACAGAGGCACTTGTTTTTAAGCAAGTGTCTTTCTTTTGTCAGAAATTTTGTCATATAATTTTAAATAGACTATAAATAACGATTTTGTTATAATATTATGAGTAAATGATGGTGAGTGCTTTGATGCTGTGCTAGTGATGTAGCATAGCTTTGGGGTACTTTTTGTGTGAATAAGGAGGATTTCTCTTGGTATTTCTTGCCAATCTTGTATTGATTTTGCTGGCGACGACCTTGGCAGGGCACTACTGTGCACGCATTGGTTTGCCTGCGGTTTTGGGGCAGTTGCTGGTTGGTGTGATTATCGGACCTGCTATTTTGGGTTGGGTGACCATGACAGATTTCATTCATGATATGTCAGAGTTAGGGGTCATTATCCTTATGTTTTTAGCGGGACTTGAGAGTGATTTGGACCTCTTGAAACGCTATCTAAAGCCAAGTGTTTTAGTGGCTGCTCTAGGTATCTTGGTGCCTGCTGCTTCTAGTACGGCTGTTGCGCTTGCTTTTGGCTTATCCATGATGGAGAGTATCTTTATTGGAGTCTTGTTTGCAGCGACCTCGGTTTCTATCTCGGTGGCGGTCATGAAGGAGCTTGGCGTGCTTTCTGGCAAGGGCGGTGCGACCATTTTAGGGGCTGCGGTCATTGATGATGTGGTGGCAGTTATTCTCTTGAGTGTCATGGTGAGCATGATTGGAGGTAGTGGCGAAGGTTCTGCTTCTCTTGGATTGACGCTTCTTGAGCAGCTTTTGTACTTTATCAGTATTTTCTTTGTTGTTCGCTACATTGCGCCGTTCCTAGCTAGACTGGGCAAGCGTCTCTTGCTACCAGTTGGTCCGACCCTTCTTGCCATGATTTTGTGTTTGGGAATGGCTTACATCGCAGACCTTGCTGGCTTGAGTGCAGTAGTCGGAGCTTTCTTTGCAGGAATCGCTATTGGTCAAACCTCTGTACGCCACGAGGTCAATCAATCCATCGAGCCAATCGGCTATGCGGTTTTTATCCCAGTCTTTTTTGTCAGTATCGGCTTAAACATGCGCTTTGACGGGATTTCAAGTCAGCTTTGGTTGATTGTCATCATGAGTGTCGTCGCTGTGCTTAGTAAGCTCCTTGGAGCTGGCTGTGGAGCAAAGCTGGCGAACTTTTCATTGGGCGAGTCAGCCTTTGTCGGAGCGGGGATGATTTCTCGTGGTGAGATGGCGCTTATCATCGCTCAAGTCGGCTATCAAAGCCAGTTGATAAAGACAGATACTTACTCGGCTTTGGTGACGGTTATCATCATCACAACGCTAGTCGCTCCTTTCCTACTCAAAGCGACAGCGCAGTATGTGCCAAAGAACAATGAAAAGGTTTAGAGCTTTGCTCTAAACCTTTTTGTGATTATTCGATAATAAGCAGTCCTTCTTTGACGGCAAATGGATTGTCCTTGTTGATGTGGTCGTAGAACATGATACCGTTGGTGTGGTCGATTTCGTGTTGGACAACGATAGAGTTATAGCCACGCAGTTTAATGCGTTTTTTCTCGCCGTTTTTGTCCACATACTCGACAGTGACACGAGAGTGACGCACGACATAGCCTGGCACTTCACGGTCAACAGAAAGGCAGCCTTCACCCTCAGCCAACGCTGCGTCTTGGACAGAGTGAGCGACGACTTTTGGATTGTACATGACCTCAGCTAGGCTGTAGGCTTCTTTTGGTGGATTGCCATCAGCGTCCTCTGGATTTGGGACAAGGACAGCGATGATACGTTTTGAGATGTCAAGCTGTGGTGCAGCAAGACCCACACCCCCACGAAGCCCCATCTTTTCAGCAATGACAGGGTCTTGTGAGTTTTTCAAGAACTGCATCATCTTCTCACCAAGGATGATGTCTTGGTCAGAAAGAGGAAAGGTCACATCCTCTGCGACGGCACGCAAAGTAGGATTGCCCTCACGGATAATATCAGACATGTTGATTAAATGGCTAGGTTTAGTGAGTTTATCTATTGTAGGCATATAGTCTCCTTTTATTTTTTATCTTGTAGGCTGTGTCTTTGTGTAAACTTTTTTCTTTTCCTCTATCATATCATAAGGTCACAAGAAAGTCATCTAGTCTGTTATCTGTAGCTTCTTGAGGGCTTTCTTGTCCTTGATAGAGTAGTAGGGCTTGTCTTTTTCGAGGACACCGTCCTTGGTCAGCTGGTGTAGGACACGACTGACATGGCGGTAGCTAACACCAAAAGACTCCGCAAGGCGTGTGCGCTCTGGGCGAAAGCGGTCATCCTCAGCATACTTTAGGATGTGAGTAGCTAGGCGCTCTTTTAGGGTGTAGGTGATGTTGGTGGTGCTGCGGATGTTTTGCTGATAGAGGGCTTGTGCCAGCTCTTTTCCGATATTAAGGAGAAAGCTAGCGTCGTTTAGGAGGTCATCCTCAAGGTGGGCTAGGGGAAGCTTTGCAATGGTGACTTTTGTCAGCGTGACGACTGAGGAGACATTTTTTTGCTGGGTGAGCAGCTCAATCTCCCCAATAAGAGCTGGTGCAGTCTTGGTATCAAGGATATGCTCACGTCCATTGTAGAGCCTGCGTACGACCTTGATTTGCCCCTCAAGGATGTAGCAGAGGGCACCAAGTTTATCGCCTTGGTGGCAAATGACCTCGCCAGCCTCAAGCTCATAGAGTCTGAGGTGTTTTTGGTATCTCTCTGGAAAAATCGCTGCCAAGTCAGCTCTGTAGTCTGTCATTTACTCTGTTACTTGCTCCTTACTTTGTCAAATGGGACCAATGTCCTATTTTTATCATCTGATATTGATTATACTCTAATTATGCTAAAAAACAAGTAGGAAGGTCTCTATGAAGAAACATTTAGAAAAGCTCAGTATTTTGTCTCTGTCTTTGATGTTGGTATCGACATTTTCACCATCGTCAGCTCTGCCACAGATGATTGCTTTTTTTAAGACGCAGGGTATCGCAGCTAGTCGTGTCGAGTTTTTATTTTCCCTCTCGTCCTTTGCGGTTCTTGCCATGCTTCTTGTTACGCCTTGGCTGAGTCGCTTTATGTCGGAAAAGGCGATGATTATCACAGGGCTTCTCTTGGTGGCTTTTGGTGGGAGCTTGCCCGTGCTTGTGCAAGACTACGCCCTAGTCTATCTATCACGGATTATCCTTGGCTTGGGGCTTGGCTTTATCAATGCACGTGCTATCAGTATCATTAGTGAAAATTACCGTGGCGCTGAGCGCATGCAGATGTTAGGTGTCAGAGGTTCCGTTGAGATTTTGGGAAATGCAGTGCTGACAGCTATCGTGGGACTCGTCCTTGGCTTTGGTTGGTCAACTGCCTTTGCCATCTATCTCTTTGCCCTGCCTATCCTCATCTTTTATCTCCTGTGCTCACCTGCGAGTCAAGTAAAAGAAGCTCCCAAAGTCACGCAAAAGTCTAAGGTGCGCTTCACTAAAAGAGAGCTGTCTATCATCATCGCTCTGGCTTTACTAGCAGGCTTTGCTATCAATATTAATAGCGCAAACACCCTACGTATCCCTATCCTTGTCATCAGTCTAGGCTTGGGAAGCGCTAGTCAGGCGAGCTTTATCCTCAGTATCATGATGTTGATGGGCATTGTTGCTGGTCTCTTTTTTGGAGGGCTCCTAAAGCGCTTTGGTGTTTACCTCATCGTGCTCTCATTGCTTTTCCTAGCTTGCGGTTTAACGCTCATCTCTCTAGCACAAAATCTACTGGTCATGTCGCTAGGGGCTATGATTTCAGGCTTTTTATACAGTATTATCGTCACGACTACTTTTAGTCTAGCGTCAGAAGTGGTGGAAGAGTCAAAGATTGCTAGCGCAACGACCTTGATTTTGGTCTTTTGCCTACTGGGCGGAGCGAGTGCTTCTTATGTCTTGGAGCTCTTTGTCACTATCAGCCCATCCTACCCTGCTCAGCTGGTCTATGCCATGATGTGCCTGCTACTTGCCATGGTCGTCTTTATCGGACAAGCTCTCCTTACCTACCGCAGACGTGCTACTGGAAAATAAAAAACAGCAAGGACATTTCCTTGCTGTTTTTGTGTAGAGAAACCTCAAATGTTTTGACTAAACAAATGTTTTAATGTTATATTGTAGTTGGACATTTTAATTTTTATCGTAATAAATGAGATTGTTCGCATTAGGAAAATGGAGGTCTATGGAAGTATGAAGTCTAGAAAAGTTTGTAGTAAATCTGGAGAAACATCTCGAAAATCCCATGTCAAGATGTACAAGTCTGGAAAGCACTGGGTGCGTGTTGTCATGACACGGATTGGCTTGATACGCCTTTTTAAGGGGAGAAAAGAAGAGATTCGTATCAGTCTATCTGATGAGGCGATGGGGGAACCTACCCTTTCATATAATATCCTAAAAGGAGCTGCAGCGCTTAGTGCTATCATGGCAGGTGGTGCTGGTAGTCAGACGGTTTTTGCTGACGACACGACAGCTGTAGAGCTGGAGCTATCGACAGAGACGCTTGTGGACAGTGATGTTGTTTCTATGGGGCAGGATGACTCAGCGCTAGATGAGACACAGTCTGTGTTAGAAGAGTCCTTGTCGCTGCTATCAAGGTCAGAGTCTCTCAGCAGTTTACACTCTTTATCAGAGTCCCAATCGCTTAGTGCCTTCACGTCAGAGTATATGTCGGAATCTGTCAGTGAGTCTGTGTCTGAGTCCATCTCAGAGTCTATCAGTAGCTCAGAGTCACATAGTCAGTCGGAGTTAAAAAGCACGTCACATCTATCCTCTACATCTGAGACTAGCACTAGCTCTGAGCTGACGACTAGCGAATCTAGTGCCAAAGAGAGTCAGTCAGAAGCAAGTGTCGATACGACAGATTTGATAAAGGCTAAGGAAGAGCTGGAGCTTGCAACGATTGTCTCTGATATCAAGAGTGAGTTTCTCACTGGCGAGGCACTAGCCAGTTATCAAGCAAAAGTGGCGGAAGCAAAGGCACTCTACACAATTTGGATGCGGACACGATTCATAGAACGGCTCAGATGCTGGACGATGTGGAAACGATCGAGAACAATTTGGGCATGTGGGAATAGCTTTTTAGCTAGCTGATAATAAGGGCTATACATATCCATGGTAATAACTTTGACCTGATTTCTAACCTTTCTAGGATAGCGTAGAAAGTGGTTTCGGATGGTTGCTTGTGTTCTTCCGTCCAGAATGGTAATGACCTTTAGGGAGTTGAAATCTTGTGCGATAAAGCTCATCTTCCCCTTCTTGAAGGCATACTCGTCCCAGCTCATCACCTCAGGTAAGGTATTCCAATCCGTTTCAAACTTGAACTCATTGAGTTTTCGAATAACTGATGATGTTGAGATGGATAGCCTGTGTGCGATATGTGTCATTGCTTGATTTTCGATGAGCAATTGGGCGATCTTCTGGTTAACAGCGACAGCCATTTTCCCACATTCTTTGCACTTGAAACGACGTTTTCTGAGGCGGATAAGTAAGGGATAGCCAGCTGTTTCTAAGTAGGGGATTTTAGAGGCTTTCTGGAAATCGTATTTTGCCATTTGTCCCTTGCAAGAAGGACATTTAGGGGCTGTGTAATCCAAGTGACCGTGGAGTTCTAAGTGAGTTCCCCTATCAAATTCATCAGTGATAAGGATATTTTGGTCTTTAATTCTGAGAAAATTTGTGATAAGATTTAGTTGTTCCATATGAGCCTTTCTAATGAGTTGCTTTAGCGCTTTTCATTATAGGTCATATGGGACTTTTTCTACCATTTGTCAAGCCTTTCAAGGCATTTGATGAACAATATTTTGAGTTCAGTAATCCAAATAAAGAAATTATTTTATTTTGGACTAAGGTTTAGTGTAAAAAGTGGGTAAATTCTCAAAGTAAGTTCTAGTTCCCGTCCTTCCAGAAGTTACTCTGAGAAAACTGCATAAAATCAACAGAATTTAGTCTCAGACTAAGTTCTGTTTTTGTCTAAAATGTGGCTTCAAGGGTGTTTTGGGCTTGAAATTGTTGAAAAAAAGGGTACACTAAAGTTACTGGCTCTGAGACGTCTCAAAGTAAGTTCTAGTTATCTGGAATTTGGGATGGGACAAGTTCCTTTCTATTTTGAAATTATTTTTTGATAAAAACTAACGATTATTTATCTAATAATCGAGGTGATTGGATGACGTTTTCAGGGTCAATTTTAGAGATACCGAGAAGTGTTGCCACTTCCTCACCGTAGGTAAAGGTAAAGAGTTCATAAGCCGATTTTCCGTTGAAAGAAGCTCGTTTGACGCTGTTGACATGTGAACAAACTAGGTTGATGTCATCCTGTGTCAAGTTATCGAAGCTAGTTCCTTTAGGGAGAATATCTCTGATAAGCGTGTGATTTTTCTCAATTCTCCCCTTCTGGTCAGAACGATTTGGGTCACAGAAGAAGAGTTTAGATTCTCCACGAACATCCATTTCGATATCGTCTACTCTAGCGAATTCACCGCCATTATCGGTCAGAATGACAGGGAATAGTTCGCAGAAGCTCATCTCTTTCTGGTGTAGGTCATTCTTGATAGCGTAGAGGTGTTTAGCGACCTCATTAGCTGTTTTATTATCCAGTAACCGAGCGAAAATAAAGTTGCAGTAGGAGAGGTTAAAAGTGAGAAGTACCTTTCCTCCAATCCTTCCAGTAACGGTGTCCATTTCCAGCCAGTAGCTGATATCATTCTTAGTAAGAAAGCCTTGGAAGTCCTCGTAAGACCGTCCTTCTCTAGCAGTTTTAGGAATGGGTTGGAGATTTCTGGTTCTCCGCTTTCTGAATTTCACGACACGGGGGAAATCAATAGGCTTTGTGGACAGATAGCCCTTTTCAAGGTATCTGTAGATAGAAGCTCTGGATGCCGACAGTTCATTTGAGGCGATGATGTGGTTGAGGTGTTGTCCTTTTTTGATGGCAGAAGAGACAATATCGTCCATGCGATAGAATTCTTCCTTGTTTAGGGCAACACCTGTTCTCGAATCTGAGAGCTTAGCTTCATAATCCAGCTGAGCTCTTTTTGCGTAGTAGAACTGTTTCTGGTATCCACAATTGCTTCTCTTTTTCGGACAGGCATTACAAACGTAAGGAGCCTTTTTGAGTAGAGGGCAGGCCTCACAATTGGATGTCACAGAATTTTCTTTAACCACTCGATTTCTGCGAACTTCTTTTGAGATTGTGGACGGGTCTTTTCCTAGCTTAGTAGCGATAGCTGAGAAGGTTTTTAGCTGTTTGATTCCTATTTGAATATCGTTGCGATCAGAGAGAGTTAAGTGTTTGTTTTTCATTATTAGTTACCAACTTGTCCCATAGTAAGTTCTACCTTATTTTTTTTCTCAGTCTAATTTCCAGTTTTGGTGTTAGACTAGAACTTACTTTGAGAATTTTGGAGAATTTTGGTGATAGAAAAGTGTCTATTATTGACTTAGCAAATATTCTAATGGTATAATATAATAGGTATTTTTACACTTTTTAGAAGAGAGAGTAAGTTTTACCTAAATTTTAGGAATTTGGAGCAAATAGGAAAATATGAAAGGTAAAAAAGTTGGCAACAACTTTGAAGAGACGTCCCGCAAGTCTCGTGTCAAGATGCACAAGTCCGGTAAGCACTGGGTGCGTACGGTCATGTCGCAGATTGGCTTAATGCGTCTTTTTAAAGGCGCTAAAGTCGAAGAAGTTGCTATCAGTCAAGTTGAAGAAACATTAAAAGATGTTTCTGTCTCACATCATATCTTAAAAAGTGCGGCGGCACTGGGTGCAATTGCTGCAGGGGGTGTAGCCAGTCAGACGGCTCTTGCTGAGGAGACACCTGCTGTAGAGACAGAAGCTTCTACAGATACGCTAGCTGGGAATGATGTTGTTGCTATGTCATCAAGCAGCACAATTGCAGACGACACAGCTTCTCAGCCAGCAACAGTCACAGAAGCTACAACGACAACAACTGCTGTTGATGAAGCATCACTGTCACTATCAAGCTCAGAGTCATTGAGTACCTCAAGCTCTTTGTCTGAGTTGCAATCACTCAGTGCTTCACTCTCTGAGTCCGTCTCAGAATCTATCAGTGAGTCTACATCTGAGTCTATCTCAGAGTTAGAGTCTGTAAGTAGCTCAGAATCACAAAGTCAGTCTGAGTCAAGTGTAGCTTCTGAAACCAGCACAAGTGAAGCGAGCACATCTGAGACTAGCGTAAGCACTGCCTCAGAAACCAGCACCAATACAGATGCTTTAGTAGTCGCTAAAGCGAACCTAGATTATGCTTTTATCGTTGCAGATGTCAATGGCGAAAAACTGACAGGTGATGAGCTGGTGGCTTATCAAGCAAAAGTCGCTGAAGCAAAAGCTCTTTATACCACTATGGAGAACCTCTTGCAGTCAGCGACAGCCACTCAAACTGAGATTGATGCTGTCACGAAGAGAGCTAATGAATTGACAGCCAGTCTGACAAGTGTGAGAACGACAAGTACAACAGGCTCTATAGGAACAAGTAATAGTGAGGCAAGCTCTGAAGCAGCAAGTTCAAGTAGCTCAACTAGCTCAAGCAGCACTGATACCAGCAGCTCAAGTAGTTCGACAGAAGCTCGCGAAGTCTTAGAGCAAGTGACTTCAGAAGCTGAGATTCTAGTTCAGATTGCCAATGGTCAAACGACTCCTAGTCAAGAGTTGACAGATGCGGTAGCAGTCAGCACCAAAGATATTGCAGCAGCTAAGCTAATTTTGGGCAATACTGAAGCGACAGCAGAAGAGATTCAAACAGTAGTTAACTCTGTTCAAAACAGTAGCCAAGCCCTTGGTGCTTTACTTATCAAAGATGATGAAGATGGCATCATTACATTTGCGCTGGATACAACAACGACAGCTACAGTGACAAAAGTTGGTGAGGGTTATGGTGTTTTAGTTGACAAGCTTTCAACAGCGTCACCATCAATGGATAATGCTAATGGGGCAACTGTAACAGATCAGACGGTTCCAACACCTTTTGCAGCTACAACTAAGTCAGGATGGCATACATTTGGGTATTATTCAACTGAGACATACGATGCTACACAAGTGTCTGGTTATGACGAATCGGATAAAAATCATGTCAAATTAATTGACGGTACAGCTATTAATGCTTATGTCCGTTATTCATTAGATTCAGATCCAACAACATCAACAGTACTTGCGGAATTAGTTGATAGAGCTACCGGTAATGTTGTAGAGTCATATCAAATCGAACCAGGTTCAAGTGCGACATTTACATATCCAACAACAGTAAACGCAAACAACCAGGCTATTACAATTCTTTATGATAGCTCAACTGCAAAGGATGGTAGTCCAGGTTCAATGCGCTTCACAACACTTGGAGGTACAACGTATTATTATAACAATCCAGTTCCAGCATATAGCACAAATACTACCTATTACAAAACAACTGACGGAACCACAATTGCAAAATATACACTTGTAACAATCGGTGGTCAGACAGTTACCGCTTCTGGAGTAAGGACTTTTGTTGGATATGACTACTCGTCGACTACCAAAGCACAAGCAACTGTTGAGCAGGCACCTGGGACAGTTTATCTATTTTCAAAAATAGAATCAGGTATGGATGCACTTAAAGTTAAATCTCTGGCAACTGTTGTTGATTCAAATGGTGCAGTGACAAAAGGTGTGTATATTGCAGATCCATCTTACACAGGTACATTAGACTGGTCAGGTACAAATACTGATGGCTTTATCAAGATCCTTGAGACTAGTACGCTGAACGCTCTAAATGATTCGGGTTATTCATGGAATACTTCAAGTACCATAACAGCTAACTACACTACTGCTACCTATAAGGGTAACGAAGTCATGGTCTTTTACACAAGCCCAGATGGTCTCTACCGATTGGTTGGTCAATTTTCAGGAAATGATTCCACAGGTGGGACTTATGGTCGAATATTCCTAGGCGTACAAATTTGGTCAACTAAAAATACAGGTAGTACAGAATATAAATGGTTAGGATCAAGCGATACATTTGTTAACAATGGACACGTGCCTCTAGGTGTTCAGCTTTCCCTCCGTAATACATATACCGCTACTGCCAACGAAACAACTCACTGGTACACAGTTGATACAACTGAGTCAGAGTCGCTTTCAAACTCAAACTCAAATTCACATTCATTGTCTGAATCTGAGTCGACTTCAAGTTCACAATCCCTCTCTAACTCAACATCCGTCTCAGAATCAACGTCAGAATCGTTATCGAACTCTGTCAGTGAATCCGTCTCTGAATCAGTTAAAGAGTCAGTAAGTGAGTCAGTCAGCGAATCAGTATCCGAGTCAACGTCTGAATCAGTTAGCGAATCAGTATCCGAGTCAGTAAGTGAGTCAGTATCAGAATCCGTATCTGAGTCAATCTCCGAGTCCGTTTCAGAATCCGTATCAGAATCAATTTCAGAGTCAGTATCTGAATCAGTGTCTGAGTCAATTTCAGAGTCAGTGTCTGAGTCAGTATCTGAATCAGTGTCTGAGTCAATTTCAGAGTCAGTGTCTGAATCAGTGTCTGAATCAATCTCTGAGTCAGTATCTGAATCCGTCTCAGAATCAATCTCAGAATCAGTAAGCGAGTCTGTCTCAGAATCAATTTCAGAATCAATTTCAGAATCAGTATCTGAATCAGTATCTGAATCAGTGTCTGAGTCAATTTTAGAGTCAGTGTCTGAATCAGTGTCTGAATCAATCTCAGAGTCAGTAAGCGAGTCAGTGTCTGAGTCAATCTCAGAATCAGTGAGCGAGTCTGTCTCAGAATCCGTCTCAGAGTCGATCTCAGAATCAGTGAGCGAGTCTGTATCAGAATCCGTCTCAGAGTCAGTGTCAGAATCCGTCTCAGAATCCGTCTCAGAATCAATCTCAGAGTCCGTCTCAGAATCAATCTCAGAGTCAGTGTCTGAGTCAGTATCTGAATCAGTGTCTGAGTCAATTTCAGAGTCAGTGTCTGAATCAGTGTCTGAATCAATCTCTGAGTCAGTAAGCGAGTCAGTGTCTGAGTCAATCTCTGAATCAGTATCAGAATCCGTCTCAGAATCAATCTCAGAGTCAGTGTCTGAGTCAATCTCTGAGTCAGTATCAGAATCAGTATCAGAATCAGTGAGCGAGTCTGTATCAGAATCCGTCTCAGAATCCGTCTCAGAGTCAGTGTCAGAATCTGTATCAGAATCAATCTCTGAGTCAGTCTCAGAATCCGTCTCAGAATCAATTTCAGAGTCAGTGTCTGAGTCAATCTCTGAATCAGTAAGCGAGTCAGTGTCTGAGTCAGTATCAGAATCCGTCTCAGAATCAGTATCAGAGTCAATCTCAGAATCAGTGAGTGAATCTGTCTCAGAATCCGTCTCAGAGTCAGTGTCAGAATCTGTATCAGAATCCGTCTCAGAATCCGTCTCAGAATCAATCTCTGAGTCAGTATCAGAATCAGTAAGCGAGTCAGTCTCAGAATCCGTCTCAGAATCAATTTCAGAGTCAGTGTCTGAGTCAATTTCAGAGTCAGTGTCAGAATCAGTGTCTGAATCAATCTCTGAGTCAGTAAGCGAGTCAGTCTCAGAAT
The DNA here is from genome assembly GCF_900459405.1 of Streptococcus hyointestinalis. Classification (NCBI taxonomy): domain Bacteria; kingdom Bacillati; phylum Bacillota; class Bacilli; order Lactobacillales; family Streptococcaceae; genus Streptococcus; species Streptococcus hyointestinalis. The sequence continues at coordinate 251,472 of NZ_UHFN01000007.1, forward strand.
CCGTCTCAGAATCAGTGAGTGAATCAGTCTCAGAATCCGTCTCAGAATCAGTGAGTGAATCAGTCTCAGAATCCGTCTCAGAGTCAGTGTCAGAATCCGTCTCAGAGTCAGTGTCAGAATCTGTATCAGAATCAGTATCAGAATCCGTCTCAGAATCAATCTCTGAGTCAGTATCAGAATCAGTAAGCGAGTCAGTATCAGAATCCGTCTCAGAATCAATTTCAGAGTCAGTGTCTGAATCAGTGTCTGAATCAATCTCTGAGTCAGTAAGCGAGTCAGTGTCTGAGTCAATCTCTGAATCAGTATCAGAATCCGTATCAGAATCAATCTCAGAGTCAGTATCTGAATCAGTAAGCGAGTCAGTGTCTGAATCAGTGTCTGAATCAATCTCTGAGTCAGTAAGCGAGTCAGTGTCTGAGTCAATCTCTGAATCAGTATCAGAATCCGTCTCAGAATCAATCTCTGAGTCAGTATCAGAATCAGTAAGCGAGTCAGTATCAGAATCCGTATCAGAATCAATCTCAGAATCTGTGTCTGAGTCAGTATCAGAATCCGTCTCAGAATCAGTAAGCGAGTCAGTGTCTGAATCCGTCTCAGAATCAATTTCAGAATCTGTGTCTGAGTCAGTATCAGAATCAGTAAGCGAGTCAGTGTCTGAATCCGTATCAGAATCAATTTCAGAATCTGTGTCTGAGTCAGTATCAGAATCAGTAAGCGAGTCAGTGTCTGAATCCGTATCAGAATCAATTTCAGAATCTGTGTCTGAGTCAGTGTCTGAATCCGTCTCAGAATCAATCTCAGAATCTGTGTCTGAGTCAGTATCAGAATCTATCTCAGAATCTGTATCCGAGTCAGTGTCTGAATCCGTATCAGAATCAATCTCAGAATCTGTGTCTGAGTCAGTATCAGAATCAATCTCAGAATCCGTGTCTGAGTCAGTATCTGAGTCAGTTTCCGAATCTGTATCCGAGTCCGTATCAGAATCAATTTCAGAATCTGTATCTGAGTCAGTATCAGAGTCAGTAAGCGAGTCAGTGTCTGAATCCGTATCAGAATCAATCTCAGAATCTGTGTCTGAGTCAGTATCTGAATCAGTAAGCGAGTCAGTGTCTGAATCCGTATCAGAATCAATTTCAGAATCTGTGTCTGAGTCCGTATCAGAATCCGTCTCAGAATCCGTGTCTGAGTCAATTTCAGAATCTGTATCCGAGTCCGTTTCAGAATCCGTATCTGAGTCAGTGTCTGAATCCGTTTCAGAATCTGTATCCGAGTCAATCTCTGAGTCAATTTCAGAGTCAGTATCAGAATCCATTTCAGAATCTGTATCAGAGTCAATCTCAGAGTCAGTATCAGAATCAGTAAGCGAGTCAGTGTCTGAATCCGTATCAGAGTCAATCTCAGAATCTGTATCCGAGTCAGTATCCGAGTCCGTCTCAGAATCCATTTCAGAATCTGTATCCGAGTCAGTATCCGAGTCAGTAAGTGAGTCCGTTTCCGAATCCGTGTCAGAGTCAGTATCCGAGTCAATCTCAGAATCTGTATCCGAGTCAGTATCCGAGTCAGTATCCGAGTCAATCTCCGAATCTGTATCCGAGTCAGTATCCGAGTCAATCTCAGAATCTGTATCCGAGTCAGTGTCTGAATCCGTTTCAGAATCAATCTCAGAATCTGTATCCGAGTCAGTAAGTGAGTCCGTTTCCGAATCCGTCTCAGAGTCAATCTCCGAATCCGTGTCTGAGTCAGTATCAGAGTCAATCTCAGAATCTGTATCCGAGTCAGTCTCAGAATCAATCTCAGAATCTGTGTCTGAGTCCGTCTCAGAGTCCGTCTCAGAATCCATTTCAGAATCTGTATCTGAGTCAATCTCTGAGTCAGTCTCAGAATCAGTCAGCGAGTCAGTGTCTGAATCCGTTTCAGAGTCAATCTCAGAATCTGTATCCGAGTCAGTATCCGAGTCCGTCTCAGAATCAGTAAGCGAGTCAGTGTCTGAATCCGTTTCAGAATCAATCTCAGAATCTGTATCCGAGTCAGTATCCGAGTCAATTTCAGAATCCGTCTCAGAATCAATCTCAGAATCCGTGTCTGAATCCGTGTCTGAGTCAATTTCTGAGTCAGTAAGCGAGTCAGTGTCAGAATCTGTATCCGAGTCAGTAAGTGAGTCCGTCTCAGAATCCGTGTCTGAGTCAATTTCAGAATCTGTGTCAGAGTCAGTCTCAGAATCCGTGTCTGAGTCAGTATCAGAATCCGTCTCAGAATCAATCTCTGAGTCAGTATCAGAATCAGTAAGCGAGTCAGTCTCAGAATCCGTCTCAGAATCAATTTCAGAGTCAGTGTCTGAGTCAGTATCTGAATCAGTGTCTGAGTCAATTTCAGAGTCAGTGTCTGAATCAGTGTCTGAATCAATCTCTGAGTCAGTAAGCGAGTCAGTGTCTGAGTCAATCTCTGAATCAGTATCAGAATCCGTCTCAGAATCAATTTCAGAGTCAGTATCTGAATCAGTGTCTGAGTCAATTTCAGAGTCAGTATCTGAATCAGTGTCTGAGTCAATTTCAGAGTCAGTGTCTGAATCAGTGTCTGAATCAATCTCTGAGTCAGTAAGCGAGTCAGTGTCTGAGTCAATCTCTGAATCAGTATCAGAATCCGTCTCAGAATCAATCTCAGAGTCAGTATCTGAATCAGTAAGCGAGTCAGTGTCTGAATCCGTATCAGAATCAATCTCAGAATCTGTGTCTGAGTCAGTATCAGAATCCGTCTCAGAATCAATCTCAGAATCTGTGTCTGAGTCAGTATCAGAATCCGTATCAGAATCAGTAAGCGAGTCAGTGTCTGAATCCGTCTCAGAATCAATTTCAGAATCTGTGTCTGAGTCAGTATCAGAATCAGTAAGCGAGTCAGTGTCTGAATCCGTATCAGAATCAATTTCAGAATCTGTGTCTGAGTCAGTATCAGAATCCGTATCTGAGTCAGTGTCTGAATCCGTCTCAGAATCAATCTCAGAATCTGTGTCTGAGTCAGTATCAGAATCTATCTCAGAATCTGTATCCGAGTCAGTGTCTGAATCCGTATCAGAATCAATCTCAGAATCTGTGTCTGAGTCAGTATCAGAATCAATCTCAGAATCCGTGTCTGAGTCAGTATCTGAGTCCGTTTCCGAATCTGTATCCGAGTCCGTATCAGAATCAATTTCAGAATCTGTATCTGAGTCAGTATCAGAGTCAGTAAGCGAGTCAGTGTCTGAATCCGTATCAGAATCAATCTCAGAATCTGTGTCTGAGTCAGTATCTGAATCAGTAAGCGAGTCAGTGTCTGAATCCGTATCAGAATCAATTTCAGAATCTGTGTCTGAGTCCGTCTCAGAATCCGTATCAGAATCCGTGTCTGAGTCAATTTCAGAATCTGTATCCGAGTCCGTTTCAGAATCCGTATCTGAGTCAGTATCAGAATCCATTTCAGAATCAATTTCAGAATCTGTGTCTGAGTCAGTCTCAGAATCAGTAAGCGAGTCAGTGTCTGAATCCGTATCAGAGTCAATCTCAGAATCTGTATCCGAGTCAGTATCCGAGTCAATCTCAGAATCTGTATCCGAGTCAGTATCCGAGTCAATCTCAGAATCTGTATCCGAGTCAGTGTCTGAATCCGTTTCAGAATCAATCTCAGAATCTGTATCCGAGTCAGTAAGTGAGTCCGTTTCCGAATCCGTCTCAGAGTCAATCTCCGAATCCGTGTCTGAGTCAGTATCAGAGTCAATCTCAGAATCTGTATCCGAGTCAGTCTCAGAATCAATCTCAGAATCTGTGTCTGAGTCCGTCTCAGAGTCCGTCTCAGAATCCATTTCAGAATCTGTATCTGAGTCAGTATCAGAGTCAGTAAGCGAGTCAGTGTCTGAATCCGTCTCAGAATCAATCTCAGAATCTGTGTCTGAGTCAGTATCTGAATCAGTAAGCGAGTCAGTGTCTGAATCCGTCTCAGAATCCGTGTCTGAGTCAATTTCAGAATCTGTATCCGAGTCCGTTTCAGAATCCGTATCTGAGTCAGTATCAGAATCAGTAAGCGAGTCAGTGTCTGAATCCGTATCAGAGTCAATCTCAGAATCTGTATCCGAGTCAGTATCCGAGTCAATCTCAGAATCTGTATCCGAGTCAGTATCCGAGTCAGTATCCGAGTCAATCTCAGAATCTGTATCCGAGTCAGTGTCTGAATCCGTTTCAGAATCAATCTCAGAATCTGTATCCGAGTCAGTAAGTGAGTCCGTTTCCGAATCCGTCTCAGAGTCAATCTCCGAATCCGTGTCTGAGTCAGTATCAGAGTCAATCTCTGAATCCGTCTCAGAATCCGTCTCAGAATCAATTTCAGAGTCAGTGTCTGAGTCAATCTCAGAATCAGTAAGCGAGTCAGTGTCTGAGTCAATCTCTGAGTCAGTATCAGAATCAGTATCAGAATCAGTATCAGAGTCAATCTCAGAATCAGTGAGCGAGTCTGTCTCAGAATCCGTCTCAGAATCCGTCTCAGAGTCAGTGTCAGAATCTGTATCAGAATCCGTCTCAGAATCAATCTCTGAGTCAGTATCAGAATCAGTAAGCGACTCAGTCTCAGAATCCGTCTCAGAATCAATTTCAGAGTCAGTGTCTGAGTCAGTATCTGAATCAGTGTCTGAGTCAATTTCAGAGTCAGTGTCTGAATCAGTGTCTGAATCAATCTCTGAGTCAGTAAGCGAGTCAGTGTCTGAGTCAATCTCTGAATCAGTATCAGAATCCGTCTCAGAATCAATTTCAGAGTCAGTGTCTGAGTCAATCTCTGAATCAGTAAGCGAGTCAGTGTCTGAGTCAGTATCAGAATCCGTCTCAGAATCAGTATCAGAGTCAATCTCAGAATCAGTGAGTGAATCTGTCTCAGAATCCGTCTCAGAGTCAGTGTCAGAATCTGTATCAGAATCCGTCTCAGAATCCGTCTCAGAATCAATCTCTGAGTCAGTATCAGAATCAGTAAGCGAGTCAGTCTCAGAATCCGTCTCAGAATCAATTTCAGAGTCAGTGTCTGAGTCAATTTCAGAGTCAGTGTCTGAATCAGTGTCTGAATCAATCTCTGAGTCAGTAAGCGAGTCAGTGTCTGAGTCAATCTCTGAATCAGTATCAGAATCCGTCTCAGAATCAATCTCAGAGTCAGTATCTGAATCAGTAAGCGAGTCAGTGTCTGAATCCGTCTCAGAATCAATTTCAGAATCTGTGTCTGAGTCAGTATCAGAATCAGTAAGCGAGTCAGTGTCTGAATCCGTCTCAGAATCAATTTCAGAATCTGTGTCTGAGTCAGTCTCAGAATCCGTATCTGAGTCAGTGTCTGAATCCGTATCAGAATCAATCTCAGAATCTGTGTCTGAGTCAGTATCAGAATCTATCTCAGAATCTGTATCCGAGTCAGTGTCTGAATCCGTATCAGAATCAATCTCAGAATCTGTGTCTGAGTCAGTATCAGAATCAATCTCAGAATCCGTGTCTGAGTCAGTATCTGAGTCAGTTTCCGAATCTGTATCCGAGTCCGTCTCAGAATCAATTTCAGAATCTGTATCTGAGTCAGTATCAGAGTCAGTAAGCGAGTCAGTGTCTGAATCCGTATCAGAATCAATCTCAGAATCTGTGTCTGAGTCAGTATCTGAATCAGTAAGCGAGTCAGTGTCTGAATCCGTATCAGAATCTGTGTCTGAGTCCGTCTCAGAATCCGTCTCAGAATCCGTGTCTGAGTCAATTTCAGAATCTGTATCCGAGTCCGTTTCAGAATCCGTATCTGAGTCAGTATCAGAATCAGTAAGCGAGTCAGTGTCTGAATCCGTATCAGAGTCAATCTCAGAATCTGTATCCGAGTCAGTATCCGAGTCAATCTCAGAATCTGTATCCGAGTCAGTATCCGAGTCAGTATCCGAGTCAATCTCAGAATCTGTATCCGAGTCAGTGTCTGAATCCGTTTCAGAATCAATCTCAGAATCTGTATCCGAGTCAGTAAGTGAGTCCGTTTCCGAATCCGTCTCAGAATCAATTTCAGAGTCAGTGTCTGAGTCAATCTCAGAATCAGTAAGCGAGTCAGTGTCTGAGTCAATCTCTGAGTCAGTATCAGAATCAGTATCAGAATCAGTATCAGAGTCAATCTCAGAATCAGTGAGCGAGTCTGTCTCAGAATCAGTCTCAGAATCCGTCTCAGAGTCAGTGTCAGAATCTGTATCAGAATCAGTCTCAGAATCCGTCTCAGAATCCGTCTCAGAATCAATCTCTGAGTCAGTATCAGAATCAGTAAGCGAGTCAGTCTCAGAATCCGTCTCAGAATCAATTTCAGAGTCAGTGTCTGAATCAGTGTCTGAGTCAATTTCAGAGTCAGTGTCTGAATCAGTGTCTGAATCAATCTCTGAGTCAGTAAGCGAGTCAGTGTCTGAGTCAATCTCTGAATCAGTATCAGAATCCGTCTCAGAATCAATTTCAGAGTCAGTGTCTGAGTCAATCTCTGAATCAGTAAGCGAGTCAGTGTCTGAGTCAGTATCAGAATCCGTCTCAGAATCAGTATCAGAGTCAATCTCAGAATCAGTGAGTGAATCTGTCTCAGAATCCGTCTCAGAGTCAGTGTCAGAATCTGTATCAGAATCCGTCTCAGAATCAATCTCTGAGTCAGTATCAGAATCAGTAAGCGAGTCAGTCTCAGAATCCGTCTCAGAATCAATTTCAGAGTCAGTGTCTGAGTCAATTTCAGAGTCAGTGTCTGAATCAGTGTCTGAATCAATCTCTGAGTCAGTAAGCGAGTCAGTCTCAGAATCCGTCTCAGAATCAGTGAGTGAATCAGTATCAGAATCCGTCTCAGAGTCAGTGTCAGAATCCGTCTCAGAGTCAGTGTCAGAATCTGTATCAGAATCCGTCTCAGAATCAATCTCTGAGTCAGTATCAGAATCAGTAAGCGAGTCAGTATCAGAATCCGTCTCAGAATCAATTTCAGAGTCAGTGTCTGAATCAGTGTCTGAATCAATCTCTGAGTCAGTAAGCGAGTCAGTGTCTGAGTCAATCTCTGAATCAGTCTCAGAATCCGTCTCAGAATCAATCTCAGAGTCAGTATCTGAATCAGTAAGCGAGTCAGTGTCTGAATCCGTCTCAGAATCAATTTCAGAATCTGTGTCTGAATCCGTTTCAGAATCCATCTCAGAATCTGTGTCTGAATCCGTTTCAGAATCCATCTCAGAATCTGTGTCTGAATCCGTTTCAGAATCAATTTCAGAATCCGTATCCGAGTCAATTTCTGAGTCAGTATCCGAGTCAATCTCAGAGTCAGTCTCAGAATCAATTTCCGAGTCAGTTTCAGAATCTGTATCCGAGTCAGTATCTGAGTCAGTATCAGAATCCGTGTCTGAGTCAATCTCAGAATCAATTTCAGAATCTGTATCTGAGTCAGTCTCCGAGTCAGTATCTGAATCAGTAAGCGAGTCAGTGTCTGAATCCGTATCAGAATCAATTTCAGAATCTGTATCTGAGTCAGTCTCAGAGTCAGTATCTGAATCAGTAAGCGAGTCAGTGTCTGAATCCGTATCAGAATCAATTTCAGAATCTGTGTCTGAGTCAGTCTCAGAATCAGTATCCGAGTCAATCTCAGAGTCAGTCTCAGAATCAATTTCCGAGTCAGTTTCAGAATCTGTATCCGAGTCAGTATCTGAGTCAGTCTCAGAATCCGTGTCTGAGTCAATCTCAGAATCAATTTCAGAATCCGTTTCAGAATCAGTTTCTGAATCTGTATCAGAATCCGTTTCAGAGTCCGTCTCCGAGTCAGTAAGTGAATCAATCTCAGAATCTGTATCTGAGTCAGTCTCAGAGTCCGTCTCCGAGTCAATCTCAGAGTCAGTATCAGAATCAATCTCTGAATCCGTATCAGAGTCAGTAAGTGAGTCAGTTTCCGAATCAATCTCAGAATCAGTCAGCGAGTCCATCTCAGAATCCGTAAGTGAATCTGTATCAGAGTCCATCTCAGAATCAGTAAGTGAATCTGTCTCAGAGTCAATCTCAGAATCCGTGAGTGAATCAGTATCAGAGTCCATCTCAGAATCCGTGAGTGAATCTGTCTCAGAGTCCATCTCAGAATCCGTGAGTGAATCTGTATCCGAGTCCATCTCAGAATCCGTAAGTGAATCAGTATCAGAGTCAATCTCCGAGTCAGTTAGCGAATCTGTATCTGAATCCATCTCCGAGTCAGTTAGCGAATCTGTATCCGAATCCATCTCAGAATCCGTGAGTGAATCTGTCTCAGAATCCATCTCAGAATCAATCTCCGAGTCAGTTAGCGAGTCAGTCTCAGAGTCTATTTCAGAATCTGTGAGCGAGTCCGTCTCAGAATCTATTTCAGAGTCAATCAGTGAATCTGTATCCGAATCCATCTCAGAATCTGTGAGCGAGTCAGTGTCTGAGTCAATTTCAGAATCAGTCTCAGAATCAGTATCAGAATCAGTCTCAGAGTCAGTGTCTGAGTCAATCTCAGAGTCAGTCTCAGAATCAGTGTCTGAGTCAATCTCAGAGTCAATCTCTGAATCAGTAAGCGAGTCAGTATCTGAGTCGATCTCAGAGTCAGTAAGCGAGTCAGTGTCTGAGTCAGTATCTGAGTCAATCTCAGAGTCAGTCTCAGAATCAGTGAGCGAGTCAGTATCAGAATCAGTAAGCGAGTCAGTCTCAGAATCAATCTCTGAGTCAGTCTCAGAATCTGTATCTGAATCAGTTTCTGAATCAATCTCAGAGTCAGTAAGCGAGTCAGTGTCTGAGTCAATCTCTGAGTCAGTATCAGAATCAGTGTCTGAATCAATCTCAGAGTCAGTAAGCGAGTCAGTGTCTGAGTCAATTTCAGAATCAGTCTCAGAATCAGTCTCAGAATCAGTATCAGCGTCTGAATCAGTATCAACATCTGAATCAGTAAGTAGCTCAGAATCAGTCTCAACATCTGAATCAGTAAGTAGCTCAGAGTCAGTATCAGCGTCTGAATCAGTAAGTAGCTCAGAGTCAGTATCATCATCTGAATCTGTTTCAAGCTCAGAGTCAGTATCAGCGTCTGAATCAGTATCAAGCTCAGAGTCAGTATCAGCGTCTGAATCAGTCTCAAGCTCAGAATCTGTATCAACGTCTGAGTCAGTGTCAAGTTCTGAATCAGTATCGACATCAGAATCAGTCTCAACATCTGAATCAGTAAGTAGCTCAGAGTCAGTCTCAACATCTGAATCAGTATCAAGCTCAGAATCAGTATCAACGTCTGAGTCAGTCTCAAGTTCAGAATCTGTCTCAACATCTGAATCAGTAAGTAGCTCAGAATCAGTCTCAACATCTGAATCTGTATCAAGTTCAGAGTCAGTCTCAACGTCTGAGTCAGTATCATCATCTGAATCAGTAAGCAGCTCAGAATCAGTCTCAACATCTGAATCAGTAAGTAGCTCAGAATCAGTATCAAGCTCAGAGTCAGTTTCAACGTCTGAATCAGTCTCAAGCTCAGAGTCAGTGTCATCATCTGAATCAGTATCAGCGTCTGAATCAGTATCAAGCTCAGAGTCAGTATCAACATCTGAATCAGTCTCAAGTTCAGAATCAGTAAGCAGTTCAGAGTCAGTCTCAAGCTCAGAATCAGTTTCATCATATGAGTCAGTCTCATCATCAGAATCAGTATCAGTATCAAGCTCAGAGTCATCTTCTAACAACCACAGCACAAGCGAAACGCCACGTCAAAAACCAGCAAATGCTAAATTGCCAAGTACAGGTGACGACGCTTCTAGTGCAGCTCTTCTAGGAAGTGGCGCTCTATTTGGAGCCTTCCTCCTTGGTAAGAAGAAAAAGAAAAAAGCAGATGATGAAGCTTAATCACTCTACTCATCATTGAGTAACAGAAAACCACCTCCAAGCGGAGGTGGTTTTTTAGCGCCAGATAAGTTTAGAAGTAAAGGGACGTTCTTGCTTAGTTGGGGAGATGGCTTGTCTAAAAGCGCATTTGCCAAGCTCATAAGCGTGGTGGTCGATGGTTGGAAAGTCTAGAATCTGGCTGATACTTTGATTTTCCTGACCGATGATAAGAAGAGCTTCTTTATCTTGATAGTACTTTATCAGATAAGCCGCCACCTCATCACTGGTGGCTAAAATCGCCTGTGGTTTTGCCTTTTTGAGGCTTTCTCTAAGTCCCTCACTGACCTCATGAGGGCTATCTACATGCCCCACGCTAAGCACTGGCTTCTCCTCATAGACCTGCTCAAAAGCTGACAAGGTCATCTGATAGGTAGCAGAAGCCTTGCTATTTCTGGAAAATAGCAGAGCTATGCGCTTGAGGTTCATCTCTTTTAAGCGGGTAAAAAGCGCCACATAAGCGCTAGAGCGCTGGCTGTAGGTAGAAGATAGCGGACTAGTGCTGTCCACAGGCTCCAAAAGGACAATAGGCGCATAGTCAGCATAAGGCTCAATTTTAGAAATTGCCAGAGCCCGTGAGCTAAAGATAAGCCCGTCAATAGCTCGCCCAGCCAACATCTCAAGATAAGCACTTTCTTTCTGGTCATCATAATCATCAGACGGAAGCAAGAGAAGCTGGTAGCTGCTCTCTTTTGCTGCGTCCATCATCCCCTCTAACATCTTGGTAAAATAAGGGTGGCGGGTATGTGGCACGACCACACCGATACGGTGGGTCTGCCCAAAGCTCAAATCCCGAGCCATCTGGCTAGGTCTGTAGTCTAGCTCCCTAATCGCCTGTAAAATCGTCTCTCTTGTCTCTTCTGCCACATGCGGGTGGTTGTTGAGCACACGAGAGATAGTCGCTGCGGAAAATCCTGTATAATCCACCAAATCCCTGATACTGGTCATAAGCTCTCCTTTTGTAAAAACTGTTTGATACCGTAGCTGACACCGTCTTGGTCATTTGATTGTGTGATGTAGTGGGCATAGTCCTTGATAGCTTCCATAGCATTATCCATAGCGATAGCATAGCCAACCTGCTCAAACATAGGAAGGTCATTGTGCCCATCGCCAAAGGCAGCGGTGTCTCGTTTTTTGAGCTGTTCCTCTCGCATAATGCGACCAATCCCCTGTGATTTTTTCGCCAAATGATGGGTGATTTCCAGATAAGCTTTTCCTGAGCGCTGATAAGTGATATCGCTTCTGTCAAGCTTAGCAAGATAAGACAAAAGCGCCTGCATGGTTGCCTCGTCAAAGGTGATGAGCATGAGCTTGAAAATAGCTGTCTGTGGAGCTAAAAAGCGCTCACGACTCAGTTTAGTTGGTTGACAGCCTGTCAACTTTTTCTCATAGCGTATGCCTTGGTCTATTGTATCACAATACCAGTGCTTGAGGTCGTAATATGACAAGCTGACCTGCGGAAAGTCTGTCGACAAGTACAAAAGCAACTCCTTGACCGTATCCTTTTTGATTGCTTGAGCGTAGAGAGGTTTGATGTGACCTTTTTCCATCTGATAAATCAAGCCACCGTTAAAAGCGACCTGAGGACCAGTCAGCTCTAGCGTACAAATAGCTTCAAGCATTTCCATAGGAGCTCTAGCAGAGACCAAAGTCAGAGGAATGCCCGCCTCCTTGATACTTCTAGCGTTGCTTGCAGCCAATTTTCCCTTGCTGTTTAAAAGAGTACCATCCATGTCTGAAAAAATCCGTTTAATCATTGTTTTTCCTCGTTTCATCTTTTCTTGTTTTTATTGTAAAGTCTGAAACGCGTTCCATGTCAAGCCTTTTTTTGAAAAAAAGAAAGAGAATATGGATTCCCCACTTGTCAAGTCAAGTGCAACAAGTTCATTGATAACTAGAGTTCCAGAGGTTAAGCTGTTTGGGCTAGCCCAAACAAAATATTTGCGGTTTTATACTTGTGAAGTCGTCTAGGTCTGTCATTGATAGCAGAGACGTAGTGATTGAGTTCTTCTGTCGTTAGTGAGTTAAGAGAGACACCTTTTGGGAGAAACTCTCTCAAGAGACCATTGAAATTTTCATTTGTTCCTCTTTCATGAGAAGCATAAGGATGGGCAAAATAGACTTCCACACCTTTTAAGTCTGACAAGCTACTGAACTCTGAGCCATTGTCCGATGTGATGGAGCGAATAGGGTACTGCGATAGTAAGCTCTTAACAGCCCTATTGATGGTTTCTGCTTGTTTATTAGCCAGTTTTACAGCGATGGCAAATCGTGTTTGACGCTCTACTAGAGTCATGACAACAGCTTCCCCTTTGGTCTTCTTGCCAAGAACCAAATCAATCTCCCAATGTCCAAATTCAGAGCGATTAGTAATAGTTTCTGGACGTTCTTCAATGGATTTTCCTAAGATTTTCTTCGTGGCCTTAGGCCTTACTTTAGACCGTTTTCGGATGCACACCATCTTAGGTAAATCAATCGGTTTAACCCTCAACAGTCCGTCTTTGATGTAACGATACACTGTCTTGGTGGAAGGGATAACTTCCAGTGGATGTTTTTCTCGGTAAGTTTGAACAAAGCTATCAACACTGTGACAACGAGGTTTCGTTTTCAGGGCTTTCTCAAGTTCCTTGAAGAAGGTCTGGGAGCAGTATGATAGTTTATGATAGGCACTTTTTCGACGATTGATTTCATAAACACGTTGACCACTATCTGGAAAGTAAACCGTTGAGTAGATTCGTTTCCCGTTCTTATCTTGAACCTGAGAAACACTTCCTCGTTTGATTTCACGACTGATGGTTGAGCGATGACGCCCAAGCAGACGAGCAATCTCAGAGGGGGTCTTGCCCATCTTGAGATAGGCGCTGATTTCTCCGCGTTCAGAGGCTGAAAGGTGTGAATATAACGATTTTTTGGTAGAATGATTAGTGGACATGTTCATCTGCTTTCTATACTGAGTTGGGGAATTCTAGTATATCAGACGAGCATGTCTTTTTTGTTGCACTTCATTTTACAACACGGGGAGAATATGGATTGACCATAATCTCTTTATCGTCCGTTCTAGTTTTGACTGAGCTGTGCGATGGCTTCTCTCAGTGCAATTGGATTCATGTATTCACGATATTCTGTGATAAGCCCAGCTTCGTTGATACGTACATAAAAGACATAGCGTTGATGATAGGGTTTGTCATTGACAAGTGTCGCGTTAGCATCGGCAAAACCAATTGCAAAGTGTTCATCTTTGGTTTCAACAAGCTCAATATTCGTATAATTCATCGACTTAAACATCATAGGAAGACTGGCAAAAGTAGCCGAAACCGCTTCTTTACCTATAATGTTATCAGGTGTCCCTTCAGGGGCAAATGGGACGAACTGGGTAACGTTGTCAGCAAACATCGCTTGCACGTTTTCGATTTCCATTGCGGAAATAGCTGTTAAAAATTGATTTAATCTTTCTGTAGCTTTAGACATGATATTCTCCTTTTCCTTTACATTTGTTAGGATATACATTATGATAAAAGAAATACGAGAAATCGTCTAGTAAAAAATAGTTTAGTAGGTATAGAGATGAATGCAGATTATTACTATGTAGATGAGTGTTCTGTGCGTTATGCACTCAGTATATTGCATGGAAAGTGGCGACTTCCTATCATTTGGGAACTAACAAAGAAGGATAAGTTACGTTTTGGGGAGTTGCAAAACAATTTAGAAGGCATTTCAGCGATAGCGCTATCAAAAGAACTCAAAGCGCTACAAGATTTGAAATTAGTCGTTCGTGAGACACTACCGTCACAAAATAACTATGTTGCTTACACTCTAACCTCTCTAGGTCATCAATTGCGTCCAGCTATCATGTCCTTAGGAGAATGGGGTGAAAAGGTGCGACAAGATTGGACAGATGTCTAGTTTTTTATTTTTGACACAATGTCCAAAAAGTGCCATCTTAGTAAAAACGAAAAAGGAGCTTTTCATGTCAACGATTAAAATTCATATCATGCATACTGGTCAGGTGCGAGTAGCACAAGACCTTCCCTTTGGTGGGGAGCACACCAATCTCCTAAAGGCGTCTGGTCTCTTAACGCCAGCTAGTAAAAAGCTGTGGCTACCCGTTTCGGCTTATCTGATTGAGCACCCTAAGGGTTTGATTTTGGTGGATACAGGCTGGAGTCGTGAGATGAGCCCAGACGGTACTTTTGACAAAAAAGCGCAAATCAAGCACCTCGGCAGTCATATCCTCTACCATGTCAACCAAGGGCTTGTACCAAAGGGGGAAGCTGTTGTTGAGCAGTTGGCTACGCTTGGCTATGCGCCTGAGGACTTGGATTATGTCTTGATGACGCACTTAGACTGTGACCACGCATCAGGGCTTCACTCGGTCGCAACTGCTAAAAACATCCTTGTCTCACGTGACGAGCTGTTATCAGCGCCACATCAGAAGCCTCGTTATCAAGAAAAATGGTGGCAAGACATCCCTCTAACTGCCTTTGATTGGACGGAAAAAGAAGGTCCTTTCCAGCATTCCTACGACCTTTTTGGCGATGGGTCTATTCAGATGATTCATATCCCAGGGCATGCAGATGGTCTCTTTGCGGTCAAGGTGACAAATGGCGATGGCAACTTCGTCCTTTTGGCGTCAGACGCTGGCTACGCTGAAAAGTCATGGAAAGAGCTGATTTTACCAGGCATTTCGCTAGATAAGGACAAGCAGATGACCTCTCTCAAGTGGGTTAAAGCACAAAGCGAGCTAGCAAATTGTATCCAGGTTATTGCCAACCACGACACAGCTATCAAACCACAGGTGATAGAACTCTAGTTTTTGAGTGAATCTTTTTGACAAATCCCAAAAGGTCTGATACAATTGAAATGTCTATAAGACGCACTCTTTCTTGGTTTTAGGAACTGCCAGACCTAGGACTCGGATAGAGCATTAAGATCAAAGGAGACTAACAATGGCAATCTCAAAAGAGAAAAAAAATGAAATCATCGCACAATACGCACGTCACGAAGGTGACACAGGTTCAGTTGAAGTTCAAGTAGCTGTACTTACTTGGGAAATCAACCACCTTAACGACCACATCAAACAACACAAAAAAGACCACGCAACTTACCGTGGATTGATGAAAAAAATCGGTCACCGTCGTAACTTGTTGGCATACCTTCGTCGTAAAGACGTTAACCGCTACCGTGAATTGATTCAATCACTTGGACTTCGTCGTTAATCTAAAAACGAAGTCAAAAGCTCTAGCCAAACGGCTAGGGCTTTTTTGTGTGACTGTCTTTAACTGTAACTAAAAGCTCACAAAGTAAATATAGACACTTTAGTTAAAAATGTCTACAAAACAGGTATATCATGATATAATAGATTTATAAATAAGTAGGAGGTTTTGATGAAGAAAAAAGAATACAAGAGATATTTTCTGATAATGTGTTGTCTGCTTATTTTGATTTTGGGGATAAAAAACCTTATATTAGGTCAACTTATAAGAGGAACAATCAAACTCTTAATTGCTAGCTTCTTTTTAATCATTTATTCAGAATAAGGATTTTTAGTTTTATATCAGGAGTGTCTATGAAGAAAATATACTGGTCTGTCTTGGTGACTTTTTTGCTGTCCTTGTTTTTCTACATGGGGCAGGTCATCGCAGAAGTGTACAATTTAACCTTGCCAGAGACTAAGGCAACTATAGAAGTGGTTGATTGGGATAAGTCAAAGTCTGCAACTCAAATCTATCAGACCTTGGAGGAGTTTTCAAAAACCAAGAAGCTACCACTATACAAGGTCACCTTTGGGACGTCTGATGATGGCAGTATGGTCAAAAATGTCTATTATTTCCCATCAAACAAGCCTTATCACTACGATGACAGCTCCTTTGAAGATAAGGTTCAGTTTAAAAAGAGTAGTGACTTAACGATTGAAAATCCCTTGGGCAGTTACTATCTGACAAGTTCTCTTCCTAAGGAGTTGGTGTCCGTCTTTAAGGATTTAGGGCTAGAGGTTACGACGTCGTCGGGCTTTATGGTGTCCGTTTTGGCGCAGTTTTTTGCCAATGATTTGGGCGGGCTCTTGATTTTCCTAGGGCTTATCCTCTTTGTGATTGATGTTTTTGTTTTCATTTCCCAATCCAAAAAACTCGGCATACTTGCCTTACATGGGCGCTCGTCCTTGCTGTTAGCTGTTTTTCCTTTACGTTTTGAATTGCCCCTTGTCATAGCTGTCGTGGCAATTTCGATTTGGCATTTTCCACTGGGTTTATCTTACTTTCTAGTCTTAGTAGCTATCGTCTGTCTCTGGCTAGGTCTGAGTCATATCCTTAGTTTGGCGCTTGCAAATCATCTTACGACTATCGTGGAGAAGATAAAGGCGAAAAAGCCCTACAAAAAACTCCTCTTTTTTAATGTCCTTATCAAATTACTGTCTATTCTTGTCTGTGCTCTATCGCTCTCTCAGGGCTTAGCGGATATCGATAGACTAGGTAAAATGGAAAAAGCCATTGCCGTTTGGCAAAAACTGCCCAATTATCTGGTATTAAATTTCAGTAGCGATACTAGCCTTTTTCCAACAGCTCATAGTAGCCAAAAGGAGATAGAAGCACGAGATGAAAAAGCCAGAAAAATCGTGTCAGACTTGCTTAGTATCGGTGAAGAGACAGGAGCAGTTCTCGCTGAAAGCGTTTCTTCTGAGCAAGCTGGTTTTTCCTACATGGTGGTCAATCATCAATTTTTAAAAGACATCGCTGTCTATAGACCAGATGGTGGGGTGATGGGTGATTTCGCTAAGGATAGCTTTCATCTTATCATACCTGAAAATCTAAGAAAGCAACAGGTAGCCATCGAGAAGACTATGAGAGAAGTTATCGCCTTTCATCAGAATGTCTCAGCAGATGAGAATGAATCCTATGTTGGTGAGATAGATGTGACCTTCTCACGCTCAGGACAAAGAGTGTTTAACTTTAATACCAGCGATTTCACGCAAACGCAAGTTGATAATCCTGTGATTTTAGTGGCAAATCCAGTTTTGTTTGGCGAAAAAGTCAACGCCTTAGTTGGCGAGATGTCGCAAGGACACTACCTTTTTCAAGAGAAGGAAACTGTCATGGACTACATTGAGACTCATCAATTGACAGAGGATTTTGCAGGGCTGACCTCTGGGCGTGAGCTAGGTCTGTCAAAACTAAGACAGGTGCGCTCGCAATTTTACCTAAGACTTGTCGGCGTGGTTATGAGTGTCCTTGTCTTTGTGGTTATCAATTATTTTTTAATCATGACTTATCTGGAAAGTCAAAAGAAAAAACTGGTCATCTGGTATCTATTTGGAAAGTCGTATCTCACACGTCACAAGCCTTTCTTGATAGCCATGTTTTGCTTGCCGGTGTTGCCACTTGTGGTTGTAATGGCGCTAGGTTTAGTGAGTTTGCCGATAGTAGCAGGGATTTTAGTGATGGATGTTGTGATGTATAGTAGCTTCTTGCTGTTGTTTGAAAAGCGTGAGCGTTTGGTAATGTTAAAACAAGGAGAGTAAATATGGCGCAGATAGAGGTAAAACAGATTTCAAAAGCTTATCAGGATAAGGTGATTTTTAAGGATTTTTCGCTCAGTATTCATAAGGGTGAGATGGTTGCTATTATCGGTGAGAGTGGGCGAGGGAAGACCACGCTTCTAAACTGCCTAGGACAGCTCGATGACGTCGATACAGGCGAGATTGTGATTGAGGGTGAGCGTGTCACCAAGAGAAATCGCAAGAAGTATTTTCGAGAGGTATTTGGGTTTTTATTTCAAAATTTTGCCCTAGTGGACAATGAAACGGTTTATCAAAATCTGAGCTTTATCTCTAAAGATAAAGAGCGTATCACAGAATATCTAGCTATGTTTGGTTTGGGTGAAGCTTCGCTTTATAAAAAAGTGTATCAGCTGAGTGGCGGTGAGCAACAGCGTGTCTCGCTCATCAGGGTGCTACTCAAAGAACCCAAGATTCTCTTTGCAGATGAGCCAACCGCTTCGCTGGATGAGAAAAATAGCCTTTTTGTGATGGACACATTAAAAGAACTGCGTGATGAGGGCGTGACGATTATTGTAGTGACACACGACAAGGCGCTTCTACCTCATTTTGACCGTGTGATTGACTTAGGTGGGTATTAGTTCGTTGCTAAATAGCAATTGTTTACTTGGGGATTTAAAGATGAGGGAGAGAACATTTGTCTTTCTTCCCTTTTTTAATTGAAAACCCTTTCTTGGCTTGGTATAATAATGATGAAAGAGGTGGAAAATATGGAAAAGGATTTGTATACTCCTGTAGTAGAAAAGCTCAATGAACTCAATATTGGATTTGAAATAGTGGAACACGAGCCAGCATTGACCACAGAACAAGCAGATAGTTTTATTGAAGGTATTGAAGGTGTACGTACGAAAACAATGTTTTTAACGAACAAAAAGAAGACACAATACTACCTACTCGTAATGGATGATAAAAAAAGGCTAGACATGGAAAAGTTTAAAGAGCTAACGAACGCTAATCGAATCCGTATGGCTTCAAGTGATAGTCTTTATGATAAAATGCTTTTACCACCTGGCGTTGTGTCGCCATTTGGATTATTAAATAACAAAGATAAAGATATTTTAGTTTATATTGATAACGAAATTACTACTGAACAAAGAATGAGCTTTCACCCTAATACAAATGAAAAAACAATTTTTATAAAGACAACTGATTTAATGCTATTTATTGAATCCATTGGTTATCAAGTAAATATAATTGACTTATAAAAAGGACCTGAGAAGGTCTTTTTACTGTTTTTGGATGTTGCAATTTATTGCTGATAGTGGTTTGGTATATATTTAGCGTATTTTCTCATTATAATCAAGAACAAGCCACAGTGTAAGCTAGTGGTTACGATTGTCCCCACAAAAGATAATTGGTTTCATGTACCTTTGTCAATGATGTGAGACCTAAAATGTTATTTTGAAGTTATCCATTTGTTAAGCTTTACTAGGAGCTAGCTTCTAGTAAAGCTTTTCTGATATCGATAGGAGATTTCCATCCTAAAGTTTGCATAGGAAGTCGATTAGAACGATAAAGATAGGTTTTCATCTGCTTGATGAGATCGTCATAGGAATAGAAGGTCAAGTGCTGGTAGAAACGTCGATTGTCATTTCGATGACTGCGTTCAACCTTGCCATTATGTCTTGGTGTTCGAGGACGAATCAGCTTGTGCTCAATGCCAAGTTCCTGACACAGCAAGTCTAGTGGGTGAACTTGTTTGGTCTCTTTGAAATGAGTGAACTCAAAGCCATTATCCGTTTGGAGGATTTTGGGTTTGTATCCAAAGTGTTTGATAGCCATTTTGAGAAATTGAACCGTTGAGTAGGACGACTGCTCTTTGAAAGGGAATATAAAGCGTTCTCGACTGGCCTCATCAATAACGGTGTACTGGTAGAACTTGTCAGGTAGTTTTCCTGTGTAGCAGTGAGTTGGGACGTATTTGACATCCATCTGCCACTTGATACCGAGTTTAGTCGGCGTGTCATATGGTTTTGGGACATAAGGTTTGTTCTTTGTTTTAGGGGATTTGAAGAAGTCCAGCTTTCTCAAGATTCGAAAGAGTGAGCAAAGGTGCCTATCATATCCCTTATTGGTTTTGAGCTTGTAAAAAATTTCGATGAGGGTTGCGTTTGGATTTCTTTTGATGCAGTTTTTAATCCAGGTTATCTCCTGCTCGGTATGAGCCTTTGGATGCGGTGTTAGAGGGCGATGAGAACGGTCTTTTAAAGATTCTTTAGTTCCATCAAAACGCTTGTTCCAGCGCATGAGAGAGGCTTTTGAAACTTTGTAACGTCGACAGATGAAGGCGACAGAGGCACCATTTTGGTAGGTTTTAACAGCGTGGTAACGTGTTTCTAGAGTATGTGGTAAATAGCGAAGATTTTGTGATATACTAGTCATGTGAAGATTCCTTTTTGATGAGTGGTGGTACTCTTATCATATCAGGGAATCTTCTTTTTGACTTCTAGAAGTCTCACATCTATTGTAACGCTACAGTCCCCACAAAAGATAATTGGTTTCAATAGCTGAAATTTGCCCTCAAATATGATAAAATAAGCGTGATACATTGTTTTATGCAAAGTTGAGGAAAACAGTACTTCTTTTCTTGAGCTTTGTAGAAAACATGGTATCGACTGTAAAAATCTTAATCTTTTGGAGAATCTTATGACAAAACAAGTCTTTGAAACGACCTTTTGTGGACGTCCTTTGAGCGTAGAAATTGGACAAGTGGCAAAACAAGCCAACGGCGCAGCGCTTATCCGATACGGTGAGACAACCGTCTTATCAGCTGCTGTCATGTCTAAAAAAATGGCAAGTGGCGACTTTTTCCCACTACAAGTCAACTATGAGGAAAAAATGTACGCTGCAGGTAAGTTCCCGGGAGGCTTTAACAAGCGTGAGGGACGTCCTTCGCTGGATGCGACCTTGACAGCGAGACTGATTGACCGCCCCATTCGTCCTATGTTTGCGGAAGGTTTTCGTAATGAAGTGCAAATCATCAATACCGTTCTCTCCTATGACGAGGACGCTTCAGCACCGATGGCAGCTATGTTTGGCTCATCGCTTGCCCTAGCCATTTCTGATATTCCTTTTGATGGACCTATTGCAGGAGTGCAGGTGGGCTATGTAGATGGTGAGCTTATCATCAACCCAAGTCAAGCGCAAAAAGAAAGCTCTCTTTTAGAGCTGACGGTTGCTGGTAGCCGTGACGCTATCAACATGGTAGAGTCAGGTGCCAAGGAATTATCTGAAGAGGTCATGCTAGAAGCGCTCCTTAAAGGGCATGAGGCGGTGCGTGACTTGATTGCCTTCCAAGATGAGATTGTAAAGGCTGTCGGCAAGGAAAAGGCAGAAGTTGAACTCTTGCAGGTGGACGCTGACCTCCAAGCAGAAATCATCCAAAACTACAACAGCCAACTGCAAGCAGCTGTGCAGGTCGAGGAAAAGAAAGCCCGTGAAGCGGCAACCGAAGCTATCAAGGAAGAAGTCATCGCAGCTTATGAGGAAAAACACGCTGAGCACGAAGAGTTTGAGCGTATCATGCGTGATGTGGCAGAGATTCTCGAGCAAATGGAGCATGCTGAGGTGCGTCGTCTCATCACCGAGGACAAAATCCGCCCTGACGGACGTCGTGTGGACGAGATTCGTCCTTTGGAAGCAGAGATTGATTTCTTGCCAAAAGTGCATGGTTCTGGTCTCTTTACCCGTGGGCAAACGCAGGCTCTCTCTGTTCTGACCCTAGCGCCGATGGGTGAGACGCAGATTGTAGATGGGCTTGACCCAGAGTACAAAAAGCGTTTCCTTCACCATTATAACTTCCCGCAGTACTCTGTCGGAGAGACAGGACGCTATGGTGCGCCAGGGCGTCGTGAATTGGGGCACGGTGCGCTGGGTGAGCGTGCGCTTGCGCAAGTCTTGCCAAGTCTAGAAGAGTTTCCTTATGCTATTCGTTTGGTGGCTGAGGTCTTGGAGTCTAATGGTTCGTCTTCACAGGCGTCTATCTGTGCTGGGACCTTAGCACTGATGGCTGGTGGTGTGCCCATCAAAGCGCCTGTGGCTGGGATTGCTATGGGCTTGATTTCAGACGGCAGCAACTACACCATTTTGACCGATATTCAAGGGCTTGAGGACCACTTTGGCGACATGGACTTTAAGGTTGCTGGGACTCGTGAGGGAATTACAGCGCTTCAGATGGACATCAAGATTAAAGGGATTACCCCACAAATCTTACAAGAAGCGCTTGCGCAAGCCAAGAAAGCACGCTTTGAGATTTTGGACTTGATTGAAGCAACCATTCCAGAACCACGTAAAGAACTAGCTCCGACAGCGCCTAAGATTGACACCATCAAGATTGATGTGGATAAGATTAAGGTCGTTATCGGAAAAGGTGGCGAGACTATTGACAAGATTATCGACGAGACAGGTGTCAAGATTGACATCGATGAAGAGGGTAATGTCTCTATCTACTCAAGCGACCAAGACGCTATCAACCGTGCCAAAGAAATCATCGCAAGTCTAGTGCGTGAAGCTAAGGTCGGCGAGGTTTATCACAATGCCAAGGTCGTGCGTATCGAGAAATTCGGTGCTTTTGTCAATCTCTTTGACAAGACTGACGCCTTGGTGCACATCTCTGAGATTGCTTGGACACGTACTGAAAAAGTCTCTGACGTCCTAGAGGTCGGCGAAGAGGTCGATGTCAAGGTCATCAAGATTGACGATAAGGGACGTATTGATGCGTCTATGAAGGCGTTACTACCTAGACCAAAACCAGCTAAACCTGCTAAAGGAGAGGACAACCATGAGTAAATTTACAGAGTTTGATTTTCGCTTACGTGCCTTTTTAAAAGATCCTGACCATTTTCTAAATGGTATCGCTCTTGTGGATGCTTTTCATACCATGCCAATCCTAGCACCAAAAGAGCCTTATGCTATCGAGGTCGATGGACAAAAGGTTGTGCCTGTCTTTACAACGGCAGCGGACTTAGAGGCTTTTAAAACCGTTCAAGAAAGCAGTCATAAGCAAAAATGGGTGGAGCGTATCGCTTTTGATGTCATGGAAGAGGAAATCTCACAGTCGCTTGATGGGATGGCTTTCAACCTCAAACCCGAAGAAAACAGCGACAACAGCGTTGTCTTTACTAATAGCGAGCTAGTGCCTTACATCAACCAGTTGACAAGTGTTGTCAACACTCTTATGACTGAGGAAAATACAGACGCTGACATCATGGACAAGGTCTACTTGGTGCCTGTCTTTGTCTTTCCTAAGGGAGATGAGCAGTTTGAGCGTCTTTTCCCGACAATGGCAACACCAGAAGGCAAGAGCTATGTGCCTGCCTTTACAACGCTTGACAGCTTTGCCAAGTGGTACAATAATCCAGAGTTTGGTGCTCCTTTTAGGGAAAATAATGGTGTCGTTGTCACATGGACCATCAACGATATTTACCGTCCACGTAACGGCGAAGAGGATTTAGAAGAAACCTTTGGCGTAGCCATCAATCCTTTTGATGAACAGCAAATTTTAGTGGATTGGTCCGATATTGAAAGTGAATGAGGTAGTTTATGGGCTGGTGGAGAGAAACCATACAAGTTGTAAAAGAAAATGACCCTACGGCAAGGAGTTCGCTTGAGGTGCTTTTGACCTATCCTGGTGTCAAAGCTCTGGCTGCGCACCGCCTATCGCACTTTCTTTGGAGACATGGTTTCAAACTCTTAGCTCGTATGCACAGCCAATTTTGGCGCTTTTGGACACAAATCGAGATTCACCCAGGAGCACAAATAGAAAAAGGCGTCTTTATTGACCACGGGTCTGGGCTTGTGATTGGCGAGACAGCAGTTGTTGAGAGCGGAGCCATGCTCTACCACGGTGTGACCTTGGGTGGGACTGGCAAGGACGTTGGCAAACGCCACCCAACCGTTCGCCGTGGCGCTCTTATCTCAGCGCATGCTCAGGTGATTGGACCTGTCGAGATTGGAGAAAATGCCAAGGTGGGGGCAGCAGCGGTTGTTGTCTCAGATGTACCAAGTGACGTGACGGTCGTTGGCATTCCAGCTAAGGTCGTGCGTGTGCATGGCAAGAAGGATAAGGACGCCATTCACCAAATAGAAGAAGAGCGTGAGTCCAAATACTATACCTCAAAACTAGACCAACTCCGCCATGAAAGTCTCCACTCCTCAAACCTCTAAAAGGTGAGATAGCAAAGGAATGAAAAGATGATAAAAATTTACGATACAATGACGAGAAACTTGCGAGACTTTGTCCCGCTTGAAGAAGGAAAAGTCAAGATGTATGTCTGCGGTCCGACGGTCTACAACTACATCCACGTGGGCAACGCCAGAAGTGTTGTGGCTTTTGATACCATTCGTCGCTATTTTGAATACAAAGGTTATGACGTGACTTATGTGTCCAACTTTACCGATGTGGACGACAAGATCATCAAGGGTGCACTTGAGGCTGGTATGACCACCAAGGCTTTTTCGGACAAGTTTATCGCAGCCTTTATGGAGGATGTCAAGGCGCTTGGTGTCAAGCCAGCTAGCAAGAACCCTCGTGTCATCGACTATATGAGTGACATCATGGATTTCATTGAGGTTTTGATTGATAAAGGCTACGCCTACGCTTCAGAGGGCGATGTGTATTTCCGTGTGGAAAAAGCGCCAAACTACGGCAAATTAGCCAATAAAACCTTAGAAGAGCTCGAGGTGGGGGCTTCTGGTCGTGTCGATGAGGAAACCAGCCGCAAGGAAAATCCACTGGACTTTGCCCTTTGGAAAAAAGCCAAGGCAGGAGAAGTGTCTTGGGAGAGTCCTTGGGGGGCAGGTCGCCCTGGTTGGCACATCGAGTGCTCTGTCATGGCGACAGAGATTTTGGGTGATACCATTGACATTCACGGTGGTGGGTCTGACCTTGAGTTTCCTCACCACACCAATGAAATCGCTCAATCCGAAGCCAAAACTGGCAAGACCTTTGCCAACTACTGGATGCACAACGGCTTTGTCAATGTGGACAATGAAAAAATGTCCAAGTCGCTAGGGAACTTTGTGACTGTACATGACCTGCTAGAGAGCGTGGATGGTCAGATTTTACGCTTCTTCCTCTCAACGCAGCACTACAGAAAGCCGATTAACTTCACCGAAAAAGCACTTCATGACGCTAAAGCCAATCTCAAGTATCTCAAAAATACTTATTTGCTTCCTGTCAAGGAAGATGTGGATACGACAGATTTAGCGCAGTTTGTGGCAGACTTTGAGGCAGCCATGGATGATGACTTCAATACCGCAAACGGTATCACCGTCATCTTTGAGCTTGCTAAGTGGATTAACTCTGGGCATTATAGCGAAGAGGTCAAAGAGACTTTTGCACAATTGCTGTCTATTTTTGGTATCGTCTTTGAAGAAGAGGTGCTGGATAGCGATATCGAAGCTCTGATTGAAAAGCGTCAGCTGGCACGCCAAAATCGTGACTTTGCCACAGCGGACAAGATTCGAGATGAGCTGGCTGAAAAAGGCATTAAACTCCTTGATACCAAGGATGGTGTGAGGTGGACACGTGACTAATCTGAATATCAATCTCATCAATGGTATTGCCCTCGCCTTTGAGGGGGATGCGGTTTATGCCATGTATATCCGCCGTCATCTCATCTTTCAGGGCATGACCAAGCCGCAAAAGCTCCACCAAAAAGCGACACGCTACGTTTCAGCTAAAGCCCAAGCCATGCTGATTAGTCGCATGATAGGGGACAATCTTCTCAGTGACAAAGAGCTTGAGATTTACAAGCGTGGAAGAAACGCTCACAGCCACACCAAGGCTAAAAATGCTGACGTCGTGACCTACCGCATGTCAACAGGCTTTGAAGCGTTGCTAGGCTATCTCCACATGACTGAAAATAGCGAGCGCCTCGAGGAGCTAATTGCTTGGTGCATTGAAACTGTCGAAAGAAAAGAGAACTAATGCGTATGGAAACAAATGATATCGTCTACGGTCTGCACGCTGTAACCGAAAGCCTGCAAGCCAATACCGGCAATAAACTCTATATCCAAGAAGACCTTCGTGGCAAAAATGTCGATAAAATCAAGCTTCTCGCCAAGGAGAAAAAAGTCTCTATTTCTTGGACGCCTAAAAAAACACTGTCTGACATGTGTGATGGCGGTGTCCACCAAGGTTTTGTCCTCAAGGTGGCAGCCTTTAGCTACACAGAGCTTGATCTTCTCCTCAAAAAAGCAGAGCAGGAGGACAATCCCCTCATTCTCATCCTAGATGGGCTGACCGATCCGCATAATCTCGGCTCTATTTTGAGAACAGCAGATGCGACCAATGTCTGCGGGGTTATTATCCCTAAGCACCGCTCTGTGGGGATCACCCCTGTTGTGGCAAAGACCGCAACAGGTGCGCTTGAGCATGTGCCTATTTGTCGTGTGACCAATCTCAGCCAGACCTTAGATAAGCTAAAAGCGGCTGGCTTTTGGATTTTTGGAACAGATATGAATGGCACACCCTCTCACAAGTGGAATACCCAAGGCAAGCTAGCGCTTATCATTGGTAACGAAGGCAAGGGTATCTCTAAAAATATCAAAAAGCAAGTGGATGAGATGATTACTATCCCGATGAATGGGCATGTGCAGAGCTTAAACGCCAGTGTCGCTGCCGCCCTTCTCATGTATGAAGTATTTCGCAATCGCCTATGAGAAAGAAGAATATCCTACTTGTTGACGGCTATAACATGATTGCCTTTTGGGAGTCTACCCGTCAACTCTTTAAGACCAATCGTTTGGATGAGGCACGTGAAGTGCTCCTTAGAAAGCTCAATCACTATGCGCATTTTGAGCATATCGAGATTATCTGTGTTTTTGACGCCCAGCATGTGCCGGGACACCGCCAGCAATACGATAGCTACCAGATTAGTGTCGTCTTTACCAAGGAAGATGAGACCGCAGACAGCTACATTGAGCGCTTAGCGGCTGAGCTCAATCAGTCCGCACGCTATCTGGTCTCTGTCGCCACTAGCGACCTCAATGAGCAGTGGACCGTGTTTTCCCAAGGCGCTCTGCGAGTATCTGCTCGTGAGCTTGAGCAGCGAGTAGAGACGGTCAAGTCTGACCTTGATAAAATGTCAGCCCACATTGATCTTACCACCCCACGCCTAGGCTCGCTTGACGACACACAGCTCAACCAACTAAAGCAACTGCTAGATGATATGAAGTAAGCCTAGAGTGGCTAGTGTTTTGCTACTCTTTTTGCTATAATAGGAAAATTAAGACGAAAAGGAAGAGATGTATGACCTTTAAGATTATCACGGATTCTACTGCAGACCTTAATGAAGAATGGGCAAAAGAGCATGCCGTTACCATTATGGGCTTGACCATTGAGCTGGATGGGAAAAGCTATGACACGACTGGGGACAATCGTATCAAGGTAGAAACCCTTCTTGAGCAAATGAAAAATGGCGCACAGCCAAAGACCAGTCAGGTCAATGTCGGGCAGTTTGAGGAGGTCTTTAGACAAGCGGCCAAGGACGAGCAAGAAGTGCTGTATATCGCTTTTTCGTCTGTGCTGTCTGGGACTTATCAGAGTGCTGTCATGGCACGGGATTTGGTGTTAGCGGATTATCCTAAGGCGACTATTGAGATTATCGATACGCTGGCTGCTGCAGGTGGTGAGGGCTATCTTTCCATGCTAGCTGTAGAAGCTAGAGATAAAGGCAAATCTCTTCTTGAGACCAAAGCCATGATAGAGGACATCCTGCCTCGTCTTAGGACCTATTTCTTGGTGGATGACTTGCACCATTTGGTACGTGGAGGGCGTTTATCAAAAACAACGGCGGTTGTGGGTAGCCTAGCGAATATCAAGCCTCTTCTTTGGATTGATACCCAAGGGCGCTTAGTGGCGTTAGCCAAAGTACGTGGACGCAAAAAAGGCATGAAAAAGATGGTTGAGTGTGCTACAGAAGAGCTTGGACATAGCACAGCCGTTGTCGCTTATGCCAATGACCGTGAGGCAGCTGAAAGTTTAAAAGCCAGTCTTCTTGAAAATGAGACCATCACAGAGGTCATTATCCTGCCACTTGGTCCTGTCATCTCAGCTCATGTCGGTCCAAATACTCTGGCAATTTTTACTATTGGCAAAAATGCGAGATAAAAATACTGAAAAAGCTTGCTAAATTGCGTAAAATGGATTAGAATAATAGTGTTTGACTAAAAAAAGTCCTCCTGATATCCTAGGTGATGTTGTTGAGTGTACTTTTTTCCGTATCAAAGAACCTCTAAGCTGTTTAGAGGGGGTGCCTTTGTCTCAAGGCACCCTATCAAAACCATCTCTTGGGGATAAGCCAAAACAGGCGCTTTTGGCATGATGAAGAAAAAGTCGGTTAGAAATGACAGAAAAAAGAGTTCTGCGTTCTTTTTTCGAGAAAGCATTTTTAACCGATTTTACTTTGGTAAAATGATAAGTGCATCAATTTTCTGACAATTGATTGCAATTTGTGGTTGGCTTTGATATAATTGAGATGAATACAATCAAAAGGAATGAATAGATAATGGCGGATTTACTACAAAAAACACGAAAGATTGCCTCTATTTTGCAACGCTCAGTAGAGAGTTTAGACGAGACTCTACCTTACAATACCATCGCAGCGCAACTAGCTGACATCATCGACTGCAATGCCTGCATTATCAATGGTGGTGGGACACTTTTAGGCTATGCCATGAAGTACAAGACCAACAACGACCGTGTTGAGGACTTCTTTGAGGCAAAGCAATTTCCAGACTATTATGTCAAGGCAGCTAGCCGCGTCTACGATACAGAGGCAAACTTGCCGATTGATAGCGATTTGTCAGTCTTTCCAGTGGAGTCAAAAGACATCTACCCAGACGGTTTGACAACGATTGCTCCGATTTACGGTGGCGGTATGCGTCTTGGCTCTCTCATCATCTGGCGTAATGACAAAGCCTTTAGCGATGACGCTTTGATTTTGGTTGAGATTGCAAGCACCGTTGTTGGGATTCAACTGTTGAACTTGCAGACTGAAAATCTGGAAGAAACCATTCGTCAACAGACAGCAGTCAACATGGCGATTAACACCCTTTCTTACTCTGAAATGAAGGCTGTTGCGGCTATTTTGGGTGAGCTTGACGGGCGTGAAGGACGCTTGACAGCTTCTGTTATTGCAGACCGTATCGGTATCACTCGCTCAGTCATTGTCAATGCCCTTCGTAAGCTTGAGAGTGCTGGTATCATCGAGTCACGCTCTCTAGGGATGAAAGGGACTTACCTCAAAGTGATTAACGAAGGGATTTACGACAAGATTAAGGATTATCAATAATGACCAAAGCACTAATTTCGATTGATTACACCTATGATTTTGTAGCCGATGATGGCAAGCTGACAGCAGGAAAACCTGCACAGGCGATTGAGACTGCCCTAGTGGATACGACGAGAAAAGCCTATGAAGCTGGGGATTACATCTTTTTTGCCATTGATGCCCATGATGAAGACGACCCTTTTCATCCAGAGAGTAAGCTCTTTCCTCCTCACAATATCAAGGGAACGAGCGGACGTCATCTCTACGGTGAGCTAGCTCCCCTTTACGACGCTATCAAGGAGGACAGCCGTGTCTTTTGGATGGACAAGCGCCACTACTCAGCTTTTTCTGGGACTGACCTTGATATCAGACTGCGTGAGAGAAAGGTGGATACTGTTGTCTTGACGGGTGTGCTGTCTGACATTTGTGTCCTGCACACGGCTATTGACGCTTATAATCTAGGTTATCAGATCGAAATTGTCGAGGGTGCTATTGCTGCTCTGACAGATGAAGCGCACCAGTTTGCCCTCAATCATTTTCAACATGTCCTTGGAGCAAAAATCATATAAGAGCTAGGATCTTCCTAGCTTTTTTGATTAGCGTGGTTAGGAGAGATTTCCACAATAGGCTAAAATGTGATAAAATAGGAGAGACTAACATAGAGGAGAACGAACATGAAAATCTCAGAAGCAGAAGTGCGTCATGTTGCCAATCTGTCGAAGTTGTCTTTTTCAGAGGAAGAGACAAGAGAGTTTGCAACGACTCTTTCAAAGATTGTGGACATGGTTGAGCTTTTAAATGAAGTAGATACCACAGGTGTGCCAGTGACTACGACCATGGCAGACCAAAAAACAGTTGTGCGTGCGGACATTGCCCAAAAAGGAGAGGACCGTGACCTGCTCTTTAAAAATGTCCCTGAACAGGAAAATTACTATATTAAAGTACCAGCGATTTTAGAGGATGGAGGTGACGCTTGATGAGTTTGACACACAAGTCAATTGATGAATTACATGAGCTTTTGGTCAATAAAGACATCTCAGCGGTGGAGTTGACCAAGGATACGCTTGAGAGTATCGTAGCACGTGAGGACAAGGTGGACTCTTTTATCACGGTGGCTGAGGAAGCTGCGCTTGCGCAAGCACAGGCGATTGATGAGCGTGGGATTGATGCGGCAAATCCTTTGAGTGGTATCCCTCTTGCTGTTAAAGATAATATCTCAACAAAAGGCATCCTCACCACAGCAGCGTCTAAAATGCTCTACAACTATGAGCCGATTTTTGATGCGACAGCGGTGGAGAAAGCGTATAGCAAGGACATGATTGTCATCGGAAAGACCAACATGGACGAGTTTGCCATGGGTGGCTCTACTGAGACATCTTACTTCAAAAAGACCAAGAACGCTTGGGACCACAGCAAGGTTCCTGGTGGCTCATCTGGTGGTTCAGCAACAGCAGTTGCCTCTGGTCAGGTGCGCCTCTCTCTTGGTTCTGACACGGGTGGATCGATTCGCCAGCCAGCTGCCTTTAACGGTGTTGTCGGCTTGAAGCCTACCTATGGTCGTGTTTCTCGCTTTGGACTTATCGCTTTTGGCTCATCGTTTGACCAGATTGGACCTTTTGCTCAAACGGTTAAGGAAAATGCGCAATTGCTCACAGCTATCTCTGGGCATGACGCTAAGGACTCAACCTCAGCTAAGCGTGACTTTGAGGACTTCACGGCTAAGATTGGTCAAGACATCAAAGGCATGAAGATTGCCTTGCCAAAAGAATATCTAGGTGAAGGAATTGCACCAGAGGTCAAAGAAACCATCCTCAAAGCAGCTAAGCACTTTGAAAAATTAGGTGCTGTCGTTGAGGAAGTGTCTCTGCCTCACTCCAAATATGGTGTCGCTGTTTACTACATCATCGCTTCATCTGAAGCGTCATCCAACTTGCAGCGTTTTGACGGTATCCGCTACGGCTATCGCACAGAAAACTATCAAAACCTTGAGGACATCTATGTCAATACCCGCTCAGAAGGTTTTGGCGATGAGGTGAAGCGCCGTATCATGCTTGGGACATTTAGCTTGTCATCTGGTTATTACGACGCTTACTTCAAAAAAGCAGGGCAAGTGCGTACGCTTATCATCCAAGATTTCGAGAAAGTCTTTGCAGACTACGACTTGATTTTGGGACCAACAGCGCCTAGCGTGGCTTATGACCTTGATTCGCTCAATCATGACCCAGTCGCTATGTATCTAGCAGACATCTTGACTATTCCTGTCAATCTAGCTGGGCTACCTGGGATTTCTATCCCAGCAGGCTTCGTAGAAGGCTTGCCAGTGGGGTTACAGTTGATTGGACCAAAATACTCAGAAAGCACCATCTACCAAGCAGCCAGCGCTTTTGAGGCGACAACGGACTACCACAAGCAACAACCGATTATTTTTGGAGGTGAGAACTAATGAACTTTGAAACCATTATTGGACTAGAAGTCCATGTCGAGTTAAATACCGCATCAAAGATTTTCTCACCATCTTCAGCCCACTTTGGTGAAGACCCAAATGCCAATACCAATGTCATTGACTGGTCATTCCCTGGTGTGTTGCCTGTGATGAACAAGGGTGTCATCGACTACGGCATCAAAGCAGCGCTTGCGCTCAATATGGACATCCACCAGCACATGCACTTCGACCGCAAGAACTATTTCTATCCAGACAATCCAAAGGCTTATCAAATTTCGCAGTTTGACGAGCCGATTGGCTATAATGGTTGGATTGATATTGAGCTTGAGGACGGCACGACCAAGAAAATCCGTATTGAGCGTGCGCACCTCGAGGAGGACGCTGGGAAAAATACCCACGGCACAGACGGTTATTCTTATGTCGACCTCAACCGCCAAGGGGTGCCTTTGATTGAGATTGTGTCTGAAGCGGACATGCGTAGCCCAGAGGAGGCTTATGCTTATCTGACTGCCCTCAAGGAGATCATCCAGTACACTGGTATCTCAGACGTCAAGATGGAAGAGGGCTCTATGCGTGTGGACGCCAATATCTCGCTACGCCCTTACGGTCAAGAGGCATTTGGTGTCAAGACCGAGCTTAAAAACCTCAACTCCTTTAACAATGTCCGCAAAGGGCTTGCTTATGAGGTTGAGCGCCAAGCCAAAATCTTGCGCAGCGGTGGGCAAATCCGTCAAGAAACACGCCGTTATGACGAGGCAAATAAAGCCACTATCCTCATGCGTGTCAAGGAAGGCGCAGCCGATTACCGCTACTTCCCAGAGCCTGACCTTCCACTCTTTGAGATTTCAGACGAGTGGATTGACGAAGTGCAAAAGACCTTGCCAGAGTTTCCAAAAGAACGCCGTGCTAAGTACGTAGCTAGCTATGGTCTAAGCGCCTACGATGCGGCACAACTGACAGCGACTAAGGCGACCTCTGACTTCTTTGAACAAGCAGTAGCGCTTGGCGGTGACGCTAAGCAAATCTCCAACTGGCTGCAAGGTGAGGTGGCGCAGTACCTTAATGCACAGGCTAAGACCTTGCCAGAAATCGCCCTCACACCAGACAATCTGGTTGAGATGATTGGCTTGATTGAGGATGGCACGATTTCATCTAAGATTGCCAAGAAAGTCTTTGTGCATTTGGCGAAAAACGGTGGCTCTGCACGTGAATACGTCGAGTCAGCAGGTTTGGTACAGATTTCAGACCCAGCCGTCTTGATTCCAATCATTCACCAAGTCTTTGAAGACAATCCAGCAGCTGTTGCTGACTTCAAGTCCGGCAAACGTAACGCTGACAAAGCCTTCACAGGCTTCCTCATGAAAGCAACCAAAGGACAAGCCAACCCACAAGTTGCCCTAAAACTTTTAGCGCAAGAACTAGCGAAATTGAAAGAAGATTAAAATATAAAAAACAGCAAGATGTTCTCTTGCTGTTTTTTATATTTTTTGCAACTTTACATAGATTTTACATAAGCGAGTACTTGCATTTGACAATCAGACAGTAAAATAAGCTTGTAACAAATATCAATCACTGCTCTTTAGAGAGTACAAAAAGAAAGGATTTCTTATGTCAAAGAAGACAATGTTTTCAGTTGCTGTTTTAGCGAGCTGCTTTTTCTTGCCGGCCTTGGCTGCTTGTGGCAAAAGTGCTTCGAGCGCACAAACCATTAGTGTCGTCTCTCGTGAGGAAGGGTCAGGGACACGTGGCGCTTTTGTGGAGCTGTTTGGCATTGAAGAAGAAAAAGATGGTGAAAAAGTGGATTTGACAACGTCTAGCGCCATTGTCACCAACTCTACAGCTGTCATGCTGACAACAGTGGCTGGAGATGAGCAGGCGATAGGCTACACCTCACTTGGTGCGCTTGATGACTCGGTCAAAGCGGTGTCTATCGATGGTGTCAAGCCAAGTGTGGCAAATGTCGAAAACGACAGCTACAAGATTTCACGTCCCTTTAACATCGTGACCAAAGCGAAAGTGAGCGATGCCGCACAAGATTTCATTAGCTTTATCATGAGTAGTGATGGTCAAAAAGTGGTGGAAAAAGATGGCTACATCTCAGTTGAAGCAAGCAGCGCTTACAAATCTTCTGTAGATTCGGGTAAAGTAGTCGTCTCTGGCTCAAGCTCAGTAGCTCCTGTCATGGAAAAGCTAAAAGAAGCTTACGCTAAGGTGAACGCTAATGTCAAAGTTGAAGTGCAACAAAGCGATTCCTCAACAGGCGTGAGCGCAACTATTGACGGCACAGCTGATATTGGTATGGCGTCTCGTGAGCTCAAAGACTCTGAAACCAGCCAAGGCGTGACAGCGACTGTCATCGCAAAAGATGGTATCGCTGTTATTGTCAATAAAGAAAATGACGCCAAGAGCCTGACCAGTAAGCAAGTCAAGTCTATCTTTACAGGCGACACTACCAAGTGGAGTGACGTCTCTAAATAGGGAGTAACATGAATCAATTGAGAGAAAAGGGAATGCAGGTCGTGTTTTTGCTGACTGCCTGCATTTCTGTTTTAGCTGTTGTTTTAATCTGTATCTTTTTATTTGCTAGCGGTGTGCCAGCTATCAAGGAGATTGGTCTTTCAGATTTTCTTTTTGGGACAGTGTGGCGACCGGCAAACAATCTTTATGGTATTTTGCCCATGATTTTGGGTTCCCTTTATGTGACGGCAGGGGCTTTGGTCATTGGGGTGCCTCTAGGTGTATTGAGTGCGGTTTTCCTCGCTCAATTTTGCCCTAAGCCTCTTTATAAGCCACTAAGAGCGGCAATCAATCTGATGGCAGGTATCCCGTCAGTTGTCTATGGTTTCTTTGGTTTGGTGGTGTTGGTGCCGTTTGTAAGAAACCATTTTGGTGGCTACGGTATGGGGGTCTTAACAGCGTCTATACTACTTGGTATTATGATTTTGCCGACCATTATCACCGTGTCAGAGTCAGCCCTGCAAGCAGTGCCCTCTAGCTACTATGACGGAGCTGTGGCGCTTGGAGCTAGCCATGAGAGAAGTGTTTTCTTTGTCATGGTGCCTGCGGCAAAGCGTGGGATTTTAGCAGGGATTGTACTTGGGATTGGACGTGCTATCGGTGAGACTATGGCGGTGATTATGGTGGCGGGAAATCAAGCCATCATCCCAGACTCACTGACCTCTGGTGTTAGAACCCTAACAACCAATATCGTTATGGAAATGGGCTACTCAACCGACCTCCACCGTGAGGCGCTGATAGCAACAGCCGTTGTGCTCTTTGTCTTTATCCTGCTCATCAACCTGACCTTTTCAGTCTTGAGCAGAGGAAAGGAATAGTCTATGAAAAAAATACGTCAAAAAGATCCGGTATC
The DNA here is from genome assembly GCF_900459405.1 of Streptococcus hyointestinalis. Classification (NCBI taxonomy): domain Bacteria; kingdom Bacillati; phylum Bacillota; class Bacilli; order Lactobacillales; family Streptococcaceae; genus Streptococcus; species Streptococcus hyointestinalis. The sequence goes on from NZ_UHFN01000007.1 coordinate 286,000, forward strand.
TCTGCTGTTAGCTGCTCTGGTCTATGCTGCTATTATGCTAGTTGGCACAGCTATTTGTTTGATTATTGGCTATATCCTAGTCAAGGGCATTCCGCACTTGACCCCAAACCTGTTTTCTCTGACTTATACGAGTGAGAATGTCTCGCTGCTTCCTGCTCTTATCAACACGCTTTTTATGGTGCTTCTATCGCTCATCCTTGCTCTTCCTTTAGGTGTGGGAGCTGCTATTTATCTGGTGGAGTACGCGAGACGTGGGGCGTTCTTTGTCTCAGTCATTCGCACAGCAGCAGAGACCCTATCAGGGATTCCCTCTATCATCTATGGTTTGTTTGGGTCTTTGTTTTTTGTCAAATACATGCAGCTGGGGCTGTCCCTTTTGGCAGGAGCTCTGACCCTTAGTATCATGGTGCTGCCGCTCATTATCAGAACGACTGAAGAAGCACTATTGTCTGTACCAGACAGTTACCGTGAGGGCTGTTTTGCCCTAGGCGCTGGAAAATTACGCACGATTTTTAGGATTGTGCTACCGAGTGCCAGCTCCAGTATCTTTTCTGGAGTCATCCTTGCTATCGGAAGAATCGTCGGTGAGTCTGCTGCCTTGATTTTCACCGCAGGGACGGTTGCTGAGGTGGCAAAGAGCGTCTTTAGCTCCTCACGCACCTTGGCAGTACACATGTACGCCATATCAGGCGAGGGTATCTACCTCAATCAGACCTACGCAACAGCCGTCGTTCTCTTGGTTGTTGTCATTATCATCAATCTCTTGTCAGCTTTTATTTCACGAAAATTAGGAGGAGACAATCATGAGTAACATCAGTGTCCGTCATTTAGACTTGTATTATGGCGATTTTCACGCCTTAAAGGACATTCAACTAGACATTAAGGAAAGGGAAATCACAGCTTTTATCGGACCGTCAGGCTGCGGCAAATCAACGCTCCTAAAAAGCCTCAATCGCATGAATGACCTCGTTGCTAATTGCCGTATCACAGGCAATGTTCTGCTTGACGATGAGGACATCTACCAAGATTTGGATGTCAATATCTTGCGTAAAAAAGTTGGCATGGTCTTTCAAAAGCCCAATCCCTTTCCCATGAGTATCTATGACAATATCGCCTTTGGTCCTAGAACGCACGGCATTCATTCCAAGGCAAAGCTTGACGAGATTGTCGAGATGTCGCTAAAAAATGCGGCTATCTGGGATGAGGTCAAAGATCGTCTAGGCAAGTCCGCTCTTGGCATGTCAGGAGGTCAGCAGCAGCGTCTTTGTATCGCAAGAGCGCTTGCTATTGAGCCTGATATTCTCCTCATGGATGAGCCAACGAGTGCCCTTGATCCTATTTCAACGGCTAAGATTGAGGATTTGGTCATTGAGCTGAAAAAGAAATACACCATTGCCATTGTCACGCACAATATGCAACAAGCGGTGCGGATTTCAGACCAGACTGCCTTCTTTTTGATGGGTGAGGTGGTCGAAAAAGGAGTAACCAGCCAGATTTTTTCCATGCCAAAGGACGAGCGAACAGAAAAGTACATTACAGGGAGATTTGGATAATGCGTGCAAGATTTGAAAAGCAACTACTGACCCTACATCAAGAGCTTATCGAGATGGGCTCGCTGTGTGAGGAGATTATACTAAAGACCTTTAAGGCTATCGAAAAAGAACAGTTACCCAACACCAAGACAATAGCCACTCTATCCGAAGAAATCGAGCAAATGGAGCAAGACATCGAAAGTAGGTGCCTAAAGATTTTGCTGCGTCAGCAGCCTGTGGCTAAGGACTTGCGCACAGTCTCGTCTGCTCTCAAGATGGTCTATGATCTGAAGCGTATCGGTACACAAGCCTATGAGGTCTCAGAGATTGTGGCGCAGGGGCACATTGTCAAGAGCAAGGAGCTCCATGTCCTCCAGAGCATGGTGGATAGTGTGCGTGAGATGGTGACCATGAGTATTGACGCTTTTGTGCATGAGGATGAAGCGCTAGCCCTAAAAGTCATTGCAAAAGATGAGGAAGTTGATGAAAATTTTGATACAATAAAAGTATTATTAGTAGAGTGCTTTGCCAGCAAAAGCCTTGATATCGAACACGCTATTGACCTTTTGATGGTCTCAAAATACATCGAGCGTATCGGCGATCATGCGGTCAATATTGCTAAGTGGGTGCTCTATGCCATCACAGGTCAATTGGACATAGACGGAGGAGAATGATGCTATTTTGTGTTGAGGATGATGACAACATCAGAGAGTTGATGGTTTATACGCTGAAATCAACAGGTTTTGACAGTATAGGCTTTCCAAGCAGTCAAGCCTTTTGGAGCCGACTGGATGATGAACTGCCTGAACTTATCATCCTTGACATTATGCTGCCAGATGAGGACGGAATTACCATTTTAGAAAAGCTGCGCAAAAATCCTAGAACGCAGGCGATTCCTGTCATCATGGCGACCGCTAAAGGTACAGAGTACGATAAGGTCAAGGGGCTTGACTTGGGGGCTGATGATTATCTGGTCAAGCCTTTTGGGATGATGGAGATGATTTCACGTATCAAGGCAGTCCTTAGGCGTAGCCAAGGCGCAGAAACCTCTCTTTTACAAATTGGTGACTTGTCGGTCAACACACAGACCTACGCTGTCTATGTCAAAAACAGTAAGATTCAGCTGACGCTCAAGGAGTTTGACTTGCTCCATCTCCTCATCAAGCACCCGCAAAGGGTTTTTACACGGCAGGAGTTGCTAGATAAGGTCTGGGGAGCGGATTATTTTGGTGAGACCCGCACGGTGGACGTTCATATCGGGACACTACGCACCAAGCTGGGGGATTGTGGCAAATACATCAAAACCCTTAGAGGTGTCGGTTATCACTTGGAGGTACCTCAATGACCAAAAAGATTTTTCGCTCGATTTTGCTTGCGACCATGAGCGTCTTTGTGGTGTCGCTGGTGCTGAGTCTAGGGGCACTTTACCGTTATTTTAGTCAAGTACAGCTCGACCAGCTCAAAACAGAGGCGACACTAGTAGCACATGGTATCACAGAGGAGGGGAAAGCCTACTTTGATGACCTCAAGCTAGCAAATGTCCGCATTACTTGGGTGGATAATCGAGGCGATGTCCTCTATGACACCAAGTCAGAAGCCTCGCAGATGGAAAACCACCTGCACCGAGAAGAAATCAAAGAAGCACTAAGCACAGGCTATGGCAAGAGCATGCGTTATTCACAAACCCTGACGCAAAAATACGTCTACTACGCCAAGCGTCTAGACAATGGTACTATTGTCCGCCTGTCTGTCAGTCAAGACAGTATCATCCGTCTTTTGCTGGGCATGTTGCCTTACATTGTGGTGATTATCGTGATTGCGCTGAGTCTCTCCATCTGGATGGCAAGGTCCATTGCTAAAAAGCTGATTTTTCCCCTAAATCATCTCAATCTTGACCATCCCTTGGACAATGACCTCGCCTACGAAGAGCTAACGCCCTTGCTTAGAAAAATTGACCACAATCAAAAAGAAATCGCTCAAAAAGAAAGCCTGCTGGATCGCAAGATTAGCGAGTTTGATACCATTATCGCAAAAATCAAGGAAGGTATGATTTTGCTGGATAATCAGAGGCAGATTGTTAGTATCAACCCAGCCGCAAAAGCTCTCTTTGGACTAGAGGGCGACTGTGTCGGGAAAAATATGCTGGACATCAGCCGAGATAGTAAGCTCACTGCCTTGCTAGACACAGGCTTTCAAAATCACAAGGCAGAACGTCTGCTGCATTTTCAGGATAAAACCTACCAAACCTTGGTGCGACCTGTCACTTCAGACGGGGAATTAACAGGAGCGGTGCTTCTCTTGTTTGATGCGAGCGAAGAGTTTAAAAACGAGCAAATGCGTAGAGAGTTTACCGCCAATATCTCGCACGAGCTCAAAACGCCTCTTCAGTCCATCTTAGGCTACTCAGAGATTATGAAAAATAATCTGGCTTCTCCAAGCGATATTCAAACTTTTTCGGAGAAGATTTACGCTGAGTCCCAGCGCACTGTCCAGCTGGTTGAGGACATCATCTATCTCTCCCAGCTAGATGAGTCTGCCTACACAGCCTCAGACAAGGTGGACCTGTATCAAGTGACGGAGAATGTCGTTGACAGCCTTTCTTTCAAGGCAGACCAACAGCAGATTGAGCTTATCTTAACGGGAAGTAGCGCTAGCCTTTACGGAGACGCTTCGCTTTTACACTCTCTTGTCTACAATCTCTGTGACAATGCCATTAAGTACAATCAAGCGGGCGGTCAGGTTTTTGTCGAGGTCATGCCTGATAGCGACAAGGTCATCCTTCAAGTCCGAGATACAGGTATTGGCATTTCAAAGGAAAACCAAGAGCGTATCTTTGAGCGCTTTTACCGAGTGGACAAGAGCAGGTCAAAACAGGTCGGAGGCACTGGCTTGGGGCTCTCTATCGTCAAACACATCGCCAAACTCCACCATGCCAGCATTTTTATTGATAGCCAAGAAGGGCAAGGAACCAGTATCACCCTTTATTTTCCGCTAGATAAAGAGTAAGTGCCATTCTAACTATCCTGTCCTATAAATTTGGTAAATTCTCAAAGTAAGTTCTAGTTCCCGTCCTTCCAGAAGTTACTCTGAGAAAACTGCATAAAATCAACAGAATTTAGTCTCAGACTAAGTTCTTTTTTGACTAAAAATGCTGATAATAGTGAGTTTTAGGCCTGAAAATATTGAAAAAAGGGTACACTAAAGTTACTGGCTCTGAGACGTCTCAAAGTAAGTTCTAGTCATCTGGAATTTAGGACGGGACAAGTTCCTTTCTATTTTGAAATTATTTTCTGATAAAAACTAGCGATTATTTATCTAATAATCGAGGTGATTGGATGACGTTTTCAGGGTCAATTTTAGAGATACCGAGAAGTGTTGCCACTTCCTCACCGTAGGTAAAGGTAAAGAGTTCATAGGCTGATTTTCCGTTGAAAGAAGCTCGTTTGACGCTGTTGACATGTGAACAAACTAGGTTGATGTCATCCTGTGTCAAGTTATCGAAGCTAGTTCCTTTAGGGAGAATATCTCTGATAAGCGTGTGATTTTTCTCAATTCTCCCCTTCTGGTCAGAACGATTTGGGTCACAGAAGAAGAGTTTAGATTCTCCACGAACATCCATTTCGATATCGTCTACTCTAGCGAATTCACCGCCATTATCGGTCAGAATGACAGGGAATAGTTCGCAGAAGCTCATCTCTTTCTGGTGTAGGTCATTCTTGATAGCGTAGAGGTGTTTAGCGACCTCATTAGCTGTTTTATTATCCAGTAACCGAGCGAAAATAAAGTTGCAGTAGGAGAGGTTAAAAGTGAGAAGTACCTTTCCTCCAATCCTTCCAGTAACGGTGTCCATTTCCAGCCAGTAGCTGATATCATTCTTAGTAAGAAAGCCTTGGAAGTCCTCGTAAGACCGTCCTTCTCTAGCAGTTTTAGGAATGGGTTGGAGATTTCTGGTTCTCCGCTTTCTGAATTTCACGACACGGGGGAAATCAATAGGCTTTGTGGACAGATAGCCCTTTTCAAGGTATCTGTAGATAGAAGCTCTGGATGCCGAAAGTTCATTTGAGGCGATGATGTGGTTGAGGTGTTGTCCTTTTTTGATGGCAGAAGAGACAATCTCGTCCATGCGATAGAATTCTTCCTTGTTTAGGGCAACACCTGTTCTCGAATCTGAGAGCTTAGCTTCATAATCCAGCTGAGCTCTTTTTGCGTAGTAGAACTGTTTCTGGTATCCACAATTGCTTCTCTTTTTCGGACAGGCATTACAAACGTAAGGAGCCTTTTTGAGTAGAGGGCAGGCCTCACAATTGGATGTCACAGAATTTTCTTTAACCACTCGATTTCTGCGAACTTCTTTTGAGATTGTGGACGGGTCTTTTCCTAGCTTAGTAGCGATAGCTGAGAAGGTTTTTAGCTGTTCGATTCCTATTTGAATATCGTTGCGATCAGAGAGAGTTAAGTGTTTGTTTTTCATTGTCAGTTACCAACTTGTCCCATAGTAAGTTCTACCTTATTTTTTGTCTCAGTCTAATTTCCAGTTTTTAAGACAGACTAGAACTTACTTTGAGAATTTTGGTTTTTCATTTTTTCCCGTGTTGTAAAATGAAGTGCAACAAAAAAGACATGCTCGTCTGATATACTAGAATTCCCCAACTCAGTATAGAAAGCAGATGAACATGTCCACTAATCATTCTACCAAAAAATCGTTATACTCACACCTTTCAGCCTCTGAACGCGGAGAAATCAGCGCCTATCTCAAGATGGGCAAAAACCCCTCTGAGATTGCTCGTCTGCTTGGGCGTCATCGCTCAACCATCAGTCGGGAAATCAAACGAGGAAGTGTTTCTCAGGTTCAAGATAAGAACGGGAAACGAATCTACTCAACGGTTTACTTTCCAGATAGTGGTCAACGTGTTTATGAAATCAATCGTCGAAAAAGTGCTTATCATAAACTATCGTACTGCTCCCAGACATTCTTCAAGGAACTTGAGAAAGCCCTGAAAACGAAACCTCGCTGTCACAGTGTCGATAGCTTTGTTCAAACTTACCGAGAAAAACATCCACTGGAAGTTATCCCTTCCACCAAGACAGTGTATCGTTACATCAAAGACGGACTGTTGAGGGTTAAACCGATTGATTTACCTAAGATGGTGAGCATCCGAAAACGGTCTAAAGTAACGCCTAAGGCCACGACGAAAATCTTAGGAAAATCCATTGAAGAACGTCCAGAGTGTATCAATGACCGTTCTGAATTTGGGCATTGGGAGATTGATTTGGTTCTTGGCAAGAAAACCAAAGGTGAAGCTGTTATTTTGACCTTAGTAGAGCGTCAAACACGATTTGCCATCGCTGTAAAATTGGCTAATAAACAAGCAGAAACCATCAATAGGGCTGTTAAGAGCTTACTATCGCAGTACCCTATTCGCTCCATCACATCGGACAATGGCTCAGAGTTCAGTAGCTTGTCAGACTTAAAAGGTGTGGAAGTCTATTTTGCCCATCCTTATGCTTCTCATGAAAGAGGAACAAATGAAAATTTCAATGGTCTCTTGAGAGAGTTTCTCCCAAAAGGTATTTCTCTTAACTCACTAACGACAGAAGAACTCAATCACTACGTCTCTGCTATCAATGACAGACCTAGACGACTTCACAAGTATAAAACCGCAAATATTTTGTTTGGGCTAGCCCAAACAGCTTAACCTCTGGAGCTCTAGTTATCAATGAACTTGTTGCACTTGACTAGACAAGTGGGGGCCTATAAATTTTCCAAAAAAACTGGCAAAGGACTTGACTTACCTCGTCTATTTTTGATATGATTATAAGCGGTATTGTTTACCCCATTTGTAAGGCCCCGGAACCTTTCAAATAACTCGTGGACCGGAACATCCACATCTGTAAACAAAAACGAATTCGTATAGGAGAAATCATGAACAAAACAACATTCATGGCTAAGCCAGGTCAAGTTGAACGCAAATGGTATGTCGTTGACGCGACTGATGTCCCTCTTGGACGCCTTTCTGCAGTAGTTGCTAGCGTACTTCGCGGAAAGAACAAACCAACTTTCACACCACACACTGATACAGGTGACTTTGTTATCGTCATCAACGCTGAAAAAGTGAAATTGACTGGTAAAAAAGCAACAGACAAAATTTACTACACTCACTCAATGTATCCAGGTGGTTTGAAACAAATTTCAGCTGGTGAATTGCGCTCTAAAAACGCTGTTCGCTTGATCGAAAAGTCTGTAAAAGGCATGCTCCCACACAATACTCTTGGACGTGCACAAGGCATGAAATTGAAAGTATTTGTCGGTAGTGAACATACACATGCTGCACAACAACCAGAAGTCCTTGATATTAAAGGTCTTATCTAAGAGAGAAAGGAGTATATAAATGGCACAAGCTCAATACACAGGTACTGGTCGTCGTAAAAACGCTGTTGCACGCGTTCGTTTGGTACCAGGTACAGGTAAAATCACTGTTAACAAAAAAGATGTTGAAGAGTACATCCCACACGCTGACCTTCGCTTGGTCATCAACCAACCATTTGCAGTAACATCAACTGCAGGTTCATATGACGTTTTCGTTAACGTTGTAGGTGGTGGATATGCTGGTCAATCAGGTGCGATCCGTCACGGTATCGCGCGTGCGCTTCTTCAAGTTGATCCAGATTTCCGTGATTCATTGAAACGCGCTGGTCTTCTTACACGTGACGCACGTATGGTTGAACGTAAAAAACCAGGTCTAAAAAAAGCCCGCAAGGCTTCACAATTCTCAAAACGTTAATATTCGGTTATATCAACGTTTCAGAGCACTTTGCGAAGATTTCGCAAGGTGCTTTTTTGATGAAAAAAGTGCTTTGGTAATCCTTTTGGTAATCTTTCGAGACTTGGTTTTTGGTCAATATGAGGCCGAGCAATAAATCTAGTTCATTTAGCCTTATTAAGATACTCTGCAAATTTTGTAATTGACTGTTTTTCACCAGCTTTTGTAGCATGGCTATAAGTATCTAAAGTCATCTGGCTGCTTGCATGGCCTAAGCGTTTAGCAGTATTGACAGGGTCAATTCCCATTTCAATCATCAAGGTTGCGTGAGTGTGTCTAAACCCATGTGGGCTGATTTTCTTTAGTTTATACTGGCGAATAATTCGTTTTAGAATGTTGTTGATGTAGTCAGCGTGGAGAGGTTCAATATCGCCTGTTTTTGAGCAGTAAGTGAACATAAAATTATCTTCTATGGAGAGAGGTGCGATATGTAGCTGTCCTTTCTCTTGGATAGATTCTTGTTTCCACTTATGGAGTATGGTACAAGTCTCATCGTCAAGGTAGATTGAACGCACAGAAAATGAGTTCTTCGTGTCTTTTTCAACGGCATGACCATCTATCCTACCCAAGCTTTTATTGATAGTTAGTAATTGGGTATCTGGATTAAAGTCTGACCATCTAAGAGCATATAGTTCACCTTTTCGTAAACCACTATAAGCTAATAGTCTGAACAAGGCATAGTGTTTATAAGGTTCATTTTCTAAAATGATTTGCAAAAACTGCTGCAACTCACTAACTGACCAGTAATTTTCACTGGCAGTTTTTTTGATTTTAGGCATGATCACCTTGCTCATTGGATTACGTTCAATGTAATTCATGTTGATGGCAAATTCAAAGATTTTTGAGGTATACGACTTGATTTGTTTCATATTCTTGAATGACTTGCCCTTATCTGTAATAAAGGTTTGGCAATCCAATGGACTAATTTTTGAAATCTTTTTCTCCCCAAAGATTGGTAGAATATGAAGACGATATAAGTCAGCAGTTTTCGAAGCTGTGGTTGCTTCCACAGTATCTTTATAGGCTTCGTACCACTTTTGATACAACTCTTTGTAGGTAAATGAGGCTTGTCTTGAAAGTTGAACAAAAACTCCAGAATTCAGCTGGTGAGTAATAGCCGCTTCATGTGCTTTTGCAGCCTTGCGAGTTTTGAATCCTCTCTTGGTGTAATATTTTTTCTTACCGTAGTCGTTTAGACCAAGGTAAATTTTGACAAAATAGGTTGTTCCTTTAAGTGATTGGTATTTATGAATTGACATAACATTCCTCCGTATTATTCAAGTTTTCGGAGCTTATGTAATTGAGAAATGTTAGCTTATTTTTTTTCGCGATCTATTCGTCTAATTTGATACTCTTCTGTCTGAGTCCAGGTCTTCCAAATCTCTGAGTCACGATTTTGGCTGTTCATGTGCTTGGTTAAATGCTTGATAAATGTCTCTTCATAATCAACCAAGTAACCTGATAAGAAACGTCTAAATTCATCTGAGAATGTCTCATTTAGGGGCATAGACAGATGAATTTCTCCAAGCTCGATACTTTTCTTAAGCCTATCCATATCGCTCTTAAAAGGCGTTACAGATGTGATTTCGGATGTTTTAAAACTATCTGCGACGATTTTCAAATTAGATGGAGCGTTCTTATCATCATCTAGACCTAGAATATAGGCTACTGAAACACCAAAGTAGTCCGCAAGTTTTTGAGCATTTTCTTTTTTGGGTTTCCGTATACCTTGATTGTAGCTAGATAATGTGGGATAAGATATATCGAGTGCTTCACTAATAATTTTTATTTTTTTGCCACTTTCTTCGATAAGTTTGGCGATATTATTGGTCATGGGTAACCTCCTATTAGATATTGTAACACATTCAATACAAAAAGTATAATTTTAGTTGACAAAAACACAAAAAGTATATATAATTTAAAATGTATAAAAAAATATACAAATCTCGGAGTTTATTTAATTGAGAAATAGAAATGAGGTAACGAGATGTCAGAAGAAACAACTTTGGTTGTCCAACTTCCCAAAGCACTAGAAAAGCAATTACGAGCTCACTATGATGAGATGATTGCAACAGCAGTGGAGCGAGCTTTAGAGGATAAAGAGCTTTATAAACCGATGGTGCGAATGGCTGCTTTAGCAAGATGGTTAGATGTTTCCACAACCACTTTGCAAAAATGGACACGTGAGGGCATGCCAACTATGGTAATAGATGGTGTCACACTTTATGATAAACGGGCTGTGACACGCTGGTTGAAGCAATATGAAAGATAAAGAGGAACATTTATGAGTGATGTTCGGTGGATTAAGATAACAACGGATATTTTTGATGACGAAAAGATTCAGTTGATTGAATCAATGCCAGAGGGTGATACCCTAATTGTTATTTGGTTCAAGTTGTTAGTCTTAGCGGGCAAACAGAATTATAGTGGCGTACTAGCTCTAGGTGATAAAATCTTTTACACTGAGGAAATGCTGACGACAGTTTTCAGGCGAAAAGCTACGACGGTCAAGTTAGCCTTAAAGACCTTTGAACAGTTCAGCATGATAGCATTTGTAGATGGTGCTGTCACCATTCCAAATTGGGAAAAGCATCAGAACATTGATGGTTTAGAGAAAATTCGCCAGCAGACTAGAAAAAGAGTGGCTCGCCACCGTCAAAAGCAAAAAGCTTTGGTGGCTGGTCAAGAGTTAAAACTAGAGTGTAACGTTACTGAAGCGTTACCTGTAACGGATAGTAACGGTCAAGTATAGTTTGTTAGTTTCTATATAGTATGTGTTATACTATACTTATGAAAAGTTACGGAATAGATTTTAGAAAACGAGTTATTAATTATGTAGAGGCTGGTCATTCCAAAAAAGAAACGTGTCAGTTATTTGGAATTAGCACTAATACACTGTATCTGTGGGAGAAACAACTCAAAGAACTAGGTCATTTGGAGCGCCAAAAAAGAAAACCAAGCCCTCGCAAATTGCCATTGGATAAGTTAGAAGCCTATGTCAAGGAACATCCAGATGCTTTCTTAAGGGAAATTGCAGAGCATTTTGACTGTAGTATTCCCTCAGTTTGGGCTGCCTTAAAAAAACTGAACATCACTTTAAAAAAAGACCACAACCTATAAAGAACAAGATAGCGAAAAGGTGAGACGCTATCTTGATGTTTTAGCCTGCTTTCCAAACACCCCTATTGTTTATATTGATGAGACTGGCATTGATACTTATCTTTATCGTCACAAAGCTAGAGCACCTCGAGGGGAGAAAGTATACGACAAGGTAAGTGGACGCAGATTCGAAAGAATTTCGGTAGTAGCTGGTCAAATTGGTTCTAAAATTATAGCCCCCTTGCTTTATCATGGAACGATGACAGCGGAATTATTTATCAAGTGGTATCAGGAGCAGCTATTGCCATCCTTGACAGAACCCCATGTCATCATTATGGATAATGCAGCTTTTCACCCCAAGAAACAACTAGATGAGCTTGCAGTGGCTAAGGGACACTATTTTCTTCCGCTTCCACCTTATTCCCCTGAACTCAATCCCATCGAACAGTTTTGGGCTACTCTAAAAAGAAAGGTGACTGAATTGTTAAGAACAGGTCGTTCTGTTCAGTCTGCTTTGGAATACTATTTTAAAACTAAATAACTATACTTTCCAGATAGTGGTCAACGTGTTTATGAAACCAATCGTCGAAAAAGTGCTTATCATAAACTATCGTACTGCTCCCAGACCTTCTTCAAGGAACTTGAGAAAGCCCTGAAAACGAAACCTCGCTGTCACAGTGTCGATAGCTTTGTTCAAACTTACCGAGAAAAACATCCACTGGAAGTTATCCCTTCCACCAAGACAGTGTATCGTTACATCAAAGACGGACTGTTGAGGGTTAAACCGATTGATTTACCTAAGATGTTGAGCATCCGAAAACGGTCTAAAGTAAGGCCTAAGGCCACGACGAAAATCTTAGGAAAATCCATTGAAGAACGTCCAGAGTGTATCAATGACCGTTCTGAATTTGAGCATTGGGAGATTGATTTGGTTCTTGGCAAGAAAACCAAAGGTGAAGCTGTTATTTTGACCTTAGTAGAGCGTCAAACACGATTTGCCATCGCTGTAAAATTGGCTAATAAACAAGCAGAAACCATCAATAGGGCTGTTAAGAGCTTACTATCGCAGTACCCTATTCGCTCTATCACATCGGACAATGGCTCAGAGTTCAGTAGCTTGTCAGACTTAAAAGGTGTGGAAGTCTATTTTGCCCATCCTTATGCTTCTCATGAAAGAGGAACAAATGAAAATTTCAATGGTCTCTTGAGAGAGTTTCTCCCAAAAGGTGTCTCTCTTAACTCACTAACGACAGAAGAACTCAATCACTACGTCTCTGCTATCAATGACAGACCTAGACGACTTCACAAGTATAAAACCGCAAATATTTTGTTTGGGCTAGCCCAAACAGCTTAACCTCTGGAACTCTAGTTATCAATGAACTTGTTGCACTTGACTTGACAAGTGGGGAAATTTTGCTATATCATTAAATTTCCTCTGTAAAGGAACGAATACTTCTGCGTGTTTGGATAAGTTCTGAAAATTCCATGAATTTCCTCCTAAAGTGTGTTTAGGGCCTCCTCAATAGGTGTGTTGCCATCACTCATTTGAAGAATTTGGCCATAAGTGTTTGTTTTTTCTAGGACGGCCGCCAAGACGGCTGCCACGTTTGGAATACTGTTAGCTTGTGCCTTTTGCACATTGAGTTCAATTTTGCCAGAACCAGTTTCAGCTTCAACAAGGCTACCTGGTTGGACAATGGTGTAGTCCAAGTTGGTTTGGTTGATGAGCCATTGGTCAGCGAAAAACTTGGCAATGTTGTAGTTAATGATTTTTGCGAGGTTAGGGTCAGACCATTTTTCAGGCTCAGTCGCAAAAATAGAGCTAAGGAGAATGAAGCGCTTGATACCAGCCTGTTCACTGGCTTGCATGAGCTTAACAGCACCAAAAGCATCTGTTTGTAAGAGGTCTTGACCACGTGAACCGGCTACGAAATAGACAGCATCAGAACCCTTGATAAGCTCCGCCAAGCTAGCCACATCCGCATGCAAATCGAGTGGGACAGCCGTCACACCTGGACGAGTGACAACTTTTTCAGGGCTTCGAGCACCGGCCACCACTTGATGACCTGAGTTTGTTAGGTTTTGGATGAGGAAATCAGCAACACGACCAGTGCCACCAGCGATAAATACTTTCATGATAATATCCTTTCTGAATAAATGGTGATACTCGATATTTGACGAGTATTTGTTGTGTATTACTTGCGCACGCAACGATATAGCTAAAAAAATACCCTAAAGAGCTTTTTGGATGAGCTTTTCGACAACAGCAGAAGCATCAGTTAGAAAATCTCGTCCTTTTTGGGTCAAGACCACATAGAGACCTCGGTTGTCAATCTCACAAGTCTCACGGACAACAAGCCCTGTTTCAGCTTCCATCTTGACCACCAAGCGAGAGGTTGCACTAGTACTGAGACAGAGGAGCTCAGCCAATTCACTGATTCGCAGTTCTTGATTTTCCTTGTCTTGGAGGAGGTAACAAACGGTGTAACTATTGAGATTGGTTCCTGTCTTTGTAAAGTAGCTTTCCAATTCTTGCTTAAGTTTCTCATTTGTGGTAGAATGGCAATCATTAAATCCTAATGAAAGAGAATCAGAGGGAGTGTGTATCATGGATTACAGCTATATTCCCAAGGCCATTCAAGTGCGAGGAGCTAGGGCCAATAATTTGAAGAATGTATCACTGGACATTCCACTTCATCAGTTTGTTGCTATTACCGGTGTTTCTGGTTCAGGGAAGTCGTCTCTGGCCATGGATACCATTTATGCTGAAGGAACTAGGCGCTATCTCAATGCCCTTTCGACCTATACTCGACGACGGATTAAGCAGGTAGGGCGCTCCGATGTGGACAGCGTTGAATATTTGCCTTCAACCATTGCCCTGAGACAACGCCCGGAAACGCCTAATGTCCGCTCAACTGTAGGGACTCTGACCGAGACTTTAAATGTGGTGCGGCTCATGTTTTCACGCTTGGCGTCGCACGTCTGTCCCAACGGTCATCGCTTAGAGCCAACGCTTAGAGTTGCGGAAGTTATGGATTTTATCGGCTCTGATGAGCGGATGGGGGTCTTGACCTGTCCGACCTGTCAGGTAGAGTTTATGGTTTACGGAGCTGAAAGTTTCGCCTTTAACTCGGAAGGGGCTTGTCCAACCTGTCAGGGTACTGGTGAGGGGCGCCAGATTCAGCTGGATAAAATTATCCCTGACCCTAGTCTCACCATCAATGAAGGGGCTGTCGCTTCTTGGAAATTGCCGGGGCGGACCCATATGAAACTGGTTGCCGAGCAGCAGGGAGTGGACCTGGATACCCCTTTTGAACAATTGAGCAAGAAAGATCAGGACATTATCCTCTATGGCCCAGAAGTCAAGGAAATCATCGTGGTTCCGACAAAGACGGGTAAGTCCTTTGAACTCAATGCCAAGTATGAAAATGCCATCGTCGCTGTTGAACATAGCCTTGCCACCGCTAAAAACGAAAAAGCCATCGAGCGCCTGAATCGTTTTTACGACATGGGGCCTTGCCCAACCTGTCATGGCAATCGTTACAATCCTGACCTTCTCAAGAGCCTCATTTTAGACAAAAATATCGCAGAAGTCAGTCAGTATGACCTTCTCGAATTAACTCGTTTCGCAGACCAATTGGTGACTTGGGTACCCAAAGAGATGGAGGAAATGACCCTCAAGTTGGCTAGCGAGCTCAAGGAACTGATTGAACCGATTGTTGCCTTGGGATTGGATTATCTGACCTTGGACCGGGCCGGAAACAGCCTATCGACTGGTGAATTGCAACGCATCCAGCTGGCGAGAACTATCCGAAATCAGATGACAGGCATGCTCTATGTCCTTGATGAGCCTAGTGTCGGTCTTCACGCAGAAAATGTCCAAGCCCTGATTGCCATCATTCACCAACTGATCCAGCAGGGAAATTCTGTTCTAGTTGTCGATCACGATACGGCCATATTGGAAGCCGCAGATTACCTGATTGAAATTGGTCCCTTGTCTGGGGAGCAGGGTGGTCAGGTGATTGGACAAGGTCAGCCTGAGATTATTCGACAAGATAGCCAGTCGGTCATTGCACCCTATCTTAATCACACCGCTAAAATTCGCCTGAGACCTGAGCATGACCTCGCTTCTTACAAGCATTTCCAGGTGACAGTAACCAATCAGCACAATATCAAAGAAGTTACCGCAGACTTTGTGGAAAATGGTCTTAATCTGGTGACCGGTATTTCTGGTTCTGGGAAGACAAGTTTGATTTTGGACGGCCTCTTGCCTGGCTTTGAAGCACGTATTGCTAAGAGCAAGTTGCCGTCAAACGTTGCTATCACTGGTGGAAAAAGTATTAAGCATGTGGTAGAGATTGACTCGACCCCTATCGGTAAAAATGTCCGTTCGACCGTGGCTACTTATTCTAAAATCATGGACAAACTGCGTAAAATCTTTGATGATTTGTCAACTGATTTTTCTGCTACTGATTTTTCCTATAATAACAAAAGTGGTGCCTGTGACTATTGTGATGGGACTGGTACCGTGACCCTCGATGTCCAATATTTACCTGATATGGTGGAGACTTGTCCTAAGTGTCAGGGCCGTCGTTACAAAGATGAGGTTCTGGCCGTCAAATGGCAGGGCCGTTCAATTGCGGACTTGCTTGATTTGACCGTATCAGAAGCCTTGACCGTCTTTGCGGAGGAGCCAGCAATTCTTGTGACCTTGCAGGTATTGGAAGAGCTAGGTCTAGGCTATCTCCATTTGGGTGAGAGCACACCTGCCCTATCTGGTGGTGAGGCGCAGCGCCTGAAACTGGCCACCTATCTAGAGAAAAAGCAGAATCACTATCTTTTCATCTTTGACGAACCAAGTATCGGCCTCCACCCTCGAGATGTAGGCAACCTTGTCCTCGTCTTTGAAAAGCTCATTCAAAGCGGGGCCACTGTCATTGTTATCGAGCATGACCTAGATGTTATCGCCAATGCTGATAATATCATTGATATGGGGCCACAAGGTGGTCGCTATGGTGGACAACTAGTCGTCAACGGCTCCATCGCCGACATTATCCAAACTCCAACCAGCACCACAAGTCGCTATCTGAAAGACTATTTAGGCCAGTAGGAGTGGTGGTTGGAATTTAAGAAGAAACCGTGTCTTAGTGATGCGGTCTTTTCTTCTTTTTCCGATTTTTTACGAATAGTTGAGGTCGAGAGAAAGGAGAGCTTTATGTAAAAACGACATACTCACGTTTCCCCTACCATGGATCTTATGGCCAAGAAAATTCTGAGTCGGCCTGATTTTACAGCGGCTTTTATCAGTGACATTCTCAATCTGAACATTGCTTCGGTTGAGATTTTGGAGGGCACACAGATTCATACCAAGGAGTTTGAGGAGGACGAGCCCTTTGCGACAGCCGTGGATGTCAGGGCTAGGCTTGAGGATGGGACGGAGGTCATCATTGAGATTCAGGTGCAGCGCCAGACACATTTTGTTCAGCGTTTCCACTATTATCTGGCCAGTCAGTTGGTGGAAAATGCTAGACTCCTTCGTGAAAAAGGTAGGACTCACGAGATGTATAAGGAACTCAGGCCTGTTTACGGTATTGCCATTCTGGAAAAGAGTATCTTTCCCGAGACAAGCTCGACGATTAGCACCTACCGATGGACTCAGGAGGAAACTGGACAGGAATTACTGATGCGAGAGCCAGACCAGTGCCAGCAAAGTCTCGGTAGACTTGCCTTTATCGAGTTGGATAAGTATAATGAAAATATAGATATCAAGGAAGATTGGCGCCAGTGGTTGGAGTTTTTCGGGAATTACTTTTTCAGCAAACAGCCCAAACCCATCATTGCATTCGCCGCAGAGAAAACTATGACATGGACATGTATAGTGCTAGGGAGGAAGGTATCGAGCTTGGAGTAGAGCGAAATAAACTCCAGATGATTACTTCCATGCTAGCCGAGGGTCTTGACCGTTCAACCATTTGTCGGATAGCGCAAATCAGTCCAGATGAACTAGATGCACTATTGTCCGATGGTCTTAGTCTAAGTTAGTTAGACTGGTGCAAGAGGAAAAGAAATCAATTGCTGTTTTCTAAAAAAAAATATATTATGCTTCTTATCCATAAACCTCAACTTGTTCTGCTTTGGTTTTGCCTTCATTTACGTTATACTAGAGGCAACCTTTTGGAAATAAAGTGAAAGTATTTTATATGAAAAAATTGAATACGACTCTGGTATTCATCTTGGCTTTGGCTGTTTTAACCGCCTGTTCGGTCAATGAACCCAGTAGTCAATCAAGTCCAAGCAAGGCAAGCAGTCAGGAGGTTCCTATGACGAATCAAGATAAAAGTATTACTGCCAGCTCTAATCTGGTGTCCGAAGCTTACAATGTTAGCTATGGGGATAAGACGCTTTCTGGTATCATAACTGCTCCAGAAAATTATAAAGACGGGCACTTCCCGACGATTGTCTTATCACATGGTTTTAACAATACCTACGAGCAATTTGAGGACTACGCCCAGCACTTAGCATCCCTTGGCTATGTGGTCTACCGTTTTGATTTTTATGGAGGTAGTCTTCAGTCTAAAAGTGGTGGTCAGGATATGCTGGATATGTCTGTGGTGACGGAGTTGGAGGATTTGACTCAGGTGGTCAGTCATCTGTCCAAGGAAGCCTACATTGACCCTGAAAATATCAGTCTTGCTGGTGCCAGTCAGGGTGGCGTGGTGTCTAGTCTCTACGCTAGCCGCAATCCAGCCAAGGTCAAAAAGCTACTCCTGATTTTCCCAGCCTATGTCCTTTTTGACGACGTGAGAGAAACAGCGGAGTCTTATGGTGACTCGCTTCCAGATGTCATCATCCACCGCAATGCTCGTCTGGGTAGTCGTTATCTGACAGATGCCCTGGCTATTGATTGGAAAGAAGAAGCCGGCAAGATTAAGGCGAAAACCCTGATTGTCCATGGAACAGATGACAATGTCGTGCCTTACCGCTATGCCCAAGAAGCGGTAGAGCTGATTCCAAATGCGGAATTGGTTACAGTCCAAGGTGGTGGCCATTGGATTTCAGATGATTTCAACCAAGTTGCCTATCCAGCCATTGATGCCTTTTTGAAAGAAGACTAGTTGAGCTCGTTTTATAAACTATCATAAACACTCCTGCTGTAACTTCGTTTACTAAAGATAGGAGTGTTTTATTGTGCCTAAAAATGATTGAAGGGTCTGAAGGTCTCCTATGTCGGAAAGGAGAAGGCAGTCATGCTTACAGAGAGCTAGAGCAAGGAAATGAGATATCCTCTCACAATAAGTTACTATGCATTCAAGACATAGTGGTATAAATAAAGAGTATTTTAGCTTTCGTACATGAACAGCTATAATAGATTGTGTAAGTAAGCAAAGAAAAGAAAGTAATAGTTATGAACTACACAACACTTAATAACGGCGTTCAAATGCCAACTATCGGTTTCGGCGTTTTCCAAATCCGTGATGCAACAACCACTCAACGTGTCGTTGAAGAAGCGATTGAAGTTGGTTACCGTTTGATTGATACTGCAGAAGCTTATGTTGGAAAATCAGTACCAGGAGGTTGTCGCCACCACACGATTCGTCGTGCTTTTAGAAATAAACCGTTGACTGAGACTGATAAGGTCATTAATCGACATATTGCCAAAGTCCGTTGTCGCGTTGAGCATGTTTTTGGCTTCATTGAAACGAGCATGAAAGGTAGCATCTGTCGAGCAATTGGGAAGGCAAGAGCTAAAACCAATGTGACCTTAACCAACCTGCTCTACAATATCTGTCGTTTTGAGCAAATCAAACGACTGGGATTGCTATCGAGGGCTTAGTGCGCCCAAAAATAGGAAGATAAGCAAAAAGTCAGCTTCGAAAGCGAAGCTTACTGGAAATAATGCCTACAAATAGGGCTTACTTAACAACTACTTGAAGTTTTTAGAGGTGCCCTGAAAAAAGTTGATATATTATCTTTTGCTTACGAACAATTACAGAAAACTTAAACTAAATCTTTGCAAGGTGTATCTATTCATTATATAATAGACTTGTTCGGTAACTCAAAAGTGGTATACTAAAGGTATGGAAACAACATACGAAAAAGCCTTAAAATTAAACTCAGAGAATTTCAAATTGTTGATAGGTGTTAAAAAAGCGACGTTTCATCTGATGCTTGATTGTCTCACTGACGCTTATCAAGAGCAACACCGAAAAGGAGGACGCCCACGTCGTCTAAGCATGGAAGACCAACTTATCATGACCTTGCGCTACTTACGTTATTACCCCACTCAACGCTTGTTGGCATTTGATTTTGGTGTAGGTGTGGCAACTGTCAATGAGACCATTACATGGGTAGAGGACACCCTTCGTTCTTCGGGCCTCTTTGATTTAGACCACTTGGAAGCACCTAGCGCCACTGTTGCCATTGATGTCACTGAAAGTCCTATTCAACGCCCTAAAAAAACCAAAGCAAGAATTATTCTGGTAAAAAGAAAAGACATACCATAAAAACTCAAATCATGCTTGATTTGACTAGCCATCGTGCTTGTCAATTGGCTTTTTCAGATGGCCATACGCATGATTTTACCCTTTTTAAGGAGAGTATTGGCTATAGTTTGCCCCAAAGTACCCTTGTTTTCGTAGATTTAGGGTATTTAGGCATCTTGAAATTTCACGAAAATACCTTTATTCCTGCTAAGCGTTCTAAACATCACCTCTTAACCCAAGAGGATAAGCAGTTGAATCGCAAGATAGCTAAAATGCGTATTGAAGTTGAGCGCTATAATGCCAAATTTAAAACCTTTCAAATCATGGCACAGCCCTATCGTAATCGTAGAAAACGGTTTGAATTAAGAGCTGAGTTGATTTGTGGCATCATCAACCACGAGATGATGTAGTTACCGAACAAGTCTAATGAAATTACTAACTGGGGGGAGCGAAAATGAAAAAGAACATTAATGAAAAGCAACAACGTTTTTCCTTTCGTAAATTGTCTGTAGGGCTTGTCTCTGCGATTGTTGGGAGCCTATTTTTCATAGTATCAATTGCAACAGCTCAAGGAGTTGGGGCTCAGTCTATTCAGTTGGCCTATGTCACAGAACAAGAATTAACAGAGCACGAAAAAAATGCGATTGTTTACGATGTTCCGAGAAAAGTAGAAAAAACGGATGCTACCTATTATTTGGTATATAGACCTGCTTTGTCATCGTCAGTTTGTCAAACAGAGGACGCTTCGACAGCTTCATCATCCCATATTGAAACTAACCAGTCTATTATTACTCCATTAGTTCAAAATAGCGTCGAGAAGGCACAAGCTAGTCCGCATAGCTTACCCAAAACAGGGGTATTTGATAACCTACTGTTAGGAATGGCCGGTATTTTCACTCTTGTCCTTGCAATTAAAGTTATTAAAAAAGGTAAGAAGGAATTGGCAAGTGTTATCTTGCTAACAGCGACTGGCGCAAGCTTTCTAGCTCCAACCAGTCATGCTATTTCTAGTCAAATCTTAGCGAAGTTTAACCATGCCATTGAAATCGCTGAAGGTCAATCCTTGCCTGTCCCGAATGATATTGAAGGATATGTTTATGTAGGGTATTTAAAAGAAAGTTATAATGAACAAAATAATGAAGTAAGTGAAGAAAAGTCTGAAGATAAAACACTGATTACGGAAGTTCCTGATAATGCTCCAAATCATAAATTACCTGAAGTTAAGATCAGTGAGAAAATTGTAACGGAAGACGAAGATATTCCATTCGAAACCCATGAAATCGAGAATGCTGCCCTAGTTGAGGGAGAAACTCGTGTCGCCCAAGAAGGCGCAAATGGTATTCAAACCATTACTATCCAGCAAACGATTGTGGATGGGCAAGTTTTGAAGGAAGAAGAAATTTCTTCTGAGATAACAAAAGCTGCAATTCCAAGAGTTATTGAAATTGGAACAAAAAAATCTGACGAAACGGTTGTGACAGAAGTACCTGATTCGGCTCCGTCACATCAAGTGCCTTCTATCGAGATTTCAGAAGAAATCGCCAGTCATGTGGAGAGTATTCCATTTGAAACTCAGGAAGTTTATGATGCAAACTTAGCAGAAGGGGTTAGACAGACTGTACAAGTTGGACAGGCTGGTCAAAGAGTGATAGAAAGCAAGCTCACTTATGCAGGAGGCGTTCTACTAAAATCAGAAATTATTTCCGAGTCACTACAGGCTGCAATTCCCCAAATTGTACATATTGGTACAAAACCGATAAGTCCAATGCCAGAACCAGAGCCTATTCCGAAACCAGTTCCTCAACCAGAAAATACCGATGAAAGTGAGTCTTCGACTGAAATTGTTACGGAAGTACCAAACACGACTCCAACTGTTGAATTACCAACCGTACAATTAACAGAAGAAGTTGTGACGAACTCTGAAGCGATTCCATTTGCGACACAAGAAATCATGGATCCCAATTTACCTGAAGGTACTAGACAGGTGGTTCAAGTTGGGCAATATGGAACACGTACGACTGACACAAAATTAACCTACGCTGATGGAATATTGATAAAATCAGAAATACTTTCTGATGTGACAAGTCAACCAATAGCCGAGATAATTGCAATTGGAACAAAAAAACAAGAACAAGATAAGATTACAACAGAGGTCGAACAATCTATTATAGATGTTCAGTTTGATACAGAGTATGTTGATGACCCAAATTTACCCCTTGGACAAGAACAAGTTCAATCTCAAGGGGTCGAGGGTCAAAAAACGGTCACTACTACCTATACACTAATTAACGGTGTCCGTCAGGCCAATCCAACGGTATCAGAAGAAATTACCAAGCAGCCGATTTCACAAATTGTTGCTCGTGGTACTAAAGTTATTGAAGAAAAGACAGATACTGAGACAAGAACGGAAGAGATTCCTTATGATATTGTAGTGAGAGAAACGGATAGTTTGTATCTTGGTTAGGAACAAGTACGAGTTGAAGGTACAGTAGGCTCCAAGGAAATTACAACAACCTATCAAACTATCAAGGGCGTCCGCCAACCTAATCCAGCTGTCACAGAGAAGGTTTTGACAGAACCAGTTGCCAAACAAGTTCTCAAGGGTACAAAACCAGTTGAGGGTACCGAAGTTGACAAGCGTAGGGAAGAAATTGCCTTTGCAACAAAGGAAATTCCAAGCGCTGATCTTTATGTTGGCGAAGAACGTGTTCAAGTAGAAGGTAAAGTAGGCTCCAAGGAAATTACAACAACCTATCAAACTATCAAGGGCGTCCGCCAACCTAATCCAGCTGTCACAGAGAAGGTTTTGACAGAACCAGTTGCCAAACAAGTTCTCAAGGGTACAAAACCAGTTGAGGGTACCGAAGTTGACAAGCGTAGGGAAGAAATTGCCTTTGCAACAAAGGAAATTCCAAGCGCTGATCTTTATGTTGGCGAAGAACGTGTTCAAGTAGAAGGTAAAGTAGGCTCCAAGGAAATTACAACAACCTATCAAACTATCAAGGGCGTTCGCCAATCGAATCCAACTGTCACAGAGAAGGTTCTGACAGAACCAGTTGCCAAACAAGTTCTCAAGGGTACTAAGCCAGTTGAGGGTATCGAAGTTGACAAACGTACGGAAGAAATCGCTTTTGAAACAAAGGAAATTTCAAGTGCTGATCTTTATGTTGGCGAAGAACGTGTTCAAGTAGAGGGCAAATTAGGCTCCAAGGAAATTACAACAACCTATCAAACTATCAAGGGCGTCCGCCAACCTAACCCAACTGTCACAGAGAAGGTTCTGACAGAACCAGTATCTAAACAAGTTCTCAAGGGTACTAAGCCAGTTGAGGGTACTGAAGTTGACAAACGTACGGAAGAAATTGCCTTTGCAACAAAGGAAATTCCAAGCGCTGATCTTTATGTTGGTGAAGAACGTGTTCAAGTAGAAGGTAAAGTAGGCTCCAAGGAAATTACAACAACCTATCAAACTATCAAGGGCGTTCGCCAACCTAATCCAACTGTCACAGAGAAGGTTTTGATAGAACCAGTTGCCAAACAAGTTCTCAAGGGTACAAAGCCAGTTGAGGATACCGAAGTTGACAAACGTAGGGAAGAAATTGCCTTTGAAACAAAGGAAATTCCAAGCGCTGATCTTTATGTTGGCGAAGAACGTGTTCAAGTAGAGGGCAAAGTAGGCTCCAAGGAAATTACAACAACCTATCAAACTATCAAGGGCGTTCGCCAACCTAATCCAACAGTCACCGAAAAAATCTTGGTTGAGCCAATCGCTAGAGAAATTCTTCGTGGCACCAAGCCTGTTACAGCGATTGAAAAGGATGTTAAAACGGAAGTATTACCTTTTGAAACAAAGTATATCGATGATCCAACCATGTTAGAAGGTAAAACTGTTGTAGAAAAAGAGGGGAAAGATGGATTAAAAACTATCACCACCATCTATCAAACCATTCGAGGTGTTCGACAAAATCCGCCGCTTTCTATTGAAGAGCTAGTAGATCATCCAGAAGACAAGGTTGTCCGCCGAGGTACAAAAGTCGAGAAAATTCCAACGGTAACAATCATAGGCCTAGATAAAAATGAAGACAATAGGTCAGCGACAGCGAGTTATAAACTAGACAATCCAACGGATAATTACCTACGTGCAATTGCTCTGTTGTACAAGGGAGATCAACTGGTAGAAGAAAAAGAAATCACAGATGCAAACGGAAATATGGAATTTACAAATCTTGATTTCTATACAGATTACACCTTGAAAACAAAAGTCTTCTACACTTTGGATAGCGTTGAGCATAATGCCATCCAAGAAAGTCTGCGTGAATTTGATTTGGTTTACAAGAAAATTGAAGTGAAAGATATTGATGCCGTAACGGTCTACCGTCGTAAAAATGGGGAATATACTTCTGCTTATATACTTGATGAGACGCCAACCAACCCTGATGATTTATTTGTAAAAGTTACTTCAGATCGTTTTAAGGATATCTATCTTCCAATTTCATCAGTTAAGGAAACAACCAAGGACGGACAGCAAGTTTATGAATTAACTAGCACTTTCGATCAATTAGTTGAAGATAACGGAACAAGTTTCAATCAACTGAAAGTCTTTTATATACCTAAAGTGACCAAGGAAAATGGAGTCTATACTGATTTTACTTCTCTATTGGATGCTATGAAGGCTAACCCGACAGGAACCTTTAAACTTGGTGCTAATCTCTATGCTGATGAAGTTCAGGTAGGAGATGTGAAAGCTTATATAACCGATACCTTCCAAGGAACCTTGCTTGGTGAATCAAATGGAAATAAATATGCTATCCATAACTTGAAAGCACCACTCTTTGCGAAGATTGAACATGCAACAATTTCTGGAATTGATCTTAAAAATGTTCAAATTAGTTCTGCCTTACATCGTGATTTAGGAAGTTTGGCAAATGAAACAGCCTATTCAACTATTTCTGACGTAGCTGTTCAAGGAAATCTAAGAGCCCAACGGAATCTCGGAGGGATTGTCTACAAACTGGATTACCAATCACGTTTGTCAAATGCAAGTTTCCAAGGTAAGTTAGATTCTTATGGAAGAGGTGAGTCATACGTAGGTGGTATTGTCGGTATGAACCCTGGTTCATATATCAGAGATGTGAAAGCAGATGTGAACATCTCTATTCTCGGTGAAAACAATCAGGCAGCAGGTGCAATTGCAGGTCGTGTGACAGGTTGGCAAAGTGGAAATGAAATCAACATTAAAAATGCCTATGCAACTGGTAGTGTTACCAACCTTGGTACAAGCCAAAAAGTGGGTGGTATGGTTGGAACCAATGATAGGGGTTGGAATTATGGTAGCTTTGACAATTTAGTTAGTCAAGTTCAAGTGACAGGTGGTCAACCAGTTATTGGTCAAGTCTTTGACGCTGCGACCAAGTTGAGCAATGCTTTTTCAACTATCGCAGGTGAAAATAATACTCAGATAACTGCTCAACAAGCAGAAAGTAAATTGTCAAATATGGCAATCACTGCTAAACTGACTGACTCTGATTACAAAGAATTAAATGCATACTCAGTTGATTACAGCAATGTAACTGATGCAAAAACGGACCATATTGTAGCATACTTAAATATGGAGAAAATCTTACCATTCTACAACAAGGAATTGCTTGTTTATTATGGAAATAAGATTGCAACTTCTGATAAATTAAATCAAGTTAAACTTGTTGATGTCGTTCCAATGAAGGATAATGCAGTAGTTGCTGATTTGATAGCAGATAAGGCGAGTATCAACAAAATCATGTTGTATTTTGAAGATGGAACGGTTGAATACAAATCAGTTACTTATGCTGAAGATTTCAAGAATAATCATATCATCGAATATGATATTGCAGATATGCATATTCCGTATACTCCTGAAAGTTTTGTTAATCAAAATGAAGCTATGGTAAACCGGCTTGTTACACTATTGTCTCCGATTGAATATGAATCAGAAGCGCTGTTGAAACAACTAAATCCACCTGCTCAGGCAGCGAATCAAACGACAAATGACATCAACGATATGTACTTCAAGTCAAGTTTCAATCGCATTAAAGACAATCTTTCTGGCTATCTCCGTAAGGTGTTAACGGCTACAATGAATGGTCAAGGCCAGAGTGTTGAAACCTACTTCGAGAATAAGATTGCAAATAATAAAGAAGCATTCTTGCTAGGCTTGTCTTACCTAGATAGATGGTATGATATCAATTATGATACATTGAATACAAAAGAGTTAACCTTGTTCAATATGGATTTCTTTGGCAATCATTCCGCTTCAACATTGGATGCCATTATTTCAATTGGTCAAGCAGGTTATGAAGCTTTAAGACCCAAAAATAATGTAGAACTCTATTCTTCCTATTTAGCTGAAATGACTGGAAAATCAACTGTATTTGACTTGGTTGAATCCTATCGTAAGGTGTTTTCTCCAAATAAAACGGATAATCAATGGTTCAAGGACAATACAAAAGCATACATTGTCGAGATGAAATCTCAAGTTCCAGAAGCATTGGAAAAACAAAATACAGCTACGAAACATAGTAAGTATGCTGTCGAGGTATATGACAAGATTACAAATCCGACTTGGAGATACCGTCAGATGCTCTTGCCTCTGTTAACCATGGAAAACGAAGATATTTATATTATTTCCAATATGAATACGGTAGCCTTCGGTGCTTTTAGTCGATACAGAGATCTGGTAAATCATCCAGAAAAACGGGAAGAAGTCTATGCGATCATTAATCAAGCAGCCATTTGGCAACGTGATCATACTGACTTCTGGTACAAGACATTAAATAACGAAAATAAAGACAAGATGTTTGGTGCCTACATGAACACAGATGGTTTTGGCTTGTTTGATGAAAATGGAACAAGGGTTTGGCATAATTTGTCAAGTAGTAATGCAGCAATTCAAGACTTCTTTGGTCCGATTGCAAAATGGTATGGAAGTAATGGAACGGCTGCCTATGCAAATGGGTCAGAAACCCACTTTGTAGCTTATTTGATGTTGGATAAGGTTGGAAGTTCTACCTATACGCATGAAATGGTTCATAACCTGGATTCCAATACATTCTTCTATGGATTTGGTAGGCGAACTGGACAAGGACCAGAGCTCTACGCGCGTGGTCTCTTGCAAAACGTAAGTAATACTGAGGATAATATCATTGCTCTCAATACCTTGTATACTGAGTTGGATAAGAAAGATTCCCTCATTCGTGTTCATCCGTACAATCCAGTCGAGCGCTTTAACAGTCAAGAAGATTTGAATACCTATGCACATCACATGTTTGATGCCATCTACATGCTAGATTACTTAGAAGGTAGTGTTGTTTTACAACAAGATGCCGCGGTCAAGAAAGCATGGTTTAGAAAGATTGAAAACTATTATGATGGTGTTCATGCTGGGAACCAAATTCGCCCATTGACTGATGAGGAAGTGGCTAATTTGGTAACTTTTGATGATTTAATTGATCAAAGTATCATGAACCGTAGACAGTATTCTGACAATGAGAAATTGGCTAGAAATGGCTACTATAATACATTCTTATTGTCACCAATCTATTCTGCTTTGGATAATCCGACTGGAGCACCTGGAGATTTGATGTTTAGACGTATGGCTTATGAGCTCTTAGCTGCTAAAGGCTACGATGAAGGATTTGTTCCATACGTAAGCAATCAATTGAAATCAGTATCACCAAATGGAATTGTTAATGATACAATTGTTTTACAACATGTCTTTAATAACAAATATGCAACTTGGTCTGAATTCAAGAAGGATATGTATAAGGATCGGATTGATCAATTGACAAAATTGAAGCCGATTACGATTGTGTATGAACTTGATAAACCAAATTCAACGAATACAGTGACCATCAATTCTTATCAAGATTTAGAAAATCTGATGAAAGCAGCAGTGGAAGAGGATATGAAACGCTTGGATCGAGCGACTTCAAATGTGAATACAAGTTGGGTTCATAGCTTGAAGAGAAAGGTCTATAGTGAACTCTTGCGTTCAACTGATGAATTCAGAAATTCAATTTTTAATCCGTAAAATATTAAAGGAGCCTGAACCTTAATGCCATTAAGTTAAGCATTTAAGCAGCTAAAGAAACTAGGCTCTTTGTCAACTGTAGTGGGTGATGAAAAGCTAAGTGCGAGAGAGAACGATTTTCGTTCTCTCTCTTTGTATGTTGGCTCTTTGTCAACTGTAGTGGGTTGATGAAAAGCTAAGTACGAGAGAGAACGATTTTCGTTCTCTCTCTTTGTATGTTCAGAGTGATGAGAATCTTGGTTCTAAAGTTCTTAAAGTTACGAAATCCAAACGCTTGTCGTTTGATGTCTTTAATAAGCTTGTTAGTGGCTTCCAGTTTGGCATTGGAATAAGGTTGCTTCAGAGCGTTGGTAATATAAGTTTCGTGCTTTAGAAAAGTCCGAAAAACTCTTGAAAAACTTGCGTTGACAGTACCCAAATTGTCGTGAATGAGTCCAAAGAAAGCCTTGACACGCTTCTCTTGAAAATGGAAAAGCAAAAGCTGATAAAGTTCGTAATAATAGCGGAGTTCGGGCGAAAAAGCCAAGGTTTTCTGGACAATTTCTCTAGGCGTCAGGGTCTGTCGAAAGGTTCTGGAGTAGAAAGCCTTGTCGGAGAGTTTTCTGCTATCTTTTTGCAGGATTCTCCAGTGATTTTTCATGGCTCTGTAAGGTAGAGATGTCTTATCAAATGCCTTCATGATGGCAATGCGAGTGGTCATCATGGCTCGACTAAGGTGCTGCGCAATGTGGAAACGGTCAAGAACAATCTCAGCGTCTCAAAATCTTGCGCAATGAAAGCCAACTTTCCCTTGTTTCTTGCGAATTCATCCCATGATAAAATCTCCGGTAAAGTCTTAAAATTCTCTTTCAAAGTGAAAGCATTTAGCTGTCTTTGAACGGTAGAAACAGAGACGTGGAGGCGCTTTGCGATGTCCATGTTGGTCTGTTTCTCGATGAGAAGCTGCGTGATTTTCGCCCAGACAGGCTGTGAGATTTGGCAATGTTTCTTGACCAGACTAGTTTTGGCGACAGAAACCCTGCGACACACTTTACATTGAAAGCGTCGCTTCCTGAGCTTTAGGACAGTTGCCATACCTTGGACGTCTAAGATTGGGATGGTGGAAGGTCTTTGAAAATCGTATTTGATCATCTTCCCTTGACAATGAGGACAGGCTGGAGCGGGATAATCCAGCTCGGCTCTTATCTCGATGCGAGTCTGATGTTTGAGAACAATTGATATTTTGATGTTTAAGTCTTTGATTCCAATGAGTTTTGTGCTATTCTTAATATGTTCCATAAGTACCTCCTAATGATGGTTTAGTCGCTTTTCATTATAAGTCTTATGGGACTTTTTTCTACTATTTGTCAAGCCTTTCAAGGCATTTGATGAATACTATTTTGAGTTCAGTAGTCAAAATAAGGAAATTATTTTATTTTGGACTAAAGTTTAGTGTAAAAAAGTGTATACAAAAGCAACACCTTATGTTGAAATTTTTTGATAAGGTGTTACAATGATAGTGCATAAACAATTTTACTGATTTTGGGTTAAAGTGTAATCATAAAGTTTGTTATGCGTAATGAGGTAATACATTGTCCGAATGAGACGGTGTATGGAGGCAATCGTGTGTGGCTTGGTTGAAGTCGTTTGCGATTGCCTTTTTCGTTTCTCATAAAAGTCTGCGATATGGCAAGGATTAGTGTGACTAGCTGAGGCGATATTGTGAATGCACTTGAACAGAATCTTTCTAGCGTAGGGATTGCCACGCTTGGTAATGTGTTCCTTAGCGATGAAGTTTCCAGATTCATAGTGTCTCAGGTCAATACCGATAAAGGCATTGATTTGATTGGCAGACTGAAAACGGCGAATATTTCCCAGTTCACCAATAATACTTGTTGCAGTAGTCTCAGCGATACCAGGAATAGAAAGCAGAATGTCATACTCTGGTAAAGGTTGGGCTAGTTCCACCATTTCGTCTAAGACTGCTTGTCTCTGTTCAGAAAGTCTAAGCAATTCTTTTGCATAGTAACGAACCTCTTCCATGATTGGAGATTTTTTCTTGACGGCACAATAAGATTGATTAGCTAGTGCTGTCAGCTTCTCTGCTAAGTAAGCCACACGCTTGTCAGAAATCCGTTTTGAAGTGGACAGACGGATGCTCTTTGAGAGTTCATCTTTGCTTAACTCAAGCACGAAGTCCTTACAAGGAAAAGCTATAACTAAGTTCCAGTATTGTTCCCCAGTTGGTGTTGATAAGATAGTTTCCAATTCAGGGAAAGTGACTTGTAAGACCTTGTGTAGGCGATTTTTAGCCCGAACGATGTCCTCGGTCAGATTCTGATAGAAACGGCTGAGATCACGCAAGTTTTGGTAGACTTCTTCTTGGACATAAGTGGGTTTACGATTCAGCACAAATTGAGATTGAGCCAGTTTTTCGGCGTCAATTTGATCTGTTTTCCTCACACGCAAGCTATCCAGTTGCTTCTTAGCTTCTAAGGGATTAAGCCTTGTATAAGCGTAGCCATGTTCATCCAGAAAAGCTTGAAGACGACGAGAATAGACACCTGTTGCTTCAAAGATGATTTCTGGCTTATGGACGGTTCTCAAATCGCCAAGTAGCCGAGTAAAGCCTAAGGCGTCATTGGACATGGTATAGCCGTGAACTTTCTCACCATTGACTAGAATGGCCACTTCTGAACTTGCCTTACTCACGTCAATTCCCAATACTACTCGCATGATATTACCTCTTTGTCTTGAAATTCCTTGTTTTAGTGATGTCATTTTCAATACTTGACGTCTGGCGTCCCACATACTTTGATAACATTCTTCCTAAAACAGATGTCTTGCCAGTTTTTCTTGCGACGTCTAGCGTCAAAAAGTCCCACGACTTAACAAGACACCTCTACTTTAACATATTTAGTCGATTGAAATTATTTGAAAAGTTCTATCTTATAGTATAGAATAGAAGTAGGAAAGGATGTTCTTGACGAGGGTATGCCCACGATTTAAGAAAAGGGTATTGGTTAGTTAAAAGACATAGAAATAGGAGAAGAGCTATGGAGAAAAGAGAACAGTTTTCAATTCGTAAGACACATTTGGGAGTGGGGAGTGTGTTGATAGGTATATTTTTGATAACAGGATCGGTATACGCTGATGAGACAACGGTTTTATCAACCACAAACGTCGTAGAGCCTCCTGTTACTGTCGTTGAAAAGGACAATTCGTCTGTTGTTACACCAGAGAATGAACATGTGGCAACACCGCTACCAATCTCACCCTCAGTGAATTCATCTAGCGAAGGAAATTCAGAATCGATGATAGCTGAATTGGTTACAGAAGTTCCTGCTATTGAAGCCCCTCAGTCAGATGCCCCAGTAAGTTTAACAAGGGGCGAGGCGACTGATGCAGTGCCTGTTAATGGCAATGAACCAGCGCAAGCTCCGTTGAGCGATAGTCAAGAACTCGCTCCAGAGTTGGTAGATAACGGTGAGGAGCGTATGGCACGGCTCAGCGCAACGTCAGAAGCAAGAACGCTAACTACAGAAGAGAGCGCTCTGGCTAGCCAGATTACGACGACTTATCAAAGTCAGTTACTTGAGACGGTTCTTCCAAATTTGCAGACGGTTCAAAACTTCAACCAGATTGGTTCTGATAAGACTTATGGATGGACCTCGACTAAGTTTAGAGAGGCTTTATCAGCGGAAACCCAAAAAGGAACTAAGCCAGCTGAACGTGTTCCAAATGCACAAGCTAAGATGATCCAAGAGTACAATGCCAATCTCACCAAAGAATTAACGGTGGATAGTTTGGTTGAGCAGAGTGCTAATCAAACGGTGCAAGATATTTTGTCGCAAGTTATCATCGACCAAAATGCCACAACGGTTTGGAATCAGGATAAGGCAAGTATCTTAAAAGGCTTGTATCTGCTAGGGACACAGTATAATTTTGGGCGTACTGATGCAGTGAGCGCTGTAGATTATATCTTAACCAAATCCCAACCTAATTTATCGCCTTTAGAGAAACTTCGTCTCATTGGATCTTATCAGATTGCAGATAAGTCGGCGTTTGCGACCTTACTCGGCAAGCATGAGGAACTTTATACCAAACAAATCGCTCCATTGACCGGTTTAGCAACGCCTTTGGAATTTGTAACAAAACTAGCAGAAGTCAATCAACTGATACCAGATGAGTACGTTACCAGAGCTTCTGAAGCGGTTATACAGACATCAGATAAGGTTAAAGAAAAAACGATTAGTGGTCAATACATTGCGCAAAAATTCAGTGATTTTAAGATATTATTGCCACTTATTTCGCAAGGTAAAGGTGCTGTTGTCGGGGTGACAACCGATACAGTGACTTTAGGGATTAATACCCCGTATCAGAATGTCACACACACGGCTGGTACGGCACAAACGAACATAGCTACCATGGTTCATAATTTGAACCAAATGGAAAACTTTAATGACTTTGTCAGAGATGCTAGCGCTGTTGCAAGCACCTCAACCTCTGTCAATCCATTGCTTGCTAGAGATTCTTTGGTCATGACAAAGGATAATAGGCGTATTTGGGCGACTAAGGAAGAAAATGATACGGTGAGACACCTTTTAGCGCCACTACGTTATGATTCACCAACTTATAATGTTGCGTCCATGATGGACGGTGAAAAGCAGAGTGATAGTGTCTTTGTCGCCTACAATGTGCCTTTGCTAGATGGTACTTGGCGTGGTCCGTCGCTTTATAGTCATGAGATGACCCATGCAAATGATGAAAAAGCCCTGTTTGGTGGTGTTTATGGTCAGCATGGTCGCCGTAAAGGGCAGGGGGCGGAAGTCTATGCGCGTGGTTTGTTTGAAGCCAAGGATAATACCGTCCTTGCAAATGGTACCTTAACGCCATCCTTTAACCTCAACACGACCCTAGATATTCCAGAGGCTAAAGCAGGTGACATTAAGATGCAATTTAGCACACCAGCGGCGACAGTAACAGCTCTGGAGCAGGACGGTCGTCGTATCATGGATTTGGTTCAATGGATGGAAGCGAGGGAGGCTAAGGTTGCTTTAGAAACGTTATCAGCTTCCGATAAGTTGGTTTACTATACTCAGGTCACACAAACCGAGCCCCACACACGACCTCAGAATGCGAGTGCAACTCCAATGGTTGATCAAAAACGTGTCGAGGCAGGTTCGACAAATGACTTGTTTGTTGTGCCAACAACTGCACCAGAGACCATCGATGACTTAGTGAAAGGGAATTATGTATCACCTGGTTTTATGGTCAATGGGTTGAATCGTACAGGTGAGATTTACCACAATCAGTACGATTTGTTGCCCTTGTTGAGTTCATTTTATGGCGCAGATTATGCTGATGCAGGTAAAAATACGGTTGGTGATTTGACCTTTAGGCGCAATGCTCATGAGTTACTAGCTTATCAAGGCTATGCTGCTATGATTGCTTACCTTTCAGATCACTATTCTAGTGATCAAGCAGTGTATGATGCCTTGAAAACTCAATTTGCAGATCGTGAAACCGTGTTAGATGGCAAACTATTAGCTACGCCAGAGGACACAAAGATTGCCCGTTACAAGGAATTATTAGCGCAACCATTGAAAAATGGTTTTGAGCAACAGGAAAATCTCTTTACCGAGGAAAAACTCAAAGCTGCGATTCAGGCTGATGTGGCTATTTTAAAAAATACTGCTATTCCTGAAGCAACACGTCTTCAACTTGCTAACAATGTTCGTAAATTGAAGGAGACGTTTTATAGTTCTGTGATTGCACAGATTGATAACACACCAGCAGCGCGGACAGATACTGAACTTAGTCCTATTACACGTATTACAAAAGCAGAGCGACAAAAAGCCGAAGAAGCAGCTCGCCTGGAAGCGGAGCGGCAGAAAGCTGAGGAAGCAGCTCGTCAAGAAGCAGAGCGACAAAAAGCTGAGGAAGCAGCTCGCCAAGAAGCAGAACGCCAGAAAGCTGAGGAAGCAGCTCGTCAAGAAGCAGAGCGTCAGAAAGCTGAGGAAGCAGCTCGCCAGGAAGCAGAGCGGCAGAAGGCTGAGGAAGCAGCTCGCCAAGAAGCAGAACGCCAAAAAGCTGAGGAAACTGCTCGCCAAGAAGCAGAACGCCAAAAAGCTGAGGAAACTGCTCGCCAAGAAGCAGAACGCCAGAAAGCTGAGGAAGCAGCTCGTCAAGAAGCAGAGCGCCAAAAAGCTGAGGAAGCAGCTCGCCAAGAAGCAGAGCGTCAGAAAGCTGAGGAAGCAGCTCGCCAGGAAGCAGAGCGCCAGCAAGCTGAGGAATCTGCCCGTCAAGAAGCAGAACGCCAGCAAGCTGAGGAATCTGCCCGTCAAGAAGCAGAACGCCAGAAAGCTGAGGAAGCAGCTCGCCAAGAAGCAGAACGCCAGAAGGCTGAGGAAGCAGCTCGCCAAGAAGCAGAACGCCAGAAAGCTGAGGAAGCAGCTCGCCAGGAAGCAGAGCGGCAGAAGGCTGAGGAAGCAGCTCGCCAAGAAGCAGAACGCCAGAAAGCTGAGGAAGCAGCTCGCCAGGAAGCAGAGCGGCAGAAGGCTGAGGAAGCAGCTCGTCAAGAAGCAGAGCGGCAGAAGGCTGAGGAAGTAGCTCGCCAGGAAGCAGAGCGGCAGAAGGCTGAGGAAGTAGCTCGCCAGGAAGCAGAGCGGCAGAAGGCTGAGGAAGCAGCTCGTCAAGAAGCAGAGCGGCAGAAGGCTGAGGAAGTAGAGCGGCAGAAGGCTGAGGAAGCAGCTCGCCAAGAAGCAGAACGCCAGAAAGCTGAGGAAGCAGCTCGTCAAGAAGCAGAGCGTCAGAAAGCTGAGGAAGCAGCTCGCCAGGAAGCAGAGCGGCAGAAGGCTGAGGAAGCAGCTCGCCAAGAAGCAGAACGCCAAAAAGCTGAGGAAACTGCTCGCCAAGAAGCAGAACGCCAGAAAGCTGAGGAAGCAGCTCGCCAGGAAGCAGAGCGCCAAAAAGCTGAGGAAGCAGCCCGCCAAGAAGCAGAGCGTCAGAAAGCTGAGGAAGCAGCTCGCCAAGAAGCAGAGCGTCAGAAAGCTGAGGAAGCAGCTCGCCAGGAAGCAGAGCGCCAGAAAGCTGAGGAAGCAGCTCGCCAAGAAGCAGAACGCCAGAAAGCTGAGGAAGCAGCTCGCCAGGAAGCAGAGCGGCAGAAGGCTGAGGAATCTGCTCGTCAAGAAGCAGAACGCCAGAAGGCTGAGGAATCTGCTCGCCGGGAAGCTGAACGCCAGAAGGCTGAGGAAGCAGCTCGCCAAGAAGCAGAACGCCAGAAAGCTGAGGAAGCAGCTCGTCAAGAAGCAGAGCGTCAGAAAGCTGAGGAAGCAGCTCGCCAGGAAGCAGAACGGCAGAAGGCTGAGGAAGCAGCTCGCCAAGAAGCAGAACGCCAAAAAGCTGAGGAAACTGCTCGCCAAGAAGCAGAACGCCAGAAAGCTGAGGAAGCAGCTCGCCAGGAAGCAGAGCGCCAAAAAGCTGAGGAAGCAGCCCGCCAAAAAGCTGAGGAAGCAGCTCGCCAAGAAGCAGAGCGTCAGAAAGCTGAGGAAGCAGCTCGCCAGGAAGCAGAGCGCCAGAAAGCTGAGGAAGCAGCTCGCCAGGAAGCAGAGCGGCAGAAGGCTGAGGAAGCAGCTCGCCAAGAAGCAGAACGCCAGAAAGCTGAAGAAGCTGCTCGCCAAGAAGCAGAACGCCAAAAAGCTGAGGAATCAGCTCGCCAAGAATCAGAGCGGCAGAAGGCTGAGGAATCTGCTCGTCAAGAAGCAGAACGCCAGAAGGCTGAGGAATCTGCTCGCCAAGAATCAGATCGGCAGAGAGCCGAGGAATCTGCTCGCCAGGAAGCTGAACGCCAGAAGGCAGAAGAATCAGCTCGCCAAGAAGCAGAGCGTCAGAAAGCTGAGGAATCAGCTCGCCAGGAAGCAGACTATCAAAAAGTCGAGGGAGAACAGGAACGATTAGAGATAGTTGTCTCTGATAATCCACCTGTTTCTAAAGCCTCGATGATTACCACTCAGATATTGCCACAGACAGGTGACAGCTTTATGCTATCAAAAGTCCTTGCAGGGGTTAGCCTCATTGTTTCAGCGACACTACTAGTGCTGAAACGCTATCTAAAACATAAAAAATCATAAAAATATCTACTTCCTATCAATGAAACTAGACCCCGTGCTCTTCGTAGCGGATTTGCCGTGGGGAGTATGGGGCTTTTTCGGGCTCTTTGTCAACTGTAGTGGGTAGATGAAAAGCTAACACCTAGAGAGGACGACATTCGGAGCCCACTGAAAAAGTCAGGCTCTTTGTCAACTGTAGTGGGTGATGAAAAGCTATGTGCGAGAGAGAACGATTTTCGTTCTCTCTCTTTGTATGTTCAAAGTGATGAGAATCTTGGTTCTAAAGTTCTTAAAGTTACGAAATCCAAACGCTTGTCGTTTGATGTCTTTAATAAGCTTGTTAGTGGCTTCCAGTTTGGCGTTGGAATAAGGTTGCTTCAGAGCGTTGGTAATATAAGTTTCGTGCTTTAGAAAAGTTCGAAAAACTCTTGAAAAACTTGCGTTGACAGTACCCAAATTGTCGTGAATGAGTCCAAAGAAAGCCTTGACACGCTTCTCTTGAAAATGGAAAAGCAAAAGCTGGTAAAGTTCATAATAATAGCGGAGTTCGGGCGAAAAAGCTAAGGTTTTCTGGACAATTTCTCTAGGTGTCAGAGTTTGTCGAAAGGTTCTGGAGTAGAAAGCCTTGTCGGAGAGTTTTCTGCTGTCTTTTTGCAGGATTCTCCAGTGATTTTTCATGGCTCTGTAAGGAAGAGATGTCTTGTTAAATGCCTTCATGATGGCAATGCGAGTGGTCATCATGGCTCGACTAAGGTGCTGCACGATGTGGAAACGGTCAAGAACAATCTCAGCCTTTGGAAATAGTTTCCCAATGATAGGAATGTAGGCACCAGACATGTCAACAGTCACGATTTTGACTGCTTCTCTGGCTTGCCTGGAATACTTGTAGAAATGCTTCTTGATGGTTGTTTGCCGATTGTTTTCAAGAAGAGCAATGATTTTCTTGGTCTTAAAATCTTGCGCAATGAAAGCTAGTTTCCCCTTGTTTCTTGCGAATTCATCCCAGCTCAAGACCTCTGGTAAAGTCTCAAAGTTGTCCTTAAAAGTGAAAGCGTTCAGCTGCCTCTGGACGGTAGAAACAGAGACGTGGAGGCGTCTTGCGATGTCTGTATTGGTCTGTTTCTCGATGAGAAGCTGCGTGATTTTCGCCCAGACAGGCTGTGAGATTTGGCAATTTTTCTTGACCAGGCTAGTTTTGGCGACAGAAACCCTACGGCACGCTTTACACTGAAAGCGCCGCTTTCTGAGTTTTAGGACAGTTGCCATGCCTTGGACGTCTAAGATTGGGATGGTGGCAGGTCTTTGAAAATCGTATTTGATCATCTTTCCTTGACAATGAGGACAGGCTGGAGCGGGATAATCCAGCTCGGCTCTTATCTCGATGTGAGTCTGATGTTTGAGAACAATTGATATTTTGATGTTTAAGTCTTTGATTCCAATGAGTTTTGTGCTATTCTTAATATGTTCCATAAGTACCTCCTAATGATGGTTTAGTCGCTTTTCATTATAAGTCTTATGGGACTTTTTTCATACAGATAAAAAGCCCTATAACCTCTGAGGTGGCGTTACCCACTACAGATATTATAGAGCCCGATTTCCTAGTTTGGAAGTCGCCTTTTTTGATGTTGTCGAAATACTACATATTGTGGTTGGTGTAAACTGATATATAGTTCCCTAATGAATTTAAGTTTTAATCCATTGATGTAGTTATTGAGTACTACTGTATCAAATTTTAAAATGTTCAAAGTCCAAATTAGTAGAATGAAATAAGCATCAAACCCATCTTCCTGTAAGGGATAGAGAATAGTCTTACGGAATTTTTCTAGATTGACTTTTTGAATGTGCTTGAAGATTTCGGGAAATTTTTACAATGAGATTTTTTATAGACTCTGGTAAGAAATGGTCAAAATGGATGGAGAACCTATAAAACTCCCTTGAGATAGAGTTATTCAAGGGAGTTTCTTATTTATGTAGCCGTTTGATTTTCTGCAGTCGGAAAAATCTTATCCCAGACTCTTTTCCTACCCTTCCATAGCCTTTACAACCGGATAGCTGTCTACAACTTGGATGAATTGGCTGACTTTATTGTCTGCATTAAAGGTATAAAGATGGACAAAGTCTGCTTGGAAGGATTTCTGAGATTTTTTATAAGTGCCACTGTAGCGACCGTATACCATGACATGCTGACCATTAAAGGCATAGTGAAGAGGCTCAGCGGTATAGCCAATCCACTCGGTGCCCAAACGTTTATGAACATTGTTGAACACTGCTTCTTTGCCTACATAGGTCCCGGCATAGGGAAATCCGGCAGCTTCTGTCCAAGAGACATCATCTGCTAGATAGGTGGCAAATTCCTCTAGTTTCCCCTGTCCAGTCAGTTCGTAGGTTTTGGCTAAAATAACTTGATAATCGTGTTCTGTCATTTTCTTACCCCCATGGCATTTCTTGCATCACAACCTTGGCACTCAGTCCCAGTACGCCTTGGTTTGGTAAATTTGGAAAGGCTTGGTTCATGGCTGCCATAAAGGCTGCAGAATCTGCACTTTCTGACTCTACCTGGATAGTTTTTTCGAGGTAGGCTTTGGTAAAGCTTAAGGCAGTCTTGTCAAACTTGCTTTCTGGATTACTATGGCTTGGAATTAGGTGGGCAATATCCATTTGCTCCAAATCCTCCAGACGAGCTGCCCAAGTCTGCATTTCCTCAGCTGTCTTGCTATCAGCTAAAAAGACATGAGCTTGATCAAAGGTGTCAATCCCACCAATCATCACTTTCTGGTCTTTGTCATAAAGGTTGATACGGTGACTATCACCAACCATTTCAAGAGTTACACCCTGCCAGTTGATGACATTTCCCTCAATAGCCTGTGGTAAGACCACATTGACAGGAGCATCCACCCCAAGCTGACTTGACCAAACGGCCAATTTACCTAAGACTTTCTGAACGATGTGTTCTTGAGTTTCCTTGGTCGCTCGGATAATCGCCTCAGGAAAGGCTGCCTTAATCACCTCTGCTCCAAAGTAATAATCTGGGTCACCGTGAATGAGAAAGATCTCATCAAGTTCCAACTGATTGGCTTTCAAATAAGCCACGATTTCTAGGGCACTAGTCTTTGTGAAGGCTGTATTGATTAAAAAGGCATGCCCGTCTTTTTCAAGCAAACTTGCTGTCACTAAGAAGCTTTGGTCATTGGTTGTGAAAGTTGTGATGGTGTAATTTGCAGTATTGATTTGTTTCATTTTAGTTCTCCATATCTAATTAAGGTTTGGTATTGTTGCTCAAGGTCACTAGCTGTCATGGCTTGCCCTCTGAAATCATAGTATTTGTCGCCGATTTGAGCGATGACCGTCGGGTAGCTTTGGATGCCCATGGCTCTCGCCTTTTGAAAATCTAACTGGGCAGGATGACCGTTCTCTAATGCAAGGGTGAGTTGCTCTTCTAGCTTTTCATCTAAGTCGAAAGCCTTTAAAATAGGTAGATAGGTAGCAACCTCACTTAAGCTCTTGCCATTTTCAAAGAAGGCTTTCTGCATAGCGAAAGCTAGCTCTGACTGACGATAGACTGGCACATGCTCACGCAAGAGGGCAAAAGCTGCTGCTGGACCAGTTGAATCCAGTACCATGCTGCCTTCAGAAAGAGCAAGCTGATAGCCATCGCCAAAGGTGGTCACAGGATACAGGCTTTCAATCTTGGCATTTCCTGACTCAAAAAAGCCATACTCTCCAATAGCTCTGCTATTGTCACCAAGAAATAGTCCACCGGAAATCGTCTCTAGCTCAAGCTCAGGATGCTGGGCATGGAAATCCGTAAAGATACTGTTAAAACCGTAGCATCAACCACAGTAGCATCCCAGATATAATAAAGTTTCATTGTCGTCCTCCTCTCTTGTTTATGCTCTTATTATACAGGATACAATATTTTTGAAAAGTAGGTTTTTTTCGAATAGATACTATCTTTTTGGATAGAATTGTATAGTTACGGGCTAAAATAAAATGATATTTTTTTGCGGTACTCTATTTTTTATACATACTTTACATTTTGATAGTACATCTGCTATACTAGACTACAATAGAAAGGTGAATCATGGCAACATTTACAAAACATACTATTCCCGATTGTCCTTATGTGACCACTCAGAAAGTTCTTTCAGGCAAGTGGTCTATTATTATCTTGCATTTATTGGAAGATGGCGACGTGCGCTTCAACGAACTCCACCGTCAGATTGAGGGCATTTCACAAGCAACCTTAACCAAGCAACTGCGTCAATTAGAGGAAGACGGACTGATCACGCGCAAAGTCTATCCACAAGTCCCACCTAAGGTCGAGTATAACCTGAGTGACCTTGGGAAAGAATTTACCAGCGTCCTTGATCAAATCAATATCTTTGGACAAAAGTACATCGAGTTCGTCAAAGAAAAAGAAAACTAGGTTCCAATTTGGACCACTCCTAAAGTTAGACAATAATATTCTAATATAGGGATAGGTTCCATTTGGACCTAGTTTTTTCTATATATCTTTGTTTTCAGGAAAGTCAAGATCTGATTGATAAACTGCAATATGATCGTAGGCGATCTGTTTCCAGCCATCTGGGATACTTCTATTTTAGCATGTAGAGTTTTATACTAACTTTACATTCCAATACAAGAATGAAGCATGCATACATCAAATACTTTCGTTTAAAAGTGTAATTCGATGTGTTTTTAACAGATGAGTACATTTTGAAATAAAAGTTTTGCCACCATACGCTTCAGATGAAAGAATTCAAAATTTTTATAAAAAAATGAAGTTTAATTATCGTTTTAGGAAATTGGATTATCTTTTGTTAAATTTATATTTTATGAAAGAAAAATATCCTAGTGTAACGAAGTATGAAAAATTATTTACTAAATTGCATGAACTGAGAAACGGTGTCCCAAGTTTTAACTAACAGCACGTAATTCCCCAACCTCTTAGGTGGTGGGATGTAAGTGCTTCGGTCTAGTGCAGGGCTAGAAGCCCTGTGCGTGACCGACAAATAGAAAGTATTAGACAAGTTTGACTTGTCTTTTTAGTTGTGCTATTCTATAATCAGTTACTAAACTGAAAGAATAATAATATCAATGAAATTAGATACAAATGCACATTCAGTCTTTCTTCTTCATTACCACCTTATTCTAGTCGTGAAGTATCGTAGACAAGTATTCACTGATGAAATTTCTGAACGTGCTAAGGAAATATTTGAGTATATCGCCCCTAGTTATAAAATCGAATTAGTTGAGTGGAATCATGATAAAGACCATGTTCATATTCTCTTCAAAGGGCAACCTAAAACAGAAATAAGTAAATTCATCAATGCATACAAATCTGCGAGTAGCCGATTACTCAAAAACATACTAAGATTAGTAGTGAGGAAATCTCCGGCGGGAGAGAGTAGTCACTACTTTTTCTTTATGTTAAAGTAGAGGTGTCTTGTTAAGTCGAGAACTCTTTTGACGCTAGACGTCGCATCAAAAACTGGCAAGACACCTGTTTTAGAAAGAATGTTATCAAAGTATGTGGGACGCCAGACGTCGAGTATTGAAAATGACATCGCTAAAACAAGGAATCATTCAAGACAAAGAGGTAATATCATGCGAGTAGTATTGGGAATTGACGT
Source organism: Streptococcus hyointestinalis (assembly GCF_900459405.1). Lineage (NCBI taxonomy): Bacteria > Bacillati > Bacillota > Bacilli > Lactobacillales > Streptococcaceae > Streptococcus > Streptococcus hyointestinalis. Next base: position 327,723 of record NZ_UHFN01000007.1, read on the forward strand.
GAGTAAGGTAAGTTCAGAAGTAGCCATTCTAGTCAACGGCGAGAAGGTTCATGGCTATACCGTGGCCAATGATGCCATTGGCTTTTCTCGGCTACTTGGCGATTTGAAAACCGTCCAAAAGCCAGAAATCATCTTTGAAGCAACAGGCGTCTATTCTCGTCGTCTTCAAGCTTTTCTGGATGAACATAGCTACGCTTATACGCGACTCAATCCCTTAGAAGCCAAGAAGCAACTGGATAGCTTGCGTGTGCGAAAAACAGATCAAATTGACGCTGAAAAACTGGCTCAATCTCAATTTGTGCTGAATCGTAAACCGACATATGTCCAAGAAGAAGTCTATCAAGATCTGCGAGATCTCAGTCGATTCTATCAGAACTTAACCGAGGACATCGTTCGGGCTAAAAACCGTCTGCACAAGGTCTTACAGGTCACTTTCCCTGAATTGGAAACTATCTTGTCAACACCAACTGGGGAACAATACTGGAACTTAGTTACTGCGTTTCCTTGCAAGGACTTGGTGCTTGAGTTAAGCAAGGATGAACTCTCAAAGAGCATCCGTCTGTCCACTTCAAAACGGATTTCTGACAAGCGTGTGGCTTACTTAGCAGAGAAGCTGACAGCACTAGCCAATCAATCTTATTGTGCCGTCAAGAAATCCTCTCCAATCATGGAAGAGGTGCGTTACTATGCAAAAGAATTGCTTAGACTTTCTGAACAGAGACAAGCAGTCTTAGACAAAATGGTTACTCTAGCTAAGCCTTTACCAGAGTATGACATTCTGCTTTCTATTCCTGGTATCGCTGAGACTACTGCAACAAGTATTATTGGTGAGCTGGGAGATATTCGCCGTTTTCAGTCTGCCAATCAAATCAATGCCTTTATCGGTATTGACCTAAGACACTATGAATCTGGAAACTTCATCGCTAAGGAACACATTACCAAGCGTGGCAACCCCTACGCTAGAAAGATTCTGTTCAAGTGCATTCACAATATCGCTTCAGCCAGTCATACCAACCCTTGCCATATCGCAGACTTTTATGAGAAACGAAAAAGGCAATCGCAAACGACTTCAACCAAGCCACACACGATTGCCTCCATACACCGTCTCATTCGGACAATGTATTACCTCATTACGCATAACAAACTTTATGATTACACTTTAACCCAAAATCAGTAAAATTGTTTATGCACTATCATTGTAACACCTTATCAAAAAATTTCAACATAAGGTGTTGCTTTTGTATACACTTTTTTACACTAAACTTTAGTCCAAAATAAAATAATTTCCTTATTTTGACTACTGAACTCAAAATAGTATTCATCAAATGCCTTGAAAGGCTTGACAAATAGTAGAAAAGGAGTTCCCAGGTATTCGTCAACGGTTGTGGAAAGAGATGTTCTGGTCACAATCCTTCTGCCTCTTATCAAGTGGGGGAGCTCCAATTGATGTCGTTAAGCAGTATATTGAAAATCAAGGACAGAAAAAATGACTATTAGACAGAAATCCTATAAATTTCGCTTATATCCCAACCTTGACCAGCGTATCATGTTTGCGAAAACATTCGGTTCATCTCGTGCTATCTGGAATATGATGCTTGCAGATAAAATCAAGTATTACGAGGAGACTGGTAAAACGCTCAAAAACACACCAGCTCAGTATAAGAAAGAGTTTCCTTGGCTGAAAGAGGTTGACAGTTTGGCACTTGCCAATGTTCAGCTCAACTTGCAAAAAGCCTATAAATCATTCTTCAACTCTGGATTTGGCTTTCCTAAATTCAAGTCAAAACGCCACCGTCAGTCTTATCGAACAAATAACCAAAATGGTACAATAGCCGTTTCTGACGGTAAAGTCAAGCTCCCTAAGATTGGTTGGGTTAGATTGGAACAACATCGTCAAATGATTGGTACAATCAAAAGTGCAACTATCTCCATGACAGAAACTGGAAAGTATTACATTTCTATTCTCTGTGAAAGCGATGTCCAGCCCCTTCCAAAGACAGGTACTTCTGTTGGTATCGACCTAGGTATTGAAAACTTCGCCATTCTATCCACTAGTGAGAAAATCGGTAATGAGCGGTTTCTGAAGAACCTGTCTAAGAAGTTAGCTAAGGAACAGAAAATCCTATCTCGTCGTGCCTTGGTTGCTAAAAAGTCAGGTCGTAAGTTATCTGAAAGCAGAAACTATCAGAAGCAGCGTATCAAGGTAGCTAAGATACACGAGAAGATAGCTAATAAGCGTAAAGATTTTCTGAATAAGTTGAGTACAGAGATTGTCAAGAACCACGATATTATCTGTATTGAGGACTTATCGAGTAAAAACCTGATGACTAATCACAAGTTAGCGAAATCTATTGGCGATGTGTCTTGGTCTGAGTTCGTTAGAATGTTGGAGTATAAGGCTGAATGGTACGAGAAACAAGTATCAAAAATCAGTCGTTGGTATCCATCATCTCAACTATGTTCAGATTGCGGTCACAACTCTGGAAAGAAACCACTCAATATCCGAAATTGGACTTGCGAGAATTGTGGTTCTCATCATGATAGAGACATCAACGCTAGTATCAATATCCTAAATGAAGGATTGAGATTAGCCTAGTCCAAAACAAATGAACCGTAGGAACTACGGGGATAGCTTGGTAAAATAGTGTAACCTCTGTTGGTTAGTCAGCTAATCAATAAGTCTGCACTCTACCCAAGAAGCCCCTACCTCTTAGCGTATGCGTAGGTAGGGGTGGTTCACTGTAATTAGAGATTAATACCCTGTAAAACGATAACAAAATGAAAGTTTTACCTAGCCTATCTTACTAATGGTCAGAAGTCTCAATTTGTTTGGAGTGAGTTTTAGAATATTAGAACAAAAGCATTTAGAAATAAAAGTTTAAGTTTTCTTTATGAAACCCCTTACAATAGTGGAGATAAGTAGTATAATCTTCCATGTAAATATTTATTAGGAGGTTACGATTATGTCAGTATTGGCCATTTTAAAATTGGTCTTCGGTGCGATTGGGACTTTGTTCTCTTTCCTAGCAGGACATCTAGGATAAGTAATACTATCCTTTAGATGCAGTCACTATTTTATCAAGATTATAAGTCTTGACCAGAGTTTTCAGGCTATCTAGAGAACATCTAGATAGTTTTTTAGTGCGCAAGCTCAGTGTAAGAACTATTTCTACTTCCTTGATAATTTCCTGTTTTTAGGGATTAGTGTTTGTAATGAAAATGAATCAGTATATTAGTACCCGTGGTGCTAGTTGATTTCAAAATATCTCAAATTATAGGCTAGTACGACTTGCTCTATTCTCAATTGCAATCCTGTTGTTCCTCTGGCTAGAGTTTGCTCCACATTGAAAAGAGCGCAAAGTTCTGAAAATCGTGTCTCAATAGTCCTCCTCATAGCCATTAGTTTCCAATGGTTATGTTGCTTAGCACCTGCCATATTTTGACGCAGAGGAGTCCAAAGATGATAACCTTTCTGCTCCAAATTATCTCTAAGCTCACGACTAAGATAGCCCATATCAGCTAAAATATATGGATGATGACAATTTTCTAGTAAGTCATTGACAGCTCTAATATCGTAAACAGATGCTGGTGTCACAACATAGTTCAGAATATAGCCTGACAAAGTGACCAGCATGTGAACCTTGAACCCATAGAACCATAGCCGCTTTGAGGCATTGTAGCCAATGTCTGCCAGTCCATCAAAAATACGAGCTCTGTGATTACGGATAGGTTGACACAGTGGCAAAGGAAAACTGTCTATGATAACAATGGTATCTGGAGAAATTCGAGCATTCATTGCTTGTCGAATCATTTGGACTAACCAAATCAATTGCCTTGCTCGTCGATTAAAACGACTTCTTTCAAGGAGACGACCGCAAGGAAAGAGTTGACAGATACGATAGAAATGCCGTTGGGATGTAATACCTAGTTCAGCTTGTAAGAGAAGTAAGACTAGTAGAGATTGGTCTGAAACCTTAGATAAGTTAACATTTCTCCGATGTTTGAAGGATTCGGGGCAATAATCACGATATAGCTGATAACAAAGTTTTGATAATTTTTGGATATTCCATTGTAAGTGATGGGATTTAGCGGTATACTGTAAGTGGCTCATTTGGACTAACCTCCTGTTTGTTTGAACACTTACAGTATAGTCCTTTTGGGCTTTTTATTGTATTTTGAAATCAACTAGCACCACGGGTAAAAGTTATAGTTTTTGATTAATTTTGATTTTGTTGTCTACTCTTTTGATGTTGTACTGTACATAATATTGGTTGCTTTCTCAATGTAGAGTAAAATAATTTTCAAAAAAATTCACCTCAAAGTTGAGGTGGTTGACTAGTCTATTTTATGGTGTTAATTGGTGTCAATTTTATCCAAATCAGAGGATTTTAGTCCATTTTCATGGAAGTTTCATTTTCGTAAATGTTGATATAACGGGATTTGTAGGGGGTGAGAATTCTTCGTTTTCAATAGCGAAATTCTCAAAACGTTAATCAATACGATTATATCAACGTTTCAAGCACTTCATGGTTCACACCATGGGGTGTTTCTTTGATGATTTTTGTAAAAGTTGCCACCATTCACATAAAATTTTGCTATTTATTGAGAATAAACAATCCCTTGGAGTAACGGATACCCTTGTGTGATGGAAAATGGTATAATAGAATTGTTATATTATAGATATTAGAAGGAATGATGTTTATGGCTGAGAGCAAAGATTTGTTGCAGATACTATGGAGTGGAGCGGATGTGCTTCGTGGGAAAATGGATGCGAATGAATATAAAACCTACTTGTTAGGGCTTATTTTTTATAAATATTTGTCAGATTCCTACTTAGTTAGTGCCTATGATTTGTTAAATGACGAAATGCCAGAAACTTTGGAAGAGGCGCAAGCTGCTTATGAAGAAGAAATGCAAGAAGATGAGGCAGAAGAATTTCTAAAAGAGTTAAAAGGGTCGCTACACTACACACTTGAGCCACAAATGACTTATACCAGTATGTTAAAAGATGTGAAGTTTAACGCTTTTAACCGTGAAAAATTGCAAGCTGCTTTTAATCGTATCCAAGAGTCAGATGAATTATTCAATGGGTTATTTGCAGATGTAGATTTATATTCTAATCGCCTTGGAACAGGAGATCAAAAGCAAAGTGCAACAATAGCTGAGGTACTTCGTGTGCTAGAAGATGCTGACTTGATTAATGCTGAAGGAGATGTTCTTGGTAATGCTTATGAGTATCTAATCGGTCAATTTGCCTCTGAAACAGGTAAAAAAGCTGGTGAATTCTATACGCCACATGGTCCAGCACAGTTACTGACACGTATTGCGATTATGGGACAAGAAGATAAGAAGGGCTTACAAGTTTATGATCCGTGTATGGGATCAGGGTCATTGCTTTTGAGCTGTAAAAATTACTCAAATGAGCCGGACTATATCAAATACTACGGTCAAGAACTCATGCCATCAACTTATAATCTTGCTCGTATGAATATGTTCTTGCATAAAGTGCATCCTGAAAATCAAGTGTTACACAATGGTGATACATTGGATGCGGATTGGCCGACAGATGTAGAGACAGGTTTTGATATGGTGACCATGAACCCTCCTTACTCTGCAAAATGGTCTGCTGCAAAAGGTTTCTTACAAGATGAGCGTTTCATGGATTACGGTGGTAAGTTAGCGCCAAAATCAAAAGCAGACTATGCTTTCTTGTTACACGGGTTTTATCACTTGAAACAAACAGGAACAATGGCAATCGTTCTTCCGCATGGTGTTTTATTCCGTGGTGCTGCTGAAAAGACCATTCGTGAAACACTTTTGCAAAACGGGTCAATTTATGCTGTTATTGGTTTACCGGCAAATATGTTTTACAATACATCTATCCCAACTTGTATCATCGTTTTGAAAAAACACCGTGAAGGTCGTGATGTGCTCTTCATTGACGCCTCAAATCAATTTGAAAAAGAGAAAAAGCAAAACGTTATGAAAGAGGAGCATATCGAGCATGTGCTTGAACTTTATCAAAACCGAGAAACTGTTGATAAAGAAGCGTATCTAGCGTCCTTTGAGGATATCAAGGAAAATGACTTTAACCTCAACATCCCACGCTATGTTGATACAAGCGAAGAAGAAATTCCAGTTGACCTAAAAGCATTAACCAAAGAAATAGAGGAAACCAATAAAGCCATTAACGAAACAAACGCTACTTTCCTTGATATGCTAGGAGAGTTGACCTTTGCGGATAGTGAGACAAAAGAGTCTGTGGAAGCCTTTTTGAAGGTATTTGGGGAGATGTAGTATGGCAAATAAAGTACCAAAAATAAGATTTAAGGGATTTACGGACGATTGGGAGAGAAAAGCTCCAGTGGAGGTTTTCTGCGATTTTCTAAAAACAAAAAGCAAAATCGGGGTAAGTGGGGGAAATGGGAAGTACCTACACTGGTTTATCTGGAAAAACTAAAGAAGATTTTGGACACGGAGATGCTAAATTTATAACGTATATGAACGTATTCTCTAATCCAATTGCTAATTTAGAAATGACAGATTTAATAGAAGTTGATCAAAAGCAAAACAAAGTTAAAAAAGGAGACGTATTTTTTACAACCTCATCAGAAACTCCTGAAGAAGTTGGAATGTCTTGTGTAATGCCTGTAAATGCTGATAATATTTATTTGAATAGTTTTTGTTTTGGGTACAGACCAGAAGTAGAATTTGATTCGAACTATCTTGCATATGTTTTACGTGCTGATTCTTTTAGAAAAGAAATGAGAATCCTTGCTCAAGGTATTTCAAGATATAACATTTCAAAAGCAAAAGTAATGGAGGTTGAAATATCTGTACCTTCATTAAAAGAACAAAAGCTTGTTGGCAGCTACTTTTCAACTCTCGATAACCTTATAACTCTTCATCAACGTAAGTGTGAACAGTTAAAAGAATTGAAAAAATTCATGTTACAAAACATGTTTCCAAAGAAAGGATAAGAGATTATGGCAGAATTAGAATCAGTTTTAGAACAAAAACTGATTGATCAACTGTGTCAAGGCGAGTCTCAATGGACTTATCGTCCAGATATTAGAACAGAAGAGGAGCTTTGGGATAATTTCAGATATATTCTTGAACAAAACAACAAAGCTAAATTAAATGATGGTCGTCTAACTGATAGTGAGTTTGCTAAAATTAAAAATGATTTATCACACGCTTCTTTTTACGATGCAGGAAAATGGCTAGTCGGCGAAAACGGTCAAGTGTATGTCCATGTGCAACGTGGCAATGAGCCCCTTCATTTACTGGTCTTAAATAATGAGCATATTGCAGGTGGGACAAGTGTCTATGAGGTCATCAATCAATATCAAGCCTTTGGCGAAGATGATGCGCGTGATCGTCGTTTTGACGTGACTTTACTCATCAACGGAATTCCGATGATTCATATTGAATTAAAAAACAAAGATCATTCCTATATGGACGGATTCCATCAAATCAAGAAATACATTGCTGAAGGCAAGTTCCGTGGTCTCTTCTCAAATGTTCAAATGTTTGTCATAAGTAACGGCGTTGATACCAAGTATTTTTCAGCCGCTAGAGATAATGAGCTCAACAAAAAATTCTTAACCGGCTGGATTGACCATGACAATCAACCAGTGCCAGATTTTATTGACTTTGCAAAAGCGGTACTCAAGATTCCAGAAGCGCATGAAATGGTGACCAAATATATCGTTTTGGATAACGATAAAAAGAAATTGCTGATATTGAGACCTTACCAAATCCATGCTATCGAAGCCATGCGTGACGCTTCCAAAAAAGGTAAATCAGGCTTTATCTGGCATACAACAGGCTCTGGAAAGACTATGACCTCCTATAAAGCCACACGTAATCTCTTAATGGACATTCCGTCTATTGAAAAGACTATTTTCTTAATTGACCGGAAAGACCTTGATGTGCAAACGAAACTCGCCTTTCAGTCCTATGCTGATAACGATACGATTGATGTTGATGATACGGAAAACGTTAATGCATTGATTAAAAAATTGACAGACGGAAGACGTCAAATGATTGTGACCACACGTCAAAAAATGCAAACAATGATCAATAAACGTTTGAAAGAAGGGACAACAGATTACAACAAAATTCGAGCTTTAAAGGTTGCCTTTGTTGTTGACGAATGCCATAGAGCTGTCACACCACAGACAAAGAGAGAGTTAGAAGCTTTCTTTGCCAATTCCTTATGGTTTGGATTTACGGGAACGCCGATTTTTGAAGATAATAAATACGAACAAAAAGGTGACTTAGCTCAGACGACAAAACAGTTATACGGAGACTGTTTACACAGCTATACTATCAAAGAAGCGATTCATGATGGAGCTGTCCTTGGTTTCATGGTTGAAACACTTGGTAAAAACGGGCTTACTCCAGAAGAAGAGGAGCGTACCTATGGAAAAGAAGCTCATATGCGTCAAGTTTTAGATGTTATTTTGAACAAATCTTTTGCCAAATTTGGTATGGAAAAAGGTAGAGGTGAGACCTATGAAGCTATGTTTACCGTTAGTTCCATCGAACAGGCTCAAAAATATTATGAGCTTATCAAACGGATAAAAGCTGGTCAGGACGAGCTAAAAATTAGTGAGGACATTCGTCGAGCTCTCCCAGATTTTCCAAAAGTTGCCATTACTTATTCAGTTACTGAAAACGATGAAGCTTCTAAACTGAATCAAGATAAGATGAAAGAAGCTTTGGACGATTATAATGATATGTTTGGTACAAATTATAATCTGGCGGGTATCAATGCTTACAATGCTAATTTGAACGATCGCTTAGCACGTAAAGAGAAAAAATACTTAAATCGTAGTCAGCAACTTGATATCGTTATTGTTGTCGATAGACTTTTGACGGGATTTGATGTTCCTTGTTTGTCAACACTTTTCATTGATCGTCAACCGATGTCTCCACAAAACTTAATTCAAGCTTTCTCACGTACCAATCGCCTGTTTGATACGAAAAAACAATACGGTCAAATCGTCACTTTCCAATCACCACAAGCATTCAAAGAAGCTATCAATTCGGCATTAGCCTTATATTCACGTGGTGGAGAAGGTGAGCCTTTAGCAGAAGACTTTGAGACTGTTAAAGAAGAGTTTATTACTTCCTTGAAAATTGTTCGTCTTTTAGCAGAGACACCTCAAGAAGTTATTTCTTTGTCTAAAGAGCAAAAGATACAATTTATCGCTGACTTTAGAGGCTTAGACCATTCATTTAATCATCTAAAAGCCTTCACAGATTATGACCCGCACATTTTGACAGAGAATCATTTTTCACAAGAAGAATACGAGGATTATGCGGCGGTTTATAAAAATGTTTTAGCAGAGTTGAAAACAGACGAGCCAGGCGAGGGGAATGCAAACGATACAATTACTGATGACTATGAGCTTGTAGCTGTTGATAAAATCACTGTTGATTACGATTATATTATTGATTTGATTAGTGGTTTTGTCGATTCTCTTGGTGATGTCGAAAGCGAAGCAGAGTATGAAAAGAAACTGGCTGAAATCAAAGATACTATAGCGGCCTATTCAGAAGATAATCCAAAACTGGGTGCTCTTCTAGAAGGTGTTCTTGAAGATATTATCAATCATAAGGAAAAGTATGAAAATCAGGATGTCTCTATCATTGTCAATCAACTGCGCCAATCAGCTATTGAAAAGGAAATCAGACAATTTTCCGAGAAATGGTTTGTTGATTTCGAGGATGTTAAGTACGAGGCTTATCATTTTAAAGATGGCAAGCTAGCCAATGAAAACAAATTAAAGGAAAAAGCTAACTATGCAGCTTATAAAGAGGCAACAGAGGAACCCGTTAAAAAATTCAAGTTCTTTAGTGCAATGATCAAAGACTTTAAAGATGTTTTGATGCCAGAAATTGCTCCATTATTTAACTAATCAAATAGACCTTGAAGTTGATTCAAGGTCTATTTTTTAGGAATTTAAACTGGATAGTGAGCGCATAATGATGTCAATGTCTTTACTCTCTAGCTCGTTAATAATATGGAGATATGTTTTTTGAGTGGTCGTCATATTAGAGTGCCCAAGTCGTCTTGCTACACTTGCGATAGAAACGCCTGCAAAGAGGAGCAGTGAGGCATGGGTATGGCGTAAACCATGAATAGAAATGATAGGAATGCCAGCATTTTTACAATGTCTAGCTAGTCGGTCATTTACGGTAGAATTATAAATTTTACCTGTTACGAAAATAGGCTTATCCTCGGGTAGGTTTTTGAGTAACTCTGCAAACTGAATAACTGTTTGCCAATCGATAGGAATTTTTCTAATGGAGGATTGATTTTTAGTCGGTAAAAAGCCACCGTCGCCTTTATAATCCCATGTTTTTGAGACGGAAAGTGTTTGTCGCGTTAAATCAAAATCTTTTGGGGTTAGAGCGAGCGCTTCTGAAAAACGTAAGCCAGTTTTGGCAATCAATAAAATCAACCAATCCATATTAATTTGCGGGGCTAAATCAAGGTCATCAAGGAGTTTGTGGAGTTCGTACTGATTGAGAAACTTAGGTTTCTTAGCACGTGGTTGTTTGCCTTTAATGATGGCTTTACGTGTTGGGTCTCGCTGAATAAGTCCCTCATCAACAGCATCCATAATGGCACATTTTAAGTGGTGATGAAAATCCATTGTAGTTTGTTTTTCATGAACGCTTGCATATTGATTTAATAATTTTTGATAAGAAAAGCGATCCAACTGCTGTATCTGTAATGTTGGCACCAACTTTTCAAGCCAGCGATGAGCCATATGGTACTTTTTCATGGTCACAGGGCGGATAGCTCCCTCTTTGTAGACCATAATCCATTGCTTATAATAATCACAAAATAACATTGTTTCAGAATTCATTGTTTCTATCATAAAATGATAAACCTCCTCTCAATAATGTATCATAAAGAGTATTAAAATATGTTTTAGAACCTAATTTTTTATCAGAAACCAGATCTTTCATAAAAATGCCCACATTTTTGAAACCAAAACACTTACGCTGATGAAGGGTGATGAGGGTATTTATTTTCTCAAATAGACCAGCAATTTTAGCTTGCTCCTCATTTGAGATAGGTACATAAAAATCAGTATTTGATACCAATTTCCAATCGGCTCTTGGCATTTTTGTTCCTGAAGACTGATTAGCTGCATTATCATATTGAGGTGTCTGAATCAACCAATACAAAAAATTCTTGTCCATATTTATTGGACGTAAAACCCACCAGTCTCCCACTGCAACTCCTTTGAAATCAGGATTTAGCCAGTTATGTAGGTAAGGACGAAGCTTACCATAAAGAATATCTTCTTCAGTGAATATGATTCCGTTTTTTTCAGCATCTTTTGAACAAACATCTTTATTAAGAATTCCTTGTTCAGAGATAACATCCTCATATTCTATACAGGGATTATCTGGATTTGAAATCATTGTATTCGATTGCCGCTGAGCGAACTTTTCGAACTTACGCTGTTCCCAAGGGTAAGTAAATGATTGGAATTATAAAATATCAAATGGTTGTTTTATCTAAGAGCTTTTTCCTTTGTGTCATTGTTTTGGCACTAGCTTTTTGCTATAATGAAGAAAGATGATTAAGGAGGGGTTATGTCTAAACAAGGAGTTGGTGTGCTGTTGACACTGATTGCAGGTATTGCTTGGGGGATTTCGGGCATTAGTGGGCAGTATCTTTTGTCTCATGGTCTTAATATCAATGCTTTATCGTCTATTCGGCTATTGATTTCGGGGATTTGTCTATTAGGAGTGGTTGCGATAAGCGACTTTGCTAAGGTAAGAGCAGCGCTTAGGGACAAGGAGTTTCTGGTGACAATGCTTATCTTTTCCTGCTTTGGTTTGGTAGCCAATCAATACGCTTATCTAAAAGCCATTTCTTACACCAATGCTGGGACAGCTACGGTCTTGCAGTACATGGCACCCGTTATTATCATCGTTTTAGCCAGTATCAAAAAACGGCAGTTGCCGAGATGGGTTGAGATCATCTCTATTTTTTTGGCTGTGTTTGGAACCTTTATCATGGCAACGCACGGTCAGCTAGCTAGCCTTGCGCTGACGCCAGCAGGGCTTTTCTGGGGGATTTTATCCGCCTTTACCTATGTGGCTTATATCTTGATTCCGGTCAATGCCATTCGCAAATGGGGGAGTCTCTTGGTGCTTGGGGTGAGCATGCTCTTTGGTGGTGTGCTCTTTAGCCTTTTGACGCAGGCGTGGACCTATCACTACCCAGTAGACGTCCGCTCTTTATTAGCTTACATTGGCATTATTGGTATTGGGACGCTCTTTGCCTATACGGCTTTTTTAAAGGGAACAACTATTATCGGAGCGGTCAAAGGCAGCCTTTTAGCGTCCGTTGAGCCGATTTCGTCTGTGCTTCTGACTGTGCTGATTTTTGGAGAGCATTTTTATGCCAGTGACCTATTTGGCATGGTGCTTATCATCTTAGCAGTCATGCTGATTTCCATTCAAGATTTGCTCGTAGAAAAGCTTAGAAAGAAAGGAGCTAGGCTGTAATGTCCGAAGAAACTTTATCCGCAAAAGTCATCAGAGCAGTGATTGCTGTTGGCTTGCTGTCATTTTGTGGCGTTGTCGTTGAGACGGCTATGAATATTACCTTTCCCATTTTGATGAAAACGTTTCATATCAACACCTCTACCGTGCAGTGGATGACCACCATTTATCTTTTGGTCGTAGCTCTGGTGGTGCCTTTATCAGCCTATCTCAAACGCTCTTTTAAGACCAAGACACTCTTTTGCGCAGCTAATATTCTTTTTATCATCGGGCTTTTGGTGGATATTGTCGCACCAAGCTTTGGGTTGCTGCTTTTTGGGCGTGTCATTCAGGGGATAGGTGTCGGGATCGCACTGCCTTTGATGTTTAATATCATCCTAGATCAGGTGCCTATGAGTAAGATTGGGACCATGATGGGGGTCGGCACTTTGATTACTGCGGTTGCGCCTGCGGTCGGTCCTACCTTTGGTGGCTTTGTGGCTTCCAGTCTTGGCTGGCGCTACATTTTTATCTTGCTGCTTCCTATACTCATCATCTCCTTTATCTTAGGCGTGACAGCGATTGAGCAAAAGACAAAGGTTGTCTTTGAAATTCTTGATGTCATCAGCTTTTTAGCTATCTTAGCGCTGTTTATCGGCTTAATTTTAGCGCTTAATAATCTAGCAGAGTACGCTTTTTACCAGCCTGAGGTCTGGGCTTGGTTCTTGCTGGGTGTTTGTGGGCTTGTCCTTCTCATCAAGCGCAGTCAAAAGCTCACGCAGCCTATCATCGCTCTTGATGTCTTGAAAAATCCGATTTTTGCAGGGCATGTGCTTGCCTTTTTCCTCTTTCAGACGGTCAATCTTGGCATGTCCTTCTTGATTCCAAACTATATCCAGCTGGTCAATCACTCAAGTGCGACTATCGCGGGGCTCTTGGTTTTTCCAGCAGCATTTCTGGGAGCGTCTTGCTCGCCATTTAGCGGTTATTTGCTAGATAGGCTAGGCGCTAAAAAACCGATTTTGTTTGGAACGAGCTTGATTGTGATTGCTCTTGCGCTCTTTTCTGTCTTTGGGCGTCACTTGCAAAATGGCTATTTGACCGCTATTTACATTATCTTTATGTGTGGGATGGGGATTGCCTTTGGCAATATCATGACCAGCGGGCAAAAGGGTGTCCCTGAAAAAAATCGCTCAGACGCCAATGCTATCTTTAACACCCTGCAACAGTTTGCGGGAGCTGTTGGAACAACGCTAGCGTCCCTTATAGTTGCTATTAGCCAGTCTGCGTCTAATATCAGCCAGAGCCAAGCAACTGCAAAAGGCAGCCAGATGGCATTTATATGCTTACTAGTGCTTGCTATTATTGAGTGGCTTGTCCTTTACAAAGTGGTGGATAACACACCCAGATCATCTCAGTAAAATGTTTTGCCTTTGGCAAGGCATTTTCAATTCGCCTTATAAGCCAAAATATGGTAAAATAAAAGCTAAACTAACCTTTTGGAGTAACATGTGAGTATAGACGATTATAGGCCGACCTTTATGGTTGAGGCAGTATATGATTTAAAAGCAGAAGACCTGCTTAAGCACGGCATTCATGCCGTTTTAGTAGATTTAGACAACACCTTGATTGCTTGGGACAATCCAGACGGCACCGCTGAAGTGCGTGCTTGGATTGATGAAATGACAACAGCAGATATTGCCATTGTCGTGGTTTCAAATAACAAGCATTCACGTGTCGAGCGTGCGGTGTCTTTATTTGGCGTGGACTTTGTCAGTCGTGCTATGAAGCCTTTCACACGGGGCATCAAGATTGCCATGGAGCGCTATGGTTTCTCGCCAGATGAGGTTATCATGGTGGGCGATCAGCTCATGACCGATATTCGTGCTAGCCACAGGGCTGGCATTCGCTCGGTTTTGGTCAAGCCATTAGTGACATCAGACGCTTGGAATACCAAGTTCAATCGCTTTCGTGAGCGCCGCATTTGGCGTAAACTTGAGAAAAAATACGGAAAACTAACCTATCAAAAAGGAATTTAATGAACGAAACATTATCTTGCATCGGTTGCGGTGCACCCATTCAAACAGAAGATTCAAAAGCGCTGGGCTACACCCCAAAGGCTGCCCTTGAAAAGGGCTTAGAGACAGGACAGCTCTATTGCCAGCGCTGCTTTAGACTGCGTCACTACAATGACATCACAGATGTACAAATGAGTGACGATGACTTTTTAAAATTGCTTCACGAAGTTGGCGATAGCAACGCGCTTGTGGTCAACGTGATTGACATTTTTGATGTCAATGGCTCGCTCATCCCAGGGCTTGCTCGCTTTGTTTCTGGCAATGACATCCTTCTTGTCGGCAATAAAAAAGACATCCTACCAAAGTCTGTCAAGGACAGCAAAATAAAAAATTGGCTCCTAGAGCGTGCGCATGAGGAGGGCTTGCGTCCACTTGATGTGGTCTTGACCTCTGCGCAAAACCACCAAGCTATCAAAGACTTGATAGCGACTATTGAGCGCCTGAGAAAGGGACGAGATGTCTACATCGTTGGGGTGACCAATGTCGGCAAATCAACACTTATCAACGCCATTATCCGTGAGATTACAGGAGACAAGGACACCATTACCACGTCACGTTTTCCTGGCACGACGCTTGATAAGATTGAAATTCCGCTGGATGACGGTAGTTTCCTATTTGACACACCGGGGATTATCCACCGCCACCAGATGGCGCACTATCTCTCAGCCAAGGATTTGAAATACGTCAGCCCTAAAAAAGAAATCAAGCCCAAAACCTACCAGCTCAATCCAGAGCAGACGCTCTTTTTAGGTGGTCTTGCTCGCTTTGACTTTGTAGAAGGGCAAAAGCAGGGCTTCACTGTCTATATGGACAATAACCTAAATATCCACAGGACAAAACTGGCTGGCGCAGATGCTTTTTACGACAAGCATGTCGGACAGCTCTTACAACCGCCAAGTGCTAAAACGCTTGAAAACTTCCCAGAGCTTGTTCGCCATGAATTTACCATTAAGGACAAGATGGATGTGGTTTACTCTGGTCTTGGCTGGGTGCGTGTCAATGCTAGTCAAGATAAGCCAGTTGTGTTAGCTGCTTGGGCACCAAAGGGTGTCGCTGTTGTGCTGAGAAAAGCGATTATTTAAAGACGAGGAAAACATATGGCATTAACATCAAAACAACGTGCTTTTTTAAAGTCAGAAGCACATAGCATGAAGCCAATTGTACAGATTGGCAAAAACGGTCTCAACGACCAGATTAAGACAAGTGTCAGAAACGCACTTGACGCTCGTGAGTTGATTAAAGTTCAACTCTTACAAAATACAGATGAGGACATCCACGACGTAGCTGACATCTTAGAAGAGGAGATTGGGTGTGATACTGTGCTTAAAATTGGGCGCATTCTCATTCTCTACAAGCAGTCAGCCCGCAAGGAAAACCGCAAACTATCGGTCAAAGTCAAGGCGCTATAAGCGCTTCTTTTAGGAGGAATTTATGGCATTAGAATTATTAACACCTTTTACCAAGGTGGAGTTAGAGGAAGAAAAAGTCACAAGTAACCGTAAGCAAATTGGGCTTTTGGGTGGGAATTTTAATCCTGTCCACAATGCGCATTTGACCATTGCTGACCAAGTGCGCCAGCAGCTAGGGCTTGATGAGGTTCTTCTGATGCCTGAATACCAACCTCCGCATGTGGATAAAAAGACAACCATTAGCGAAAAACATCGCTTGAGAATGCTTGAGCTGGCTGTGCGTGACATCGAAGGACTTGGTATTGAGACCATTGAGCTTGAGAGAAAGGGCATTAGCTACACCTATGACACCATGAAGCTTCTGACCGAGAAAAATCCAGATGTGGATTATTACTTTATCATCGGAGCGGACATGGTGGCTTATCTGCCCAAGTGGCACCGCATTTCAGAGCTGATCCAGATGGTGCAGTTTGTCGGCGTGCAACGTCCTAAGTACAAGGCAGGGACGTCTTATCCTGTCATCTGGGTGGATGTGCCGCTACTTGACATCTCATCCAGTCTGATTCGACGCCAGCTTGAGGAAGGCAAAAAACCAAACTTTCTCTTGCCTCAAGCTGTGCTAGATTATATCGAGAAAGAAGGGCTATACCGATGAGCTATGAATCGTATCTTGCTATTAGCCGAGAGGATTTACTTGCGAAAATGGCAGAGCAGATGTCAAAAAAACGCTTAGAGCACTCTTTGGGTGTTGAAGCAGCAGCTATTAGGCTAGCTAAGCGCTATGGTGCAGACGAGACAAAGGCTGGTCTAGCTGGGCTTTTACATGACTACGCCAAGGAAGTGTCTGATGAGGACTTTTTGGCTTTAATTGACAAATATCAGCTGGATAGCGACCTCAAAAACTGGGGCAATAATATCTGGCATGGTGTAGTCGGTATCTACAAAATCAAAGAAGATTTGGAGCTTAGTGACGCTGAGATTTTACACAGTATTGAGACCCACACGGTGGGCTCAAAAGAGATGAGCCTACTGGATAAAATCATCTACGTTGCCGACTACATAGAGGACGGCAGAGACTTTCCTGGGGTCGATGAGGCAAGGGAGATTGCCACATCTTCACTTGATAGGGCAGTCGCTTACGAGACAGCAAGAACCGTTGCCTTTCTCGCTCAAAAAGCACACCCTATCTACCCACAGACTATTGAGACTTATAATGCTTACATAAGCTATTTAAAATAGACATATCATACTTTTATTACAAACGAAATCACAGAAAGGAACCTATGAAAGAGCAAGAATTGTTAACAGTAGTTTTGAAGGCTGCTGATGAGAAGCGTGCTGAGGACATGCTTGTTTTAGATGTGACAAAGCTAACCAGTATCACGGATTATTTTGTCATTGCTTCCGCTATGAACAGCCGTCAACTAGAGGCGATAGCGGATAATATCCGTGAGAAGGTCAAAGAAGCCGGTGGCGATAGTAGTCATCATGAGGGCGATAGCAAGACAGGCTGGGTACTTCTTGACCTTGGCAGTGTCGTTGTGCACATCTTCTCCCAAGATGAGCGTGAACACTACAACCTTGAAAAGCTATGGCATGAGGCGGACAGCCTTGATGTCACAGCCTTTTTAGAAGATTAACCAAGCTAGACTGTGGCGGATGTTGCAGTCTCTTTTGTTAGAAATGAGGATAAAATGGCAAGTTATGAAACCTTTGCGGCAGTCTATGACGAGATTATGGACGATAGCCTCTATGACGCTTGGACAGCCTTTAGTTTACGGCATTTTCCAGAAAAGGCGCACTCTATCCTAGAGCTGGCTTGTGGGACTGGTATCCAAGCGGTGCGCTTTGCCAAGGCAGGCTTTGAGGTGACGGGGCTTGATTTGAGCTATGAGATGTTAGAGGTAGCACAAAAGCGTGCTGAGTGTGAGCAGGCGCAGCTGGATTTGGTACAGGCAGACATGCTGGATATGGCAGGAGTTGGCACTTTTGATGTGGTGACCTGCTATTCAGACAGTCTCTGCTACATGCCTGATGAAAAAGCTGTTGCTCAGGTCTTTTCACAGGTGGCAAGTGTCCTGAAAACAGGTGGTCGCTTTTTGTTTGACGTGCACTCTATTCATCAGATGGACGACATTTTCCCAGGCTACGCTTATCATGAAAATTACGAGGACTTTGCCTTTGTCTGGGACACTTATGAGGGAGAAGAGCCGCACTCTATTGCTCACGAGCTGACTTTCTTTGTCAAGGAAGAGGACGGTCGCTTCACTAGACGAGATGAGTTGCACGAGGAGCGCACCTACCCGATAGCAACTTTTGAAAAATTGCTAAAAGAAGCTGGCTTTAGCAAGGTCCAAGTCTATGCAGACTTTAGCGACCAAGCACCGACAGACGAGAGCTTACGCTGGTTCTTCGTAGCGGAGAAGTGAGATGACCACAACAGGAATCATCGCAGAGTTTAATCCGCTGCACAATGGGCACAAGTACCTGCTGGAGCAGGCACAGGGGCTCAAGATTGTCGCTATGAGTGGCAATTTTGTCCAGCGTGGTGAGCCAGCTCTTGTGGACAAGTGGACACGCACGCAGATGGCGCTTGAGTGCGGGGCTGATTTGGTGGTGGAGTTGCCTTTTTTGGTAGCGGTGCAGGCGGCGGATTACTTTGCACAGGGAGCGGTGGCTATTCTCTCTAGGCTGGGTGTGGATAACTTGATCTTTGGCACGGAGGAAATGCTGGATTACAACGCTATTGGCGACAGCTACATAGCGCACAAAGAGGAGATGGCTGCTTATCTTGAGAGTCTGCCTGAGGCGCTCTCCTATCCGCAAAAGACGCAAGCTATGTGGGAGAAGTTCACAGGCAGTCCTTTTTCTGGAGCAACGCCCAATCATATCCTAGCGCTGAGCTATTCTAAGGCAGCAAGACCTCATGGTATTTCACTCAACCCTATCAAGCGCCTTGGCGCAGGTTACCATTCGCAGGAAAAAAGAGAGCAGTTCGCTTCAGCGACCAGTATCCGTAAGCACCGAGGAGACGATGCTTTTATCGATAGTGTCATGCCAAATGCTGCGCTTCTACGCAGTCAGCCGCAGGTCAGCTGGGCGGATTATTTTGACTTTTTGCGTTACCAGATTATCACACATCAGGATTTGACCGAGGTCTATCAGGTCAATCACGAGCTTGCGCATCGCATTCAGTCCGCTATCAAGACAGCGACTAGTGCGTGGGACTTGGTGGATACGGTCAGCACCAAACGCTACACCAAGGCACGTGTTAGACGTATCCTCACTTACATCCTAGTCAATGCTAAAGAGGCTCCCTTGCCAGAAGCTGTGCATGTGCTGGGCTTTTCTAAAGCTGGGCAAAAACACCTCGCCAGCCTCAAAGGGCAGGTGGACTTTGTGACACGGATTGGTAAGCTTCCTTGGGACGCTATGACCCAGCAGGCAGACACCGTCTATCAGCTAGGCAATAGCCAAGTTCTTGAGCAAAACTGGGGGCGGATTCCAAAAATGTTGCGCTAAAGGCTTGACTCTCCCCTTAGGGTATCCTTTATACTAGCTGTAGAGAGGAAAAATCATGAAAACGGTAAAAGAAGTGAGTCACCTATCAGGTGTTAGTATCAGGACGCTGCATTATTACGATAAGATTGGTTTGTTAAAGCCAACGATTGTCGCTGAAAATGGCTACCGCTATTATGATGGGACGGCTCTTAGTCGATTGCAGATGATTTTATATTTTCGTGACCTGTCTTTTCCTCTTGAGACGATAAAAACACTCTTGATGTGCTCAAGGGACGATAGATATATCCTGTTAGGGCAGCAGCTTGCTTCTCTGCAGCAAGAGAGCAGAGCGCTAACACAGAAAATTAATCGTCTCAAGCATTTGCAGGAGAAAAAAGGAGGGCTCACTATGCTGAGTTACACAAAAGAGGAAGTCCTAGCTTTTCAAAAAGAAGCTAAGGAAAAATGGGGAGACACCGAGGCTTATCAAGACTTTGCCAAGCGCACTCAAGAAGAGCTGCCGTCTGCTGTAGATGACTTGCGTTTATTATTTGTTAGCTTTGGACGCATGCAGGACTTGCCAGCAGATACCGAGGAAGTTCAAGCCCAGGTCAAGGCGCTAAAAGACTACATCAGCGAGCATTTTTACGAGTGCACAGATGACATTCTAAAGGGTCTGGGTGAGCTTTATGTCACAGATCAGCGCTTTACAGATTTTATTGACCAAGCAGGTGGTCGTGGCACAGCTAACTACGTCAACAAAGCCATCGCCATCTATGTCAAGTAGAAAAGAAGAACAGTCCTTTTGGGCTGTTTTTTGAATTGTCGAAAAATAATGTAAAAAACACAGAAAACGGTTGCATTTTTTTGTGAAATAATGTACAATACTAGGTGAAGAAAATCACAAAGATATTTTTTCGTTATTATTGACATAAGACTATGGAGGAAGAGAAATGGTTAAGAAAGCACAAACAGTAGAATTATCTGTAGAGGAGCAGGCGATTGCCTACACAGATAGCTTGGTTGAAAAAGCGCTAGCAGCAGAGGCACTTTATGCGACTTACTCACAAGAGCAAGTGGATAAAATCGTTGCTGCTATGGCGCTTGCAGGGTCTGAGCATTCCTTAGAGCTTGCCCAGGAAGCAGTCGCTGAAACCAAACGTGGTGTGGTTGAGGATAAGGATACCAAAAACCACTTTGCGACTGAAAATATCTACAATTCTATCAAAGATGAGAAAACCGTTGGTATCATTGGCGAGGACAAGATTTCAGGTCAAGTCCAAATCGCAGCACCGCTTGGTGTTTTAGCAGGGATTGTCCCAACGACCAACCCAACATCAACGACCATGTTCAAGATTTTGGTGGCGCTCAAAACACGCAATGCTATTGTTTTTGCTTTCCACCCACAGGCGCAAAACTGTTCAGCACACGCTGCGAAAATCCTCTACGAGGCAGCTATTGAAGCTGGCGCACCAGAAAACATTATCCAATGGATTGAAGTGCCATCTATTGCCAACACATCAGCCCTTATCCAAAACAAAAAGATTGCTTCTATCCTAGCGACTGGTGGACCTGGTATGGTCAATGCCGCTCTTAAATCTGGTAATCCATCTATGGGTGTTGGTGCTGGAAATGGTGCGGTTTATGTCGACCACACTGCTTATCTTGACCGTGCGGTTGAGGATTTACTCATGTCAAAACGTTTTGATAATGGTATGATCTGTGCGACAGAAAACTCTGCTGTCGTTGAAGCGCCGATTTACAAAGAATGGTTGACTAAGATGCAGGAAAAAGGCGCTTATTTGGTGCCGAAAAAAGATTACAAGAAGTTTGAGGACTTTGTTTTTAACGACCACCACGGTGTCAATGGTCCTGTTGCTGGACGCAATGCCGCTTGGATTTGTGAGCAGGCAGGTGTTGAACTTCCTGAAGGCAAAGACGTGCTTCTCTTTGAGCTTGATAAGAAAAATATCGGCGAAAAACTCTCATCTGAAAAGCTCTCTCCACTCCTTTCTGTTTATAAAGCAAAAGACCGTACAGACGGTGTTGAGATTGTCTCTGCCCTTCTTGATTACCAAGGTGCTGGGCACAATGCGGCTATCCAAATCGGCTCACAAGCAGACCCATTTGTTTCTGAATTTGGCGACAAGGTCAAAGCTTCTCGTGTGCTTGTCAATCAGCCAGACTCTATCGGTGGTATCGGTGATATTTACACAGATGCCCTTAAAGCCAGTCTAACACTTGGAACAGGATCATGGGGGAAAAATTCATTGTCACACAATTTATCAACTGGCGACCTCTTGAATATCAAAACTGTCGCTAAACGTCGTAACCGTCCACAATGGGTACGTTTACCAGAAAAAATCTACTACGAAAAAAATGCTATCTCTTACCTTCAAGACGAGTCAGAAGTGATGACACGTGCCTTGATTGTTGCTGACCCAGGTATGGTGCAGTTTGGCTTTGTAGACACGGTGCTTGCTCAGCTAGCTCTTCGTGAGGAAAAAGTCGTGACCTCACTTTACGGCACTATCAAGCCAGACCCAACACTTGGACAAACCATCGAGATTGCTAAACAAATGGCAAGCTTCAAGCCAGACACAATCATCGCTGTCGGTGGTGGTTCTGCTATGGACGCAGCGAAAATTGCCCGCTATATCTACGAATACTCTCTTGACCAAGAAGAAGGCTTCCTTGAAAGCTATGAAGCTGTTAGCGAGCTCTTCCTTTGTCTCCAACAAAAATTCATCGATATTCGTAAACGTATCGTCAAGTTCAAACACCAAGCTGAAACACGTCTCTTCTGTATCCCAACAACATCTGGTACAGGTTCAGAAGTGACACCATACGCTGTTATCACTGACGACCACACCCATGTCAAATACCCATTGACAGACTATGAATTGACACCACAGGTTGCCATTGTCGACCCAGAGTTTGTCATGACAGTGCCAAAACGCACTTGTGCTTGGTCAGGGCTTGACACGCTATCACACGCTCTTGAGTCTTACGTGTCTGTTATGGCGTCAGACTTCACACGCCCTTGGTCACTAGAGGCTATCAAGCTAGTTCTTGAAAACTTGGAAGCGTCTTACAAGTATGACCCACAACACCCAACGCTTGAGGGTGAGTTGGCACGTGAAAACATGCACTACGCAGCGACACTTGCTGGTATGGCTTTCTCAAATGCCTTCCTTGGTATCAACCACTCTATCGCTCATAAGCTAGGTGGTGAGTTTGAGTTGCCACATGGTTTAGCCATTTCTATTGCTATGCAGCACGTTATCCGCTACAACGGTGTCTCTGGTAATGTCAAACGTAGTGTCTACCCACGTTACGAAGTTTACCGTGGTCAAAAAGACTATGCTGATATTGCTCGTGCTGTCGGACTCAAAGGCAAGACAGACGCTGACCTTGTCGAAGCGCTCTGCCAACGTATCAATGACCTGATGACAGCGGTTGACGTCACACCAACCCTATCAGCTAACGGTGTCACAAAAGAAGCCTTTGACGCTGCTGTGGATGAGTTGGCTGTCCTTGCCTATGACGACCAATGCACACCAGCTAACCCACGTCAGCCATACATCGAAGAACTCAAACAACTCTTGATTGACATGTTTTAATCACAAGACAGAAGTTGGGATAAAAATTCCCAGCTTCTATTTATTTTATAGACTGATGTACGAGACGCAGTGGTTGAGTGGGCTATAACAGTTGATAAATCAACTGTTATAGCCCTACTCAACTGTGCGGAGGTGAAACGACAAAATCGCATTTCTACGAAATGACCGATTTTGTCGTTTCACTCTCTGTTTTTTAAAAGTTCTAGTCAAGTGTCTGTATTGGTGGTACAATTAAGAGGAATGATTATTTAGGAGGAAGTTATGCGTCGTCGCAGAAAAAGAAAGTCATCTTATAAAGCTCTATTAGCGCTTGGTTTTGTTTTTGTAGGTTTTTGTTTACTGGGGGCTTTTGCGCTCTCAAAAGCTTTTCTCTCTGAGGACAAAACAGCTGAAAAGACCACAATCACCTCAAGTAGCAAGCAAAGCACTAGCACATCAACGACACAAAGTGAAGAAAAAGCAGAAGAAGTGAGCTGGCAAAAGCAAGACGAGCCTGTTCGCATTCCGATTTTGATGTATCATGCCATTCATGACATGGATCCGTCAGAAGCAGCTAGCGCCAACCTCATCGTCTCACCCAGCGTTTTTGAAACGCACATCAAGCGCTTAAAGGAGGAGGGCTATTATTTCCTCTCGCCAGAGGAGGCTTATAAGGCGCTGACTGAAAATAGCTTGCCCAGCCAAAAGGTGGTTTGGCTGACCTTTGATGATGGGGATGAGGACTTTTACACGCAGGCTTACCCTATTCTCAAAAAATACAGCGCCAAAGCTACCAATAATGTCATCACAAGCTTTGTGGAAAATGGCAATGCTGCTAATCTCACTCTTGAGCAGATGCAAGAGATGAAGCAAAACGGCATGTCCTTTCAAGCGCATACCGTCACACACCCTGACTTGTCAGTACAAACGCCAGAGCGCCAAAGTAGCGAGATGACAGGCAGCAAGAGCTTTTTGGACAGCAATTTGTCACAAGATACTATCGCCCTTGCTTATCCGTCTGGGCGCTACAACGAGACAACCTTGCAAACGGCAGGGCAAAGTTATAAACTGGCTGTCACGACCAATGAAGGTTTGGCAGAGTACAGCGATGGGCTGCTGTCTCTTGATCGGGTGCGGGTGCTGCCAAGCATGACAGCAGATGATTTACTAGCTAGTATGCAAGCGAGTTGGTAAAAGAGATTAACATTTTAGATGAAACGTGCTATAATAAAGAAGATTTGACTGTTTTTTAACAGCCGTGTTTATCATTATTAGACAAAAAGGAGACCAGAATGGGACGTAAATGGGCCAATATTGTTGCCAAGAAAACTGCCAAAGATGGTGCAAACTCAAAAATTTATGCTAAATTTGGTGTTGAAATCTATGTTGCTGCCAAAAAAGGTGAGCCAGACCCAGAGTCAAACTCAGCTTTGAAGTTTGTTTTGGAGCGTGCTAAGCAAGCGCAAGTACCAAAACACGTTATTGATAAAGCCATTGACAAGGCTAAAGGAAATACAGATGAGACCTTTGTTGAAGGGCGCTATGAGGGCTTTGGACCAAATGGTTCTATGATTATCGTAGATACCCTCACCTCAAACGTCAACCGTACTGCTGCCAACGTGCGTTCAGCCTACGGTAAAAATGGCGGTAACATGGGAGCGTCTGGCTCTGTATCTTACCTCTTTGACAAAAAAGGCGTTATCGTCTTTGCTGGAGATGACGCAGACAGTATCTTTGAGCAATTGCTCGAAGCAGACGTTGATGTGGATGACGTTGAAGCAGAAGACGGTGTTGTCACTGTCTACACAGCACCAACTGACTTGCACAAGGGGATTGAAGCTCTTCGTGCCAACGGTATCGAAGAGTTCCAAGTGACTGAGCTTGAGATGATTCCACAATCTGAGGTCACTCTTGAGGGCGAAGACCTCGAAGTCTTTGAAAAACTCATCGACGCCCTTGAAGCCGATGACGACGTGCAAAAAGTTTACCACAACGTTGCAGATTTCTAAAATAAAAATAGGTCTTGTTTTTCAAGACCTATTTTTTAGTGGAATAATATCCATAAAAATGATGCAAATGTCATAGAAATCTCCTTTCTTTTTGTTAGTCTAATAAACTATATAAAGAAAAATTCAATCTGTCTATGACATACATGTCATGGACAAATTGAAAATGTTATAATATGAAGAAGGAGGGATTCTATGGAGGATAAACAACTACAAATAATATTAGGAGAGAAAATTAGACGAAAGCGTGAACAATTAGGTTTATCTCGTGAAGGAGTCTGTAGTGATGAGAGTCGTCTAACAGCTAGACAATTAGCACGTATAGAAGCTGGGGAGACTATGATGAAAATTCCTACAGCTTTTTACCTGGCTGAGCGTTTAGAGATAGATTTATTTGAACTGCTTACGTCTGAATCAAAGGATTATCTCAAACTAAAGGTGGAATTTATTCGTCTATCAACATATGATGATAGTGATAGAAAAGCGAAAAAAGAAGAGATTATAGATACGATATTTGAAAAATATTATGATAATTTGCCATCTGACGAACAACTTACTTTAACGATTTTATCAACAGAAATGGAGATGTTGCATAGTAAGGATACGACCTATGGTGAGGAACTTTTTAAAGAAGTTCAAAGTAAAATTTTTAATATACAGAGGATTACAGTCAATGAAATCCTTTGGATGAATTTTTATCTAGTGTATATTTCAGGTAGAGAAGATTTGTACTCTAAAGAGAAAATTAACGATATACTTGCTATCATAATATCTATAGATAATGATGATGAGCTTTTTTTAGAGTTAGAGATAAAACTGTGTGTCACGCTATGTGGTGTTATGATTTGGTCTAATACTTTGGAGAAATTTTCAAAACTGAGACCAACTTTTAAACGGTTAATACTAAAACATTCGGATAGCAAGTCTATCCCTATATATCATATGATGAATGGAAAATATGCTATGTTAGTTGAAGGAAAAAGAAGAGAGGCACTATTACACTATGACAGAGCGCTAGAAGAGGCAAGATTTTTAGAAGATGATATTCTTTATCAAAGGATTTCTGAAGAAATGGAAAGAGATTTGCATTGAAAAAGCCTTGATTTAGAAATCTAAATCAAGGCTAAAGTGAAGTTGACTTAACGGTGTGTTAAACCGTAAATAATAAGTCCGCCAGCGACAACAAACTTAGCACCAGCGTAAATAGCCATAGCAGTACCCATGGTGGTTACCTCCTTTATTTTGATAGTGTTATTATAAAACGAGAACAAATTTTTGACCATGACATGTATGTCATGGTCAAAAATGATATATTAGTGTAATCTATCCTATATAGATATTTTTAGAAAGGGAAAATATGACTGTTATAGAGGTAAATCATCTGGTGTGCAGCTTTCATGAAAAGACTGCTTTAGATGACATCAGTTTTGAGGTGAATGAGGGCGAGATTTTTGGCTTTCTAGGTCCGTCTGGTGCAGGAAAGACAACGACAATCAATATCCTAACAGGTCAACTGACGCCTAAGAGCGGCACAGCTCTTGTGCTTGGAAAAGAGTCTAGTCAGCTCGTCGCAGATGATATGGTCAACTTAGGTATTATGAGTGATACGGTTGGTTTTTATGAAAAGATGAGCTTGTACCAAAACCTAGCCTTTTTTGCACGTTTTCATAGGGTGCCAATGGAGCGCTTGGAGGCTTTGCTTAGACGTCTTGATTTGTGGGAGAGTCGAAAGACCAGAGCGGAGAAGTTATCCACAGGAATGCGGCAGCGCATGTTTCTCATCCGAGCGATTTTACATGAGCCAAAGATTGTCTTTTTAGATGAGCCAACGTCAGGCTTAGACCCTGTCATGTCTCAAAAGGTACATGAGCTTCTCCTCGAGCTTAAGGAAAATGGCATGACGATTTTTTTGACCACTCATGACATGCAAGAAGCGACAATGCTCTGTGATAAGCTGGCGCTGCTGCACCGTGGGCGTATCTGTGAGTATGGCAGCCCTCAGGACATTTTAGAGCGTTATCGTGATGATGACAGAGTGGAGGTGCGCATGCTCTCTGGTGAGGTTAAGCTCGTTCCTCAAGAAGATGTCGGGCTTTATCTTGGGAAAGCCGCTAGCATTCACAGCTTAGAGCCAACCCTTGAGAGTGTTTTCATTCAGGTGACAGGAGAGAGATTCGATGACAAATAGTATGCGTAGTTTATTGTGGTTAAAGTGGCAGTATATCGTGACCAATAAAGTGCTTTTAGTGGTGGTGTTGAGCCCGATTGTAGATGTTTACTTGATGTCGCTTTTAGGTCCTAGCGCTGACGCCATGCTGCTGTCTTTTGGGACAGGGCTTGTCTATAGCGTGACGGCAGGTTCTTTTGTGACGCTGATAGTCGCTGAGGAAAAGGAGAAAAAGAATATCAGAACCTTGATTTTGACAGGGGTACATCAGCTAGATTATGCCATTTCTGTCATCGCCTATCCTCTCATCCTCTCGGTTTTATCGCTTATTCTCCTGCCATTTCTTTTTCAAAGACCTGTTGACAATTGGCTGGTTTACAGTCTTGTCACCATTTTGACGGCGTTAGCTTATATTGCCATTAACTTTGTCATTGCACTGGTGTGTCAAACGCAGGTGCAGGCAGCCATGTGTAGCATGCTGGTTATGGCTCTAGGCAGTTTTTTGCCCATGCTGATGTTCACAAATGATATGGTCAAAACAGTTGTTTCCTTTAGCTTTTTTGGCGCCAGCAGCAACTACCTCTATGCTAGTACTGGCTACCAGCTAACAGACACCTCCTTTATAGCCTTGCTGGTTTGGCTCATCCTTCTTTTTTACCTTTTAGGACTTGCTTTTCGCTTCAACCGTTCCCACTAATCAACAAGCTGTTTTTAGCTTGTTTTTTTGTCTTAATTTTATGGTATAATTAAGACAAAGGAGGAGCGCCATGAAAAAAGGGATTGTTTATTTAGTGAGCGCTATGTTGCTCTTTCTCATGCCTAGTGTTTTGGCAGATGATGTGGAGTACAGTATTCCAGATTATAAGGGAGAGTTGCGCATTCATCAGGATAATAGCGCAGACTTTAAGCAGCAAATCAGCTATCAGTTTGATACCGACTATAACGGTCAGATTGTCACTCTAGGAACAGACAGAATGCCAGAGGGCTTTAGTGTCGACAAAGAGCCAAAAGTGTCTGCTGTTATTTTCAGAAATGGCAAGAAAAGGTCTGCCAAAGTCCACTGGGAATTAACAAAGGAGGAGGCTGGCTACAAGCTCAAAATCTACAATAAAGGCTATGAGGACGACAAGGTCACAGTCACGGTGAGCTGGCATTTAAAGAACATGCTCTATGCTTATCAGGACATAGCGGAGCTGAGGTGGCTACCGATTACGAACTGGGATGTATCTCTAGAGAATGTGCGTTTTAGCGTTTCAACAGACAAAGCGGTCAAGGACAGCAAGCTCTGGGGGCATTTGGGTGCGTTTACACCAAGTTTACAGGCAAGCTTGACCGATAAGACCTACACTCTTACACGAAAAAATGTCGATGGCAAGCTGGAGTTGCATGGGTATTGGGATAGGAGCTACTTGACAAGTGTGGCTCATCCGATTGCAAGTAAGCGTAAAGCCATTATCCTAAAGCAAGAGAAACTGCTGGTCAAGCAATACCAAGAAAAGTTGACACGTTTTGGAAAAGAGATTCCAGTGATTATCCTTGTGGCAGGCGCTGTGGGTCTTATCTTTCTTGTGGTCTTTGTCTGGCGTATCAACCGCTTTGCTCGCTTTGAAAAGCATGACAGGCTCTATGAGGTGCCTGAAGACCTCTCGCCTCTGCTGGTCGCAAATAGTGTCTATGCAACGACACTTGAGGACGCCCAAAACGGCAATTCCAGTGACATCAGCTTTACCAATCTTGCTCAAGCAACCATACTAGATTTGATTGACCGCAAGGTTTTAAGCTATGATGGGCATGAGCTTTCTTTTGACAAGCTAGAGCGTGCTACGGATTATGAGCTAGACTTTCTCAAGCTTGCCTTTGGTGACGCCGAGGTCAAGACGGTTAAGACTCTCTTTTCAGACTATGCTTATGACTATGACAAGACCCTAGCTCGCTTAGAAAAACGCTACAGTGGCAGTCAGCTGGAGGATGAGATGAAAAAAAGCTCACGCTCTATCTCTCGTTTGCTCAATGAGCGCACAGCTGCTGTTGACAGGGATGTTGATTCTGAGCTTGCAGCTAAAGGCATTGACTCGCCTTACCGTGATTTGACTAATCGTGAGACCCTAGCGAGCTACCTTATCTACATTTGGGCTTTTAGCTTTGGCTTAGTTAGTCTTTGTCTCTTTGCTTATATTTTGATGACACTGCCACAGCTTTGGCCAGCTTATGCTTATTTAGTGGTCTTGGCGCTTGGTTATGCGGGGCTTGTGTATCACTTGATGAAGCCTCTTCAGACTAAAGGTGTAGTGACCAAGGAGGGCGCTTATAGGCTTTATCAATGGCACAGCTTTAAGCAAATGCTTTTAGCGGTCAAAACCTTTGAGCGTGCAGAGCTTGAGAGTATCGTTGTTTGGAACCGTATCTTGGTCTATGCGACTCTGTTTGGCTACGCTGACAAGGTTGAAAAGGCACTGCGTGTTCATGGTATGCGCTTGCCAGATAGTTTTGCTACTGTTACATTTTCAGATTTCAACTATGCCTTTGCCCTATCAGCCAGCCATTATACCGCAAGTGTTACAGGCGTTGCGTCCGCTTCAAGCTTTAGTTTGCCAGCAAGTTCAGGAACTGGGGTTTCTGGTGGCTTTACCGGCGGAGGTGGCGGTGGAGGCGGAGGCGCCTTCTAGTCAAAAAGAGCCTGTCAATCGTATTGGCGGTGCTTGTGACAATATGGTATAATGAAAGCACTAAAACTAAGGAGACATTATGTTACTGCTTGAATTATTGAAAGCTATCCTCTTTGGGATTGTTGAGGGGATTACGGAGTGGTTGCCAGTATCAAGTACAGGGCACTTGCTGCTGCTGCAGGAGTTCGTCAACCTCAAACAATCAGCTAGCTTTATGGAGATGTTCAATATCGTTATCCAGCTGGGAGCTATTCTAGCGGTTATGGTCATTTACTTTGAACGTCTCAATCCCTTTCAGCCCGGCAAGTCAGCAAAGGAAATTCGTCTGACTTGGCAGCTCTGGCTCAAGGTGGTGATTGCCTGCATTCCATCCATTGTGATTGCAGTACCCTTTGACAACTGGTTTGAAGAGCACTTTACATCGCTGTTTACCATTGCTCTTGCATTGATTGTCTACGGGATTGCTTTTATCTGGATTGAAAAGCGCAATCAAGATGTCGTCCCAGAGGTGACCTCACTTGCTCGCATGCCTTATAAGACAGCTTTTTGGATTGGGTGTTTTCAGGTTTTGAGTATCATCCCTGGGACAAGCCGTTCAGGAGCTACGATTTTAGGGGCGATTATCGTAGGCACTAGTCGTTCTGTGGCTGCTGACTTCACCTTTTTCCTTGCCATTCCGACCATGTTTGGCTACAGTGGCCTTAAAATGGTCAAGTTTTTCCTTGACGGCAATCACCTGACTTTTAACCAAGTTTTGATTTTACTAGCTGCAAGTATCACAGCCTTTATCGTCAGCTTGTATGCTATTCGTTTCTTGACAAGCTATGTCAAAAAGCACGATTTCACCGTTTTTGGGAAATACCGTATCATCCTAGGAACACTTATCATCCTCTACCTAATCCTTAAAATGGTAGTAGCCTAAAAAATAAAAAGAGCCAAGGTTTTCTTGTTTCCTTGCCTCTTTTTTTCTTGTGGATTGCACAAAGCAGACTTTTTCTGTATAATACATTAGAGCGAGAGATTGATAACAGTTGATTTCTCAAGACGACTCGTACGAGGTAGATTAGTATGGAAATGAAACAAATTAGTGAAACAACACTGAAAATTACAATCAGTATGGAAGATTTAGCAGATCGTGGCATGGAGTTGAAGGACTTTCTTTTGCCGCAGGAAAAGACAGAGGAGTTTTTCTACAGTGTCATGGATGAGCTAGACTTGCCAGATAATTTTAAAAACAGCGGTATGCTCAGTTTTCGAGTGACTCCACGAAAAGACCGCATTGATGTCTTTGTGACCAAGTCTGAGATTGACAAGGACTTAAACTTTGATGATTTAGCGGAGTTTGGCGATGTATCACAGATGTCACCAGAGGAATTTTTCAAAACGCTTGAGAAAACCATGCAATCAAAAGGCGATACACAAGCGCATGAAAAGCTCGAACAGCTCGAGCAGATGATGGAAGAGGCTTTAGAGGGTGAGGCAACTAGAGAGCCAGAAGCTCTTGATGGGCCAGAAACAGACTATGTGCATTACGTTTTCTTCTTTCCAAAACTTGAAGATGCTATTAGCTTTTCAAAAGCTGTGGACTTTGAGACAGAAGCGTCTGAGCTCTACAAGGAGCAGGATGGCTATTACATGACGGTTTTATTGGACATCAAAGACCAGCCAAGCTACTATGCTAATCTCATGTATGCTAGGTTACTTGAGCATGCTAGTCAGTCCAAGAAAACACGTGCTTACTTGCAAGAGCACGGTGTGCAGTTGATTGTTGATGACGCTATTAGCCGTTTACAGTTGATTAAGATGGGATAAATCAATGACAATAAATCTTTTTTTGGTGCTCCTTGGGACTTGTCTCCTATCAGCTATTCTAACGCCACTTGTGAGACGTTTTTCACTGAAAGTAGGAGCAGTAGACCATCCCAATGCACGTCGGATTAACAAGGTGGATATGCCCAGTGGTGGTGGTTTAGCTATCTTTTTAACCTTCGTCATTGCTACCTTGGTGATTTTACCTTTAATCTCAAAGGACTACACCTATCCTTGGTGGCGTGAGCCTTATCAGGTTTATATCTTACCAGTTGTCATTGGGGCTTTGGTGATTGTGGTGACGGGTTATTTAGACGATATCTTTGAGCTAAAACCTCTGCCTAAGCTCCTTGGAATTGTCATTGCAGCGACCATTGTCTGGGCATTTACAGATTTTCGTTTTGACAGTTTTAAGTTTCCTTTTGGAGGACCGCTCATCCACTTTAATCCGCTTGTGACCTGCTTTTTGACCATTTTGTGGATTGTCGCTATTACCAATGCTATCAATCTCATTGATGGTTTAGATGGCTTAGTGAGTGGGGTCTCTATTATTAGCCTTGTGACCATGGCTATTGTGTCTTACTTTTTCCTGCCTAAGGCGGATTTGTTTTTGACTTTGACCATCTTGGTCATGGTAGCGGCTATTGCAGGCTTTTTCCCTTACAATTATCATCCTGCAAGTATCTATCTAGGGGATACTGGAGCGCTATTTATTGGCTTTATGATTGGGGTTTTGTCTCTGCAAGGTTTGAAAAATTCAACAGCCGTTGCGGTGGTCACACCTGTTATCATCCTTGGTGTGCCTATCCTTGATACGGTTGTTGCCATCATCAGGCGGACGCTATCTGGTCAAAAGTTCTACGAGCCAGATAAATTGCACCTGCACCACAGGTTGCTTTCGATGGGCTTTAGCCATAGAGGAGCGGTCTGGATGGTTTATGCTATTGCTTTTATCTTTTCTTTGATTGCTCTCTTGTTAAATGTCTCTAGCCGCTTTGGTGGTGTGCTTTTGATATTTGGACTCTTGTTTGCCCTTGAGATTTTCATCGAAGGGCTTGGTATTTGGGGTGAAAATCGCACGCCTCTCTTTAATGCCTTTAAGTTCATCGGCAATAAAGCCTACCGCAAACGTAAACAAGACGAGTACCGTCGTAAATAAACAAAAATGACTGAAAGAGTTTCAGTCATTTTCTTAAATCCAAAACGCCAAAATAGAAAGCCTAGCGCTTTTTTGTTATAATAATCATTACAAACACTTAGTCTAGAGCAAGATTTGCCCTTAGTAATAATGGAAAAAGGAGTAACATAGATGTCTGTACTTGAAATCAAAAATCTTCATGTGTCTATTGAAGACAAGGAAATCTTAAAAGGCTTGAATTTGACCTTGAAAACAGGTGAAATCGCAGCAATCATGGGTCCAAACGGGACAGGTAAGTCGACCTTGTCTGCTGCCATCATGGGAAATCCAAACTACGAAGTCACAGAAGGCGAGATTTTATTTGACGGGGAAAATATTCTCGAGCTTGAAGTGGATGAGCGTGCAAGACTAGGTCTGTTTCTTGCTATGCAGTATCCATCTGAAATCCCAGGTATCACCAATGCTGAGTTTATCCGTGCAGCGATGAACGCAGGAAAAGCAGATGAGGACAAGATTTCAGTCATTGACTTTATCACAAAGCTGGATGAGAAAATGGCGCTGCTTGGCATGAAAGAGGAAATGGCAGAGCGCTACCTCAACGAAGGTTTCTCAGGTGGTGAGAAAAAGCGTAACGAAATTTTGCAGCTTTTGATGTTAGAGCCTAAGTTTGCGCTGCTTGATGAGATTGACTCTGGGCTTGACATTGACGCTCTCAAGGTCGTCTCAAAAGGGGTCAATGCTATGCGTGGCGAAGGCTTTGGCGCTATGATTATCACTCACTATCAGCGCTTGCTCAACTACATCACACCAGATGTGGTCCATGTCATGATGGACGGACGTGTCGTTCTCTCTGGCGGGGCTGACTTGGCTGCTCGCCTTGAAAAAGAAGGCTACGCTAAAATCGCAGAAGAGCTCGGTATCGAATACAAAGAAGAAGTGTAAGCACATGGCTTGCTATTTTACCATACTAGAAGGAGGAAATGATGACAAAAGAAGCTATTTTAGACTTCTCAAGGGCACATGCAGAGCCTGACTGGCTAAGAGAGCGTCGCCTAAAAGCCTATGATGTGATAGAAGAGTTGGCACTGCCAAAGATTGAGCGTGTCAAGTTTCATCGCTGGAACCTTGGAGACGGTACCATCTCAGACAGCCCACTCTCAGCTAACGTTCCTGACTTTACAGCACTTGGGGACAATCCAAAGCTGGTGCAAGTAGGGACACAAACTATTCTTGAGCAAATGCCAAGTGAACTTAGCGAAAAAGGAGTTGTCTTTACAGACCTAGCAAGCGCTCTTGATGAGATTCCAGAGGTGATTGAGGCAGCTTTCGGTAGCGCAGCTAGCTACGACGAGGATAAGCTAGCAGCCTATCACACGGCTTATTTTAACAGTGCAGCGGTTCTATATGTGCCAGACAATGTCGAGGTGGAGACAGTTGTTGAAGGGATTTTCTATCAAGACAGCGATAGCGATACACCTTTTAACAAGCACGTCCTTATCATTGTAGGAAAAAACAGCAGTGTCAGCTACCTTGAGCGCTTTGAGAGTCTCGGGCAAGGAAGTACAAAAGCGACTGCTAACATCAGTGTTGAGGTTATCGCTGCTGACGGTGCACAGGTCAAGTTTTCAGCCATTGACCGTTTGGGTGAGCATGTGACCACCTATATTAGCCGCCGTGGGCGCCACGGACGTGATGCGACCATTGACTGGGCACTTGGGGTTATGAATGAAGGCAATGTCATCGCTGACTTTGACTCTGACTTGATAGGTGACGGCAGTCATGCCAATCTCAAGGTGGTAGCTGTCTCATCAGGACGTCAAGTTCAAGGGATTGACACACGTGTCACCAACTACGGCTGCAACTCTGTCGGGCATATCCTGCAGCACGGGGTTATCCTAGAGCGTGGGACATTGACCTTTAACGGTATCGGACATATCATCAAGGGCGCTAAAGGTGCCGACGCTCAGCAGGAGAGCCGTGTCTTGATGTTGTCCGACAAGGCAAGAAGTGACGCTAATCCAATTCTCCTCATCGATGAAAATGACGTCACTGCTGGACACGCTGCCTCTATCGGGCAAGTTGACCCAGAGGACTTGTATTATCTCATGAGCCGTGGCTTGGATCAAAAAACAGCGGAACAGCTGGTCATTCGTGGATTCTTAGGTACGGTTATCACCGAGATTCCGATAAAAGCTGTGCGTGATGAGATGATTGACGTTATCGATAGCAAGCTGGAAAAGAGATAGTCATGACAGAAGAACTCGCAAAAAAAGCAGCAGATTTTCCCATTTTAGACCAAATTGTCAATGACGAACCCTTGGTCTATCTGGACAATGCTGCCACTACACAAAAACCAAAAGCGGTTTTAGACGTCTTAGAGCGCTATTATCAAGAGGACAATGCCAATGTCCACCGAGGTGTGCACACCCTAGCAGAGCGCTCAACCGCCAAGTACGAAGCGGCACGTGAGAAAGTGCGTGCCTTTATCGGAGCAAAAACGACCAAGGAAGTCCTCTTTACACGAGGGACAACGACAGGGCTCAACTGGGTCGGACGCTTTGCTGAGGAGGTCTTGCAGCCGGGAGATGAGGTGCTCATCTCTATCATGGAGCACCACTCCAATGTCATCCCTTGGCAGCAAGCGTGCCAAAAGACAGGTGCAAAATTGGTCTATGCTTACCTAAAGGACGGAGCGCTCGATCTTGACGACCTTTACAGCAAGCTATCTCCTAAGACCAAGTTTGTCAGTCTCGCCCATGTCTCAAATGTCCTAGGAGCATTGACACCGATTAAGGCAATCGCAGAGCGAGCGCACGCTGTTGGCGCTTATATGGTTGTTGACGGTGCGCAGTCTGTGCCACACATGCCAGTTGATGTGCGTGATTTGGACTGCGACTTTCTCGCTTTTTCAGGGCACAAGATGTTAGCCCCAACGGGTATCGGTGTCCTCTATGGCAAGGAGGAAATCCTAGAGCGCATGTCGCCTGTTGAGTTTGGTGGTGAGATGATTGACTTTGTCTACGAAGACTCGGCGACTTGGAAAGAATTGCCTTGGAAGTTTGAAGCGGGCACGCCAAACATCGCTGGCGCTATCGGGCTTGGTGCTGCTATTGATTATTTAGAAGCGATTGGTATGGAGCGTGTCTATGAGCATGAGCGTGAGCTGATGCGCTATACCCTGCCAAAACTACAAGCTATCTCTGGTCTTACAGTCTATGGACCAAAGGACGCAGACAAGCATGTCGGTGTCATTGCCTTTAATCTAGACGGGCTTCACCCACATGATGTCGCAACAGCTCTTGACTACGAGGGTGTGGCTGTGCGAGCAGGGCACCACTGTGCTCAACCTTTGATCAATCACCTTGGGCTCAATTCTGCTGTGCGGGCAAGCTTTTACCTCTACAATAGCAAAGAGGACTGTGACAAGCTGATTGAGGCAATTATCAAAACAAAGGAGTTTTTCAATGGCACTCTCTAGATTAGATAGTCTTTACATGGCTGTGGTCGCTGACCACTCTAAAAATCCTCATCATCACGGGACACTTGATGATGTCGAGCAAATCGTGCTCAACAATCCCACCTGTGGTGATGTGATTAGCTTATCTGTCCAGTTTGACGGCGACGTCATCTCGGATATTGCCTTCTCAGGAGATGGCTGTACCATCTCAACAGCCTCCTCAAGCATGATGACAGACGCTGTTATTGGAAAGACCAAAGAAGAAGCACTGACCTTAGCGGATAGTTTTTCAAAAATGGTTCAAGGACAACAAGAGGACAGCCAAAAAGCACTCGGAGAAGCCCAGTATCTAGCAGGTGTTTCAAAATTTCCCCAAAGGATAAAATGTGCGACCCTCTCTTGGAATGCCCTCAAAAAAGCAATCGAGAGAACAGATGACAAATGAAAGAGAGAAACCTATGTCTGAAGTAAATGAAAAAGTAGAACCTAAGCCCATCGACTTAGGAGAATATAAATTTGGCTTTCACGACGATGTCGAGCCTATCTACTCTACAGGTAAAGGGCTTAGTGAAGCCGTTGTAAGAGAGCTCTCAAGCGCTAAAGGCGAGCCAGAGTGGATGCTTGATTTTCGTCTCAAGTCGCTAGAAACCTTTAACAAAATGCCCATGCAAGAGTGGGGACCAGACTTGTCTGAGATTGATTTTGATGACCTCATCTACTATCAAAAGCCGTCTGACAAGCCTGCTCGCTCTTGGGATGAAGTGCCAGACAAGATCAAGGAAACCTTTGAGCGTATCGGTATCCCAGAGGCAGAGCGTGCTTATCTAGCAGGAGCTTCTGCTCAGTATGAGTCAGAAGTCGTCTACCACAACATGAAAGACGAGTTTGAAAAGCTAGGTATCATCTTTACCGATACCGACTCCGCTCTAAAGGAGTATCCAGACCTTTTCAAGCAGTATTTTGCTAAGCTTGTCCCTCCAACGGACAATAAACTAGCTGCGCTCAACTCTGCTGTCTGGTCAGGAGGTACCTTTATCTATGTACCAAAGGGTGTCAAAGTGGACATTCCCTTGCAGACTTATTTCCGTATCAATAACGAAAACACAGGGCAGTTTGAGCGTACCTTGATTATCGTTGATGAGGGCGCTAGTGTCCACTATGTCGAGGGCTGTACCGCACCGACCTACTCAAGCAACAGCTTGCATGCGGCTATCGTTGAGATTTTTGCATTGGACGGTGCCTACATGCGCTACACTACTATCCAAAACTGGTCTGACAATGTTTACAACCTTGTCACCAAACGTGCTACAGCAAAGAAAGACGCTACTGTTGAGTGGATTGATGGTAACTTGGGTGCTAAGACGACTATGAAGTACCCGTCTGTCTACCTAGACGGTGAGGGTGCTCGTGGGACTATGCTCTCTATCGCCTTTGCCAATAAAGGACAGCACCAAGACACAGGGGCTAAGATGATTCACAACGCTCCGCACACAAGCTCCTCTATCGTCTCTAAGTCTATCGCAAAAGGTGGTGGTAAGGTAGACTACCGTGGACAGGTGACCTTTGCCAAGAACTCGAAAAAATCTGTCAGTCATATCGAGTGTGACACCATCATCATGGATGACTTGTCAGCTTCAGACACTATCCCATTTAATGAAATTCACAACTCGCAAGTGGCTCTTGAGCATGAAGCCAAGGTCTCTAAGATTTCAGAAGAACAGCTCTACTATCTCATGAGCCGTGGACTTTCTGAGAGCGAAGCAACCGAGATGATTGTCATGGGCTTTGTTGAGCCATTCACAAAAGAACTCCCAATGGAGTACGCCGTTGAGCTTAACCGTCTCATCTCCTACGAGATGGAAGGTTCAGTTGGATAAGAAAAAAGATGGGAAACATCGTTTCCAATCTTTTTTATAATTTCTCGTTGACGTAGCGAACGAAGTGGTTCCACCAGACTTTGAGGAAGAAGCTACGCTTGACGTCATTTTTAGCGACCATCTGGACACTAGGTTCACCATCTAGGTAGCCAGAGCCCACTAAGCTCTTATCCTTGTAGGTTAGGGTGGCTACCGTTTGCCCTTTTGTTACAGGAGCGGTCGGTGTTTCTTTCTTGAGGTCAAAGGTGAGGGCAGTAGAAGCTGTCGTGCGTGGTGTGATGACCTTGAAGGTGTCTTTAGCAACGGCACTCACATCAGGTTTTTTCCCATCGAGCACTTCTACGGTGCTGTTTTTGTAGCTTTGCCCTTTTTCAAGAACGGTCTGCACGGTGTAGGTCGTGTAGATGTAGTTCATGAGGTTGTTGGTAGCAGTGAAGCGAGCAGTGCTGTCCGTATCGCCATTATCAGCGTTTAGGATAACCGTGATAATGCGCATGCCATTTTCCTCGGTCGTGCCGACAAAGCAAGCACCAGCAAGGTCAGTTGTTCCGGTCTTGAGCCCATCAACGCCGTCACGGTAGCTAGTCATGTACTTGAGCATGAGGTTTGAGCTGGTCATAGTCACCCCGTCAAAATCACTGGTCGACTGGCTCGTGATATCCAGCACCTCTGGAAAGTCCAAAATCAGATGTCTCGCCACGATAGCGACATCCTTAGCGCTCATCATGTTTTCAGCGTCACTGCTAGAGCCTGGATAGATATTGTCGCCCAGCATGCTGTTGTTGAGCCCAGAGCTATTGACCAGACTAGCGTCCGTTATCCCCCACTCTTTGAGTTGAGCGCTCATCATATCGACAAACTTGGACTCGCTTCCTCCGACTTTTTCGGCAAGGGCAATGGCTGCGCTGTTAGCACTAGCGACTAGAGAAGCATTGACTAGCTCTTTGACCGTGTACTGCCGTTTTTCCATAGGGACGTTACTAGCCAGTGAGTCGGTCGTCAGGTCATAGGCATAGTCTGAGATGTCGACTTTGGTATTCCAAGAGAGCTTGCCTTCTTTGATGTCCTTATAAACCAGATAAATGGTCAAGAGTTTTGTGATGGAGGCGATACCGTCTGGTGTATTAGCGTCTTTTTCATATAAAATCTTGCCTGTACTTGCCTCGACAGCGATAGCATGCTCAGCCGTAGCGTCAAAATCCTGTGCCAAAGCAGAGCTTGTCGCCAATCCAAAGCATAGCAAAACAGACAGAAAAATAGCCTTTAAGGCAAAAGAAAATCGAGTATTTTTCATACACACATTATACCATAGAAATCAAAAGAAGAAAAAAGACTTTCTCACTTAAAAAAGGCAAATGCCTTGAAAATAAAGGATTTAAAGCGTTTTGTTGCACAAATATTCAGAAAATAATGACAAAAAGACTTTCTTTTTAGAAAAATTTAAGGTAAAATAAAAGTACTTCTTACGAGAGATCGATAAGGGATGTCAAAAGAAAAAGAGGTAGTTTATATGAAGAAGTCAAAATGGTTTATAACAGCAGGTGTGACTTTGCTTGCAGTAAGCGCTTTAGCAGCATGTGGCAACAAATCATCATCCAGTAAGAGCGTAGACCAAAGCTCGCTCCCTACAACAGTGAAAAACAAGGGAACAGCTAAGCCTAACGCTACTTTGAACGCTGCTATTGTGGACTCATCAGGCGGTACGGGTATCTTTATGGATGAGATAGCTGTACAATCTATCGACCTTAATTTCGCAGGTTATGTGGATGAGTCTATGTTTGGTAGTGATAAAAATCTACAGATCGATGACTCTGGTCTAGCTTCTGTCAAGTTTGACAATGATGCAAAGACCGTTACCGTTACACTGACAGGTAAGGACTACAAGTGGTCAGATGGTCAGCCATTTACTATTGACGACTATATCTTTACCATCTATCAAATCGGAAGTAAAGACTACACGGGTATCCGCTATTCTGATGGTTTTGCTGGTATTGTCGGTATGGCAGACTACCACGAAGGCAAGACTGATACCATCTCAGGTGTGGAAAAGAAAGACGACTACACAGCCGTTCTCCACTACAGCGAGATGAACCCATCCATGACTTATGTGAGCTACCTGCCTAACTATGTCGCTCCACAACATATCTTTAAAGACATCCCTGTCCAAGATTGGGAAAAGAGCGACTACGCTAGAACAGCTAAGTTTGTCGGCATGGGACCTTACAAGATTAAAAGCGTCGTCTCAGGGGAGTCAGTCGTCTACGAAGCAAACCCTAACTACTACAAGGGTGAGCCAAAAACCAAGAACCTCAAGGTGGATGTGGTATCGCCAGACACTATCGCTCAAGAGGTCAAGGCAGGACACTACGACATCACAAATATCCCAAGTGACCAGTATGACCAGTTCAAAGATTTGAGCAATGTCACTTTGCTAGGCTCAAAAGAAAACACGCTTCACTATCTTGGCTTCAAGCTTGGTAAGATTGAAAATGACAAGCGTGTCATGAACTCAAGCGCTAAAGCAAGCAATGTCAAACTCCGTCAAGCGCTCGCTTACGCCCTTGACAATAAAAAGATTGGTGAGTCTGTTTACAATGGACTTTGGTACCCAGCGACAACGCTTGAGATTAGTTTCTTTGGAGACCTTCACTCTGATGATGTCAAGAGCTACAGCTTTAACCAAGATAAGGCGAAAAAATTGCTCAAAGAAGCAGGCTACAAGGACACTAATAACGACGGCTACGTTGAAGACCCTAAAGGTAAATCCTTCAAGCTCACCCTTGCAGCACCTCAGCGTGGCGATGCCTTTGAGTCTATGATTCAGCAGTATATCGCATGGTGGAAAGAAATCGGTGTCAAGGTAGAGCTCTATGGTGGACGTACCATGGAAAAGAATGCCTTCTATGAAGAAGTGCAAAAGAGTGATAGTTCAGTAGATATGTTCTTAGGTGCTTTTGGTA
This sequence comes from Streptococcus hyointestinalis, assembly GCF_900459405.1. Classification (NCBI taxonomy): domain Bacteria; kingdom Bacillati; phylum Bacillota; class Bacilli; order Lactobacillales; family Streptococcaceae; genus Streptococcus; species Streptococcus hyointestinalis. Next base: position 368,915 of record NZ_UHFN01000007.1, read on the forward strand.
CAGGATTTGACCCATCACCACTCGGACTTTGGGGACCAGATACAACAAACATGAACTACACAGGCTTTGTCTCTGAAAAACAAAACAAGCTCTTTAAGAAACTTGTCTCTGAAAAAGCCATGGACAAAGACTACCGTATCAAAGCCTACAAAGAATGGCAAGAGTACTCTAATGAGCAACTCTACGCTGTCCCACTCTTTGAGATAAATGCTGTTGTAGCAGTCAATAAACGTGTCAAAGCTTACGATACTGAAATTGGAGCAAAAGCAGGTATGGTTAACAACATCGAAGTTGTCTCAAATAAGGGCGTAGCTGATAAATAGTCTTGATGACATTGAGGAGGTAGGAGGTATCAAACGAAACGTTTGATACAAGCCTTCTCCTCTTTTTCTATACACTAAGAAAGGAAAAACAATGACAAGTGATACGCTATTAGATATAAAGGACTTGCATGTTGGCTTTAGGATACGAGATGACTTCTATGACGCCGTTGATGATGTCTCACTGGAGGTAAAGGAAAACGAAATCGTCGCTATCGTTGGGGAGTCTGGCTGTGGCAAGTCTACTCTAGCGACTGCCATTATGGGACTACACAACCCCAACAACACCAAAATCACAGGCGAGATTAACTACAAAGGGCAAAATCTCGTTGGCTTATCCGAAGAAGCCTTTAATACCATCCGTGGAAATGACATCGGCATGATTTTCCAAGATCCATTAGCTTCGCTCAATCCTTTGATGACTGTTGGGGCACAGATTGATGAGGCACTCTATTTCCACAAGAAAATGACGGATAAAGAGCGTGAGGCACGTGTGCTGGAGCTTTTAGACCAAGTTGGCATTCCAAATCCAAAGCGTACCTATAACCAATACCCTCATGAGCTTTCTGGTGGGATGCGCCAACGTGTCGGGATTGCTATGGCACTGTCTTGTAAACCTGCAGTTATCATCGCAGATGAGCCGACAACAGCCCTTGATGTGACCATTCAAGCGCAGATTTTGGACTTGCTAAAGGACATCCAAGAAGAAACCAAGTCAGGGATTATCTTGATTACACACGACCTTGGGGTCGTTGCTGAGACGGCAGACCGTGTGGCGGTCATGTATGCAGGCGAGTTTGTCGAGATTGCTCCAGTAGAAGAGCTTTTCTTACATCCAAAGCACCCCTACACACGCTCGCTTTTACGCTCCAACCCACAGGTTGACCGTGATGACGAGGAGCTTTATGTCATTGCTGGTGCCGTTCCGTCTATTGCTAATATCAAGCGAGAAGGTTGCCGCTTTGCACCACGTATCAAATGGATAGCAGATGATAAGCACGAAGCTCATCCAAGCTTACACGAAGTGTCACCAGGGCATTTTGTCCGCTGCACCTGCTATAAATATTTTGACTTTGAAAGTGAGAGATAGCTATGGGATTTATTGAAGTGAAAGATTTAAAGGTTCATTATCCGATTCGCAGTGGCTTTTTCAACCGTGTGACAGACTATGTCTATGCTGTGGATGGTGTTGACTTGCATATCGAGGCTGGTAAGACCTATGGTCTGGTAGGAGAGTCTGGCTCTGGCAAGTCAACGATTGGAAAAACCATTATCGGTCTTGAAAAAGCGACTTCTGGCAAGGTCTTTTATGAGGGCAAGGACGTCACCAACAAGCAACGCCGTGACAAGGAGCATTTTAGCAAAAACGTGCAGATGATTTTCCAAGACTCGCTCTCTAGTTTTAATCCTAAAAAGCGTATTCTAGACATCATCGCAGAGCCTATCCGCAATTTTGAGCGCTTGTCAGCAGGCGAAGAACGCCAAAAAGTGCTGTCTTTACTGGACACGATTGGTCTTGGTGAGGAAGCGCTCTACAAGTATCCACATGAGTTTTCAGGTGGGCAACGTCAGCGTATCGGCGTTGCACGTGCTCTAGCCAGTAACCCTCGTCTCATCATCGCAGATGAGCCAGTGTCTGCCCTTGACTTGTCCGTACAAGCGCAGATCCTCAACTACATGAAGCGTATCCAAGAGGAGTTTAACGTCAGCTATCTCTTTATCTCCCATGACCTAGGGGTTGTTCGTCATATGTGTGATGAGCTTTATATCATGTATCGTGGACGTTTCGTAGAGACAGGAAAAAAAGCTGAAATCTATAGCGACCCTCGTCATATCTACACCAAGCGACTCTTATCTGCTGTTCCAACACTTGACCCTGTCAATCGTGACGCCAATAAGGCTAAAAGACGAGAGACCGAAAAAGCCTTTCGTGAGCAGCAGGCGCAGTATTTTGATGCCAATGGCAGAGTGTTTGACCTTCAGGACATCACACCAAGCCATAAGGTAGCTCTTGATAGCAAAGGAGGTCGCTAATATGTGGAAGACAATTTTAAGGCGCTTACTGCTGATGATACCTCAGTTGATTATCCTTAGTATCATCGCCTTCTTTATTTCAAAAATGATGCCAGGGGATGCCTACACAGCACTTGAGCAAGACCCTAAAATCAGCCCAGAAGTCGTTGAGCAGCTGCGCATAAAAGCTGGTTACTACGACCCTGTCTATATCCAGTATTTCAAATGGTTAGGCAACATCTTGCATGGGGACTTTGGACAAAGTATCACTTTCAAGCAACCTGTTTTGACCGTTATTGGTCAACGGTTAAATAACACGGTTTGGTTGTCACTCTTGACTCTTATCTTGACTTATCTCATTGCTTTGCCACTAGGGATGATAGCAGGGCGCTATCAAAACTCCCTTGCAGATAAGCTCATTACCATCTATAACTTTTTGACCTACTCTACACCAACCTTTGTCTTTGCTATTTTGCTCTTGTGGTTGTTTGGTTATGTTTTAGGTTGGTTCCCAACGAGAGGGTCTGTTGAGGCAGGATTGACAGGTGTGAGTGCCCTCTTTAGCAGACTTTATCATATGATTTTGCCAGCGATTACACTAGCCATTTTGTCCACAACAGGGACTATCCAGTACCTAAGGACAGGTATCATTGACGCCAAGTCGCAGGACTATGTCCGTACAGCTAGGGCAAAGGGTGTGCCAGAGCGTGTGGTTTACAATCGTCATATTTTTAGAAACTCATTGCTACCAATTGCGTCCTTCTTAGGTTATGAATTGACAGGATTGATTGGTGGGTCAGTGTTTATTGAAAGTATCTTTACCTATCCAGGGATTGGTCAGCTCTTTTTGACCTCTATCTCTCAGCGGGATTATGCTGTCATCTTGGCACTGCTGTTGATGTTTGGACTAGCGACACTACTAGGAACGCTTTTATCAGATATTATCATGAGTATTGTCGATCCTCGTATTCGGATTAAGTAGAAGGGGGTTCTCTTTTGAGTAAGGAAAATACACAAACTAAAACTCTCAATCCAACAGGATTTAGCGTTATTAGTCGCGAATTTTTAAAAGACAAGGTAGCCTTGGTTTCGCTGACTTTGTTAGTTTTGATTTTGGCATTTGTTTTTATCGGCTCACTCTTTATTGACCAAGAGAAGATCATGGGGGTTAACATCATCTCTAAAAACCTGCCACCAGGCTATGAGGGGCACCTTTTAGGAACGGACTCTTACGGACGTGATGTTCTTGGGCAATTGATTATCGGTGCTAGAAATTCGATTTTGATTGGTTTTTCTATCACGATTATCACTAGTGTCATCGGTGTGTCTGTCGGTCTGATTTCAGGTTACTATGGCGGTCGTATTGATGGTATCTTGATGCGGATTGTGGACTTTATCATGATTTTGCCGATTTTGCTCCTCATCATCGTATTTGTGACGGTCATCAAGTCTTACACCATTTATCACTTTATCCTCATTATGAGTGCCTTTTATTGGACGGCAAAGGCAAGGCTTTTTAGGACACGTGTCTTATCTGAAGCCAGTCTTGACTATGTCAGTGCTTCTAAGACACTGGGAACGAGTGATATTGTCATCATGTTGCGTGAGATTTTGCCTAACATCAGCTCGCTTGTCATTGTCAACTTGACACTGAACTTTGCGGGGAATATCGGGATTGAAACGTCACTGACTTACCTTGGCTTTGGTTTGCCAGCGACATCACCGAGTCTGGGAACCTTGATTGCTTATGCTCGCAATCAGGATATTTTGCAAAATAAAGCTTGGATATGGTTGCCTGCGACTGTTTTCATCCTTGTGATGATGCTAAGTATCAACTATGTCGGACAAGCCTTCCAACGTGTAGCAGACGCTAGACAACGTCTTGGATAATTAAAAATAAGTAAAAAGGACTTAGCTTGCCGACTAGGTCCTTTTTCTTGTAAAAATATGCCAAAAACACGCATATTTTAAGGTTTTTTTAGACAATACTTGTACAAATATGGTAAATTCTCAAAGTAAGTTCTAGTTCCCGTCCTTCCAGAAGTTACTCTGAGAAAACTGCATAAAATCAACAGAATTTAGTCTCAGACTAAGTTCTTTTTTGACTAAAAATGCTGATAATAGTGAGTTTTAGGCCTGAAAATATTGAAAAAAGGGTACACTAAAGTTACTGGCTCTGAGACGTCTCAAAGTAAGTTCTAGTCATCTGGAATTTAGGACGGGACAAGTTCCTTTCTATTTTGAAATTATTTTCTGATAAAAACTAGCGATTATTTATCTAATAATCGAGGTGATTGGATGACGTTTTCAGGGTCAATTTTAGAGATACCGAGAAGTGTTGCCACTTTCTCACCGTAGGTAAAGGTAAAGAGTTCATAGGCTGATTTTCCGTTGAAAGAAGCTCGTTTGACGCTGTTGACATGTGAACAAACTAGGTTGATGTCATCCTGTGTCAAGTTATCGAAGCTAGTTCCTTTAGGGAGAATATCTCTGATAAGCGTGTGATTTTTCTCAATTCTCCCCTTCTGGTCAGAACGATTTGGGTCACAGAAGAAGAGTTTAGATTCTCCACGAACATCCATTTCGATATCGTCTACTCTAGCGAATTCACCGCCATTATCGGTCAGAATGACAGGGAATAGTTCGCAGAAGCTCATCTCTTTCTGGTGTAGGTCATTCTTGATAGCGTAGAGGTGTTTAGCGACCTCATTAGCTGTTTTATTATCCAGTAACCGAGCGAAAATAAAGTTGCAGTAGGAGAGGTTAAAAGTGAGAAGTACCTTTCCTCCAATCCTTCCAGTAACGGTGTCCATTTCCAGCCAGTAGCTGATATCATTCTTAGTAAGAAAGCCTTGGAAGTCCTCGTAAGACCGTCCTTCTCTAGCAGTTTTAGGAATGGGTTGGAGATTTCTGGTTCTCCGCTTTCTGAATTTCACGACACGGGGGAAATCAATAGGCTTTGTGGACAGATAGCCCTTTTCAAGGTATCTGTAGATAGAAGCTCTGGATGCCGAAAGTTCATTTGAGGCGATGATGTGGTTGAGGTGTTGTCCTTTTTTGATGGCAGAAGAGACAATCTCGTCCATGCGATAGAATTCTTCCTTGTTTAGGGCAACACCTGTTCTCGAATCTGAGAGCTTAGCTTCATAATCCAGCTGAGCTCTTTTTGCGTAGTAGAACTGTTTCTGGTATCCACAATTGCTTCTCTTTTTCGGACAGGCATTACAAACGTAAGGAGCCTTTTTGAGTAGAGGGCAGGCCTCACAATTGGATGTCACAGAATTTTCTTTAACCACTCGATTTCTGCGAACTTCTTTTGAGATTGTGGACGGGTCTTTACCTAGCTTAGTAGCGATAGCTGAGAAGGTTTTTAGCTGTTCGATTCCTATTTGAATATCGTTGCGATCAGAGAGAGTTAAGTGTTTGTTTTTCATTGTCAGTTACCAACTTGTCCCATAGTAAGTTCTACCTTATTTTTTTGTCTCAGTCTAATTTCCAGCTTTGGGGGTAGACTAGAACTTACTTTGAGAATTTTGGCTTGTACAAATATTCAGAATATAACACAATAAAACTTTTCTTTTAGGAACTTTTAAGGTATAATAAGGGTGTTCGTTATAACGTCTTTTTGAGACATTAAGAAAAAATTAACTATGAGGTGAAATGTTTATGACGAAAAAAACAAAATGGCTCGTCGCAGCAGGAGCGACTTTAGTGGCAGCGACTACTTTGGTAGCCTGCAGTAACAGCTCTAGTAGCACAAGCTCATCAAAAGATATCAATTGGGCAGTGCCAACAGAGATTTTAACTCTAGATATTTCTAAAAATACAGACCATTATTCTGCTTTAGCAATTGGAAATTCGGGAAGTAATATCTACCGACTTGGAAAAAACTCAAAGCTCGAACTCGATCTTGCTAAAAAAGTTGATGTTTCTGATGACGGTAAAACGTATACCATTACTCTTCGTGACAACCTAAAATGGTCAGACGGTAGCAAACTAACTGCCAAAGATTTTGTCTACTCTTGGCAACGAATCGTTAATCCAGAGACAGCGTCTGAGTATGCTTACCTTGTTAGTGAAGCACATGTAGTAAACGCTACTGAGATCAACTCTGGTCAAATCACAGACCTTAACCAACTTGGTGTTAAGGCAGAAAGTGATACTAAGCTTGTCTTTACTTTGACAAGTCCATCTCCTCAATTCAAGTATTTCCTAGCATTTGTTAACTTTATGCCTCAAAAAGAGTCAGCAGTCAAGGAGTACGGTAAAAACTATGCTACTGCATCTAAATACCAAGTTTACTCTGGACCTTACACTGTGACAGGATGGAACGGCTCAAATGGTACCTTCAAGTTAAAGAAAAACAAATACTACTGGGATGCTAAAAACGTTAAAACAGATACTGTAAATGTCCAAACGGTCAAAAAACCAGATACAGCTGTACAAATGTACAAGCGTGGTGAACTCGATAATGCTAATATTTCAGCAACTTCTGCAATCTATAATGCTAACAAGAATAACAAAGATGTTGTAGATGTTTTTGAGGCAACAACTTCATATATGTCTTATAACATGTCAGGATCAACCAAAGGTCTTGATAACAAGAAAATTCGTCAAGCCCTCAACTTGGCAACTGACCGTGATGCTGTTGTCAAAGCGGCGGTTGACACAGGTTCGACTGCAGCAACTGCCTTTGTTCCATATAAGCTTGAAACTTTAACAAATGGAAAAGATTTAACAGATTATGTTGCTCCAGGGTATAAATACGATGTAAAAGAGGCTGCTAAGCTCTTTAAGGAAGGTCTTGCTGAAGCAGGTCTAACAAGCCTTAAACTAACTATTACAGCAGACGCAGATAGCCCAGCTGCTAAGAACCTTGTGGATTATATCAAGTCTACTTGGGAGTCTAATCTTCCAGGGTTAACTATTGAGGAAAAATTCGTTACTTTCAAACAACGTCTTGAAGATACAAAGAACCAAAACTTTGATGTTGCAGTTGTATTATGGGGAGGGGATTATCCTGAAGGATCTACGTTCTATGGATTATTTCAATCAACAGCAGCTTACAACTACGGTAAATTTAATAGCGAGGCTTATGACGCAGTCTATACTAAAGCTGTGACAACAGATGCCACAGATCAAGAAGCTGGTGCCAAGGATTATAAAGAAGCGGAGAAAATCCTCTTTGATGAGGCAGCTTACAACCCACTTTACTTCCGTAATACAAAAGCGCTTCGCAATCCAAAACTTACTGGACTTGTCGAAAACACAACAGGTTTGAATACTGATTTTACTCACGCGTATAAAAAATAATCAATAGACATTGTCGTTTAACCGTTAAAGCAGGAATTGGCAAGCCCCAATTCTTGCTTTTGTTAATGGTCTATTTCAGGAGAAAAAAGAAGAAGGCTAAGGGGTTTTATCGTCAAAACTGCTTTAGCTTTTTTCACAATATTTCAAAAGAACTTTGCTATTTTGCCAGAAAGCTGATAATATAGTAATGAGTTTTTTGAGATTGTTTTTTGGAAATAGCTAAAACAGCGACAAACAAACTAGTGAAAAAAGGAATGGTATAATGGTCAAGTATATTTTAAAACGCCTTGCTATTTTATTAGTAACACTGTGGGTCGTGGTAACTTTCTCATTCTTTCTGATGCAGATTTTGCCAGGAACCCCTTATAACAATCCTAAACTTAGCGATGAGATGATTGCTTTGTTGAACAAACAGTATGGACTAGACAAGCCTGTCTGGCAACAATACCTAAGCTACCTCTGGAATGTTCTCCATGGTGACTTTGGGACAAGTTATCAGTCTGTCAACCAACCTGTAGGACGTATGATTGCTCAACGTCTTGGTATTTCCGTTCAGCTTGGTATCCAAGCCTTGATTGTTGGTTTGGTTGGCGGTATCATTGTTGGTGGGATTTCTGCTAGTCACAAAAATGACAAGATTGATGCAACACTTAGTGTGCTTGCGACCTTGGCGATTTCAATGCCTTCATTCATTATCGGTCTTTTCTTGTTAGATTATTTTGGTTTCAAGTGGAACCTTCTTCCGCTATCAGGTTGGGGAACTTTTGCACAGTCCGTGCTTCCAACGCTCGCACTTGGTCTTCCAACGCTTGCGACAGTATCACGTTTCTTTAGAAGTGAGATGATTGAAACGCTCAACTCAGACTACATCCAGCTGGCTCGCTCTAAGGGGCTAAATGGACGTCAAGTTGCCATCAAGCACGCTTACCGCAACTCTATGATTCCCGTTTTGACCCTTATCGGTCCAACAACCGCTGGTCTATTGACAGGTTCTGCTTTGATTGAGCAAATCTTCTCAATCCCTGGGATCGGACAACTCTTTGTCACTTCTATCCCAGCCAAGGACTATCCCGTTATCATGGGAACAACGATTGTCTATGCAGCCATGCTCATGGTCGCTATCTTGGTAACTGACGTTATTACAAGTATCGTTGACCCACGTGTGCGTTTGCAATAAGGAGGATACATGGACACAACAAAATCATTTAAACTGGTTGGGGTTAGTTCAACCAGTGAACAGGAAAAAATTGAAAAACCAGCCTTATCATTCTTGCAGGATGCTTGGCGTCGTCTCAAGAAAAACAAGCTTGCCGTTATCTCCATGTGGTTTTTGATTTTCTTGATTATCTTTTCATTAGCGTCTAACTTATTTGTCTCAAGTAAGTCCGCAAATACCCTTATCAACAATAAAGAAGTTGAAGTTTATCGTAACTTGCCACCAAAACTAAGTGGTAATCTGCCATTTTGGAACGGTACCATGAAGTACGCTGGAGCGACAGAGCGCACCAATGTTTATAAAGACCAAGGTGTGCCAGACAATCAAAGTTTCCTTTTTGGTACAGATAGTGTCGGACGTAGTCTTGGAAAACGTCTGATTGTAGGGATTCGTATCTCTCTATTGGTTGCTATTTCTGCGACCATCATCGACTTGATTATCGGGGTGACTTACGGTCTGGTTTCAGGTTATGTCGGAGGTAAGGTCGATACGGTCATGCAGCGTATCGTTGAGGTCGTCTCTTCTATCCCGAACCTTGTTATCGTGACCATGCTTGGGCTTTTGCTAGGAAATGGGATTACCGCGATTGTCATCTCTATCGCCTTTACAGGCTGGACTAGTATGTCAAGGCAGGTGCGTAACATGACGCTGTCCTATCGTGAGCGGGACTTTGTCTTAGCTGCTCGTTCTCTAGGTGAGAGTGGTCCAAAGATTGCCTTTAAGCATATCTTGCCAAATATCTCTGGGATTATCATCGTGCAAATCATGATGACCATTCCAAGTGCCATCATGTACGAAGCGGTGCTTTCTGCCATCAACCTTGGGGTGAAACCACCAACAGCGTCTCTAGGTTCATTGATTGCGGATGCGCAGGAAAATCTGCAATATTACCCTTACCAAGTGGTGCTACCTGCCCTAGCTCTTGTGGTTATCTCACTTGCCTTTATTCTTTTGGGTGATGGTTTGCGTGATGCCTTTGACCCTAAATCAAGTAACGACTAAGGAGAAGAAACATGTCTAAAGAAACACTTTTAAACGTCAAAAATCTCCACGTTGATTTTCATACTTATGCTGGGGAAGTGAAGGCGATTCGTGATGTCAATTTTGACCTTAAAAAGGGCGAAACGCTGGCTATCGTTGGGGAGTCTGGTTCTGGTAAGTCTGTTACCACAAAGACACTTATCGGCTTGAACGCTAAAAATGCTGAAATCTCTGGGGAAATCCTCTATCAAGGACGTGACTTGACACAGCTTACAGAGAGTGAGTGGACAAAGGTGCGTGGCAATGATATTGCCATGATTTTCCAAGACCCAATGACTAGCCTTGACCCAACCATGCGTATTGGTATGCAGATTGCAGAGCCTATCTTGATTCACGAGAAGATTTCGAAAAAAGAAGCGCTCGATAGAGCTCTCCAATTGATGAAGGACGTTGGTATTCCAAATGCTGAAGAGCATATCAACGACTACCCTCACCAATGGTCAGGTGGGATGCGTCAACGTGCGGTTATCGCTATTGCCCTAGCTGCTAACCCGCAGGTCTTGATTGCCGATGAGCCGACGACAGCGCTTGATGTGACCATCCAAGCACAGATTTTACAATTGATGAAAAAAATCCAAAAAGAGCGTGAGTCGTCTATCATCTTTATCACGCACGATTTGGGTGTGGTTGCAGGTATGGCTGACCGTGTGGCGGTTATGTATGCTGGTAAAATCGTTGAGTACGGAACGGTTGATGAGGTCTTTTATTACCCACAACACCCCTACACTTGGGGCTTGTTAAACTCTATGCCAACGACAGATACTGAGTCTGGTAGTCTCCAGTCTATCCCAGGAACACCGCCAGACCTTCTTCATCCGCCAAAAGGAGATGCCTTTGCGGCACGTAATGCCTTTGCGCTTGATATTGACCACGAGGAACAACCGCCATTTTTCAAGGTTTCAGATACCCATTATGCGGCGACTTGGCTTTTAGATGAGCGTGCACCAAAAGTGGACGTTCCTGAAAAAATCAAGGCACGCTGGGACAGATGGGAAAAAATGAAAGGAGCTAACTAGACATGGTGAACCACTCTAAAAAGTTAGTGGAATTGAAAAATGTTTCCCTGACATTTAACAAAGGAAAATCAAACGAAGTTAAGGCGATCAACAACGTCAGCTTTGACATCTATGAGGGTGAGGTTTTTGGGCTTGTTGGTGAGTCTGGGTCTGGTAAGACGACTGTCGGACGTGCGATTTTAAAACTGTACGACATTGACGGTGGTGAGATGATTTTCAACGGTGAAAATATCTCAAACCTTAGAGGAAAAGCGCTCCATGGCTTCCGCAAGGATGCGCAGATGATTTTCCAAGACCCACAAGCCAGTCTTAACGGACGTATGAAAATCCGTGATATCGTGGCTGAAGGACTTGACATTCACAATCTCGTCCACAGCAAGGCAGAGCGTGACCAACGTGTTGAGGAGTTGCTAGAGCTTGTAGGTCTTAACAAAGACCACCTGACACGTTATCCACATGAGTTTTCAGGTGGACAACGTCAACGTATCGGTATCGCTCGTGCCCTAGCGGTTGAGCCAAAATTCATCATCGCTGATGAGCCGATTTCAGCGCTTGACGTGTCTATCCAAGCGCAAGTCGTTAACTTGATGCAAAAACTGCAACATGAGCAAGGGCTGACTTATCTCTTTATCGCCCATGACCTGTCTATGGTCAAGTACATCTCAGACCGTATCGGGGTCATGCACTGGGGGAAACTCCTTGAGATTGGAACATCAGATGATGTCTACAATCATCCTATCCACCCTTATACAAAGAGCCTGCTCTCTGCTATTCCAGAGCCAGATCCGATTAAGGAACGCAAACGTGTTCATACCCTGTATGACCCAAGTGCTGAACTTGATGGGCAAGAGCGTGAAATGCGTGAAATCACACCAGGGCACTTTGTCTGGTCAACAGAAGAAGAAGCCGAAAACTTCAAAAAAGAACATCAATAAACAAAAAAAGGCTCTTTGTCAACTGTAGTGGGTGATGAAAAGCTATGTGCGAGAGAGAACGATTTTCGTTCTCTCTCTTTGTATGTTCAGAGTGATGAGAATCTTGGTTCTAAAGTTCTTGAAGTTACGAAATCCAAACGCTTGTCGTTTGATGTCTTTAATAAGCTTGTTAGTGGCTTCCAGTTTGGCATTGGAATAAGGTTGCTTCAGAGCGTTGGTAATATAAGTTTCGTGCTTTAGAAAAGTCCGAAAAACTCTTGAAAAACTTGCGTTGACAGTACCCAAATTGTCGTGAATGAGTCCAAAGAAAGCCTTGACACGCTTCTCTTGAAAATGGAAAAGCAAAAGCTGGTAAAGTTCATAATAATAGCGGAGTTCGGGCGAAAAAGCTAAGGTTTTCTGGACAATTTCTCTAGGTGTCAGAGTTTGTCGAAAGGTTCTGGAGTAGAAAGCCTTGTCGGAGAGTTTTCTGCTGTCTTTTTGCAGGATTCTCCAGTGATTTTTCATGGCTCTGTAAGGCAGAGATGTCTTGTTAAATGCCTTCATGATGGCAATGCGAGTGGTCATCATGGCTCGACTAAGGTGCTGCGCAATGTGGAAACGGTCAAGAACAATCTCAGCCTTTGGAAATAGTTTCCCAATGATAGGAATGTAGGCACCAGACATGTCAACAGTCACGATTTTGACTGCTTCTCTGGCTTGCCTGGAATACTTGTAGAAATGCTTCTTGATGGTTGTTTGCCGATTGTTTTCAAGAAGAGCAATGATTTTCTTGGTCTTAAAATCTTGCGCAATGAAAGCTAGTTTCCCCTTGTTTCTTGCGAATTCATCCCAGCTCAAGACCTCTGGTAAAGTCTCAAAGTTGTCCTTAAAAGTGAAAGCGTTCAGCTGCCTCTGGACGGTAGAAACAGAGACGTGGAGGCGTCTTGCGATGTCTGTATTGGTCTGTTTCTCGATGAGAAGCTGCGTGATTTTCGCCCAGACAGGCTGTGAGATTTGGCAATGTTTCTTGACCAGGCTAGTTTTGGCGACAGAAACCCTACGGCACGCTTTACACTGAAAGCGCCGCTTTCTGAGTTTTAGGACAGTTGCCATGCCTTGGACGTCTAAGATTGGGATGGTGGCAGGTCTTTGAAAATCGTATTTGATCATCTTTCCTTGACAATGAGGACAGGCTGGAGCGGGGTAATCCAGCTCGGCTCTTATCTCGATGTGAGTCTGATGTTTGAGAACAATTGATATTTTGATGTTTAAGTCTTTGATTCCAATGAGTTTTGTGCTATTCTTAATATGTTCCATAAGTACCTCCTAATGATGGTTTAGTCGCTTTTCATTATAAGTCTTATGGGACTTTTTTCATACAGATAAAAAGCCCTATAACCTCTGAGGTGGCGTTACCCACTACAGATATTATAGAGCCCAAGTTCTTTTGTATTAAAGCGGAAATGCTATACCCATATCGCTTTTTTTCTGCTATAATAGTACTAACTACGCCGTGCTAGAGGGAGTGATCTAATGACAAAATTATCCGAGCGTGTTTTATCCATGGAAGAGAGTGTTACCTTAAAGGCAGCCGCAAAAGCGAAGCAATTAGCCAGTCAAGGACGTGATATTCTGCCCTTGACTTTGGGACAGCCTGACTTTGTAACGCCTCAAAATATCCAAGAGGCAGCCATTGCTGCTATCACAGACGGGCGTGCTAGCTTTTATACCCAAGCGAGCGGTCTGCCTGAGCTAAAAGAGGCTGTTGGGACTTACTTTGAGCAGTTTTACGGCTATACGATTTCGCCAAATCAAGTCGTTGCAGGAACTGGTGCCAAGTTTATCCTGTATGCCTTTTTCATGACGGTCATCAATCCGCTTGATGAAGTCATCATCCCAACGCCATACTGGGTGTCTTATGCCGACCAGATCAAGATGGCAGAGGGTGTGCCTGTCTTTGTGGATGCCACGCAGGAAAATCACTTCAAAGTCACTGTTGAACAGCTAGAAGCTGCCAGAACTACTAAGACAAAAGTGCTCCTACTCAACAGCCCGTCAAATCCGACAGGCATGGTCTACACGAGAGAAGAACTGCAAGCTATCGGAGACTGGGCGGTAGCGCATGATATTCTCATCCTAGCTGATGATATCTACGGACGCTTGGTCTACAATGGCACCACCTTCACACCGATTTCAAGCTTGTCTGAAGCTATTAAAAAACAAACCATTGTCATTAACGGTGTGTCAAAAACGTATGCCATGACTGGCTGGCGTGTTGGCTTTGCCGTTGGTGATAGCGAGATTATCGCAGGGATGAGTAAGATCATCAGCCAGACAACCTCAAATCTAACTACCGTCTCTCAATACGCAGCCATCGAAGCGCTGACTGGCTCACAAGATACCGTTGAGACCATGCGCCAAGCCTTTGAAGAAAGACTAAACACCATTTATCCACTGCTGTGTGAAGTGCCGGGTTTTGAAGTGGTCAAACCACAAGGTGCCTTTTATTTCTTCCCAAATGTCACAAAAGCGATGGAGATGAAAGGCTATACCAATGTCACAGACTTCACCGACGCTATCCTAGAAGAAACAGGTGTTGCGCTGGTGACAGGTGAGGGATTTGGAGCACCTGAAAATGTGCGCTTGTCTTATGCCACTGACCTTGACACGCTAAAAGAAGCGGTCTCTCGCCTCAAAGCCTTTATGGAAGCCGAATAAAAATAGAAAAGAGAATCTTATGTCAAAAGAACTAGTATCCATTATTGATGTGCCTAAGCACCTTGGTCAAGAAGTGACTATCGGCGCTTGGGTTGCCAATAAATCAGGAAAAGGAAAATTAGCATTCTTGCAATTGCGTGACGGGACAGCTTACTTCCAAGCTGTTGCTTTCAAGCCAAATCTCATCGAAAAATACGGCGAAGAGCTAGGACTTGAAAAGTTTGATACCATCAAACACCTCAGCCAAGAAACTTCTGTCTACGTGACTGGTATCGTCAAAGAAGACGAGCGCTCAAAATTTGGCTATGAGCTTGATGTGACTGACCTTGAGGTCATCGGTGAGTCTGTTGACTACCCTATCACACCAAAAGAGCACGGAACAGACTTTTTGATGGACCACCGCCACCTGTGGTTGCGTTCACGTCGTCAAATGGCAATCATGCAAATCCGCAATGCCATCATCTATGCTTCAGCTGATTTCTTTGACAAGAATGGCTTTATCAAGTTTGATAGTCCGATTTTGTCTGGCAATGCCGCTGAAAACACAACGGAGCTCTTTGAGACAGACTACTTTGGTAACCCAGCTTTCCTCAGCCAATCAGGTCAACTTTACCTAGAAGCAGGTGCGATGGCGCTTGGTCGTGTTTATGACTTTGGACCTGTTTTCCGTGCGGAAAAATCAAAAACACGCCGTCACTTGACTGAGTTTTGGATGATGGATGCGGAGTATCCCTTCCTTAGCCATGACCAATCGCTTGATTTGCAAGAGGCTTATGTCAAAGCGCTTATCCAAGGTGTGCTTGAGCGTGCCCCACAAGCGCTTGAAATCTTAGAGCGTGATGTGACTTTGCTTGAAAAATACATCAAAGAACCGTTCAAACGTATCAGCTATGACGATGCTATCACGCTGCTGCAAGAGCATGAGGGTGAAGAGGGTGCTGACTATGAGCACCTTGAGCATGGTGATGACTTTGGTTCACCACATGAAACATGGATTTCAAACTACTTTGGTGTGCCAACCTTCATCGTCAACTACCCAGCAAGCTTTAAAGCCTTTTACATGAAGCCTGTCCCAGGCAATCCAGAGCGTGTCTTGTGTGCTGACCTTTTGGCGCCAGAAGGCTACGGTGAGATCATCGGTGGTTCAGAGCGTGAGACTGACTATGATAAGCTACTTGAGAAAATCAAAGAAAACGGTCTGAACCCAGACGACTACGCTTTCTACCTTGATTTGCGTAAGTATGGCTCTGTCCCACACTGTGGTTTTGGACTTGGTTTAGAGCGTATGGTGACCTTTGTATCAGGAACAAAACACATCCGTGAAGCCATCCCATTCCCACGTATGCTTCATCGTATTAAACCTTAATGATGACAAAAAGAAAAAACGGTATCGTTTTTTCTTTTTGAATACCTTTCTTCACCAAAATAGTTGAAATTAAAGCTGAAAATAGAGTATAATCAAGCTATGATAAGATATAAAGCTATCATCTCCTATGACGGGACTTTGTTTGCTGGTTTTCAACGCCAGCCAAGCATGCGCTCTGTCCAAGGAGAGCTAGAAAAGACATTACAGCGCTTAAATAGTGGTGAGCAGGTGCAGGTGCACGGAGCTGGCAGGACAGATAGTGGGGTGCATGCCTATGGACAGGTGATTCACTTTGATTTGCCACAGGATAGGGACCTAGAAAAGCTGCGCTTCGCCTTTGATACCCAGACGCCAGATGATATTGATGTGGTCAGTGTGGAGAAAGTGTCTAGCGACTTTCATGCTCGCTACAACAAGCACCTCAAAACCTATGAGTTTTTGGTGGACAATGGTCGCCCTAAAAATCCCATGATGCGCCACTACGCAACGCCATTTCCTTATGAACTTGATATAGAGAAGATGGCAGAGGCGATAAAAGACTTGGTGGGGGAGCATGACTTTACAGGCTTTACCGCCTCAGGCACCAGCGTTGTCAATAAGGTGCGCACCATTACAAGAGCAGAGGTCAGCTATGATGAGAAGAGTCACCTCATCACCTTTACCTTTACAGGGACAGGCTTTCTCTATAAGCAGGTGCGTAACATGGTGGGAACGCTGCTCAAAATCGGCAATAACCGCATGCCAGTCAGCCAGATAAAAACCGTCCTTGAGACGAAGGATAGACAGTTAGCAGGTCCAACAGCTAGCGGACAAGGGCTTTATCTGAGAGAGATTAGCTATCATGATGAGATGACAAAAGGAGATTAGATGGATTTACAGCTTCTTAAAGAGCAAACGCAGGAGATTGTTTGCGATATTTTAGACAAAAGTGCCCTAAGAGCAGGGAGTATCTTTGTTTTGGGGCTATCAAGTAGTGAAGTACTTGGCTCTGTCATTGGGCAAAATTCAAGCGTCGAGGTTGGCGAAGTCATCGTCAAAACCATCCTTGATGAGCTGGATAAGCGAGGTCTGTTTCTAGCAGTTCAGGGCTGTGAGCACTTGAACCGTGCCTTGGTTGTGGAGAGACGACTTGCAGAAGAAAAGGACTTAGAGATTGTCAATGTCCTACCGAGTCTCCATGCTGGTGGTAGCGGTCAATTAGCCGCCTTTAAGTTTATGGATGATCCTGTTGAGGTGGAGGAAATCACAGCACATGCTGGGATTGATATTGGTGACACTAGCATTGGCATGCACATTAAGCGTGTGCAGGTGCCTCTTGTACCTTTACAAAGAGAACTTGGTGGTGCCCACGTTACAGCGCTTGCCAGCCGTCCAAAGCTAATCGGTGGCAGCCGTGCGCAGTATCTAGCAGATCCGATTCGAAAATACTAAAAAAGAGCTGACATCAGCTCTTTTTGCTTGTTGAACTTGTTTTTGAAGTGGTTAGGATAGGTGTTGGCAGCTCCACACCAGCATCTATCAGCGCTGTTTGATAAAGCCCATAAAAGGTGGAGTACATGCTATTTTGTTGCCCACTATCCACAAACAAATCAATCCGAAAGACCAGCTGCCCACCGCTGGTATAGACGGGTCCTAGGATGTTTGGTGTCTCAACGACTTGTGGGTATTTTGGAAGTTCGGTTTTATTGACCGCTTTGATGACTTCAGTGACCTTTTCTAAGTCTGTATGGGCGTAGATAGGCAGGTCAACTCGAGCTCGCATATCGCCACGTGATTGATTGCTAACGACAGTAATGCTGCGGTTAGGGATGAAATGCAGGGTCCCATCAAAATCTCTGACTTGCGTTGTGCGCAGTCCTAAGCTTGTAATGGTACCTGTGACACTGCCGATAACAACAGAATCACCGACTTCGTATTGATTTTCAAGCAGGATGAAAAAACCATTGACCACATCCGATAAAAAGCCCTGCGCTCCAAGACCAATTGCCAAACCAGCAATCCCAGCCCCAGCCAAAAGGCTTGAGATAGGCACTCCGATGATATTTAAAATGGAGTAAATCAAAAAGAAATAAAGCGTGTAGTTGAGGCAGTTGTGCAGCAGTCTTGCGATAGTCTTTTTTCGAGCATCAGATTGGGTCGTGAGTGCTAGAGACTTGACGACCATCTTGTTAAAGAAAAACTCTGCCACACGCTTTAAAATCAGAAAGAGGATAAAAAGATTGATGAGAGCAACTGTCTTTGAAATGAGCGTCACTCCAATTTGGTCAAGATGTAGTTGATCCCAGTATTTTTCTAAAATAGTCATAAGATAAGTTTAGTAAAAAATAAAAAAGAGAGCAAGTCTTAATTGAAAATTGGCAAAAAAGCCTGCAAAGCATAAAAAAGCTATAAAAAACTTTTAAAAGCCGCCAAAATATGATAAACTAAACTGTATCTAATATTATTTAAGGAGAAATGACGTCATGTCTACATCATTTGAAAATACAGCCACAAACCGTGGTGTCGTTACATTTACAATTAGTCAAGACCAAATCCAGCCAGCACTTGACAACAGCTTTAATAAAATTAAGAAAGATTTGACTGTTCCAGGTTTCCGTAAAGGTCATATCACACGTGCTGTTTTCAATCAAAAATTTGGTGAAGAAGCGCTTTACGAAGACGCTTTGAACGCTCTTTTACCAGCAGCATACGAAGCAGCAGTTGCTGAGCTTAGCTTGGATGTTGTTGCGCAACCAAAATTTGACATATCTTCTATGGAAAAAGGTCAAGAATGGGTAATCACTGCTGAAGTTGTGACAAAACCTGAAGTTAAACTTGGTGACTACAAAGACCTTGAAGTGTCAGTAGAAGTGAGCAAAGAAGTGACTGACGAAGAAGTAGACGCTAAGATTGAACGTGAACGCAACAACCTTGCTGAGCTTGCTATCAAAGACGGCGCAGCAGAAAAAGGTGACACTGTTGTGATCGACTTTGTTGGTTCTGTTGACGGCGTTGAATTTGACGGTGGTAAAGGTGATGACTTCTCACTTGAGCTTGGTTCAGGTCAATTCATCCCAGGTTTTGAGGACCAATTGGTTGGCAGCAAAGCTGGCGACACAGTAGATGTCAATGTTACTTTCCCAGAAGACTACCAAGCAGCAGACCTTGCTGGTAAAGACGCTAAGTTTGTGACAACTGTTCACGAAGTTAAAGCAAAAGAAATTCCAGCGCTTGACGATGAGTTGGCTAAAGACATCGACGAAGAAGTGGACACACTTGATGAGTTGAAAGCAAAATACCGTAAAGAACTTGAAGCTGCTAAAGAAATCGCTTTTGACGATGCCGTTGAAAATGCAGCTATCGAGCTTGCAGTGGCTAACGCTGAAATCATCGACCTTCCAGAAGAAATGGTTCACGACGAAGTTCACCGTGCGATGAACGAATTCCTTGGTAACCTTCAACGTCAAGGTATCTCACCAGACCTTTACTTCCAAATGACTGGAACAAGCCAAGAAGACCTTCACAAACAATACGAAGCAGACGCTGACAAACGTGTGAAAACAAACCTTGTCATTGAAGCTATCGCTAAAGCAGAAGGCTTTGAAGCAAGTGATGAAGAAGTTGAAAAAGAAATCAACGACCTTGCTACAGAGTACAGCATGGAAGCTGAACAAGTACGCAACCTTCTCTCACCAGAAATGCTTAAACACGACATCGCAATGAAAAAAGCGATCGAAGCTGTTACAAGCTCTGCAAAAGTAAAATAATGTTTACCAAAACAAGTTTGGAGATGTCCAAGCTTGTTTTTTTTTGATTTTGTTCAAATTTCTTGAATTCCCTTTGACGAAACCGCAAAAATAGCGTACAATAGAGAGTAATGACAATTAGGGGACTGTTTATACAGGACGCTAATTTAACATCGATAAGGAGAACTGCTTTGGAATTAGATGTATTTAAAGGGCAAGAAAAAAGCGAATTGTCAATGATTGAAGTGGCACGTGCCATCCTAGAAGAGCGTGGACGTGACCATGAGATGTATTTCAGTGACCTTGTCAATGAAATTCAAGTCTACCTTGAAAAATCAGATGCGACTATTCGTGAAGCACTACCAGGATTTTACTCTGACCTAAACACTGACGGTAGCTTTATCCCGCTAGGTGACAACCGTTGGGGACTGCGTTCTTGGTACGCTATTGATGAGATTGACGAAGAAGTCATCACCCTTGAAGAAGAGGATGACAATGCACCAAAACGCAAACATAAACGTGTCAATGCCTTTATGGATGGTGATGAAGACGCTATTGACTACAATGACGATGATCCAGAAGATGAAGATTACTCAGCTAATGACAATAGCGAATACGACGATGAAAATCCAGACGATGAAAAATCAGAAGTCGAATCTTACGACTCTGAAATCAATGAAATCATCCCAGACGCTGACTTAGACGAAGAAGTCGACATCAACGAAGAAGATGAAGACGACGAGGATGAGGAAGAATAAGATTTCTGTCAATTTTTAATTGACAAAAGCCCACATATAGTTTATAGTAAATATCGGGCACCTCATTTTGAGGTCGTGCTCCCTAGTACCATAGGGAGCTATTTTTGTTTTATGGTCAATAACGGTTGCTTAGCAATCGGTTTTCTCTTTTGCAATCGTCAGAATATGACGACTAATTTTATTTTTAGGGGAGTGCTTTAATGACAAAGTATATTTTTGTAACTGGTGGTGTCGTTTCTTCTATTGGTAAAGGGATTGTTGCTGCAAGTCTTGGTCGCTTGTTGAAAAATCGTGGGTTAAAAGTGACGATTCAAAAGTTCGATCCTTATATCAATATTGACCCAGGGACTATGAGTCCTTATCAGCATGGTGAGGTTTATGTGACAGATGATGGGGCGGAAACTGACCTTGACCTTGGTCACTACGAGCGTTTCATTGATATTAACCTCAACAAATACTCTAACGTCACAACGGGTAAGATTTACAGCGAAGTCTTGAAAAAAGAACGCCGTGGTGAGTATCTAGGAGCAACTGTGCAGGTTATTCCCCATATCACAGATGCGCTCAAAGAAAAAATCAAACGTGCAGCAACGACTACAGACTCAGACGTTATTATCACTGAGGTTGGTGGAACTGTTGGTGATATTGAGAGCCTGCCTTTCCTTGAAGCGCTTCGCCAAATGAAAGCAGATGTCGGCTCTGACAATGTCATGTACATCCACACAACGCTGTTGCCTTACCTAAAGGCTGCTGGTGAGATGAAAACAAAACCAACCCAACACTCTGTAAAAGAGTTGCGTGGTCTTGGTATTCAGCCAAATATGCTGGTTATTCGTACAGAGCAGCCAGCTGGTCAAAACATCAAAAACAAACTGGCACAGTTCTGTGATGTGGCACCAGAAGCGGTTATTGAGTCACTAGACGTTGACCACATCTACCAAATTCCGCTTAATATGCAAGCGCAAAATATGGATCAGATTGTCTGTGACCATCTGAAAATCGATGCGCCTAAGGCTGATATGACTGAGTGGACAGCAATGGTAGACAAGGTGATGAACCTTGAGAAGAAAGTCAAGATCGCCTTAGTTGGTAAGTATGTGGAATTGCCAGACGCTTATCTGTCAGTCGTAGAAGCCCTCAAGCACTCAGGTTATGTCAATGATGTGGCTATTGACCTCAAATGGGTCAATGCCAATGATGTGACAAGTGAGAATATCGCTGAGCTTGTCGGCGACGCAGATGGTATCATTGTGCCTGGTGGATTTGGTCATCGTGGAACAGAAGGTAAGATTGAAGCCATTCGTTATGCACGTGAAAATGATGTGCCAATGCTAGGAATCTGTCTTGGTATGCAGTTGACCTGTGTCGAGTTTGCTCGTAATGTTCTTAACCTTGAAGGGGCAAACTCTGCTGAGCTAGACCCAGAAACACCATACCCAATCATTGACATTATGCGTGACCAAATTGACATCGAAGATATGGGTGGAACTCTTCGCCTAGGGCTTTACCCATGTAAGCTAAAAGTCGGCTCTAAAGCGGCTGAAGCTTATAACAACCAAGAAGTGGTACAACGCCGTCACCGTCACCGCTATGAGTTTAACACAGATTTCCGTGAACAGTTTGAAGAAGCAGGCTTTGTCTTCTCGGGTGTCTCTCCAGACAACCGTCTCATGGAAATTGTCGAATTACCAGACAAGAAATTCTTCGTCGCTGCTCAATATCACCCAGAGTTGCAATCACGTCCAAACCGTGCCGAAGAACTTTACACAGCCTTTGTGACAGCTGCGGTTGAAAACATGAATGACTAATAAGTGATTAAAGTGAGAGAACTTGGTTTTCTCACTTTTTCTCATGTTGCCAATCTGCTAAATTAGTGTATAATAGGTGTTATGAAAAAATTAAGGAAACGACGCTTAGCTGCGATTATAATAGGTATTCTTTTTTTAGGGACGGTTTTAGCCAGTTTTTACTTTTTCCACGTCGCTCAAGTGCGTGGGGAGAAGTCCTTTGTCGGCAGTGGCGGTATCGCAAAGACCAGTCCTCTGTACGCTTATGAGAAGGCGTTTGATAAGCTGACCTATGAGACAGATACCATGGAAAATCAAGGCGTTAAGCAAGAAGCATGGTATGTGCCAGCAGAAAAGAAAACCGATAAAACGGTCATCGTAGTGCATGGTTTTACCAGCAGTAAAAAATACATGAAAGCCTATGGCTATATGTTTCATGAGCTAGGCTACAATGTGCTCATGCCAGATAACATCGCTCACGGCAACAGCAAGGGGCAAATTATCGGCTACGGCTGGAACGACCGTCTAAATGTTCTCAAGTGGGCAGATATTCTCATCAGCCAAAATCCTTCGGTTGAAATCACCTTGTTTGGGGTTTCTATGGGTGGGGCTACTGTCATGATGGCAAGTGGTGAAGAACTGCCAAGCCAGATTACAACCATTATCGAGGATTGTGGCTACACTAGTGTCTGGGATGAACTCGCCTATCAAGCCAAGCAGCTCTACCACCTTCCAGCCTTTCCACTGCTCTACGAGGTCTCTGCTCTGTCTAAGATTCGTGCAGGCTTTAGCTACGGTGAGGCAAGCAGTATCAAACAGTTAGCCAAAAACCATTTGCCGACGCTCTTTATCCACGGTGGCAATGACACCTTTGTGCCGACAGAGATGGTCTATGAAAACTACGCAGCCACACAAGGACCAAAAGAGCTCTATATTGCAAAAGGTGCTGGTCATGCCAAGTCCTTTGAAAAAGACCCGCAAACCTATAAAGAAAAAATTTCACTTTTTTTGAAAAAATATGGAAAATAGTGTTGACATCAACAAGGTAAATTGATATAATTTATTATGTTGATGAGCGGAAATGGCGGAATTGGCAGACGCGCAGGACTAAGGATCCTGTGACCGCTTTAGGTCGTGAGGGTTCAAGTCCCTCTTTCCGCAGACTAGTCGAGCAAGATGCTCGGCTTTTTTGTTGCTTAAAAGTGATAAATTTTTGTGCTATCTATCTAATGACTGAACGTAAGTATGAAAAATGTGATATAATATTAATAAAAATATCATAATCATATGGAGATTGTTATGAAGACAGCAGGTAAAGACCAAGAGACATTAAATAGTATCGTTTTGTGTGGGGATAATAGCTACTCAGATAAGATGCTTGTGACCATAAAATCCATCATGGCTCACAATAGAAACGTAGCCATCTATGTTATCAATACCGATATTCCGCAGGAGTGGTTTATCAGCATTCGAAAGAGATTACAGCTTCTTCATTCAGATATTATTGATGTCAAGATTGAAAAGCCTGACTGGGAGCACTTTAAAACAGCTTTTCACATCAATCAAACGGCCTTTTACCGCTATCTCATCCCTCAGTATGTTCCTGCGGACAAGGCTCTTTATCTGGATAGTGACTTAATTGTCACCAACGACATATCCCATCTTTTTAAGCTTGATATTGATGACTATTATATCGCAGCGGTTGAAAATAGGACCTTTAAAAAGGGATTTAATGCTGGTGTCATGTTGATTAATCTAAAAAAGTGGCGTGCTGAAAATATCACAGAAGAGCTTATCCAGCTAACCTATAAAAAGCACGACGAAGTTGCAACAGCTGACCAAAGTATTATGAACATGCGCTTTGGTGCGAATTGGTATCGACTAAACCCTACCTACAATTTTCAGATTGGTGCGGATAAAAACCTCATCTTTTACAAGCATTATGATCAAATTGCACCGCTACACAAATTGCCTGTGGTTCTTCATTACCTTATGGACTATAAGCCATGGAATCACTACAATAAGGGACGTCTTCGGGACATTTGGTGGCAATATTATGACATGGACTGGTCTCAGATTATCGCTTATAATAGTGACCATCTCAATCAAGAAAGAAGACTAGATGTTTTGATTGTGACTGCTACAGACCAGCTAGCTCATATCGAGGAATTGTTGAGCGCTCTACCTTATGTCAATTTCCATATTTTCACATGGGTTGTCATGAGTGATAAAATGCTCAATCTACAGCGCTATGAAAATTGTAAACTCTATCCTGCCTCTATGCAGATTATCATGGAAGAGCTTTTTGATAGCTGTGATATCTTTTTGGGCATCAATCTGCCAAATGAAGTGGATCAGACGCTATCACAAATCAAAGCTATGGGAAAACCTATTTTTGCCTTCTCCAGCACCGCAAAAGATAAATTAGGCTATAGCCAAATTTTTGACTCTGTAGAAGAGATGGCAAGCACCATCGATAGTTTCAAAACGATTGACTACTACATTTACGATCCCCACTAAGACTGTAAAATAAAAAAGCCACGATTGTACTGACCCCCAAAAGTTGGACAGAAAAAATCTAACTTTTGGGGGTCAGTACAGATGTGGCTTTTCATTTACTTAAAGAAAGCGTCGTAAAGGGCACGAACTGCCTTTTTCTCATCTTCGCTGTTGATAACGAACATGATAGATACCTCGCTTGAGCCTTGTGAAATCATGGTCAAGTTGATGTGGTTGTCAGAGAGTGCCTTGGTGGCTGTTGACATGACACCGACTTGGCTTTTCATGTTTTCGCCGACAATCATGATGATAGAGAGGTCGTGTTGGATGTCAATGTGATCCACTTCGAGTTTGCGAGTGAGCTGCGTGATGATTTCTTGCTCCTTGATAGGAGTCAATTCACGGTCACGAAGAACGATAGACATGTCATCGATACCTGTTGGCATGTGCTCAAAGCGGATATTGAGGTCTTCGAGGATTTGAAGAACCTTACGTCCAAAGCCGACCTCTCTATTCATGAGGTATTTGGACATATTGATGCTGACAAAGTGGTCATCTCCAGCTATACCAATGACCGGGATATCCTTTCCAGTGTGCTCAATGACAATCTTGGTTCCTGGGTGGTCTGGATTGTTGGTGTTTTTGATGACAAGAGGGACTTTCCCACGATAAGCAGGTATAAGCGCCTCGTCATGAAGCACTGAAAAGCCAGCATAAGCAAGCTCACGCATTTCCTTATAAGTTAACTCAGGAATAGAGTGTGGGTTGTCAATGACCCCAGGGTGAGCGGCAAAGATACCGTTGACATCTGTAAAGTTTTCGTAGAGGTCTGCTTTGACACCAGCTGCTACGATAGAGCCTGTAATATCAGAACCGCCACGAGAGAAGGTACAAATCTCATCGTCAACGGTCACTCCGAAAAATCCAGGAATGACAAGCACATCATTGTACTCACGCAGGTTTTCCAGTTTATCATAGCTGCTAGGGAGAATGCGGGCATTGCCAGGCTCGCTAGAGACGATGATACCTGCTTCTTTAGGGTGAATGTACTGAGCAGGCACGTCATTTTGGCTGAAAAATTCAGCAATCAACTTGGCATTGTTGTCCTCGCCAGCTGCTAAGAAAGTATCGTACAAAAAGCGGTTATTATCAATAGGAAGGGTAGCAAGATCCTTGATAGCTTTTGCGATTTTGTCTAAAATAGCAGAGCCAAGGCTCAATTCCTCGATAATAGCACGGTAGCGCTCAATAATCCACTCTTGATCAGCAGTGACGTCGTTACCTGCCTTATAGTTTTGATAATATTTAATCAAAGCGTCTGTGACCTTGGTATCTTCAGCCGTGCGCTTTCCAGGGGCTGAGACGACGACAAAGCGGCGTTCATAGTCGGCTTTGATGATATCTAAGACTTTACAGAGTTGTGTTGCAGAGGCGAGTGAGCTGCCTCCAAATTTTGTAACTTTCATGAAAACATCCTTTATTGCGTTTTGTCTAAATTATAGCAAAATTCAGACAATGTGTCAGTAGTTTTTCAAAGAAAATGATAGTATAATAGAGCTATGATGAATTTTAAAGCGATAATTTTTGATATGGATGGCGTTTTGTTTGACACCGAGAGTTTTTATTATCGGCGTCGTGAGGTGTTTTTAAATGACCGTGGCATTTCCATCAAGCACCTGCCACCAAGTTTCTTTATTGGTGGCAATATGAAGCAGGTCTGGCAGCATATACTGCGTGATGACTATGATAAGTGGGATGTGGATAAGCTGCAAAAGGACTATACTGCCTACAAGGATAAGCACCCTCTGCCTTATCCTAGTCTTGTCTTTGATGACACCGTGTCTGTGATTGAGGCTTTAGATAAAAAAGGCATTGCGCTTGGGCTTGCGTCAAGTTCGACCAAGTCGGATATTTTAAAGGCGCTGGATTCGATGAATATAAGATCTTACTTTAAGGTTATTTTATCTGGGGAGGAATTTGTAGAAAGTAAGCCTGATCCAGCCATCTATGAGGAGGCAGCACGCCAAATTTGCTGTCCAAAAGAGGACATTTTAGTGGTCGAGGATAGCGAAAAAGGTATCGCAGCGGGAGTGGCTGCTGGGCTAACCACATGGGCAGTCAAGGATACACGATTCGGTATGGACCAGTCACAAGCAGCAGGTTTTATCCATCGTTTGAGTGATTTGTTGGAAAAAGATTAGACAGATTGTCTAATCTTTTTTACTTTGCTCCATAAAATAGCTTGAACTATCAAATTAAAAAATTCTTAAAATAACTTGATTTTAAGCCGTAGTTTATGCTAGAATAGTTTTGTTTTTGAATAGTTTGATTATCAAATGAAAAGCATAGAGAAAAGGAGACATGATGTCTTTTAAATATATTACCTATGATGTGGAGGATGAGGTCGCTAGACTAACGCTTAATCGTCCAGAAGTGTCAAACGGCTTTAATATCCCTATTTGCGAAGAAATCTTATCTGCTCTTGATATGGCAGCAAATGATGAAGCAGTGCGTATCCTTACGTTTGCTGCCAATGGGAAAGTTTTCTCAGTAGGAGGCGACTTGGTTGAGATGGAGCGTGCTGTTGCGGCAGACGACGTTCAATCACTTGTTCGAATCGCTGAGTTGGTCAATGACATTTCCTTTGCCATCAAGAAGTTGCCAAAGCCTGTTATCATGCTAACAGACGGTGCTGTGGCAGGTGCAGCAGCTAATATGGCAGTGGCTTGTGATTTTGTCATTGCCTCTGACAAGACCAAGTTCATCCAAGCTTTTGTGGGCGTTGGTTTGGCGCCTGATGCAGGTGGTTTGTACCTCTTAGCAAAAGCTATTGGCGTTAATCGTGCCACTCATCTTGCCATGACAGGAGAAGGGCTAAAAGCTGATAAAGCTCTTGAATACGGCATTGTCTACAAGGTTTGTGAGTCTGAAAAGTTAGAGAAAGCAGCGCAGCAACTCATCAAAAAGTTGAAGCGCAGCTCAGTCAACTCCTTTAAAGCCATCAAAGAAATGGTTTGGCAAAGTTCTTTTACCGACTGGGAGGCTTATGCGAAGCTAGAGCTCGATTTGCAAAACTCCTTAGCCTTTACCGACGACTTTAAGGAAGGTGTGCGTGCCTACACCGAAAAACGTCGTCCTCAGTTTAAGGGAAAATAAAAGAAAGCCATTCTTTGAAAGACTTGCAAAAAAGCGTGACTTTTGTTAAACTTTGATAGTCAAAGTTTTATGTAAAGGAGTGAGGGAACTTGGATTATAGTCAAATCAATGCTTATCTCGTAGATATTTTCAATAAGGTTTTAGTCATCGAGGAAATGAGCTTGAAAACAAGCCGGTTTAGTGACATTTCGCTAAAAGAAATGCACACGATTGAAATTATTGGTAAGGATGATAAAGTGACTCCAAGTGACATCGCTCGTGCGCAGATGATCACACTAGGAACAGTAACAGCAAGTCTGAATAAGCTTGAAGCTAAAGGCTATATTGAGCGCAGGCGTTCACAGTCTGATCGTAGGGTTGTTTATCTGAGTTTGACGAAAAAAGGGCGTTTGGTTGATCGGTTGCATAGCAAATTCCATAAGCGTTTGGTTGATCAAATTGTCGAGGATTTTGACGAAACAGATGTTAAAGCTCTGACCAAGGGGTTGAGCAATTTACATCAATTTTTAGAGGAGCTCGTCTAATGAGATATGCAAAGATTAGTCAAGTGGCGCATTATGTGCCCTCACAGGTCATTACAAATGATGATTTATCACAGATAATGGATACGAGTGATGAGTGGATTTCAAGCCGTACAGGCATTAAAAATCGCCATATCACAAAAGATGAATCAACAGCTGATTTAGCGAGTCAAGTAGCCAAACAATTGCTTGAAAAAGCTTCTCTTGAGGCTAGTAGCATTGATTTTATTATCGTAGCGACAGTGACGCCAGACAGTATGATGCCATCAACCGCAGCCAAGGTTCAAGCAGCTATCGGTGCGACAAATGCTTTTGTCTTTGATTTGACAGCGGCGTGTAGTGGCTTTGTATTTGCCTTATCAACGGCTGAAAAGTTTATCCAGTCTGGGCTTTACCAAAAGGGTTTGGTGATTGGTGCTGAGACTTTTTCTAAGACCATTGACTGGAGCGACCGCAGAACGGCAGTGCTGTTTGGTGATGGTGCTGGTGGGGTTTTGCTTGAAGCGTCTGATAAAGCACACTTTTTAGCAGAGTCTCTGCATTCAGACGGAAGCAGAGGAGATGGGCTCACCTCGGGTGTTGTCGGTCTTAACTCACCATTTTCAGTGGTTGAGGACAATCTTCCTTATGTGACTATGGATGGGCGTGCTATTTTTGACTTTACCATCCGTGATGTGTCAAAAAGTATTGCAGAGCTCATTGAGAGATCAAGCTTTACAGCAGATAGCATTGACTATCTCCTGCTTCATCAGGCTAATATCCGTATCCTAGACAAGATGGCTAAGAAAATCGGTGTTGATAGAGAGAAGTTTTTAGCCAATATGATGGAGTATGGTAACACCTGTGCCGCAAGTATCCCGATATTATTATCCGAGTCGGTAGACAATGGCACTATTAGATTAGACGGCAGCCAAACAATTTTACTATCAGGTTTTGGTGGAGGATTGACATGGGGCAGTCTAATTGTTAAAATTTAGGTATATTGTGCATAAGCACAGTTATATAGACTTTAGCTAGTTGTTAGCTAATCAATCACATTATTTATTTAAAAGGAGCTATATCATGGCAGTATTTGAAAAAGTACAAGAAATTATCGTTGAAGAACTTGGTAAAGAGACAGATGAAGTGACAATGGAAACAACTTTTGATGATCTTGACGCAGACTCACTTGATGTTTTCCAAGTAATCTCTGAAATCGAAGATGAATTCGACATCCAAATCGAAACTGAAGAAGGTCTTAACACAGTTGGTGACTTGGTTGCTTACGTTGAAGAAAAAACAAAATAAAGACTAGCAACTAACGCAGATGCTTTTTAGTGCATGGTGGTTGCAATAGCATAAAAACCATGCAGGAGTGGACAGCAAGCACAAAGGCTTGTGTTCGCTCCTTATTAGTAGCTAGATAGTTTGACCTTCAAATTATAAAGGTCACATTTTTATCAAATTCTATTGACAAGCGCTTTAGTAATATAGAGCTAGATAAGCGATTAAAGGTGGAATAGAACGCTTCTAGCGTTTTGTTTCCGCTTTAGTCGCTTAGCCAAGATTTAGAAAGTGTAGATATGAAAAGTCGTATTACAGAATTATTAAACATTAAATATCCTATTTTTCAAGGTGGTATGGCATGGGTTGCTGATGGTGATTTGGCGGCTGCCGTATCAAAAGCAGGTGGTTTAGGTATTATCGGTGGTGGTAATGCTCCTAAAGAAGTTGTCAAGGCTAATATTGATAAGATTAAAGCCGTGACAGACAAACCTTTTGGGGTTAATATCATGCTTCTCTCACCATTTGTCGAAGACATTGTTGACCTTGTCATTGAAGAAGGGGTCAAAGTTGTCACAACTGGTGCAGGTAATCCAGGAAAATATATGGACCGTTTCCACGAAGCAGGGATTACTGTTATCCCAGTGGTTCCAAGTGTCGCTCTTGCTCGTCGTATGGAAAAAATGGGAGCTGACGCTGTCATTGCTGAAGGTATGGAAGCAGGAGGTCACATTGGTAAGTTGACCACTATGACACTTGTGCGCCAAGTGGTGGACGCGGTGTCTATTCCTGTTATTGCAGCTGGTGGTATTGCTGACGGACGAGGTGCTGCAGCAGGCTTTATGTTGGGAGCTGAAGCTATCCAAGTCGGTACTCGCTTTGTCGTCGCTAAAGAGTCTAATGCTCACCCTAACTTTAAGGCAAAAATCTTAAAAGCAAAAGACATCGATACGGTAGTGTCTGCACAAGTTGTTGGACACCCTGTACGTGCTCTTAAAAATAAATTGGCAACAGCCTATGCTAAGGCTGAAAAAGATTTCTTGGCTGGTAAAATCACCCAAGCAGAAATCGAAGAACTCGGCGCTGGTGCACTCCGTAATGCCGTTGTTGATGGTGATGTCGACTATGGTTCTGTGATGGCAGGTCAAATTGCAGGTTTTGTTAGCAAAGAAGAAACCTGTGAAGAGATTTTAAAAGACCTCTACTACGGCGCCCGTGATGTTATCCTAGAAGAAGCTAAACGCTGGGAAGAAGATTAATACTTCTTTTGAGCTCAACAAAAAAACACTCTCTAACTGATCTTAGAGAATGGAGGACAAAATGACGAAAACCGCATTCTTATTTGCAGGTCAAGGTGCCCAAAGTCTTGGAATGGCGCGTGATCTCTATGAGACCTACCCGATTGTACAAGAAACTTTTAATCAAGCAAGTCAGGTTTTAGGCTATGATGTGCGCAAGTTGATTGACGAAGATGAGGAAAAACTCAATCAAACCCGCTACACCCAACCTGCTATTTTAACAACTTCTGTTGCGATTTATCGCTTGCTTCTTGAAAAAGGAATTACCGCAGATATGGTTGCTGGTCTTTCCTTGGGCGAGTACTCAGCTCTAGTAGCTTCTGGTGCACTTGATTTTGAGAGTGCTTTGGCACTTGTCGCAAAGCGTGGTGAATACATGGAGTCAGCTGCTCCGTGTGGTAGTGGTAAGATGGTCGCTGTCCTCAATACACCAGTGGATACGATTGAGGAGGCATGTAAGAAAGCCTCTAGAGAGGGTATCGTCTCTCTAGCCAACTACAATACACCGACACAAATCGTTATCGGTGGCGAAGTTGCAGCAGTTGATACAGCTGTTGAATACTTAAAAGAAGCTGGCGCTAAGCGCCTTGTCCCACTAAAGGTATCTGGTCCCTTCCACACGGCTTTATTAAAGCCTGCTAGTGACAAGTTAGCTAAAGAGCTTGAGGCAGTTACTTTTGAGGACTTTAAGTTGCCACTCATTGGCAATACAAAAGCACGTGTCATGGAAAAAAGTGAGATTAAGACTTTACTAGCTCGTCAAGTCATGGAGCCGGTGCGTTTTTATGAGTCGATTGACACGATGGTTTCACTGGGAATGACAAATGTGATTGAGATTGGTCCAGGTAAGGTGTTAGCTGGTTTCTTGAAAAAAATTGATAAGACAATTCCAAGTGTTTCTGTCTACGACAAGGCTAGCTTGGAAGAACTACTTGCGAGATAGGAGGCAATAATTTGGAACTTCATGGAAAAACGGTTTTTGTAACAGGTTCAACACGTGGTATCGGCTTAGCGATCGCTCATAAATTTGCGCAACTAGGTGCCAATGTTGTCCTCAATGGACGTCGTGCGGTGCCTGAGAGTCTACTTGAGACATTTTCACACTACAATGGCGAGGTTCTAGCTGTTAGTGGCGATGTGTCTGATGAGGCTGATAGCAAACGCATGGTAGCTGAAGTAACTAAGATTTTAGGCAACATTGATGTCCTAGTCAATAATGCAGGTATCACAAACGATAAGCTCATGCTCAAAATGACACAAGAGGACTTTGAAAAAGTCTTGAAAGTTAACTTGACAGGTGCCTTTAACATGACACAGGCAGTTCTAAAGCCTATGAGTAAGGCACGTTCTGGTGCTATTATCAACATCTCAAGTGTTGTTGGCTTGGTTGGAAATGTCGGACAAGCCAATTATGCAGCTTCAAAAGCAGGTTTGATTGGTTTTAGCAAGTCAGTAGCACGTGAGGTTGCTGGTCGTGGTGTCCGTGTCAATGTAGTTGCGCCAGGATTTATCGAGTCTGATATGACAGATGCTATTCCTGATAAGCTAAAGGATGCCATGTTAGCGCAAATCCCGATGAAGCGTATCGGAAAACCTGAAGAGGTTGCTGAAGTGGTCGCATTTTTAGCAAAACAAGAATATCTAACAGGTCAAGTGCTTGCCATTGATGGTGGCATGACCATGCAATAAGAAGAGGATAGGTTAATGACTGAAAATAGAGTAGTTGTAACAGGTTATGGTGTCACATCACCAATCGGAAATACTCCAGAAGAATTTTGGAACAGTTTAAAAACAGGAAAAATTGGAATTGGTCCGATCACAAAGTTTGACACAACAGACTTTAGTGTTTACAATGCCGGTGAAATCCAAGATTTCCCATTTGATAAATACTTTGTACGCAAAGACAAAAATAGAATGGACATGTACTCTCTTTATGCGATTTATGCAGCGCTAGAGGCTGTAGAAATGGCACAATTAGAGACAGACAATCTCGATCACGACCGTGTTGGTGTCATCGTCTCAAGCGGTATCGGTGGTCTGCAAGAGCTAGAAGATCAGATTACACGTATGAATGATCGTGGTCCCAAGCGTGTACAACCGATGTTTATCCCTAAAGCCTTATCTAATATGGCTGCTGGAAATATCGCTATGCGCTTAAATGCCCAAGGGGTATGTAAGTCTATCACAACAGCATGTGCGTCTGCTAACGACGCTATCGGCGAAGCTTTTCGTGAAATCAAATTTGGGCTTCAAGACGTGGTTATCTGTGGTGGTTCTGAAAGTTCTATCACAAAAATCGGTATCGCAGGTTTCCAAAACCTAACCGCTCTTTCTCAAACAGAAGACCCAGCACGTTCTTCTATTCCATTTGACAAGGATAGAAATGGTTTTGTCATGGGTGAGGGAGCAGGTATCCTTATTTTAGAGAGCCTAGAGCACGCTCAAAAACGTGGCGCTACTATCTTAGCAGAGGTTGTTGGTTATGGAAATACCTGTGACGCTTATCACATGACAACACCAACACCAGACGGATCAGGTGCTGCAAAAGCTATGAAACTAGCGATGAATGAAGCAGGTATTGACGCAAGTCAAGTTGGCTATGTCAATGCCCACGGAACATCTACACAAGCCAATGAACACAGTGAAAGTCAAGCTATCGTCGCTGTTCTTGGAAAAGACGTGCCAGTATCTTCTACAAAATCCTTTACAGGACACCTTTTAGGGGCTGCAGGTGGTGTTGAAGCTATCGCTACTATCGAAGCTATTCGCCACCAGTATGTGCCAATGACAGCTGGTACCAAGGGATTATCAGAAGATATCGAGGCTAATGTCATCTATGGTCAAGGTGTGGACGCTCCAATTGAGTATGCTTTGTCAAACACTTTTGGCTTTGGTGGACACAATGCCGTGACAGCTTTCAAACGTTGGGAGGATTAGTGTGAATATCTCAGAAATCAAAGAATTGATGGCGCAGTTTGACAGCTCTAGCTTGCGTGAGTTTTCTTATCGTAATGCTAGTGATGAATTGCACTTCAGCAAAAATACTTTAGCTCCTGCTGAAAAAGCGGTTGAGCCTATCTTAGAAGTTCCGCTAACACCTATTGAGGCACAACCTGCTAGTGTTAATTCTGCACCAGTAGAGGTAGAAGTAAACACAGAAGTTGTTGCAGAGGGTGACCTTGTAGAGAGTCCTTTGGTTGGTGTGGCTTACTTAGCACCAGCACCTGACAAACCAAACTTTGTCTCTGTCGGCGATACTGTCAAAAAAGGACAAACTCTCCTTATCATCGAAGCGATGAAAGTCATGAACGAAGTGCCAGCACCTAAAGACGGTGTGGTCACTGAAGTTCTGGTTGAAAATGAAGAAGTTGTAGAATTTGGTAAAGGATTGGTACGTATTAAATGATTGATATTACAAAAATTCGTGAAGCACTTCCTCATCGTTATCCCATGCTTTTGGTTGATAGAGTCTTAGAAGTATCTGAGGACGAAATCACAGCTATTAAAAATGTGACCATCAACGAACCTTTCTTTAATGGGCATTTTCCAGAATACCCTGTTATGCCAGGAGTGCTTATCATGGAGGCTCTTGCGCAGACAGCTGGTGTCTTGGAATTGTCAAAAGAAGAAAATCAAGGAAAACTCGTCTTTTACGCTGGTATGGACAAGGTTCGCTTCAAAAAGCAAGTTGTTCCTGGCGATCA
Source organism: Streptococcus hyointestinalis (assembly GCF_900459405.1). NCBI lineage: Bacteria > Bacillati > Bacillota > Bacilli > Lactobacillales > Streptococcaceae > Streptococcus > Streptococcus hyointestinalis. The sequence continues at coordinate 403,546 of NZ_UHFN01000007.1, forward strand.
GCTTGTCATGACGGCAAAATTTGTCAAACGTCGTGGTACAATTGCTGTAGTGGAAGCTAAGGCAGAAGTAGACGGACAATTAGCCGCTAGTGGAACCTTAACCTTTGCGCTTGGTAAAAACTAGAGAGTAACTAGAAGGGAAGAATGGGATGTTCAAAAAACTATTGATTGCAAACCGTGGGGAAATTGCGGTGCGGATTATCCGTGCGGCACGTGAACTGGGAATTGCAACGGTTGCGGTTTATTCAGAAGCTGATAAAGAGGCGCTTCATACCATTCTAGCAGATGAAGCTATTTGCATTGGCCCTAGTAAATCAAGTGACTCTTATCTCAATATGAATACTGTGCTTTCTGCAGCTATTGTCACAGGAGCACAAGCTATTCACCCAGGCTTTGGTTTTCTAAGTGAAAACTCAAAATTTGCCACCATGTGCGAGGAAATGCACATTAAATTCATCGGACCATCTGGACTTGTCATGGACAAGATGGGCGACAAGATCAATGCACGTGCTGAGATGATAAAAGCTAATGTCCCTGTCATTCCAGGCTCAAAAGGCGAGGTCACAACGACTCAAGAAGCGCTTGAAGTGGCAGACACTATTGGCTATCCAGTCATGCTCAAAGCTTCAGCAGGTGGCGGTGGTAAAGGTATCCGCAAGGTTGAGCGCAGGGAAGACTTGGTGGCAGCTTTTGAGTCTGCCTCACAGGAAGCTCTTGCAGCCTTTGGTAATGGTGCCATGTACATTGAAAAGGTCATCTATCCTGCCCGCCACATTGAGGTTCAGATTTTAGGGGATCACTTTGGCAATATAGTCCATCTAGGTGAGCGTGATTGCTCACTGCAGCGTAACAATCAAAAGGTTTTAGAAGAAAGCCCATCTATTGCGATTGGGGCGACGCTTCGTCAAAAGATTGGTGAGGCTGCTGTTCGAGCTGCCAAAGCTGTTTCTTATGAAAATGCAGGAACGATTGAGTTTCTCCTTGATGAAAAAACAGGCGAGTTCTACTTCATGGAGATGAATACACGTGTCCAAGTAGAGCACCCTGTGACAGAGTTTGTGACAGGCGTTGATATCGTCAAAGAGCAAATTCGTATTGCAGCTGGGCAGCCATTGTCTGTTTCTCAAGACGATATTTGCCTAAAAGGGCACGCTATTGAGTGCCGTATCAATGCTGAAAATCCTAAGTTTAACTTTGCACCAAGTCCAGGTAAGATTACTGAGCTTTACTTGCCGTCTGGCGGTGTTGGCTTGCGTGTAGACTCTGCTGTTTACCAAGGCTACACCATCCCACCTTACTATGACAGTATGATTGCTAAAATCATCGTTCATGGCAGCAATCGCTTTGATGCGCTGATGAAAATGCAGCGTGCGCTGTATGAGCTTGAAATTGAAGGTGTGGTAACCAATAGCGAGTTTCAGATGGACTTGATTTCTGACGCTCGTGTTATTGCAGGTGATTATGATACTGCCTTTTTGATGGAAACCTTTTTACCCGAGTACGAACAAACTGAGGACTAGGAGGACTTATGGCACTTTTTAGTAAAAAAGATAAATATATCCGTATCAATCCCAACCGTTCTGTGCGCCGTCAAGAAGAGCTAGAGTTACCAGAAGTTCCTGATGAGCTCTTTGCCAAGTGCCCAGCATGTCGGCACATGATTTACCAAAAGGACTTGGGACTTGCCAAAATCTGTCCACAGTGTCACTATAATTTTCGCATTAGCGCCAAAGAGCGTCTCTTGCTGACGGTGGATGAGGGCAGTTTTGAAGAGCTGTTCACTGGTATCGCTAGCAAAAATCCACTGCAATTTCCAGGCTATGAAGAAAAACTCGAAAAAGCAAAAGAGACAACGGGTCTTGATGAGGCGGTGCTTACTGGTCTAGCGACTATTTGCGACCAAAAAGTGGCGCTTGCTATCATGGATGCGCACTTTATCATGGCAAGTATGGGAACGGTTGTCGGTGAGAAAATCACTCGTCTCTTTGAGTTAGCGACAAAAGAAAAGCTTCCTGTTGTCATTTTCACTGCTTCTGGTGGTGCTAGGATGCAAGAGGGGATCATGAGTTTGATGCAGATGGCAAAGATTTCTGCGGCTGTTAAGCGTCATTCGAACGCTGGGATCTTTTATTTGACTGTTCTAACTGACCCAACGACAGGTGGGGTGACCGCTAGTTTTGCTATGGAAGGGGATATTATCCTTGCTGAGCCGCAAGCTCTTATTGGATTTGCTGGGCGTCGTGTTATTGAGACAACGGTGCGTGAGGATTTGCCAGACCGTTTCCAAAAGGCAGAGTTTCTCCTGGAGCATGGCTTTGTGGACAAGATTGTGGAGCGTACAGACTTACGTCAGACCATCGCTCAGCTATTAGCATTGCACGGAGGTGAGTTATGAGTGATGTATCCCGCATTTTAAAAGAAGCTCGGGACCAAAATCGTCTGACGACTCTGGATTATGCCGAGAAAGTATTTGACGATTTTATAGAGCTACATGGTGATAGACACTATGGTGATGATGGTGCTGTTGTCGGAGGTATCGCCCGCCTAGATGGTCGTCGCGTCACTGTCATTGGTATCCAAAAAGGGAAAAATCTGCAAGACAACCTCAAGCGTAACTTCGGACAGCCTAATCCAGAAGGTTACCGTAAGGCATGCCGCTTGATGAAGCAGGCGGAAAAATTTGGTCGTCCAGTTATTACCTTTATCAATACCGCTGGTGCTTATCCTGGTGTTGGTGCTGAGGAGCGTGGACAGGGTGAGGCGATTGCTCGCAATCTCCTTGAGATGAGTGACCTCAAGGTGCCTATCATTGCCGTTATCATCGGTGAGGGTGGCTCTGGAGGAGCGCTTGCCTTGGCGCTAGCAGATAAGGTATGGATGCTTGAAAATACCATGTATGCTATTTTGAGTCCTGAAGGTTTTGCTTCTATCTTGTGGAAAGATGGCAGCAGAGCACCTGAGGCGGCAGAATTGATGAAGATAACAGCGGGTGAGTTACTGCAGATGGGTGTGATTGACCGTATCATCCCAGAGCACGGCTATTTCTCCAGTGAAATTGTCGATATGCTAAAAGCAGCGCTCATTGAAGAGATAGACTCGCTTAGCCAGTTGCCTCTAGAGGAATTGCTAGAAGAGCGTTATCAACGCTTTCGAAAATACTAAAAAGATTGCTCGTCAAAGACGGAGTCGTCTTTTTAGTCGTTCTAAGAGATTGTAAGGAGATTCAAAATGTACCAAGCACTAAACCACTATCTTTCCTATCAAGGGATGAAGTACATCAAGCCTGAAAAAGCAGGTGTGCTAGAGCAGGAAATGTTGACCTTTAAAGTGGCGGGTCAAGAAGCTAGAAAGGCTTTTACCGCTATTTCAAAGGCGCTAGAAGAAAAGGTTGCTCCTTTTCAGATGGAGCGTGTCAGCAATTGGGCGAGTCAAGCCCAGCTTGGACGACCGCATTTTTGGTGCTATTTCAAGCGCCCAGAAGATAGAGAGGACGAGGTGGCACTAGCCATTAGACTTTATGGCAAAACGGACGCTTTTGGGATTAGCTGCGAGGTGAGCTTTCTTGAGCGTAAAAAGTCAGAAACGACCTTAACTAGGCAGGAGCGTGTCTTGGATGTGCCGATTAGTGCTTCTCTTTATTATCAAGTGCAAAAAGATGGGGAGAGCTATCCTGTTTCAGGAAGTGAATCTAACCGTCAAATGCTAAAAGAGCAGGTACGAGCTAAGCTAGTTCGAAAAGTGCTGGTCAAGTATGACGTGCCTTGTTCTAAGGAACAGACTTTAGAGGACTTGACGGACAAGCTGGCAGATGGTTTTAAAAAGCTTCTGCCTTATTATTGGGCGACAAAGGAGGCGTAGATGGACACAGTGTTGGTCATGATTGATTTTCAGCAGGCTTTTGACAATGGCACTTGGGGTGAGCGCAACAACCTTTTTGCTGAAGAAAATGCTAAGCGTTTACTGGCATTTTTTAGGGAGCGGGAGTTGCCGATTGTGCATATTCAGCACGTGAGTCCGATACCAGAGTCGCAGTTTTATGAGGGGAAAGCAGGCTGTGCTTTTAAAGCTGGTTTTGAACCTTTAGCAGGCGAGGTCCTTTTTCAAAAGGCGGTCAACAGTGCTTTCATCGGAACGGCGTTAGAAGCGTATCTGCGCAAGGAAAAGCTAGAAACGCTGGTGATTTGTGGATTGACCTTGCCACACTGCGTATCAACGACCACTCGTATGGCAGCTAATCTTGGCTTTTCAGCCTATCTCATCAGCGATGCGACAGCTAGCTTTGCTCTTTCTGATGTGGATAATCATCTTCTCTCAGCGGAGCTTATCCACAGGGTCAATCTCGCTAGTCTCAAGGACGAGTTTGCTACTATCTTGTCAACAGATGAGATGCTAGCTCATTTGGCAAAAAAATCCCAGACTTAGTCTGGGAAGCTAGGAGTTGTAGCCAAACATGAGGATAAAAAGGACGGGGTAAAGAAGCGCACCAAGCCCGATACAGATAAGGATGAAGATGACGAGTTGCCAAAAGACTGACAAACGCTTAGCGACAAAGCGCATGACAGCGATAGCCAAAAAGAGGAAAAAAACAAAAACGACTAGAGCAAATAATTTGATGACAATAAATAGCATGTAGACTCCTCCTTTTCACTATCAGACTATCAGATTAGTTAGAAGAAAGCAAGTCTATTTTTGAAAGCGTTTTTATGGTTTAATGAAAGATAGAGATAAACTTATTGTGGAGATTGTGATGTTAGTAATGGCAGATGTTTCAGAAGCAAAAGAATTGTTAGCTCTGCAGCACAGTGCCTTTGCTGCACTCTATGAGACCTACCATGACCAGTTCGATCCAGCTATAGAAAGCTTGGAGGATTTTTGTTCTCGCTTTTCTAGACCTAATTGTCGCTACTATAAAATCGTTAAGGAGAAGAGGACTGTCGGTCTTATTCGGACGACTGTGGCTGAAAATGCCAATGAAGGCTGGATTGGTCTGATTGGACTAGCTCCTAGTGCCAGAAAAAAAGGTTATGCAAGCAAGGCTATGTTGGACTTGGAGAGGCTTTATCCTTCTGTCAAGCGCTGGGTTTTATGCACAATTTTACAAGAAAAAGAGCTGGTCGCTTTTTATGAAAAGTTAGGCTACAAGCCTATCAATGTCGAACCAGAGCAGGCAGGCATGGACATGGCTTACATGGAAAAGTGGCTGTAGTATAAGAAAAAGACGATTCCTCTTGGAGTCGTCTTTTAGGGTTTATTAGGGCTTAATCACTTCAACGCCACCCATGTATGGGCGAAGCACTTCTGGGATAGTGACAGAGCCGTCTTCGTTTTGGTAGTTTTCAAGGATAGCAGCAACAGTGCGTCCAACAGCGAGGCCAGATCCGTTTAGGGTGTGGAGTAATTTCACCTTGCCGTCAGCTTCGTCACGGTAGCGGATTTGCGCACGGCGAGCTTGGAAGTCCTCGGTGTTAGAGCATGATGAGATTTCACGGTAAGTGTTTTGCGCTGGAATCCACACTTCAAGGTCATAGGTCTTAGCAGCTGAGAAGCCCATGTCTCCAGTACACAAGGTAATCACACGGTAAGGGAGTTCTAGTTTTTGAAGGATGTTTTCAGCGTTAGCCACCATTTTTTCCAACTCATCGTAGGACTCTTCTGGCTTAGCGAATTTGACCATTTCAACCTTGTGGAATTGGTGCAAGCGGATAAGCCCACGTGTGTCACGTCCAGCAGAACCAGCTTCAGAGCGGAAAGAAGGACTCATAGCTGTGAAGTAAATTGGCAAGTCTTGACCATCGATGATTTCACCACGGTAGTAGTTAGTGAGTGGTACTTCAGCAGTTGGGATGAGCACATAGTCGCTATCCGCTAGCTCGAAAGTATCTTCTTTAAATTTAGGATATTGCCCTGTACCAAACATAGAGTCGTGGTTGACCATGTAAGGTGGAATCACTTCGGTATAGCCTTCTTTAGCGTGCTCGTCTAGCATAAAGTTGTAAAGTGCACGCTCAAGTCTAGCGCCTAAGCCCTTGTAGAAAAGAAAACGTGAACCAGTGACCTTAGCGCCACGCTCCCAATCAAGAATACCAAGGTCTTCGCCCAAGTCCCAGTGTGCTTTGACGTCAAAGTCAAAGCTTCGAGGTGTGCCCCAACGACGCACTTCGACGTTTTCGTCCTCATCAGCACCGACTGGCACATCTTTCGCTGGGATATTTGGAAGAGTTGTGATGATAGACTGAACTGCCTCATCAAGCTCTGCCAGTTCTTTATCGATGCCTTTAATAGTCGCAGACAATTCTTGCATGGCTGCGATTTGTTGGCTAGCGTCTTCTTTGTTACGTTTTGCTTGCGCAATGGCAGCTGAGGCTGTATTGCGTTTTGCTTTTGCTTCCTCGGATGTTACTAACAAGTCACGGCGTTTTTGGTCAAGCGCTTTGAGTTCTTCAAGCGTGTCTTTACTGACACCACGTGTTGCTAGCTGGTCTGAGACTGCTTCAAAGTCTGTTCGGATACGTTTCAAATCTAACATCAGTTTCCTCCAAAAAAGCACCCAAGTAAAGCCGCTGGAGCGCCTTATGCGCGGTTCCATCCAGCTTCACCTGAGTGCACTTGATTTATTGATTACGATAAAAATAGTCACGGTAGATTTCACGCTGACTCTTATCTGCTCACACCACACGCAGACTCTCTAAAAAGGGTGATAGCGTTACTTATCCGTTGTTGTCATTATATCGTATTTTTCAAAAAGTGTAAACCATAAGCTATAAGAAAAGTTTTTCAAGCTCTTTTGCGACACCGTCTTCTTCGTTGGTGTAGTCCGTCTGCTTATCAGCGTATGGCAGAAGCGTCTCGCTAGCATTTTTCATAGCGTAGCCAGTCTTTGCAAAGGCAAGCATTTCAGTGTCATTGTGCTCATCTCCAAAGGCGATAAGCTGGTCTTTGGTCATATTGAGAGCAGACAGGAGATAGTTTAGGGCAAAGGCTTTGTTGACACCTTTAGGGGAGAATTCTAAGATATTGAGCGGTCCACCCCATGAGTCGACTTCGACATTGTAGTCAAAGTGCTTGCGCAGCTCTTTAGCCAGCTGGTACTTGTCCTCATGTCGTGTCTGCATGAGAAGGGCATTGGGGTCTCTTGTGATTTTATCCACATCCATGCGCATGTTTTCTGTGATTTTATGGACACCAAAAAGAGCGGGATTGATACTGTTTGGGTAGTTAAGGGTAATGTAAAAGTTTTTGCGGTACTCACTAGCGATAAAGTCAGCTTGGATGGTCTCACTCATCTTGAGCGTGCCAAGGAGATATTTCTTATCCAAGGTGACGTTTTGCTCTTTACTCCATTTTTTCTCTGGCAGATGAGTAAGAGAACCGTTAAAGCTAATCATGGGCGTGTCTAACTGCAGACGTTTGTAATGCTCAAGCGCCATGCGATAAGGACGCCCTGTTGCAATGACGACTTTATGCCCTTGCTTGCTAATGCGGTTAATCACATCCACCGTATAATCTGAGATAGTATTGTTAGAACGTAGCAAAGTACCGTCTAAATCTAGTGCAATCATTTTTTTAGTCATGTTAAGATTATAGCACAAAAGCTTATCTTTGACTGTAAAAATCCATTTCAGTCCGATTTTGAGACAGTCTTTTTTGGGTCTTAGTCGCTTTTTTTGATATAATAAAAAACACTCACCAAAAGAAGGAGAGACTCATGAAGAAAAAAATTATCCTCATTCACTTGTTTTTTGCTGTGATTTCATTAGGGATTAAATATTATCAGGTCAGCGGTCCAGATTTGGTTTGGAATATGTTTTTAGCGCTGGTGGCTTTTGATTTTGCAGCCTTGGTTTATTTTGTAAAACAGCCGATTGTCAAGCTTTTTTTTGCACTTTTTTGGTTCTTTTTTTATCCCAATACCTTTTACATGCTAACAGACATCGTACACATGAACTTTACAAGTACGGTCTTGTGGGAAAAGACCAGCTTGATTTTGTATATGCTCTTTGTCTCCAGTATCCTTTTTGGTGTTTTATCAGGCACTGAGAGTGTCAAGGTCATGTTCAAATCATTTAAAGTGACTTCTTATCCTTTACGTCTCGCTTTTATTTGCGCTTTATCTGTGATTTCTAGTTTTGCCATTCATATTGGACGCTACGCAAGGCTCAATAGCTGGGACATTCTCACCCGACCCAAAGTCGTTATTGATGAGTTAGCTAGCGTGTGGTCGACAGGAACAGCTGCTTACTTTGTGCTAGGCTTTACTTTTTTACAAATCTTGACACTTGTCTTTCTAGAAGATGAAACCTTAAATAAAGCTTGAAATAGAAACGTTTATTTGATAATATAGAAGTATCGTTCGGTATTTATAAGAGACGATGCTATTATCAAAAGGAGTATCCGTATATTATCATGGATAAGTTTTTTAAATTAACAGAGCATGGCACTGATGTCAAAACAGAAGTGACTGCTGGTTTGACAACTTTCTTTGCAATGAGCTACATTCTCTTTGTCAATCCTGCCATGCTATCTCAAACTGGTATGCCAGCACAAGGTGTCTTTTTAGCGACTATCATTGGAGCAATCGCAGGGACCTTGATGATGGCTTTTTATGCCAACATGCCTTATGCGCAAGCGCCTGGGATGGGGCTTAACGCTTTCTTCACCTACACGGTTTGTGGGTCGCTAGGCTATACTTGGCAAGAAGCGCTTGCTATGGTGTTCTTGTGTGGTGTCATTTCAGTCATCATTACCGTTACCAAGGTGCGCAAGATGATTATTGAGTGCATTCCTGCTTTTATGAAATCAGCCATTTCAGCTGGTATCGGTATCTTTTTAGCCTATGTTGGGATTAAAAATGCTGGTTTCTTGCAGTTTGCTATTGACCCAGGCAAGTACACGGTTCTTGGAAAAGGTGCAGACGCCGCTAAAGCCTCTATCACAGCAAATGCTTCTGCAACACCGTCTCTAGTTGCCTTCACAGAGCCATCTGTGATTGTCGCTATTATTGGTCTTGTGATTACAGCTTTCTTTGTTATCAAGAACATCAAGGGTGGGGTTATCATCTCGATTGCCCTAACGACTGTTGTTGCGATTTTAGCAGGTGTAGTCAATCTCTCAGACATTAACTTCGCCTCAACCAATATCACAGCAGCTTTCAAGGACTTTAAATCCATCTTTGGTGTTGCGCTTGGTCATGAGGGGCTAGGGTCGCTCTTTTCAGACGTGTCTCGTATTCCAAGTGTCTTGATGGCGATTCTTGCCTTTTCTCTGACAGATATCTTTGATACGATTGGGACACTAATCGGAACAGGGCAAAAGGTTGGTATTGTAGCACAAACAGGGGAAAACAATGAGTCTAAAGGGCTTGACCGTGCCCTCTTTTCAGACCTTGTCGGCACAACCGTTGGGGCTATTGCGGGTACGTCAAATGTGACGACTTACGTTGAGTCTGCAGCAGGGATTGGCGCTGGTGGGCGTACAGGATTGACGGCTCTTGTTGTGGCGATTCTCTTTGCTATCTCAAGTTTCTTTAGTCCACTGCTTGCTATTGTGCCAAATGCAGCAACAGCTCCTGTTCTTATCATCGTTGGGGTTATGATGTTGTCTAATCTGAAAAACATCGAGTGGGATGATTTGAGCGTTGCGATTCCTGCATTCTTTACCTCTATTTTCATGGGATTTGCTTACAGTATCACACACGGTATTGCTGTTGGATTCCTCTTTTACACCTTGGCAAAAATCTTTAAGGGTGAAGCAAGAGAAGTGCATGGACTTATCTGGGTTCTAGATATTCTCTTTATCCTAAACTTTGTCAGTCTTGCTTTATTATAATGAGGTCAGAAATAGCGCTTACTTAGGTAGGTGCTATTTCTTTTGGCTCTTTGTCAACTGTAGTGGGTGATGAAAAGCTAAGTGCGAGAGAGAACGATTTTCGTTCTCTCTCTTTGTATGTTCAGAGTGATGAGAATCTTGGTTCTAAAGTTCTTGAAGTTACGAAATCCAAACGCTTGTCGTTTGATGTCTTTAATAAGCTTGTTAGTGGCTTCCAGTTTGGCATTGGAATAAGGTTGCTTCAGAGCGTTGGTAATATAAGTTTCGTGCTTTAGAAAAGTCCGAAAAACTCTTGAAAAACTTGCGTTGACAGTACCCAAATTGTCGTGAATGAGTCCAAAGAAAGCCTTGACACGCTTCTCTTGAAAATGGAAAAGCAAAAGCTGATAAAGTTCGTAATAATAGCGGAGTTCGGGCGAAAAAGCCAAGGTTTTCTGGCTCTTTGTCAACTGTAGTGGGTGATGAAAAGCTATGTGCGAGAGAGAACGATTTTCGTTCTCTCTCTTTGTATGTTCAGAGTGATGAGAATCTTGGTTCTAAAGTTCTTGAAGTTACGAAATCCAAACGCTTGTCGTTTGATGTCTTTAATAAGCTTGTTAGTGGCTTCCAGTTTGGCATTGGAATAAGGTTGCTTCAGAGCGTTGGTAATATAAGTTTCGTGCTTTAGAAAAGTCCGAAAAACTCTTGAAAAACTTGCGTTGACAGTACCCAAATTGTCGTGAATGAGTCCAAAGAAAGCCTTGACACGCTTCTCTTGAAAATGGAAAAGCAAAAGCTGGTAAAGTTCGTAATAATAGCGGAGTTCGGGCGAAAAAGCTAAGGTTTTCTGGACAATTTCTCTAGGTGTCAGAGTCTGTCGAAAGGTTCTGGAGTAGAAAGCTTTGTCGGAGAGCTTTCTGCTGTCTTTTTGCAGGATTTTCCAGTGATTTTTCATGGCTCTATAAGGCAGAGCTTTCTTGTCAAATGCCTTCATGATGGCAATACGAGTGGTCATCATGGCTCGACTAAGGTGCTGCGCAATGTGGAAACGGTCAAGAACAATCTCAGCCTTTGGAAATAGTTTCCCAATGATAGGAATGTAGGCACCAGACATGTCAACAGTCACGATTTTGACTGCTTCTCTGGCTTGCCTGGAATACTTGTAGAAATGCTTCTTGATGGTTGTTTGCCGATTGTTTTCAAGAAGAGCAATGATTTTCTTGGTCTTAAAATCTTGCGCAATGAAAGCTAGTTTCCCCTTGTTTCTTGCGAATTCATCCCAGCTCAAGACCTCTGGTAAAGTCTCAAAGTTGTCCTTAAAAGTGAAAGCGTTCAGCTGCCTCTGGACGGTAGAAACAGAGACGTGGAGGCGTCTTGCGATGTCTGTATTGGTCTGTTTCTCGATGAGAAGCTGCGTGATTTTCGCCCAGACAGGCTGTGAGATTTGGCAATGTTTCTTGACCAGGCTAGTTTTGGCGACAGAAACCCTACGGCACGCTTTACACTGAAAGCGCCGCTTTCTGAGTTTTAGGACAGTTGCCATGCCTTGGACGTCTAAGATTGGGATGGTGGCAGGTCTTTGAAAATCGTATTTGATCATCTTTCCTTGACAATGAGGACAGGCTGGAGCGGGATAATCCAGCTCGGCTCTTATCTCGATGTGAGTCTGATGTTTGAGAACAATTGATATTTTGATGTTTAAGTCTTTGATTCCAATGAGTTTTGTGCTATTCTTAATATGTTCCATAAGTACCTCCTAATGATGGTTTAGTCGCTTTTCATTATAAGTCTTATGGGACTTTTTTCATACAGATAAAAAGCCCTATAACCTCTGAGGTGGCGTTACCCACTACAGATATTATAGAGCCTTTCTTTTTGACTTTTCTCTCAATTTTAATTTGGAAGTCTCTTTAAATTTTGGTATAATGATGTCATGTTGTATAGTCATAATGAAACAGAGCTTGAGGCTTATGGCGAAGCTTTCGCTAAAAGTCTGCAGGCTGGTGATATTATCGTTTTGACAGGTGATTTAGGAGCTGGAAAGACCACGCTAACAAAAGGCATAGCTAGAGGGCTAGGTATTAGGCAGATGGTGAAAAGCCCAACTTATACCATTGTTCGTGAGTATGAGGGCAGACTTCCGCTCTATCACTTGGATGTTTACCGTATCGGTGATGATCCAGACTCGATTGATCTTGATACCTTTTTGTATGGAGAGGGTGTCACTGTTATCGAGTGGGGTGAGCTGTTAGATGATGCGCTTTTAGGCGATTATTTAGAAATTATCCTTGAGCGTAAAGACGATGGACGTACGCTTAGATTTAAAGCGCACGGCGAGCGTTCTCAAGCGATTATAGACGATATCCATGAAAGAAGCTAAAGAAGTTATTGTAAAAGTGGCTGAGCCAGGTGATGCTGATGCACTTGTTAAATTGCTAGAGTGCGTGCGACTTGAGTCCGACTTTATCACAGAAGATAGTCAAGAACAGCTGACTAAGAGTGAGATGGAAACATTTATCAGCTCAAGTCAGCTTCACGACAATTGTTTGTGTCTACTAGTAATGTTAGATGATGAAGCGATAGCAGTGCTCAATGTCGCAGGAAAGCAAGACTATAGCGTCAGCCATATCGGAGATATTTTCCTAGCGGTGAAAAAGTCCTACTGGGGTTGTGGTCTAGGGCAGCTGCTTTTAGCAGAAGCGATTGACTGGGCAGAACACAGTGGTGTGATAAGGCGCTTAGAGTTGACCGTGCAAAAGCGTAATCAAGCTGCGCTTCACATCTACCAAAAGCATGGTTTTTTGCTAGAAGGTATCAAAAAACGAGGGGCAAGAGCCCAGACAGGTGACTTTTTAGACGTCTGTATGATGAGTAAAATGATCGAAGGTAACTAAAGAAACGAAGATGAGTATCGGAAAGAAGATTTTAATAATGCTTGTCACGATTTTTGTGACGACGGTGATTGCTATTGGGGCTTATGCCACCTCTGCTTACTTTTTCTCAGCTAATGAGTTTTCAAAAACCTTTAAGAACTACAAAAATATCAAGTCTGACAATACGACCATTAAGGAGAATAAACCCATTTCGATTCTCCTTATGGGGGTGGATACAGGGACTTATAACCGTACGGACACTTGGTCGGGAAATAGTGATACCATGATTGTTGTCACCATCAATCCTAAAACCAAAAAGACGACTATGACCAGTCTTGAGCGTGATATTTATGTCAATCTGACTGGACCAGAAGACAATGACATGAACGGTGTTGCTGCAAAACTCAACGCTGCTTACGCTTCTGGTGGTGCTGAGATGGCACTGATGACGGTCAATAAACTTCTCAACATGAATATTGACTACTACATGCAGATGAACATGCAAGGGCTCGTTGACTTGGTCGATGCCGTCGGTGGTATCACCGTAACCAATAACTTTGATTTCCCAATCTCTATTGCTGAAAATGAGCCCGATTACACGGCGACAGTAGAGCCTGGAACTCATAAAATCAATGGTGACCAAGCCCTTGTCTATGCTCGTATGCGCTACGATGATCCAGAGGGTGACTATGGACGTCAGAAACGTCAGCGTGAGGTTATCCAAAAAGTGATGAAGAAGATTTTGTCACTTGATAGTGTGGCTTCCTATCGTAAGATTTTGTCAGCGGTCAGCAAGAACATGCAAACTAATATCGAGATTAACTCTAGCACCATTCCAAGTCTCTTAGGCTATTCGGACGCTCTCTCAAACATCAAGTCTTACCAGCTAAAAGGTGACGGTCAAGAGATTAACGGTGTGTCTTATCAGATTGTAAGTAATGACCATCTGCTCAAGATCCAAAATACCATCAAAAAAGCACTTGGTAAGAAAACATCCAAGACTCTTACCACAACGGCTATCACTTATGAAGATTACTATGGTCTGTCATCGTCAGGTGATAGCACGGATTATAACCAATCCTATGGTTCTTACTCAGGTTATGATACAGGTGGAGGTGCTTCGATCTATAATAACTACAGTAGTCAAAACACCTACGGTACCTATTCAGATACAGGAACGGCAAGTAGTGCTTACTCTGGTCAGATCTATGACACCGGCACACAAAACTCTTACTACAATTATGGACAGTAAAAAAACTCTGAGGAATTCCTCAGAGTTTTTCTTGTTATTGAGTGAGTTCTTTGATATGCTCAAGTCTTGTGTTGATTTCTGTTAATCTTGGTGCGGTTTCTTGCTGAAAAAGACGCCATTTTTCTTTGCTCTCTTGGCTCAGCTGTTTGATGAGCTCTGTTTGGTCTTGGATGATTTGGATGTTTTTTTGGATATTATCCATAGAAGCGGCTGCTGTTGTTATCTCATCTTTACCAAATTGGAGCAGTGCTCGGATACGGTAGCGGTTTTTGTAAGTCAGATAAGTCGCAAGACCAGCCGTTGCGACGAGTCCTAAGGTGATGGCTTGACGTTTTTTCATGCGCTTATCTCCTTTTTGATGGTTTCAGCGAGCTTAGCTAGTGCTTCAAAGTCAGGCTCATGCTCTGTGTAGGAAATAGCGAGTCCATCCTTGTCACCGTAGCGTGGGACAAGATGGATATGAGCGTGAAAGACTGTCTGCCCTGCAATTTCTTCGTTGTTAGCGATGATGTTCATGCCAGAAGCGCCAGTTGCTTTTTTAAGGGCACGAGCAATCTTAGGAACACGTGAAAAGACAGTACTTGCAGCGTCTTCGTCCATCTCAAGGACATTTCGCACATGCTGCTTTGGAATGACCAGTGTATGCCCTTTGGTGGCTTGAGAAATATCTAAAAAGGCTAAAACCTCATCGTCCTCGTATACTTTAGAAGAAGGAATGTCTCCAGAGACAATACGACAAAAAATACAATTATCCATAAAAGTACCCTTTCTATCCGTCTTTTTGTTATAATACTTACTATAAGTATAACAAAGTTAGAGAGAAATCGCATGTTAAAACTCGAAAATGTTACTGGCGGATATGTCAATATCCCTGTGTTAAAAAAGATCTCTTTTGAGGTTGCTGACGGTGAGTTGGTAGGTCTCATTGGGCTAAATGGTGCTGGAAAGTCAACGACGATTAAGGAAATCATCGGTCTTTTGACACCTTATCAAGGCAAGATTAGGATTGATGATGAGACGATTGAGGCAAATCAAGCAAGCTACCGCAAAAAGATTGGCTACATCCCTGAGACGCCTAGTCTCTATGAGGAGTTGACCCTTCGTGAGCATATCGAGACGGTGGCTATGGCTTATGATATTCCCGTCAAAGAGGCTCTGGAGCGTAGTGAGAAGCTTTTAGATCTCTTTCGACTCAAGGACAAGCTTGACTGGTTTCCGACGCATTTTTCAAAAGGGATGAAGCAAAAGGTCATGATTATTTGTGCCTTTATCATTCAGCCGAGTTTGCTGATTGTGGATGAGCCCTTTTTAGGGCTTGACCCGCTGGCGATTACAGACTTAATTGCGCTTTTGGAGGAGGAAAAGCAAAAGGGCACTTCGATTCTCATGAGTACGCATGTACTGGATTCGGCAGAGAAGATGTGTGATCGCTTTGTCATTTTGCACCACGGCGAGGTCTTGGCAGATGGGACACTGGCTGATTTGCGCCAGCAATTTCACATGGAAAATGCTAGTCTCAATGACATTTACATGCTACTAACAAAAGAGGTCTAGGATGAGAGAACTATTTGATAAGAGGCGACACAGCTTTACCAATCAGGTGTTGAAGTATTTGCGCTATGTTTTTAATGACCATTTTGTCCTAGCTCTTATGTTCTTACTTGGCTTTGTCTTGCTACAATACAGCCAATTGCTAGCGCATTTTCCAAAAGACAGCTGGGTCGTGTGGCTAGTTATGATTTTGGTGATAGTCGTTCTTTTAGGTTTTGGAAGCATTGCGACTTATTTAGAGAGTGCTGACCAGCAGTTTTTATTGCCAAAAGAAGAGGCAGTCCTTGCGCAAATTAAGCGTGCAAAGATCAGAGCTTACAGCGTATGGGTGAGTGTGCAGACTATTGTTCTTATTATCTTAGCACCAATTTTTCTAAAGCTCGGTTTTGTGCCTTGGAGTTTTGTCCTCATGCTTGTGATTCTAGCTTTTGTCAAGTGGTTTATCATGGATTACAAGGCAAAAAAATGGGTGCAAGCTGGCAAGTTAGACTGGGAGCGTGCTATTTTGGATG
This sequence comes from Streptococcus hyointestinalis, assembly GCF_900459405.1. NCBI lineage: Bacteria > Bacillati > Bacillota > Bacilli > Lactobacillales > Streptococcaceae > Streptococcus > Streptococcus hyointestinalis. The sequence continues at coordinate 419,538 of NZ_UHFN01000007.1, forward strand.
AGGAGAGACGCCAGCAATCCCTCTTGAAATTCTTTGCTCTGTTTACAACAGTCAAGGGTATCTCCACTTCGGTTAAGCGTCGTAAATTTTTAGACGGTGTGCTCAAGCTCCTACAAAAGAAAAAACTCTGGTCCAACCTTTATGTGAGGGCATTCCTACGCAGTGGCGACTATTTTTCACTTTTTGTGCGTCTCTTTGCGCTAGCTGTGCTGTCTCTGCTCTTTATTAGCAATCGCTTTTTAGCGGCAGGTCTGGCTCTCGTTTTTAACTATCTCCTGCTCTTTCAGCTATTAGCGCTCTATAACCATTATGATTACCAATACCTTATCAAACTTTATCCGATTGGAAATCAAGAAAAAAAACAAAACCTCAAGCAGTTTTTACGTGTGCTGGCTTATCTTATGACACTTGTCGAGCTGGTATTTGCCTTTGATCTTCAAGCTAGCCTCTTACTTGTGCTTGTGATGGTTGTCTTAGTTGAGGGCTATCTTTCTTACAAGATACGGAAGATGATTGACTAAGTGCTTAAAAACAAGTAAAATGGTGATAGAAATCAAGTCATCTAGAAAGGAGAAGCCTGTGGCTAATTCAGAACAAGAGCTTACCCTCACGCCTTTACGTGGCAAGAGCGGCAAGGCTTATATCGGACAATATCCTAATGGAGAGCGTATCTTTGTCAAGTTAAATACCACTCCGATTTTACCTGCCCTTGCAAAAGAACAAATCGCTCCGCAACTTTTGTGGGCAAGACGTACCGCAAATGGTGATATGATGAGTGCTCAGGAGTGGTTGGACGGACGGATTTTGACACGTGAGGACATGACCAGTAAACAAGTCATGCAAATCCTAGTGCGCCTGCACAAGTCAAGACCCTTAGTCAACCAACTCTTACAGTTGGACTATAAAATTGAAAATCCCTATGATTTATTAGTGTCTTGGGAGAAAAATGCTGCGCTGCAAATCCGTGAAAACACTTATCTGCAAAGCGTTGTCAAGGACCTTCGCCGCAGTCTACCAGAGTTCAACTCAGATATTGCAACCATTGTCCACGGTGATATTAAAAACAGCAACTGGATTATCACAACGAGTGGGCTGATTTATCTGGTGGATTGGGATTCTGTGCGCTTGACCGATCGGATGTATGACGTGGCATATCTCCTTAGTCACTACATCCCTAGAAATCGTTGGCACGAGTGGCTAAAAGGCTATGGCTACAAGGATAATGAGAAAGTCCGCCGTAAAATCAATTGGTTTGGGCAATTCTCTTATCTTAATCAGATTACCACATGTTTTGACCAACGTGATATGGAGTATGTTAACCAAGAAATCTATGGTTTACGTAAATTTAGAGAAATGATGACAAAAGAAGATGCGAGTTAGACGACGTAAAGGTGCCGAGGAACACCTAGCAAATCATCCTCAGTTTGTAGTTTCAAAACCAGAAGACGCCAAAGGACATTGGCATGAGCTTTTTGGCAATAACAACCCCATCCACATCGAGGTTGGCTCAGGAAAAGGTGCCTTTATCACTGGAATGGCAAAAAAACATCCTGATATCAACTATATCGGCATTGACCTGCAGCTGTCTGTACTTAGCTACGCACTTGATAAAGTGATTGCAAGTGATTGCCCAAATGTCAAGCTGCTCTTAGTAGACGGCTCTAGCTTGACCGATTATTTTGAAAATAGCGAAGTGGATCTGATGTATCTGAACTTTAGCGACCCTTGGCCTAAAAAACGTCATGAAAAACGTCGCTTGACCTACAAGACTTTTCTGGACACCTATCAGCAGATTTTACCTGAAAAAGGTGAGATTCACTTTAAGACAGACAATCGTGGTCTGTTTGAGTACAGTCTTGCTAGCATGTCCCAGTACGGTATGACCATCAAGCAAGTTTGGCTAGATTTGCATGCTAGTGACTTTGAGGGAAATGTCATGACAGAGTACGAAGAGAAATTTTCAAACAAAGGTCAGGTAATCTACAGGGTTGAAGTTTCTTTCAATTCATGATACAATAAATGGAGTTTATGTCTTATCATAGGCTTCTTATGTGGAGAGGTCGCATAGAGGCCGAGTGCGCACGCTTGGAAAGCGTGTAGTCCTTAACGGGGCTCGGGGGTTCGAATCCCCTCCTCTCCTTTTATCTTATTGATATATCAAGGTTTGAGAGGTGTTCACCCGCTTTTTACCCGTCAAATTTCAAGGTTTTGAAAAATCTCTTTGACTATATAAGAGTGATTGGTACAGTTTTGCCAATCACTCTTTTTATGATGTTATGTTCAAGCTAATTATTTAATAGAGCCTCCTCTCCTTTGAGTTTAGGACTTGTCTTATAGTCAAGTCTGTGGTATAATGACTATAAAGTAGTACTAGAATAGGAGGGGCGGAGTTGATGACTTCGCCTCTTATCTTGTACGAAAAGTGCCAAAGCACAAGTTGAATAAATAGCTTAGAAAGCTCTGTCTTTCTAAGGCTAGAGAGTAAGGAGGGGATGAGTATCGCAGCAGCAGATATTATTGCTATTGTCACAGAGACTGTGAGCCCTGTGATCAAGGCACCATTTGAGTTGGTAGATGTCGAGTATGGAAAGCTTGGCGGTGATTATGTGTTAAGTATTTTGGTGGATAAGCCAGAAGGGATCACCGTTGAGGATACGGCAGATTTGACTGAGGTCATCAGCCCACTACTTGATACCATAAAACCAGATCCATTTCCAGAGCAGTACATGCTAGAGATTTCAAGTCATGGTTTAGAGCGTCCGTTAAAGACTAAAGAAAGCCTAGAAAATGCTGTTGGCTCTTATGTCAATATCAGCCTTTATCAAGCTATTGACAAGGTCAAGGTGTTTGAGGGAGACTTGGTTGCTTTTGATGGAGATGAGCTGACGCTAAACTATAAGGACAAGACACGTACAAAAACCGTTACGATTCCCTATCAGACGGTAGCCAAAGCCCGCTTAGCTGTTAAACTTTAAGAAAGGAAATTTCTTGTTAAGCAAGAAGAAGACATTATGAGCAAAGAAATGCTAGAAGCCTTCCGCGTTTTGGAAGAAGAAAAACACATCAATAAAGCTGACATCATCGATGCTGTGACTGAGTCCCTAAAAGCGGCTTATAAGCGTCGTTATGGACAGTCAGAGAGCTGTGCCATTGAGTTTGATGAAAAGACAGCTGACTTTAAAGTCTTTACCGTTCGTGAGGTTGTAGACGAAGTTTTTGATAGTCGCTTGGAAATTAGCTTAAAAGATGCTCTTAAGATTAGCTCAGCTTATGAGTTGGGAGACAAGATTCGCTTTGAAGAGTCTGTCAATGAATTTGGGCGTGTCGCAGCACAATCCGCTAAGCAGACCATCATGGAAAAAATGCGCCGTCAAATGCGTGAAATTACCTACAATGAATACAAAGAGCATGAAGGTGAAATCATGACAGGAACGGTTGAGCGTTTCGACCAGCGCTTTATCTATGTCAATCTTGGCTCGCTTGAGGCGCAACTATCTCACCAAGACCAAATTGCTGGTGAGCGTTTCAAATCGCATGACATGATTGATGTCTATGTCTACAAGGTGGAAAACAATCCTAAAGGGGTCAACGTTTTTGTAAGCCGTAGCCATCCAGAGTTCATCAAGCGCATTATGGAGCGTGAAATTCCTGAAGTGTTTGATGGAACGGTTGAGATTATGAGTGTTGCTCGTGAGGCTGGAGACCGTACAAAGGTTGCTGTTCGTAGCCACAATCCAAATGTTGACGCTATTGGGACAATCGTTGGTCGTGGTGGTAGCAACATCAAAAAAGTGGTTAGCAACTTCCATCCAAAACGCATTGATCCAAAGACAGGCGTTGAGATTCCTGTTGAGGAAAATATCGATGTCATCCAATGGGTAGAAGATCCAGCTGAATTTATCTACAATGCCATTGCACCAGCTGAGGTGGATATGGTCTTGTTTGATGACGAAGATAGCAAACGAGCTACCGTTGTCGTTCCAGACAACAAACTTTCTCTTGCTATTGGACGCCGCGGGCAAAATGTCCGCTTGGCAGCACATCTGACAGGCTATCGTATCGACATCAAGTCAGCTAGTGAATACGAAAAGATTGAAGCTGAAAAAGCTAAAGCTATCGAAGAAGCAGCGCTTGAAGCCAGCGAAGAGTTAGCAGAGGATTTGGCTGAAAATATCGCAGAATTGGCAGAAGATTTGACCAATCAAGAAGCTCAAGAAACAAGTGATGAGCAAGAGACTGCAGCAGAATAAAACAGAAATAGAGGTGTTTCATGGCTAAAACAAGAAAAATACCTTTACGTAAATCAGTTGTGTCAGGAGAGGTCATTGACAAACGTGACCTTCTACGTATCGTCAAAAACAAAGACGGTGAGGTTTTCATTGACCCAACTGGCAAACAAAATGGTCGTGGAGCTTATATCAAGTTAGATAATAGCGAGGCTGCTTTGGCTAAGAAAAACAAGGTCTTTAATCGCAGTTTTTCCATGGATGTACCAGATAGTTTTTATGATGAATTGATTGCTTATGTCGATCATAAAGTCAAAAGAAGAGAGCTCGGTCTTGACTAGTGTAGAAAAATTGTGCAATCTGATTGGTCTAGCGCAGCGTGCAGGCTGTCTTGTCTCTGGTGAAGAGCAGGTGATTAAAGCCATCCAAACGCAAAAAGCGCAGCTTGTCTTTTTAGCGAGTGACGCTAAGAGCAACTTGACCAAAAAGATAACAGATAAAGGTAAATATTATCAAATAGAAGTCTCCACAGTGTTAACAACATTGCAATTAAGCGCTTCTGTTGGCAAGGCTCGCAAGGTTCTTGCCATTACAGACGCTGGATTTTCAAAGAAAATGAGGACTCTTATGAACGAATAGAATAGGAGGACATAATTTGTCAAAGAAGAGATTATACGAAATCGCAAAAGAAGTCGGCAAGCCTAGTAAGGAAATTGTCGCTTATGCTCAATCACTAGGGTTAGAGGTGAAAAGCCACTCTTCTAGTGTCGAAGAGAGCGATGCAAAACGTATTGTAGCGAATTTTTCAGCTCCTAAAAAGGTTGAAAAAGCTCCACAAAAGACAAATGACAAGAACGTCGTAGCAAAACCAGCTGCTGAGCGTAAGGAAGAGCCTAAGGCGCAAAAAGCACAGCCAGCGCCAGCTACGCAAACAAAACCGCAAAGCCGTAATTTTAAGGCTGAGCGTGAAGCAAAGGCACGTGAGCAAGAGCAACGTCGTCAAAATAACCGCAGAGCAAACGATCGCAAGGCTGATAGAGGTGAGCGTCGTGATAATCGCAACCAAAAATCATCTCAAAACCGCAACAATCGTCCGCAAAACGGACAAAATCGCTTTGCAAACAACCGTCAAGCGGATAATCGTGCCAATAAACAGGCTGGTGGTCGCATTGACTTTAAGGCAAGAGCTGCGGCGCTCAAGGCAGAGCAAAATGCAGAATATTCTCGTATGAGCGAGGAGCGTTTCCACAAGGAACAAGAAGCCAAAGCCAACCGCCAAAAAGAAGAAGCTCTGGCTAAAAAAGCTAAGAGCGAAGCTAAAGTTAAAGAAGAAGCGACAAAAGCCAAACAAGCCCCAGCGGCTAAAGTGGCTGTCGCTCAAGAGCCAGCCAAAGAAGCGGTTGACACAAGACGTAAAAAACAAAACCGTCCCGATAAAAGTCGTGATTACAATCGTGACAACGAGGACGGACCAAAACAAACAAAAAATAAGAGAAGTTGGAATAGTCAGAACCAAGTGAGAAATCAACGAAATAGTAACTGGAATCCTAAGAAAAACAAAAAAGGCAAGAACAATCGTAATAGCGCTCCAAAACCAGTCACAGAGCGTAAGTTCCACGAATTGCCAAAAGAATTTGAGTACACAGAAGGCATGACTGTTGCCGAAATCGCAAAACGTATCAAACGTGAACCCGCTGAGATTGTTAAAAAACTCTTTATGATGGGTGTGATGGCAACACAAAACCAATCACTAGATGGTGATACCATTGAGCTTTTGATGGTGGATTATGGTATCGAGGCGCATGCTAAGGTAGAAGTGGATGAAGCAGATATTGAGCGCTTCTTTGTTGATGACGATTACCTCAACAAAGATAAACTCGAAGAGCGTCCACCGGTTGTTACCATCATGGGTCACGTCGACCACGGTAAGACAACCCTTCTAGATACACTGCGTAATTCACGTGTGGCAACAGGTGAAGCTGGTGGTATCACTCAGCATATCGGAGCTTACCAGATCGAAGCAGATGGCAAGAAGATTACCTTCCTTGATACACCAGGGCATGCTGCCTTTACAAGTATGCGTGCACGTGGTGCTTCTGTCACTGATATTACTATCTTGATTGTTGCCGCAGACGATGGTGTTATGCCACAAACCATCGAAGCTATCAACCACTCAAAAGCAGCTGGTGTCCCAATCATCGTTGCTATCAATAAAATTGATAAGCCAGGAGCTAACCCTGAGCGTGTTATCGGTGAATTGGCAGAGCACGGTGTCATCTCAACAGCTTGGGGTGGCGATAGCGAGTTTGTCGAAATCTCTGCTAAGTTTGGACAAAACATCGATGAGCTGTTAGAGACTGTTCTTTTGGTTGCTGAGATGGAAGAGCTAAAAGCAGACCCTACTGTTCGTGCTATCGGTACTGTTATCGAAGCACGCCTTGACAAAGGAAAAGGGGCTGTTGCGACCCTTCTTGTGCAACAAGGTACCTTGCATGTTCAAGACCCAATCGTTGTCGGCAATACCTTTGGTCGTGTCCGTGCCATGGTCAATGACCTTGGACGTCGTGTTAAGGTCGCAGGACCATCAACACCAGTCTCTATCACAGGGCTCAATGAAGCACCTATGGCAGGGGACCACTTTGCGGTTTATGTAGATGAAAAAGCTGCTCGTGCTGCCGGTGAAGAACGTGCTAAACGTGCCCTTCTCAAACAACGTCAAATGACACACCGTGTCAGCCTTGAAAACCTCTTTGATACCCTCAAAGCCGGTGAAGTCAAGTCTGTTAACGTCATCATCAAAGCAGATGTACAAGGGTCTGTCGAAGCCTTGGCTGCGTCTCTTCTTAAGATTGATGTTGAAGGTGTCAAGGTCAATGTCGTTCACTCTGCCGTTGGTGCCATTAACGAGTCAGACGTGACACTTGCAGAAGCTTCTAACGCTGTCATCATCGGATTTAACGTCCGTCCGACACCGCAAGCTCGCCAGCAAGCAGACAGCGATGATGTTGAGATTCGCTTGCACTCTATCATCTACAAGGTCATCGAAGAAGTCGAAGACGCTATGAAGGGTATGCTTGACCCTGAATTTGAAGAAAAAATCATCGGTGAAGCAATTGTCCGTGAAACCTTCAAGGTTTCTAAAGTGGGTACTATCGGAGGCTTCATGGTGACAAGCGGTAAGGTGACTAGAGACTCTAGCGTTCGTGTCATCCGTGACGGTGTCGTTATCTACGATGGTAAACTGGCTAGTCTGAAACATTTCAAAGACGACGTTAAAGAAATCGGAAATGCCCAAGAGGGTGGTCTTATGATTGAAGGCTACAACGACATCAAGGTTGATGACGTGATCGAAGCCTATATCATGGAAGAAATCGATCGTCTCTAAACTTATCAACAGTTTTTAGAAGATAGAGAGGACTATTATGGCAAATTCATTTCGTGTTGATCGTGTCGGTATGGAAATTAAGCGTGAAGTGAACGAGATTTTGCAGAAAAAAGTCCGTGATCCACGTGTGCAAAATGTCACGATAACAGACGTTCAAATGCTGGGTGATTTGTCCATGGCTAAGGTGTTCTACACCGTCATGAGCGACCTCGCATCTGACAATGAAAAAGCCCAAATCGGACTTGAAAAAGCAACAGGAACTATCAAACGTGAGCTTGGAAAGAACTTATCCATGTATAAGATTCCTGACTTGACCTTTATCAAGGACGAGTCTATCGCTTACGGCAATAAGATTGACCAGATGTTGCGTGATTTGGACGCTAAAAAATAAAGCAAAAACCAGTTTGGCTTGTGAACAGCTCCCTGTCAAGTAGACAGTGAAATAATAAAATGATTAAATAGCCTGATTCCTGAATTCAAAAGGAGTCAGGTTGTTTAATTTTGCTTGATACCGTTGTGTATTGTAGAAATCGATGTAGGCTTCTACATCTGTGACTAACTCATCATAGGTCTTATAGTTTTTGAGATGGTAAGACTCTGTCTTGAAATGACCAAAGAAACTTTCAATCGGTGCATTGTCAATACATTTTCCCACACGTGACATAGACAAGGTCAGCCCAGCTTGGTGTGTGATATAACGATATTCCTTCGAGGTGTACTGACTCCCTCGGTCACTATGAATAATTGGTGTAGCACCTGGATTGAGCTCTAAAGCTTTCTTAATCGTCTTCATAACCAATGGATTGTCATTGTTATGACTAATCTCGAAAGCGATGATAGAGCCGTCATACAAGTCTTTGATAGCGCTAAGGTAAGCTTTAGAATTTAGTCCATACTGAAGATAAGTCACATCCGTGCACCATTTCTGATTAGGAGCTGTTGCGGTGAAATCACGATTAAGGATATTTTCTTCGTGAAATCTTTCTCCAACTTTGGTGCAGGACTGTCTAACACGGCGAATAACAGAACGGATACCTAGTATTTTCATCAATCGACGAATACGTTTCTTGTTATAATTTGTGCCAAGCTGGCGATTGACAAAGTTTGTCATACGGCGATAGCCTAGAATGCCATTTTAGTTCCTATGGAATTCCTTGATTTTCTTCATGAGCTTCTTATTCTCTGTCTCAGAAACTGTTTCTATATGATTATGCCATTTATAGTAACCAGACCGTGACACCTTTAAGAGCTGACATAAGGTTTGAATGGGAATATCTGGTTCTTTATCGTGATAATCTTTGATGACTTGGAAGTCATCTAAATGCTTACCTAACCTCACCGACGGTTGCGCCGCTTGACCTCTTCTAACTTTTTTAGCAGGTCAAGCTCAATTTCTAGGAGACGATTACGTTCTTCCAATTGTTTCACTTTGAGTTGAAGTTGTTCAGCTTCGGTAAGATTGGGTTTACTCTCTAATCCTTTTCCACGTCTATCAAGGAGACCTTGAGAGCCATCTTTTTCAAACTTACGCACCCAAGAATAAACCTGCTGGTAAGAGACACCAAACTTCTCAACAGCAGCTTGGTAGTCTTTAGCGTGAGCAATGGTGTAGTTGACAATCTCAATACGTTCTTCGAATGTTGTTGGTCTTCCTTGTTTCATACGGCTGTATCCTTTACTAGTAGCTTTTAAGTCTTTACCACTAGTATATCGTTTTATCCAGCTTCTGAGAACATAAGTATCAGAAATATCATAGCGTTGACAAACATCTATCAACGCCCCTTTTCCATCTAGATAATCTAGGACTGCCTGTTCTTTCAACTCTTGACTATATTTCTTCCAAGTTCGCCTTTCCTTTAGACCATCCACGCCATCTTTCTCATACTTGAGTTTCCAAGATAATATCGTTGACTTACTTACCTTGAATTGCTTACTGAGTTGTGAAATGGACTTCTTATGACTAAAGAGTAATTGAACTATCTCTAGTTTCTCTTCTTCTGATTTTTGACTTCTTTTGGACATATGAAAACTCCCCTTATAGTTTCTAGTGAATTTTTGTTTTTTCACTGTCTACTATAGGGGGAGTATATCATTGTCAAACTGGTTTTTTGATGACCTTTTAGGACGAAAATGCGACCATTTAGGAAATCTGATTAACATGTAACCGTTTTTGTGATATACTTAAACTAACAAAAAGGTACAATTATTTGGTTTTTAAAAAGGAAAAGAGGTGTTTCTTATGCGTAACACGCTAAGATTTATAGGAATTGTCGTTCTTTCTGCCCTGCTCATGTTTGCTCTTGGGAGCTTTTATCACTTTTCTGTGACGAAAAATCTGCTTCTTATAGCATGGAGTCTGATGTTCTCCCTAACAGCCTTTTTAGCAGTCTATAAGCACTCAAAAGAAGTGCTATCAGCAAAAGAATGCGTAAGTTAGTTTTGGCTCTTTGCCAAGTACACGAGCCTAGTGCCTATCATGATTGTCCTTGTCCTTTTGTATGACCTTTTGACAGGAGGGGTGTCAGCTCTCATCGTTTATTTTTACGGTAACATCGTTATTACTTACTATGCTATCGGTGCGATTTTGTCACTGGGTAGACTCGTGTCTGTTGAAAACTCAATCTATCATAAGCTCAAAATGCTGTTTATGAAAAAGGGTCATTCTTAATGGTTTAGAGGGGAGATTGCCATGAAACGTATCAGAGGTCTTATCATGCCCTTACTTATCTCTATCGGTTTTGTCATCGCTGCTCTATGGAATTACTACTCAAAACCTTTGAGTCCGTTCTTATTTGCTTGTAACACCATTGGCTTTGTGGTCTTTTCCATTTTTATAGTACTCATTATCAAGCAGATGATTGACATCAAAAGAAAGAGTTGAGGTGTGTCATGAAAGGTATGAAAAGTTTTATTCTGCCTCTTTGGTTCTTCGTTGGTTTTGTTTTGGTAATTGTGTGGAGTTGCATGAGACATTTTCATCCGTTGTTGATTGCTTTTAATGGCTGTGTTTTTCTGGTCTTTTTCCTCCTTATAGTTGTTCACACACGGAGGATGTTAGATAGTGATAGAAAGAGTTGAGGTGTATCATGAAAACGAAAAAGGAAAGAGAACTTCTCCTCACAGAGAGCTATAATGTGATACTGGATGAGAGGACGAGTGCGAAAGAGCGCAAGCTCCTGCAGGTATTTAACCATAGTGTCGAGTCTGGGAAAGACTTTGAAGTCGCTTGTCGTGAGCTGAAGTCTGCTCTTGAGAGATTAGCTCTTCGACAGCTGGCGCAAAAAGAAAAGCTGAGCGTGGGAATCAGTCAGCTCTATCACAAGCTGTCGTCTTCTTCCTTGAGAGAAAATCTCGAAAAAGGCTTTGCCATGAGTGCCATGTACATCCGTGATTGGTATTAGAAGGGAATATTTTATGGATTTAGAGCGTTTATTTACTAGTGATGAGGAGTTGATGGCGATTTTGTCCACCATTGCTGACTTGGGACTAAAGGATGCTTGGCTGGCTGCTGGGACGCTTCGCAACTATGTCTGGAACTCCCTCTCAGGTAAAAATGGGTTAGAGGAAATGTCTGATGTTGACGTGGTCTTTTTTGACCCAGAGTTATCCTACGAGGCGTCTTGTCAGATAGAGCGTGACTTGCAGAAGCGCTTCCCAAACTATCAGTGGGAGCTGAAAAATCAAGTCTACATGCACATCCACAGTCCAAACACGCTTCCTTACACCAGCGCTTGCGACGCTGTTTCTAAGTACCCTGAGCGTTGCACTGCCATTGCTGCAAGGCTCAAAGAGGATAAACTGGAGCTGTTTCTTCCCTATGGAGATGAGGACATTATGAACTTTATCGTTCGTACCACGCCACACTTTACAGAAAATAGCGCTCGGATGGAGACTTACCGCAAGCGACAGCAGAAAAAAGACTGGCGAAATAAATGGAAAAACCTGCAGATTATGGACATATAGATAACTTCTTGTCAAAAGAAGTTATTTTTTTGGTTTTTATTGTTGACAAATGTAGACGAATAATTTATAATAAATCTACAAACGTAAACGAAAGGAGTCTGTGATGACCATATCAAATGCCGAATGGGACATTATGCGAGTGGTTTGGGCACAAGAGCGTGTCACAAGCTCTGCTATTCTCACGATTTTAAACCAAAAGTTGCAATGGACGTCCTCTACCATCAAGACGCTGCTCAAGCGCCTAGTGGATAAGGGTTATCTAGCGACAGAGAAAGTCGGCAAGGGCTTTGTCTACTCAGCCTTGATTTCTGAGCAGGAAGCCATTTATCATCAGGTCGATGAACTTTTTGATAAGTTTTGTCCGACCAAGCACTTGGATATTATCCGTCATGTCATCACACGAACTGATATGACGCTAGACGATATAGAGCAGTTGCAAGAGCTTCTTGAAGCCAAAAAAGCAACTGCAGTTGACGAGGTGACTTGTACCTGCATTCCTGGGCAATGCACCTGTAAAGAACACTTAGAACTGGAGGCATCACATGGCTGAAAAAGAAGATGTATTTTTGATTGAAGGGATGACCTGTGCATCTTGTGCGCTAACGATAGAAAAAGCAGTTAATAAACTGGATAATGTGGACAATGCGGTTGTCAACCTCACTACAGAAAAGATGACCGTTGACTACCAAGGTGGCGAAGCAACTGAAGAAGCTATCAAAAAGGCAGTTGCAGACGCAGGCTACTCCGCTAGTATCTTTGACCCTGAGACGAGCAGCTCACAGGCTGAGCGCCAAGACAAGGCAACCAGCAACATGTGGCATCAGTTTCTCTGGTCTGCTGTCTTTGCAGTACCGCCTCTCTACATCTCTATGGGGAGCATGATGGGGCTTTGGGTGCCGGACTTCCTATCTCCACACCACGCTCCGATGACCTTTGCGGTGGTGCAGTTGATTTTGACACTTCCTGTTATGTACTTTGGACGTCGCTTTTATGTCAATGGGCTTCGCTCCCTCTTTAAGGGACATCCTAACATGGACTCGTTGGTTGCGATTGCGACCTTAGCAGCCTTTATCTACAGCCTTTATGGCATGTATCATATCGGACTTGGTCACGCCCACCACGCTCATGACCTCTACTTTGAGTCTGTGGCGGTTATCCTAACCCTCATCACTCTTGGGAAATATTTTGAAACCTTATCAAAAGGGCGCACCTCTGACGCTATTAAAAAACTCTTGACCTTGTCTGCCAAGGAAGCGACGGTTATCCGCGACGGTGTGGAAGCGTCTATTCCGATTGACCAAGTAGTTGTTGGTGACATCATCCTTGTCAAACCTGGGGAAAAAATCCCTGTTGACGGTGTTGTCATCTCTGGGCATTCTGCTATTGATGAGTCTATGCTGACAGGGGAGTCTATCCCTGTTGAAAAGACTGTGGACAGCCAAGTCTACGGCGCTTCTATCAATGGACAAGGCTCTCTGAAAATCCGTGCTGAAAAAGTTGGGGACGAAACGCTCCTCTCACAAATCATCAAACTGGTTGAGGATGCGCAACAAACTAAGGCGCCAATCGCTAAGATTGCAGATCGTGTGTCTGGTGTCTTTGTCCCGATTGTTATTGGGATTGCTCTTGTGACTGGTATCTTTTGGTATTTTGCCATGGGTGAGAGCTTTGTCTTTGCCCTCAAGACTGCCATTGCTGTCCTTGTTATTGCTTGTCCATGTGCGCTAGGTCTTGCTACTCCGACAGCTATTATGGTTAGTACAGGACGTGCCGCTGAAAATGGTATCCTCTTTAAACGTGGTGACACGCTTGAAAATGCCCATCACGTAGACACTATCGTCTTTGACAAGACAGGTACTATCACTCAAGGAAAACCAGAAGTTGTTAATATGACTACCTTTGGTGTGGATGCAGATGACTTGCTAGCTCAAGTGGCTTCTATCGAGAAACTCTCAGAGCACCCACTCAGTCAAGCGATTGTGGAAAAAGCGTCTGAGAAAAATCTTGACTTCCACACCGTGGATAACTTCATGTCTCTGACAGGTCTTGGCTTGCAAGCGGATATTGCAGGTCGCACCCTCTATGTCGGCAATGACAAACTCATGGCGGACAAAGCGATTGACATCGCACCAGCCACAGAAGCTGTGCACACAGCAGCTGAGCTTGGTCAAACCCCTATCTATGTGGGACAAGACGGCAAGGTTCTTGCTGTGATTGCTCTCGCTGACCAAGTCAAGGCAGACAGTAAAGAAACTGTGGACAAACTCCACAGCCTAGGACTCAATGTTGTTATGTTAACAGGTGATAACAGCAAGACTGCAAAAGCCATTGCAAAACAAGTCGGTATCGACCAAGTCATCAGTGACGTGCTTCCTGACCAAAAGGCGCAAGCTATTCTTGACCTCAAAGAAAAAGGACGCAATGTCGCTATGGTCGGGGACGGTATCAACGACGCTCCTGCTCTTGCAAGTAGTGACGTTGGGATTGCTATGGGGTCTGGGACTGATATTGCTATCGAGTCTGCGGACATTATCCTCATGAAGCCTGAGCTCTCTGATGTGGTAAAAAGTTTGACAATTAGTCGTTTGACGATTAAAATTATTAAAGAGAATCTCTTTTGGGCATTTATCTATAACGTCCTTGCTATCCCAGTAGCTATGGGTGTGCTTCACTTGTTTGGTGGACCGCTCCTCAATCCAATGCTAGCAGGACTTGCTATGGGCTTTAGCTCTGTGTCAGTTATTCTAAATGCTCTACGTCTAAAGGTCATGAAATTATCATAAGGGAGTATTTATGGAAACAACGACTAAGTCACAGAAAAGTTCTAGCCGACCGATATTTATCGCATTTATCTCAAATTTAGGCTTTGCCATTGTTGAGCTGCTCTTAGGTACCCTCTTTAATTCCAGTGCCATTGTAGCGGACTCGGTGCATGATTTGGGAGATGCGCTAGCCATTGGTTTATCTTACTACTTTGAGCGCTTTTCAAGGCGGGAGAGCGACGGTAACTACACGCTTGGTTACCTGCGCTTTAGCCTTCTAGGCGCCATGCTGACCTCGGTTATCCTCATTGTAGGTTCGCTCTTTGTCCTGATTGAAAATGTCGGCAAGCTCTTTAACCCGCAGCCAGTCAACTATGACGGCATGCTGGTTTTAGGGATTCTAGCCGTTATTGTCAATGTGCTTGCCAGTCGTGTTTTAGACGGTGAGCACTCAGAGCAGGAGTCGATTTTGAGCCTGCATTTCTTGGAGGATACGCTGGGTTGGCTGGCTGTGATTGTTGTTTCTATCATCTTACGCTTTACCGATTGGTACTTCCTTGACCCTTTATTGTCCCTTGTTATCGCAGTCTTTATCCTCTATAAAGCACTGCCAAAATTTATCTCCAATCTTCAAATCTTTTTAGAAAAACGCCCAGCGAGCTTGGCTATTGAACCGCTAAAGAGAGAAATGATGACGATTGACGGTCTAAAGGCTATCAATCAGCTCAATGTCTGGTCGATTGATGGCAGACATCACATTGCTATGGTGCATATCGAGTGCCAAAAGGGCGCTGATATGGACTTGGTGCGAGACCAGATTCACCATATCTTTCAAGCGCACAATATTATCGAGTCAGCTGTCGAGTGTGACCGGAGTTCTTTTGAACACCATCACCATTGTTCGCCTATGGATTTTGAATAACCGTGTATCATAGAAAGAAGGTATTCTTATGGAAAAAACATATCAAGTATCAGGTATGAAATGTGAAGGGTGTGCAAACACCGTAACCGAAAAATTGAGCGCTGTTCGTGGCGTTGAAAAAGTAGATGTTAACCTTGAAAAAGGGCAAGTCACTGTGACAGGTAAACCCTTCAAGCTCTCCCTAAAACGTGCTCTAAAAGACACTAAGTACGAGCTTGGCGATGAAGTCTAAAACAAAAAGCGACCTAGTCGCTTTTTTAGTTTACAGTGTAATTCCTGCAGCCTCTCGAGCTCGTCTGCGCTGCAAAAAGCCGACACGTGTCATGATATAGCCAAAGACAGCATAGGCAATGCTGAGAAAGACAAGGTCGTGGGGCGTAAAACATAGAAAATCAAGCTAAATGCTAAGAGCCAAGTAGCATACTCAAGCAGGCTACGTCTACTGATACGATAGGTTTCACGATTGTAGATGGATGTTGACAGCAGCCCGACATAGTAGATATAAAGGGCTGCTAGGAAAAGGACAAAGCCAGTCTCTACATGGTGGTGGTTAGCGAAGAACTCGATACCGACTGTCATGAGATTGACCCCAATAACGAGAAGAACGTGAGAGGCGACAAGCCCATGAGCACGTGTGATTTGATGATGTTCGATATTGAGATAGGTCTGTGAGATGTAGGCGATAAACATCATGGACATGCCGACAAAGAAGGCAAAGCCAGCTATAGGATAGTCTGCTAGTGGATAGGTCTGGATAATACCAAGCACCGTCTCACCAAAGCTGATAATGGTAATCAACTGACAGCGCTCCACAAGGTGTGGAAAATTCATCAAGGTCTCATCAAAACGCTTGTAAAAGAAAAAGGGAAAGATAACTGGCAAGAGCCAAGCCACATAGAAATACTGACTCAGAAAGTGAGCTAGCCCAGCGTCTGCCACCTGTTTTAGGATGAGCAAGATAGCTGTCAAAAGTGCAAAGCCTAAGATTGCCCCCGTCAAAGTCCACATGCTGACCTTGATGTCTTGTGTGAAGCCATGCTGCCGTCCTCGCATGTAGTACTGATAGACGATGAGCGCATAAGCCAGTATCAAGAGCCCATTGTAGACGAGGACATCGACTGTCGTGTAGTTGAGCTTGCCGATATTAAGCGCAAAGTTCCCTACGATAAACATAGAAGGGATATTTGTAAAAATATCAAGCCGGTCACGCTCGCCGTATTTATTGAGGTGAAAATTTTGTTGCATCCATATGGATAGCACTAGGATACTTGAGATGATGAAGTTGAGAATGACTCCAAAAGCTAGATGATCTTGGTGGAGCAGCGTCGTTAGGCGTCTGGTCGCATAGACAAAGACCAAATCATAAAACAATTCATAGTTTGAAACACGCTTAGCAACGATAGTAGGCATAACATCTCTTTGTGTGTAGTTACTGGTTTTATTGTACTAAAAGTCACTTTGTTTGACAAGATTGTTTTCAGACGGCGCTAAAAATGGTAAACTGAAAGTATAACCACAAGAACGCTAGAAATGAGGAGAAGAGATGAGTGTAAAATTGATTGCCATTGACATGGACGGGACGCTTTTAAATAGCCAAAAGAAAATCTCTGCTGAAAATATCGTTGCCATTCAAAAAGCCAGCCAAGCAGGTATCAAGATTGTCCTGTGTACAGGACGTCCAAAATCTGGGATTGTGCCCTACTTTGAGCAGTTGGGGCTGACGGATGAGGAGTACATCATCATGAACAACGGCTGTAGTGTTTACAACACTAAAAATTGGGACTTGATGGTTGCTGAGGAGTTGACTTATGACGAGATTGAGCGCTTGGCGCAGGTTTGCGCTAGCTATCCTGAGGTCTGCTTGACGCTGACGGGAGATAAGAGTTACTATGCCTTGGCAGATGAGGTGCCTGACTTGGTGCAGTATGACGCTGGTCTTGTCTTTGACACGGCTAGAGCTGTTGATATGGCAGACTTAAAGGCAGAGGGTGAGCTGATTTTCCAAGCCATGTACATGGCAAAAAAAGAGTATCTAGATGTTTTCCAAGCGGCGGTAGATGGGGATTTGTCACAAGACTTTAGCACGGTGAGAAGTCAAGAATACATCTACGAGGTCTTGCCACAAGGCGCTACCAAAGCTAGTGGGCTGAGACAGTTGGCGGAAAAACTGGACATCGAACCTGCTGAGATTATGGCGCTTGGGGATGCCGCAAATGACATTGAAATGCTTGATTTTGCAGGCGTCAGTGTCGCTATGGGCAATGCCACAGACGACATCAAAAAAAGATGTCGCTACACGACAAGCTCAAACGACGACTATGGCGTCGCCAAAGCCATCTACGATTACGCTTTATAGAATAGAGAGGTTAGTATGAAAAAATTAAGCCCTCGTTTTCTAGCTGTGCTGGTGCTATCGCTTATCATGTTGGTAGGCTTTGCTTTTAACCAATACTATCTAGGACTGGCTGCCCTTGTTGTTATCGCAGCAGTTGTGGGGGTCAAATAAAAACCACCTTAGTAAAAAAGGTGGTTAGGGCAGAAGTGGCAACCCAATACCAGCTAGCTCTTCCTCAGAGACGCTCATGTCCTCAGCTACCCATTTCTCAAGAACAGAGATGATGGCATTGCTCCAAAAGGAGATGATGTACTGAGAGAGCTGTTTGCCGGTCAATTTTTGATAGGCACGCAGGCGCTTAGCCACGATAGCGATGAGAAGCTTTTCGCTATTTTGCCGAAAGAGAATAGCAAGAAGCTGCCCCTCTTTTTTAGCCTCGCTAAAAAGATAGAGCCAAGCTTGGTAGGTCTGAGTCTTTAGATTAAAGGGCTTGAGCCCAGCAAATATCCGCTTGACACTGCCTTCTAAGATACTCTCGAAAATAGCCTCCTTACTCTTATAATTACGATAATAAGCATTGCGAGAAACGCCAGCTCTTTTGACCAGCTCGGAGATAGAAATACTAGCCAGCTCCTTACTCTCAAGCAGAGCCAGAAGTGCTGTCTCCAAGGCTTCACGGGTCAGTCGTCTGTGTTCCTTGTTATACTGGCTAAGATTTTGCAGTGATTTTTGAGAGATACTACTTTCCGACAAGACACTTTCCCCCTTCTTGTAACATCCGAATGTTTTTTTGCTACCTAAACGGCAAAGTAGTGATATACTTTAATTAAGTAACGAATTCAGAATGAGTTTTACTAACTTGTTCTTATTTTAATCAACTATACTTTGTTTGTCAAACTAATTGAGATTGAGGAGGAAATGTTATGACTTGGAAAATTGTAGTCGATTCGGCTTGTGATATAATGACGCTACCAACAGATGATGTGGCTATTGCTTATGAGCGTGTGCCTTTTATCATCCAGATTGGAAATGAAATGTATGTGGATGATGAGGGGCTTGATGTTGAGCAATTGATGAGGGCTATGGACGCTTCAGACAGCGCAGCAGCTTCTGCTTGCCCTAGTCCAGACCGCTTTTTAGAAGCTTATAATGGCGCTGACAATGTGATTGCCATCACCATTACCAGCCAGATGTCAGGTAGCCACAACAGCGCCTTTCTAGCCAAAAAGATGTTAGAGGAAGATTATCCCAAGACCAATATTCACTTGATTGACTCTTTGTCTGCAGGTGGTGAGATTGATTTGTTGGTCTTAGAGCTGGTGCGCTTGATCAACCAAGGACTGACTTTTGAGGAAGTGGTTGACAAAATCACGGCTTATCAAAAGCAAACCAAGCTCCTTTTTGCCCTATCAAAAGTGGATAATCTAGTTAAAAATGGACGTCTGTCAAAACTTGTCGGTAAAGTCGTTGGGCTCTTAAACATCCGCTTGGTCGGTGAAGCAAGTCCAGAGGGTACGCTAGAAGTGCTCGAAAAACCACGCGGACAAAAGAAAGCCCTGCAAAGAATCTATCAAGAACTGAAACAACATGGCTACGCAGGTGGACGCTTAGTAATCGCCCATCAGGACAACGCTAAGTTCTGTAAGCAGCTGACAGAACTGATTGAGAGTGATTTTCCTGAAGCTGCTATTTCCATTTACCCGACATCGGGCTTGTGCAGTTTTTACGCTGAACAGGGTGGTGTCATGATTGGTTATGAAACGCAAAAAATCTGAGCTTAGCTCAGATTTTTATAATGCTTCTACGAGGTTTTCTTTTGGTAAAAACGCCAAATCGACACAGCACTTAATAGCGTAATCACGATGTCCATGATGGCAGCAGGATAAGCACGAATGGTGACGTCATAGATAAACCACAAGAGCATGTTTTCAATGATGACAAAGCGTAAAATCTGTGTGGATGAGGTCATCTGGATAGCAATTGTGTAGGAAACACTAGCTACGATAGGCAAAAAGCCGATATAGCCTAGACGATTGAAGTAATAGCCCAACACGATTTGGATGATGACTAGGATAAGTGTCGTCAAGCGATTGTCACGCTTTGTGATAGCAAGTGTATTTCTCACGATGGATACAGCGATAGTAAGCGCACCTGTGAGTCCACCTAAGAGGAGGTTTGCAATCAGGGTAAAGATATAATCACTCACCTGCCAGAGCAGCATGTGCTTTTTAGATGGATTGAAGGTTGAGATGGCTAGGCAGATAGCTCCGATACTGGAGAAAACAAGCCCAATACTTGTATTATTGAGCATAATCTGTCGTTAGAGCTGCTGAGCCAGTTTCGTCCTCGTAGGTGTCTGTGTAGCTTTGTGTAGCCGTAGCAGCTGCTGAAACGGCTTGGCTGATAGTGTCAAGCTCTGCCTGTAAGTTGGCTTTAGAGGTTGCGTCGCTAACTTTGTTAATCGCTTCTTGAGCAGCATTGACACTATCTGCTGTTCTTAGGCTATCTGCTGTTGTGATAGCGAGATTGGCTGCGATGACGTTGAGCTCTTCTTGCAGTTGAGCCTTTTTAGTGCCATCACTGACCTTGTCAATCTCCGCTTGAAGAGAGCTGATACCGTCTTGTGTTGGATTGGCTTTGAGGCTTGCTAGGCTTTGCTCAATGTTAGTGGTATCTTCCTCGCTAGTGGAGCTAGAAGTGGTAGTAGACTGGCTTGACGTTTGATAGTCAATCTTTTCAGCCTTGCTTTCACTATCTCTAAAGATGAAAAAAGCTGCTCCTAAAAAGATAACCAAAATAATACTCAAAATAAAGAAGAAAAATTCACTCTTTGACTGTTTCATGGAAACTCCTTAAAAAGATATTCATCTCATTATACCCTTAATTGCGCCAAAAGAAAAGCTAAAATTAAGAATAAATTAAGCCAAACGCCAAATAAGTACACACTTTTTATGGTAGCGGTTTATTTTTGGAGATTAAATCTGTTGACGTGCCAGACAAAAAGGGATAAACTAAGTAAAAAAAGGAGGGCTATTATGACAAAGACCTACACATTAAACAACGGAAAAATTATCCCTGCTATTGGTTTTGGAACCTTTAAAGCAAAAGACGGTGAAGAAGCTTATCAGTCTACTTTAGCCGCTCTCAAAGCAGGCTATCGCCATATCGACACAGCAGCTGTCTATGGCAATGAAGAAAGTGTCGGACGTGCGATCAAAGACTCAGGGCTAAGTCGAGAAGAGCTTTTCATCACGACAAAACTCTGGAACACAGCTCACACCAAGGAAGAAGCTCATCAAGCCTTGAATGAATCACTAGCTAAACTAGGGCTTGACTATGTTGACTTGTACTTGGTGCATTGGCCAAATCCAAAACCGCTTCGTGACGGCGCTTGGAAAAAGCGTAATGCTGACATTTGGCAAGCGCTTGAAGAGGAAGTGGCACTCGGTCGTGTGCGCTCTATTGGTGTCAGCAACTTTATGGTACACCACCTAGAAGCGCTATTTGAAACAGCAACTATCACTCCTGCGGTCAATCAAATCCGCCTAGCACCAGGTGTCTTACAAGAAGAGGTTGTTGCTTATTGTCAGGACAAAAATATCTTGCTAGAAGCTTGGGGACCATTTGGTCAAGGGGAGCTCTTTAGCCACCCAGTAGCTAAAAGTTTGGCTGAAAAATATCAAGTCACAATTGCTCAACTAGCTCTTATCTGGAGTCTTGCTCACGGCTTTTTGCCATTGCCTAAGTCTATAACGCCTGAGCGTATCACATCAAACCTAGATATCCCAGATATGACTCTAATCGCTGAGGATATGAAAGCACTTGATACACTCTCTGGCGTCTCAGGAGCGTCTGACCCAGACCAAGTTGACTTTTAGTAGATAAGCATGGACAAAAGTCACTAGTTTTGCTATAATTACCCTTGTAAAAAGAGAAAATAACACCTTGTGGGTTTCAAAAGCGAGCTTGGAGTTGGTGTGAGCCAGGCGGAGCCTAGTGTGATTGGCGCTCTTTTGCTATGTTTGATAAACCAATGAAGTTATAAATTAGGGTGGAACCGCGTACCAACGCCCCTATGTTTTGCATAGGTGTGTGGGCGGTTCTTTTTATTTATCGCTTACATTAGGCTAATAGGAGGATACCGATAAGATGTCACAAAAATTAACCTTCCAAGAAATCATTTTGACGCTCCAGCAGTATTGGAACGACCAAGGCTGTATGCTCATGCAGGCTTATGACAATGAAAAAGGGGCAGGAACCATGAGCCCGTATACATTTTTGCGTGCTATTGGACCTGAGCCATGGAATGCAGCTTACGTAGAGCCTAGCCGTCGTCCTGCAGATGGACGCTACGGGGAAAACCCAAACCGTCTCTACCAACACCACCAATTCCAAGTGGTTATGAAACCAAGTCCAAGCAACATCCAAGAGCTCTACCTCAAGTCACTAGAGCTTTTGGGGATCAATCCGCTTGAGCACGACATTCGCTTTGTAGAGGACAACTGGGAAAACCCGTCAACAGGTTCAGCTGGTCTTGGTTGGGAAGTCTGGCTTGATGGTATGGAAATCACTCAGTTCACTTACTTCCAACAAGTCGGAGGTCTTGCGACACAACCTGTCACTGCCGAGGTGACTTACGGTTTAGAGCGCTTGGCGTCTTATATCCAAGAGGTCGACTCTGTCTATGATATTGAGTGGGCTCCTGGCATTAAGTACGGTGAAATCTTTAAGCAACCTGAGTACGAACACTCAAAATACAGCTTTGAAGTGTCAGATCAAGACATGTTGCTTGAAAACTTTGACAAGTTTGAAGCAGAAGCAAAGCGTGCGCTAGAAGATAACCTAGTACACCCAGCATATGATTATGTACTCAAGTGCTCACATACCTTTAACTTGCTTGACGCCCGAGGTGCGGTGTCTGTAACAGAGCGTGCTGGCTATATCGCCCGCATTCGTAATCTCGCTCGTGTGGTCGCAAAGACCTTTGTCGCTGAGCGTAAGCGTCTAGGCTATCCGCTTCTTGACGAAGAGACACGCCGTGAATTATTAGCAAAAGAAGACTAAGAAAGGAGCTATCATGACTCATAATTTACTTGTCGAACTTGGACTTGAAGAGATGCCAGCCTACGTGGTGACACCTGCCATGAAACAACTAGGAGAAAAGATGAAGGCTTTCCTAGCGGACAATCGTCTCACCTTTGAGGACATTGAAGTGTTCTCCACACCACGTCGCTTAGCTGTGCGTGTCAAAGGCTTAGCTGATAAACAGTCTGACTTGGAAGAAGACTTCAAAGGACCTGCAAAGAAAATCGCACTGGACGCTGATGGTAATTTCACTAAAGCAGCAGAAGGTTTTGTCCGTGGTAAGGGCTTGAGCGTTGACGATATTACATTTCGTGAGGTTAAGGGTGAAGAGTACGTCTATGTGACCAAGCACGAAGAAGGAAAACCAGCGCGTGAGGTTCTAGAAACGGTCACAAGTGTCCTCAAAGACTTGACCTTCCCTGTCAACATGCACTGGGCAAACAACACTTTTGAGTACATCCGTCCTGTACATACTTTGATTGTGCTACTTGATGATGAGGCGCTTGACCTTGATTTTCTTGACATCACATCAGGTCGTACCAGTCGTGGACATCGCTTTTTAGGGACAGAAGTCGAGGTAGCGTCAGCAGATTCTTACGAGGAGGATTTGCGCCACAGCTTTGTTATCGCAGATAGCAAGGAACGTAAGGACTTGATTGTTTCTCAAATCAAAGCTATCGAAGAGGAACACGCCGTTGTCGTTGAGATTGACGATGAGCTTCTGGATGAAGTGCTCAATCTCGTCGAGTATCCAACAGCCTTTATGGGGGCTTTTGATGAGAAATATCTGGCTGTGCCAGAGGAAGTTTTGGTGACGTCTATGAAAAATCACCAACGCTACTTTGTCGTGCGTGACAAGTCAGGTAAACTCCTTCCGCACTTTATCTCAGTGCGTAATGGCGATAGCCACTTCATTGAAAATGTCATCAAAGGAAATGAAAAAGTTTTAGTGGCAAGGCTTGAAGACGGTGCTTTCTTCTGGCGTGAGGACCAAAAATTAGTGATTGCTGATTTGGTTGAAAAACTCAAACACGTCACTTTCCACGAAAAAATTGGCTCTCTTTTTGCCCACATGGAGCGCACCAAGGTCATTGCTGGCTATCTGGCTGACAAGGCAGGCTTGAGTGCTGATGAGAAAGAAGCTGTTTTACGTGCAGCGTCTATCTATAAGTTTGACCTACTAACTGGCATGGTTGGTGAGTTTGATGAGTTACAAGGTATCATGGGTGAAAAATACGCTACTCTCGCTGGCGAGTCTGAAATGGTTGCGACTGCCATCCGTGAACACTACTTGCCAAACTCAGCAGATGGAGACTTACCTGAGACTAAGGTCGGAGCAATCTTAGCTATTGCTGACAAACTAGATACAGTGCTTTCCTTCTTTTCTGTTGGTCTTATCCCAAGTGGTTCTAACGACCCTTATGCGCTTCGTCGTGCGACGCAAGGGATTGTCCGCATTTTAGACGCTTTTGGCTGGGATATTCCGCTGGATGAGCTGATTAGTGACCTCTATGCTCTTAGCTTTGACAGCCTAGATTATGCTAATCAAGACCAAGTTATGGACTTTGTCGTAGCTCGTATCGAAAAAATGATGGACAGCACTATCGCAAAAGACATCAAAGAAGCGACGCTTGCTTCATCGACTTATGTCGTTGGCACCATGCTAGAAGCCAGCCAAGCGCTTGCGACAAAGAGTAAGGACGCTGGTTATAAAGCAGCCGTTGAGAGCCTCTCACGTGTCTTTAACCTAGCTGAAAAAGCAGATACTAGTGCTACAGCCAACCCTAGCCTTTTTGAAAATGACGAGGAAAAAGCGCTACACGACGCTATCGAGACGCTAGAGCTCTCAGCTGATATGACTGAAAATCTAGACAAACTCTTTGCGCTTAGCCCAGTCATTGACGCCTTCTTTGACAACACTATGGTCATGGCAGAAGACGAAGCCCTCAAAAACAACCGCCTCGCTCTGCTTTCTAGCCTTGTTGCAAAAGCCAGCCAAGTCGCAGCCTTTAATAAACTCAATACCAAGTAAACTTTAAAGGAGGACACTATGGATCCTAAGAAAATCGCTCGTATCAACGAGCTTGCTAAAAAGAAAAAAGAAGAAGGCTTGACACCAGAAGAAAAAGTTGAGCAAGCTGAACTTCGTGAAGAATACATCGAAGGCTATCGCCGTGCCGTTCGCCATCACATCGAGGGTATCAAGATTGTCGATGAAGAAGGTAACGACGTCACACCTGAAAAACTACGCCAAGTCCAACGTGAAAAGGGACTTCACGGACGTAGCTTAGACGACCCAAATTCATAATAAGAAGGTCTTAAAAAGGTCTCGCTCAGGCGAGACCTTTTTATTGAGAATTTTTTTGGAAGCGCTTGACAAGGATTTTCATGAGGAGTATAATGAAGCCAAAGGAAAATTGTATTTGTTTGATAGAACAAACAAATACCTGCTTAGCAGGATAAAGGAGGAGAACTATGATAAGGTTTGAGCATGTGTCAAAAGTGTATGAGGGAAAAGAAGCGCTAAGCGACCTCAATCTCACCATCAATGATGGGGAAATCTTTGGTCTCATAGGGCACAATGGTGCGGGGAAAACAACGACCATCAGCATTTTGACCTCCATCATCGAGGCGACTTATGGTGAGGTTTATGTGGATGATTTGCTGCTTTCTGAGCACAGGGATGAGATTAAGCGCAAGATTGGCTATGTGCCAGACTCTCCTGATATTTTCTTAAATCTGACAGCGCAGGAGTACTGGCAGTTTTTAGCGACCATCTACGGTGTACCAAAGGAAGAGGCGAGTGTACGCATTGACCAGCTGGTCACTCTGTTTGAGCTAGGTGAGCGTCGCTATGAGGTCATTGATGGCTTTTCGCATGGGATGCGCCAGAAGGTGATTGTCATCGGGGCTTTGGTGTCCAATCCTGATATTTGGATTTTGGATGAGCCTTTGACAGGGCTTGACCCGCAGGCGTCCTATGATTTGAAAGAAATGATGAAAACGCATGCTAAAGAGGGAAATAGTGTCATCTTTTCAACGCACGTCCTTGCCGTGGCTGAGCAGCTGTGTGACCGCATTGCCATTCTCAAAAAAGGGAAGCTCATCTATGTCGGCAGTATCGAGGAGCTCAAGAAAAGCTATCCAAATAAAGATTTGGAGACGATTTATCTGGAATTGGCAGGCAGAAAAGCGCAAGAGGACTAGCGCATGAGGAGGTTATTATGAAATGGTCAACGATTTGGGAGTTAGTAAAGGTCAATATCCTCTACTCAAACAGTAATTACTTAGCCAATATCCGCAAAAGGCAGGAAAAAAAGCAGAAAGATCGCTTTTCTATTGCCAAGGAGATGATTAAAAATCAAGTCATTCTTCTAGTCGTGATGATGGTTTGCTTTAGTTATTTTTTGCTGATGGTGGACTATAGGCACTATCCTTACTACTTAGGTCAGCAGACGATTGTCTTTGCTGTTATGGCGCTGATGACGTCCTTTTCAGCCATGTATAGTGTCTTTTATGAGAGTGGGGACACGAAGAACTATGTTTATCTGCCTATTGAGCCAAGAGAGCTCTTTGTCGCAAAGGTCATCGCTTCTCTAGGGATGAGTCTTTTGTACTTGGTGCCTACCTTGACACTCTTTGCTTTTGCTTATTGGCAAATCACAGGCAATCCTTTCACAATTCTGCTAGGTATCGTCAATTTTGCTGTGTTGTCAGTGACGGTGCTTGCTTTATCGCTTCTTGTGACAGGTTTGATTGGGCGCTATATCGTCAAGAGTCGTCATCAAAAGGCGATTTCAACAGCCTTGACGGCTATTGCTAGCTTTGGAGCCTTTGTTCCTGTTCTTTATATCAATATGACCAGTTCCCAGCTAGATGATGAGCAAGCGCTCGCCCACATCACGCCACTGCCTTACTTTAGAGGGTTTGTGGATATTGTACGTGCTCCTTTTTCAAAGGAGAGCCTTCTCAACTACTGGCTGCCTATCGCTGTGACAGTGCTTGTCATCTTAGCTGTTATCGTTTTCATCGTGCCAAACTACTATAGAGATACGCTCTATGCTAAGGTCGCACCTAGTAAGAAACATCCAAAAAAGGCTATAAAAACACGCAGTTTAGGTCGTCTGATGCGACGCCATCACCTCTCTACTTTAGGACATGCTTCGCTCTTGGTACAAACCTATAGTGTGCCTGTTATTTTAGGGATTTCCTTTTCAGGGGCTATGATTAGGTTTAGCAGCTTTTTTGACAGCAGGCATTTTGGTGTAACTTTTCTGGTAGGTGTCTTGTTGGGGCTTTTTATGACGCAGTCTGCTTCCCTCTTGGGCGTTGGTTTGTCTTTAGAAAAGGATAATTACACTTATCTCAAGACCCTGCCTTTTTCTTTCAAAGGCTTTATCAAGCAGAAGTTTTGGGTCTTGTATGGCGTTCAGGTCTTGCCACCAGCTCTTCTCATGTCTATTGCCACTCTTTTCTTTGGCATGCACCCTGTTTTAGTGGTGAGTCTCTTTGTTGGCATGTTGCTCTCATCTCTTATACAAGGGCAATTCATCTACCGCAGCGACTACCGTCATCTCAATCTCAACTGGCAAAATATCAACCAGCTCTTTAACCGAGGCAACAGTCAAATGTTATCGGCTCTCATCTTCTTTGTTGAGTTGATTGTCGGTGTGGTGCTCCTTTGCATCGCTATCTTTGCCTCCTTCAAAATCAATCCAACGATTGTGAGTGGCGTCATCCTTGTCATGTCAGCACTTGTCATAGCATCTCTACAGCTTCTCATCAACCGTCTGTTTTGGAAGAAATTAGTATAAAGAAAAGCCTAGATAATCCTATCTAGGTTTTTTGCTGGCTTTGTGTTATAATTTTGGATATGAAACGAAATTTTGAGAGTATAAAGCGTTTGGTGATTAAGGTGGGGACAAGCACGCTTATTTTGCCAAATGGAAAAATCAATTTAGAGAGTATTGACGGTTTAGCCTTTGTCATCTCAACCTTAATGAATCGTGGGGTAGATGTGATTTTGGTCTCTTCTGGCGCTATGGGCTTTGGCTTAAATGTCCTTGATAAGGACAAGCGTCCTAAGGAAATCGACCAGCAGCAAGCCATCTCAAGCGTTGGGCAGGTCGCTATGATGAGTCTTTACACGCAGATGTTTAACCACTATAGAACCACTGTTTCACAGGTTTTATTGACCCGTGATGTGGTGGAATATCCAGAGAGCTTGAGAAATGTGACCAACTCTATCGAGAGTCTGCTCAAGATGAGGATTGTGCCTATCATCAATGAAAATGACGCCATCAGTGTGGATGAGATGGACCACCAGACCAAGTTTGGGGACAATGACCGTCTGTCTGCCGTTGTTGCAGGCTTTACACAGGCGG
This sequence comes from Streptococcus hyointestinalis, assembly GCF_900459405.1. Classification (NCBI taxonomy): domain Bacteria; kingdom Bacillati; phylum Bacillota; class Bacilli; order Lactobacillales; family Streptococcaceae; genus Streptococcus; species Streptococcus hyointestinalis. The sequence continues at coordinate 447,600 of NZ_UHFN01000007.1, forward strand.
ATTTGCTGATTATGCTATCAGACATCGATGGGCTCTATGATAAAAATCCTAATATCTACGACGACGCTGTTTTGCGCAGTTATGTGCCAGAGATTACAGAGGAGATTTGGCAGTCAGCAGGTGGCGCTGGTAGCAAGTTTGGCACAGGCGGTATGCGTAGCAAGATCAAGAGCGCTCAGATGATGTTTGATGTGGGTGGTCAGATGATTTTGATGAACGGCAAAGACCCACGACAAATGCTAAAGGCGCTTTCTGGTGAGCCAATCGGAACGTATTTTGCAAGTGAGGTGACACGAGATGACAATCATTGATAGACTGGGACAGCAGGCAAAAGCAGCCAGCAGCGACCTAGCCAACCTAGCGACCAGCACTAAAAACAAGGCACTCTACCAGATTGCTAAGGACTTGCTGGAGAGTGAAGACTATATCCTAGCTGAAAATGCCCGTGATGTCGACAAAGCAGAGGAAAACGGCATTTCAGAGATTATGGTTGACCGTTTGTTGCTGACAAGAGAGCGCCTAGAAGCTATCGCCACAGGTCTTCGTCAGGTGGCGGACTTGCCTGACCCGATTGGGCAAGTGGTGCGTGGCTACACCAACATGGATGGGCTCAAAATCGTTCAAAAGCGAGTGCCGCTTGGTGTTATCGCCATGATTTTTGAGAGCCGTCCCAATGTTTCTGTTGACGCTTTTAGCCTTGCCTTCAAGACTGGCAATGCTATTATCTTGCGTGGTGGGCGTGACGCTATCAACTCAAACAAAGCGCTGGCTGATGTGGTACGAAAGAGTTTAGAAAATCAAGGCATCACACCAGATGCGGTGCAGCTTGTTGAGGACACCAGCCACGCTGTAGCAAGAGAACTCATGCAGGCGGTGGATTATGTTGATGTGCTCATCCCACGTGGTGGGGCTAAGCTCATTCAGACAGTCAAGGAAACCTCAAAAGTGCCTGTCATTGAGACAGGTGTCGGCAATGTCCACATCTATGTGGATGAGTATGCTGATCTTGAGATGGCGACACATATTGTCATCAATGCCAAAACACAGCGCCCAAGCGTCTGCAATGCCTGCGAGAGCCTAGTGGTTCACAAAAATGTAGCAAAAGACTTCCTTCCTCGCTTAGAAGAGGCTATTCAAAAAGTCCATGCTGTCGAGTTTCGTGCAGATGAGATAGCGGCGTCTTACCTTAAGTCGGCAGTTCCAGTCAGTGATGCGGACTATGCGACAGAGTTTTTAGACTATATCTTGTCTGTCAAGGTTGTTGACAGCCTAGACGATGCCATTAACTGGGTCAATCGCTACAGCACACGCCACTCAGAAGCGATTGTAACGACCAATATCAATCACGCAGAACGCTTCCAAGATGAAGTGGATGCGGCAGCGGTCTATGTCAATGCCTCTACACGCTTTACAGACGGTTTTGTCTTTGGTTTGGGTGCTGAGATTGGCATTTCCACTCAAAAGGTACATGCTAGAGGTCCTATGGGACTAGAAGCTTTGACCAGCACCAAATTTTACATCAATGGCTCTGGTCAGATAAGAGAATAAGGATTTTGCGATTTTACAAGTTACTAAGCGTAAAATCGCTTTTTCGTTTATCCTTTGCCTAAATTATGGTAAAATAAAAGTTATGACTAACGAATTTAAACACGTCACTGTTTTATTGCATGAGACGGTTGATATGCTTGATGTCAAACCAGACGGTATCTATGTGGACGCTACTTTAGGTGGGGCTGGGCATAGCAGCTATCTCTTATCACAGTTAAATGACAAGGGGCACCTCTATGCTTTTGATCAGGATCAAAAAGCGATTGACAACGCTCAGATTCGCCTAGCCGACTACATCCAAAAAGGACAGGTTACTTTTATCAAGTCCAATTTTCGACATTTAAAAGAAGAGCTTGCTAAGCACGGTGTCGATAAAATTGACGGTATCCTGTATGATTTAGGAGTGTCTAGTCCGCAGTTAGATGAGAGAGAGCGTGGTTTTTCCTACAAGCAGGATGCGCCGCTTGATATGCGGATGAACCGTGAGCAGTCTTTGACGGCTTATGATGTGGTCAATAACTATGATTATCACGACTTGGTGCGTATCTTTTTTAGATATGGTGAGGATAAGTTCTCAAAGCAAATTGCGAGAAAGATTGAGACTTATCGCAAGACCAAGCCTATCGAGACCACAACGGAGCTAGCTGACATCATCAAGTCAGCAAAGCCAGCTCGTGAGCTCAAGAAAAAAGGGCACCCAGCCAAGCAGATTTTTCAGGCGATTCGTATTGAGGTCAATGACGAGCTAGGTGCAGCAGATGAGTCTATACAGGCTGCTATTGATTTGTTAGCGGTGGATGGGCGTATCTCTGTGATTACCTTTCATTCGTTAGAAGATAGACTGACCAAGCAGCTCTTTAAAGAGGCTTCAGAACTGCATGCGCCAAAGGGACTACCATTTATCCCAGAGGATATGCAACCGAAACTAAAACTAGTTAATCGTAAGCCGATATTACCAAGTGAAGAAGAATTAAGAGCCAATAACCGTGCGCATTCAGCCAAGTTGCGTGTGGCACAAAAGGTTCGTGACTGATAGATGATATGACAAGAGATGACACTAAAGAAAAAGAAACGCTGAGTTTGCAGCGCCGTATCCGCAAGTTTTCCCGTATTGAAAAAGCATTTTATGCGAGTATCATCATCACTGCTATTGTCATGGCGGTGGGGATTATTTTCTTGCAGAGCCGTAATTTACAGCAAAAGCAGGAAATATCGCACTTAAATAGTCAGATTACGCAAAAACAAACCGAGTATGATGACGCTAAGCAAGAGGTCAATGAGCTCACGACTAGAGACCGAGTGACTGAAATTGCTAATAATGCGGGCTTGTCCAATAAGACTGGAAATATTCAAAAGGTGGATTAGACGATGAAACGCAATCGCTTTTTAAAGTATGTGATTAAGGATAGAAAAAGCCCAGAGAAAAATAGAGAGCGTGTAGGGCAGAATCTTATGATTTTAGCCATCGCTCTATTTTTCATTTTTGTGGTGAATTTTATCGTAATTGTTGGCACAGATAAAAAGTTTGGACAGAACTTGTCCGCAGAAGCTAAGAAAGTTTATCAAACGACCGTTAAAGTGCAGGCAAAGCGAGGGACTATTTACGACCGTGACGGCAATGCCATCGCTGAGGACGCAACGACCTATACCATTTATGCTATTATCTCAAAGAGTTACAAGGATAGTAGCGGTAAAAAGCTCTATGTCCAGCCCTCGCAGTACAATACGGTTGCAAAGATATTAAATGAGCACTTAGGTATCGAGAAAAAAGAAGTCCTCAAGCAGCTCAAGCAAAAAAATCTCTTCCAAGTTTCCTTTGGAACTAAAGGTAAAGGGATTTCCTACACGACCATGACGGCTATTCAAGAGGCGATGAAAAAAGCGAATATCAATGGAATTGGTTTTGAGACCAGCCCAGGGAGAACCTATCCAAACGGTATCTTTGCTTCCCAGTTTGTCGGCTACGCTCAGCTAGAGGATGACGACTCTGGTAGCCAACTCGTCGGAAAAACTGGTTTAGAAGCGTCGCTCAATACCCTCCTTTCTGGAACGGATGGCTATATCACCTACGAAAGAGATAGCAATGGAAATACTCTTCTAGGTTCTGTTATCAAGTCAAAACCAGCTGTCAATGGTAAGGATGTCTACACGACTCTCTCTGAGCCATTACAGACCCTGCTTGAAGGGCAACTGGACGCTTTTCAAAGTCAGGTCGAAGCTAAAAATATCACTGCAACGCTGGTCAATGCTAAAACCGGCGAGATTCTCGCCACAGCGCAGCGTCCGACCTACAACCCAACTGACCCTCAAACCTATAATGACCTTTCAAATAAAAATGACCTCCTCTATCAAACTTACTTTGAACCCGGCTCAACCATGAAAGTCATGACCCTAGCGTCAGCCATTGACAGTGGCGTCTTTAACACGACGGAGTACTACTACAGTAACAAGTACGAGGTTGGTGACGTGACGGTGCGTGACTGGGACGTCAACGAAGGCAAAACTGACGGCTTGTATATGAACTTTGCCCAAGGTTTTGCCCACTCAAGTAACGTCGGCATGTCCATTTTGGAGGAAAAAATGGGAGACAACACTTGGTTTAGTTATCTCTCTAAGTTCCGTTTTGGCTATCCGACTCGCTTTGGTATGCTCAATGAAGACGGCGGGCTCTTTCCTAGCCTAACACGTGTCAACGGTACCATGACCTCCTTTGGTCAAGCTATCGGTGTAACCCGTGTGCAGATGCTAAGAGCCTTCTCAGCCATCTCAAACGATGGTGTCATGCTTGAGCCACAGTTTATCAGAAGCGTCTACGACCCAAATACAGACACTAGCAGAACCGCAACGACCGAAGTTGTTGGCAAACCTATCTCGAAAAAGGCAGCCAGTCAGACCCGTGACTACATGGTCACTGTCGGAACCGACTCTACCTACGGGACACTTATCTCAAACGGACAGCCTATCATCCAAGTTGGCAATCAAAGTGTCGCTGTCAAGTCTGGTACAGCCCAAATCGCTGAAAACGGTTCTTACTTGTCTGGAAAGAACGACACGATTAACTCTGTTATTGCGATGGTGCCGTCTGATGATCCTGACTTTATGATGTATGTCACTGTCCAACAACCAACAAAATGGACAGGTACAGAGTGGTCTACCATTTTCAATCCTGTGCTTGAGCAAGCTATGGCAATGAAAGATACCTTGACAACCTCAACGGTCAAAGAAGCGACAGCTTCTAAGTACACCTTGCCAAATATTGTTGGAGAAAGCCCAGGATCTACAGCTGTTGTGCTACGTCAAAATATCATTCAGCCAATTATCCTAGGCAATGGTAGCAAGATTAGCAAAGTGTCTAAAGCAGCAGGCAGCAAGCTCTCAGAAAACGAGCAAATCTTGCTTCTTACTGATAAACTCACAGAGCTGCCGGATATGTATGGCTGGACCAAGAAAAATGTAGAGACCTTTGCCAAATGGACAGGCATTGATATTACCATAAAAGGCAAGAAGTCAGGGACTGTCACCAAGCAAAGTGTGGACTCTGGTAAGGCTATCAAAAAAGTGAAGAAATTAACAATAACATTAGGAGACTAACATGACAATCAGTTTATTGGCAGGTGCTATTGCGTTTATACTAACCGTTCTTGCAATGCCAAGGTTTATCCGTTATTACCAATTAAAGAAAATTGGTGGTCAACAAATGCACGAAGATGTTAAGCAGCACCTAGCAAAGGCTGGGACACCTACGATGGGAGGGACAGTCTTTCTAGTAGTTGCTATCATTGTAGGATTTGTCTTTAGCTTGTTTGGCAAAGCTCCTCTAGGCGCTCCGCTTGGTATTTTACTGGTCGTTTTGATTTATGGGATTATCGGCTTTTTAGATGATTTCTTGAAAATTTTCAAACAAATCAACGAAGGGCTCACGCCTTGGCAGAAGATGAGCTTGCAGATTATTGCAGGGCTGCTCTTCTATTTTATCCATGTGCGTCCAAGTGGGACAGACTCGATTAACATCTTTGGCTATCATCTTCATCTAGGCGTCTTTTATCTACTCTTTGTGCTTTTCTGGGTTGTCGGCTTTTCAAATGCGGTCAACCTAACAGATGGTATTGATGGACTAGCGTCTATCTCTGTTGTGATTAGTTTGGTTGCTTACGCTATTATTGCCATTATGCAAAAGCAGTTTGATATTTTGACCATTATTGTGACCATGATTGGGGCATTGCTAGGTTTCTTTGTCTTTAACCACAAGCCAGCTAAGGTCTTTATGGGAGATGTCGGCAGTCTCGCTCTTGGTGCTATGCTGGCTGCCATCTCCATTGCCCTGCGTCAAGAGTGGACACTACTTCTCATTGGTTTTGTCTATGTCTTTGAGACAGCCTCTGTCATGCTACAGGTGACTTACTTTAAATACACCAAGAAAAAAACAGGAGAAGGCAAGCGTATCTTTAGGATGACACCTTTTCATCATCACCTAGAGCTAGGTGGTTTGACTGGGAAAGGGTCAACTTGGAGTGAGTGGAGAGTTGACGCTTTCTTGTGGGGTGTTGGGATTGTCATGTCAGCCATCACCCTAGCCATTCTCTATTTATAAGGTAAGAGACTGAGAATTTCCTCAGTCTTTTGCTTTTTAAAGGGCAATCATGCTATAATAAAAGGAACGAAAACAAAGAGAGAGAAGATATGACTTTTAGAGATTTTAACTTTAAACCCTACATTCAAGAAGCGCTTGATGAGCTTCACTTTGTCGATCCAACACCCGTTCAGCAAAAGCTGATTCCAGTTGTGCGCTCTGGGCGTGACTTAGTCGGTGAGTCAAAGACAGGCTCAGGAAAGACCCACACTTTCTTGCTTCCTATTTTTGAGAAATTAGATGAAGCTAAAAATGAAACACAAGTGGTTATCACAGCTCCTAGCCGTGAGCTGGCAACCCAGATTTACCAAGCAACCAAGCAAATCGCAAGCCATGCCAAGAATCCTATTCGCATTGGGCACTATGTGGGTGGTACGGACAAGAAGCGCCAGATTGAAAAGCTCAAGGCGAACCAACCGCATATCGTTATCGGCACGCCTGGGCGTATCTATGACTTAGTCGCGTCTTCTGACCTTGATATTCACAAGGCGCATACTTTTGTTGTGGATGAGGCGGATATGACCTTAGACATGGGCTTTTTGGGGACTGTGGACAAGATTGCAGCCAGTCTGCCAAAGGACGTGCAGATTTTGGTCTTTTCAGCTACCATTCCGCAAAAATTGCAACCTTTCTTGAAGAAATATCTGACCAATCCTGTCATGGAAACTATCAAGACAGAGACGGTCATCGCAGACACTATCGACAACTGGTTGATTTCCACTAAAGGACGTGATAAAAATGCGCAAATCCTAGAAATCTCAAAGCTCTTGCAGCCATTTCTTGCCATGATTTTTGTCAATACCAAGGAACGTGCTGATGATTTGCATGCTTATCTGTCCAGCAATGGGCTCAAGGTGGCAAAGATTCACGGAGGAATCTCGCCACGTGAGCGTAAGCGTATCATGAACCAAGTCAAGCAGCTAGACTATGAGTACATTGTCGCAACGGACCTTGCAGCACGTGGGATTGATATTGAGGGCGTGAGCCATGTCATCAACGACAGCATTCCTCAAGACCTATCTTTCTTTGTCCACCGTGTTGGGCGTACAGGGCGTAATGGGCTTTCTGGTATTGCCATTACCCTTTATCAGCCAAGCGACGACTCTGATATTCGAGAGCTGGAGAAGATGGGCATTCGCTTTGTACCAAAGGTCATCAAAAATGGTGAGTTTCAAGACACTTATGACCGTGACCGCAGGGCAAATCGTGAAAAATCTTACCAAAAACTGGACACTGAAATGATTGGTTTGGTGAAAAAGAAAAAGAAAAAAATCAAACCGGGCTACAAGAAAAAAATCCAGTGGAAAGTGGATGAAAAGCGCCGCAAAGAACGCCGTGCCGCCAACCGTGCTAAAGGACGTTCAGAGCGTAAAGCCAAGCGCCAAAGTTTTTAAAACCAACAAGCACCTCAATCGAGGTGCTTTTGTGATAGCTTTTTCTTATAGCTTGATAGAAAAGAGGTATTAGTCAAGTCTGCCAATTGGTGTTAGACTAGTCTTACATCGAACTTAAACAGAAAGATTGGTATGTCTATGAAACGGATGAAGATTCTTTTTTTAGCTCTAGCTGTTCTCTTGGCTGGTGCAAGCCTTAGCGCTTACGCTGACAGCAAGGAGACACTTGTCGTTGCGACAGACTCTGATACAGCTCCCTTTACCTATAAGAAAGGTAATAGCTTTAAAGGCTATGACATCGATGTGGTCAAGGCGATTTTTAAGGGGTCTAAGTACAAGGTCACCTTTAAGACGGTGCCTTTTGACAGTATCACTGTCGGTCTGGACGCTGGCAAGTACGACCTAGCTGCTAATGACTATAACTACAACGAAGAGCGTGCGCAAAAATACCTCTTCTCAGATCCTATCTCACGCTCTAACTATGCTATCACCTCTGCTAAAGGTAAGAAATACACCTCTCTCAGCCAGCTCTCAGGTAAAACCACAGAAGCTATCGCAGGCTCTAACTACGCACAGATTTTAGAAAATTGGAACGCTGAACACCCAGACAAGACACCAATCACTATCAACTATGTCGAAGGGACAACAGGTATCTCCAGCCGTTTGAAAAATATCGAGAATGGCAAGATTGACTTTATCCTCTACGACGCCATCTCATCTAGCTACATCGTCAAAGACCAAGGCATGGACCTGACAGTCTCAAGCGTCAAGGACAAGGTCGAAAAATCAACCGAAGGTCTTGAGTACCTGCTCCTTCCTAAAAATGATAAAGGAAAAACACTCAAAACCTTTATTGATAAGCGTATCAAAGCCTTGAAAAAAGATGGCACTCTAGCTAAACTCAGCCAAACCTATTTTGGTGGGGATTATGTGAGTGACATTGATTGAGTCTTATAAAAAAGCTATCACAGTGATAGCTTTTTCTTATCACTGGATGAGGTTTAAATCATTTACAAAATCGCTCTTGTGGTGTTACAATGGTAAAATAGAAAAACGATAGAAAAGGAAAATAGCAGATGAATTTAGTCTTAGCATCATGGGCTTGGTACGATCGCTTAATGGAGTATATCCCATCTGGTCAGACCTTTAGTCTACGTGCCGTCTTTAACGGCATTCCAGAGATTTTAAGCCGCCTGCCGATTACTCTTAGTTTAACTTTTTTTGGCGCTTTATTTGGCTTACTTCTAGCCCTGTTGTTTGCCATTGTCAAAATCAATAAAACCAAAATCATCTATCCTATCCAAGCTGTTTTTGTAAGCTTCTTGCGTGGGACACCGATTTTGGTGCAATTGATGCTGACTTACTACGGTATTCCGCTCTTTCTCAATTACCTGAATAAACGCTACGGTTTCAACTGGAATGTCAATGCCATTCCTGCTGAGGTCTTTGCCATTGCAGCCTTTGCTTTTAACGAGGCTGCCTACACCAGTGAAACTTTGCGTGCTGCTATTTTAGCGGTCAATGATGGCGAGATTGAGGCAGCTAAGAGTCTAGGGATGACAACAGCTCAGATTTATCGTCGTGTCATCATTCCAAATGCTGCGGTCATTGCGACTCCAACCTTGATTAACAGTTTGATTGGCTTGACCAAGGGAACCTCACTTGCCTTTAACGCAGGGATTGTCGAGATGTTTGCTGAAGCCAAGATTTTAGGTGGTTCAGACTATCGCTACTTTGAGCGCTTTATCTCGGTTGCCCTTGTCTACTGGGTGATTAGTATCATCATCGAGCAGATTGGAAACTTCGTTGAGCGTCGTATGGCGATAAAGACTCCAGAGACGATTACCAATATAATTACGGAAGGAGAACATTGATGATTACCATTGAACATTTATCAAAATCTTTTTCTGGCAATAAGGTGCTGGATGACTTGAGCCTAACCATTGAGCAAGGGGAGGTTGTTGCGCTTATCGGTGCTTCTGGTGCTGGGAAGTCTACTTTCTTGCGTAGCCTAAACTACCTTGAAGAGCCAGATTCAGGCATTATCACCATTGATGATTTCAAGGTGGATTTTAAAACCATTACTAAGGAGCAGATTTTGGCGTTACGCAGAAAGCTTGCTATGGTGTTTCAGCAGTTCAATCTCTTTGAGCGTCGCACAGCCCTTGACAATGTCAAAGAAGGTCTAAAAGTGGTAAAAAAAATGTCTGACCAAGAAGCGACAGCTATTGCCAAGGAAGAGCTAGCCAAGGTCGGACTGTCTGACCGTGAAAACCACTATCCAAGACACCTCTCAGGTGGGCAAAAGCAGCGTGTGGCACTGGCTCGTGCGCTTGCTATGAAGCCAGATGTGCTCTTGCTTGATGAGCCAACCAGTGCCCTTGACCCAGAGCTTGTCGGTGAGGTCGAAAAATCCATCGCCAACGCAGCCAAGCAAGGACAGACCATGGTACTTGTCAGCCACGATATGAACTTTGTCTATCAAGTGGCAGATAAGGTTCTCTTTTTGGAAAATGGGCGTATCCTTGAGCAGGGCACACCAGAAGAAATCTTTAAGCACCCTAAAAAAGAGCGCACCAAAGAATTTTTTGCGAATTATAGTAAAACCTATGTTTAAGGCGGAACTTTTGTTATAATGAAAAGTGATTGTCACTAAAAAGGTGATATATAAGCGCATTAAACAGTCTTAGAAGTGATGTTTATAGCGAGGTTGAGGCTTAGTCCCAACCTTTTTCGTATGATAATCTAAGGATAAGAGGTTTTGGTATGTTTTTTCAAATGGTGCAATTTTACGGCTCTGGCTTGCTGACAGCTTTGATAGTGACTCTAGTAGTGAGTGGGATATGGCTCTTGTGGCGGATGTCTAGACATAAGGATAAAACAGCTAAAGAACGTCAGGCATTTTTATATGATATGATTATCATCACTTTGATTACTGTCCCTATACTTGCCTTTGCCTTTACCACGCTGATTGTCATGTTGAGAGCATAACAGTTGGCTTTTTTGACCTTTTGCTATACAATATAGGCTACAAACAGCAGTTGACGTTTTATCAGTTAAGGAGGATATGTGATGTACGATACATTGATTATTGGTTCAGGACCAGCAGGGATGACAGCAGCTCTCTATGCTGCTAGATCTAACCTCAAAGTAGGGATTATTGAGCAAGGTGCTCCTGGTGGTCAGATGAACAACACCTTTGAGATTGAAAATTATCCAGGATATGATAATATCTCAGGACCAGAGCTTTCCATGAAGATGTACGAGCCACTTGAGAAATTCAAGGTTGAAAACATCTACGGTATCGTCCAAAAAGTAGAAGTTGATGGTGACATCAAGCGTGTCATCACTGAGGATGCTAGCTACGAAGCAAAGACCATCGTCCTTGCTACAGGTGCCAAGTATCGTCTCTTGGGTGTGCCTGGTGAGGAAGAGTATACCAGCCGTGGCGTTTCTTACTGTGCGGTGTGTGACGGTGCTTTCTTTAGAGACCAGGACCTGCTAGTTGTCGGTGGTGGCGACTCTGCGGTAGAAGAGGCTATCTACCTCACGCAGTTTGCCAAGTCAGTGACGATTATCCACCGTCGTGACGAGTTGCGTGCGCAAAAGATTATCCAAGATAGAGCCTTTGCCAATGACAAAATCCACTTTATCTGGGATTCAGTTGTTAAGGAAATCAAGGGTGATGAGACAAAGGTGAGTGGTGTCCTTGTGGAAAATGTCAAGACAGGTGAGCTATCTGAGCATGCCTTTGGAGGCATTTTCATCTATGTCGGTATGAATCCAGCCTCACACATGGTGTCTGACCTTGGTATCACAGATGAGAATGGCTGGGTCATCACAGACACAGACATGACCACAAGTGTTCCTGGTGTCTTTGCTATTGGGGACGTCAGACAAAAGGACCTCCGTCAGATTGCAACAGCCGTTGGTGAGGGGGCTATCGCAGGACAGGGCGTCTATCACTACATCACAGAACATTACTAGAATAGAGAGTCTAGGCAAAGCCCTAGGCTTTTTTGCTGTGATATGTTCTAAAAATCACAATGTTTTAACCTTATTTTTAAAATATGTTATAATGTTAACTAATGATGAAAGCGGGCGAGCCCGTCTGGAGGAGTATCTATGTTTCAAGACGATAGTTTAACCTTGCACACCGATCTCTATCAGATCAATATGATGCAGGTCTATTTCGAGCAGGGCATTCATGATAAAAATGCAGTCTTTGAAGTTTATTTTCGAAAAGAGCCTTTTAAAAATGGCTACGCTGTTTTTGCAGGTTTAGAGCGTATCGTGCGGTATCTGGAAAATCTCAAGTTTTCTGAAAGCGATCTGGCTTACCTAGAGACGCTAGGTTATGACGAGCCTTTTTTAGATTATCTTCGTCATTTGGAGATTACCTTGTCTGTGCGCTCAGCTAGAGAGGGCGATCTGGTCTTTGCCAATGAACCTATCGTGCAAATCGAAGGGCCACTAGCTCAGTGCCAGTTGGTGGAGACAGCGATTTTAAATATTGTCAATTTTCAAACCTTGGTGGCGACCAAGGCAGCTCGCATTCGCTCGGTGATTGATGATGAGCCGCTCTTAGAGTTTGGCACACGCCGTGCCCAAGAGATGGACGCTGCTATCTGGGGGACACGTGCAGCGGTCATTGGTGGCGCCAATGCAACGTCCAATGTGCGTGCTGGCAAGCTCTTTGGCATTCCTGTCTCAGGGACGCATGCGCATGCGCTTGTGCAGGCTTATGGCAATGACTACGAGGCTTTCAAAGCTTACGCTAAAACTCACAAGGACTGTGTTTTTCTAGTGGACACCTTTGATACGCTTCGAAGCGGTGTGCCAACGGCTATTCGTGTCGCAAAGGAACTGGGAGACAGTATCAATTTCTTGGGCGTGCGCTTAGACTCTGGTGACCTTGCCTATCTGTCTAAAAAAGTCCGCCAGCAACTGGACGAGGCAGGATTTCCTGATGCTAAGATTTACGCTTCTAACGACCTTGATGAAAATACCATCCTCAACCTCAAAATGCAAAAGGCTAAGATAGATGTCTGGGGCGTTGGGACCAAGCTGATTACAGCCTATGACCAGCCAGCGCTCGGTGCGGTCTATAAGATTGTCTCTATCGAGGACGATAATGGGCAAATGGTTGACCGTATCAAGCTCTCAAACAACGCTGAAAAAGTCTCAACCCCAGGCAAAAAACAGGTTTGGCGCATTACTAGCCGTGAAAAAGGCAAGTCTGAAGGAGACTATATCACTTTTTCTGACAGCGATGTGACCAGTCTTGATGAGATTGAGATGTTCCATCCGACCTATACTTATATCAACAAAACCGTGCGTGATTTTGACGCTGTGCCGCTTCTAGTAGACATCTTTGACAAGGGAGAGCTGGTCTACAGTCTGCCGAGTCTTGAGGACATCCAAGTCTATGCCAGAAAAGAGTTTGACAAGCTCTGGGATGAGTACAAGCGGGTGCTCAATCCACAAGATTATCCCGTGGACTTGGCACGTGATGTTTGGCAGCACAAGATGAACTTAATTGACCGTATCCGCCGTGATACCTATGCCAAAGGAGAAGTAAAATGACCTTACAAGAAGATATTATCAGCCAATTAGGCGTTAAGCCGACCATCAACCCAGAAGAAGAAGTCAGAAAATCCATTGATTTTCTAAAAGCCTACATGCTAAAACACCCATTCCTTAAAACCTATGTCTTAGGTATTTCAGGAGGACAGGACTCTAGCTTGTCAGGGCGTCTTGCTCAGCTTGCCGTTGAGGAATTGAGAGCTGAAACAAAGGAAAATTATCAGTTTATCGCTATTCGCTTGCCTTATGGCGTGCAGGCTGATGAGGACGATGCGCAAGCTGCGCTTTCCTTTATCAAACCAGACAAAACCATGACCATCAACATCAAAGGCGCTGTTGATGCGCAGGTAGCTGCCCTAGAGGAAGCGGGACTTAGCATTTCAGACTTTAATAAAGGCAACATCAAGGCACGTCAGCGCATGATTAGCCAGTATGCTGTGGCTGGTGAGACCTCTGGTGCTGTTATTGGGACAGACCACGCTGCAGAAAACCTCACAGGCTTTTTCACCAAGTTTGGTGATGGTGGTGCGGATATTTTACCAATTTTCCGTCTCAATAAACGCCAAGGCAAGCAGTTGCTCGAGTATCTAGGAGCTGACAAAGCGCTTTATGAAAAAGTGCCGACAGCTGACCTCGAAGTGGAAAAACCAGGTATTGCTGACGAGGTAGCGCTTGGTGTCACTTACAATGAGATTGACGACTACCTAGAAGGCAAAACCATCTCCAAGTCTGCCCAAGACATCATCGAAAACTGGTGGAAAAAAGGCGAACATAAACGTCACTTGCCAATTACCATATTTGATGATTTTTGGAAAGCCTAAGCCATTACGACTTGAAAAAATCTAAGAAAGGTCTATAATGGTAAGTGTTATCATACATTAAATGCCACAAAGGAGGAACTATGTCAGAATTAACACAAAACTTTACAGACAAACTCTACCAAGCATTTGAAGAAAATGCCAAGTACCGTGCTATTGAAAATGCCATCACTCACAACGGGCTTTTGAAATCTCTTGAAACCCGCCAAAGTGCTGTGGACAACGACTATGCTTTTTCTATTGATTTGACAAAAGACGAAGTTGCTAACCAAAAAGCATCTGGACGTTGCTGGATGTTTGCTGCGCTAAACACTTTCCGTCATAAACTCATCAGCGAGTTCAAGCTTGAAAACTTTGAATTGTCACAAGCCCACACCTTTTTCTGGGACAAGTATGAAAAATCAAACTGGTTCTTAGAGCAAATCATCGCAACTGCTTCTGAGTCAACAGAGAGCCGCAAGGTTAAGTTTCTCCTTGACACTCCTCAACAAGACGGTGGTCAATGGGATATGGTCGTTTCCCTTTTTGAAAAATACGGTGTGGTTCCAAAATCTGTCTACCCAGAATCTGTCGCTTCAAGCAACAGCCGTGAGTTGAACCAATACCTAAACAAACTCCTTCGCCAAGATGCGCAAATCTTGCGTGATTTGATTAATAGTGGAGCAGACGAAGCTGCTGTTCAAGCTAAGAAAGAAGAGCTTCTGCAAGAAATCTTTAACTTCTTAGCCATGACTCTTGGCTTGCCACCACGTCAATTTGACTTTGCTTTCCGTGACAAAGACAATGCTTATCACGTGGAAAAAGACATCACACCGCAAGCTTTCTTTGAAAAGTATGTTGGCTTAAAACTCTCTGACTACGTTTCTGTTATCAATGCCCCAACAGCAGACAAGCCTTTTGGCAAATCTTACACTGTTGAGCTCCTTGGAAATGTCGTGGGTAGCCGCCCAGTCAAGTACATCAACCTTGAGATGGATCGTTTCAAAGAACTCGCTATCGCTCAATTACAATCTGGAGAAACCGTTTGGTTTGGTTCTGATGTCGGTCAATCAAGCGACCGTCAAGCTGGTATCATGGCGACAAACACTTACGATTTCGCCTCAAGCATGGACATCCACTTGACTCAAGACAAGGCAGGACGTCTAGACTATAGCGAAAGTCTCATGACACATGCTATGGTCTTGACAGGTGTGGATTTGGATGCCGATGGTAAATCCCTCAAATGGAAAGTGGAAAACTCATGGGGTGATAAGGTCGGACAAAAAGGTTACTTTGTCGCATCTGATAGCTGGATGGATGAGTACACTTACCAAATCGTTGTCCGCAAAGACTTGTTAACCGAAGAAGAACTCAAAGCCTACGAAGCAGAGCCACAAGTGCTGGCACCGTGGGATCCAATGGGAGCTCTTGCAAGCCACTAATCTTGTTTTTTGGCTCTTTGTCAACTGTAGTGGGTGATGAAAAGCTATGTGCGAGAGAGAACGATTTTCGTTCTCTCTCTTTGTATGTTCAGAGTGATGAGAATCTTGGTTCTAAAGTTCTTGAAGTTACGAAAGCCAAACGCTTGCCGTTTGATGTCTTTAATAAGCTTGTTAGTGGCTTCGAGTCTAGCGTTGGAATAAGGGTGTTTCAGGGCGTTGGTGATATAGACTTCGTACTTTATGAATGTCTTAAAAACTCTTGAAAAACTTGCGTTGACAGTACCCAAATTGTCGTGAATGAGTCCAAAGAAAGCCTTGACACGCTTCTCTTGAAAATGGAAAAGCAAAAGCTGGTAAAGTTCATAATAATAGCGGAGTTCGGGCGAAAAAGCTAAGGTTTTCTGGACAATTTCTCTAGGTGTCAGAGTTTGTCGAAAGGTTCTGGAGTAGAAAGCCTTGTCGGAGAGTTTTCTGCTGTCTTTTTGCAGGATTTTCCAGTGATTTTTCATGGCTCTGTAAGGCAGAGATGTCTTGTTAAATGCCTTCATGATGGCAATGCGAGTGGTCATCATGGCTCGACTAAGGTGCTGCGCAATGTGGAAACGGTCAAGAACAATCTCAGCCTTTGGAAATAGTTTCCCAATGATAGGAATGTAGGCACCAGACATGTCAACAGTCACGATTTTGACTGCTTCTCTGGCTTGCCTGGAATACTTGTAGAAATGCTTCTTGATGGTTGTTTGCCGATTGTTTTCAAGAAGAGCAATGATTTTCTTGGTCTTAAAATCTTGCGCAATGAAAGCTAGTTTCCCCTTGTTTCTTGCGAATTCATCCCAGCTCAAGACCTCTGGTAAAGTCTCAAAGTTGTCCTTAAAAGTGAAAGCGTTCAGCTGCCTCTGGACGGTAGAAACAGAGACGTGGAGGCGTCTTGCGATGTCTGTATTGGTCTGTTTCTCGATGAGAAGCTGCGTGATTTTCGCCCAGACAGGCTGTGAGATTTGGCAATGTTTCTTGACCAGGCTAGTTTTGGCGACAGAAACCCTACGGCACGCTTTACACTGAAAGCGTCGCTTTCTAAGCTTTAAGACAGTTGCCATGCCTTGCACATCCAAGATTGGGATGGTGGAAGGTCTTTGAAAGTCGTACTTGATCATCTTTCCTTGACAATGAGGACAGGCTGGAGCGGGATAATCCAGCTCGGCTCTTATCTCGATGTGAGTCTGATGTTTGAGAACAATTGATATTTTGATGTTTAAGTCTTTGATTCCAATGAGTTTTGTGCTATTCTTAATATGTTCCATAAGTACCTCCTAATGATGGTTTAGTCGCTTTTCATTATAAGTCTTATGGGACTTTTTTCATACAGATAAAAAGCCCTATAACCTCTGAGGTGGCGTTACCCACTACAGATATTATAGAGCCGTCTTATGGGACTTTTTTCATACAGATAAAAAGCCCTATAACCTCTGAGGTGGCGTTACCAACTACAGATATTATAGAGCCAAGAAATCAGCCCAGTGGCTGGTTTCTTTTTGTCTTTTAGGAGGAAAAATGGAATTTTACATGAAGTTACCCCGCAACAAGCGTGAATTTGCCCTGTTTTTGCTGATTGTGTCTCTTATTTCGGTCAATCTGATTGCGCCCTTGATTTCTTGCTTGACGCAGGGCTTTTCGCTTGAGACCTATCAGCACACTCTCACGCTTCTACCTAGGATTTGGCTAATTATAGTCATTCTCGTTCTTTTGACACATTCACTAGCAGAAAAGCTCATGAATCGCTTTACAGCAGAGACAGATAGTTTCAATGCCAAAATCACCATCACTATCTTATTTAATGTTTGCATGATAGCCATTGTCATGATACTTGTTGGTCCTTGGATTGGTAGTGATCATGTTTATTGGATGGGGCTTTCTGCCTATATAGCAAGTCTTGCTCGCAACATGACGATTGTCTTTCTTGTAGAAGCCGTGATTGCACAGCCTGTGGCTCGAGCTGTTCTCTATCGTATACACAGGTCTGTTGATAGCAAATAAAAACCAACCCTAAGGTTGGTTTTTATTATGGGTTGTTAAAATGATTACCGTTATTTACGGTACTGTTGTCCTCGCTGTCGTCATCCTCTGTATCTGTTTGTTGAGAGTTTGTGTCAGAGGAGCTTTCAGTGCTTGACTCATCCTCTTCATCTTGGCTTTCGCTCTCATCAGTAGAGGACGTGCTAGTAGATGTGCTTGAGCTGCTACTATAGGTAGTTGCTGTGCTCAAATAGCTTGGTGTTGTGCCGCTAAGATAGAGGTAGCCACCACTACGATAAAGTCCGCTTGGCATTGTGAAGTCTGAGCTGTAGCCATTTGTCAGATAGGTCATCATCGCCTTGTAGACATCGGTTGCAACGTAAAGACCGTTACCATAGATTGGTGTGAGACGGTTCTTGTAACCTGTCCAGACAGCCATAGCGTATTTGTTGGTGTAGCCAACAAAGTTTTCATCTGGCGCCATAGTACCTACGACACTGTTGTAGATACCTGTAGACGCTTCGATTTGAGCAAGCTCATCATCGCTGTAGTTGGATGTACCGGTTTTACCAGCTTGAATAACGCCTGAGATGCTAGCACGTGTCCCTGTACCGTAAGTCAGTACAGTTTTCATCATGTCAGTCATCATATAAGCGGTTGTCTCGCTCATCGCCTTGCTACCCTTAGCGTCGTAGGTCTCAGTTGTCCCATCGCTAAATTCAATCTTATTGACATACTGTGGTTCGTAGTAAGTACCACCATTAGCAAAGGCAGCGTAAGCAGCAGCCATTTTTTCAGAGCTAGCACCGTATTTTTGGTCGGAGCTGCTGGTGTTACTTGAGATAGCGTTTGAATAGAGCAACTCTGGATAGTCAATGCCAAGTCCATTTAGGAACTTGAGGGCGTAGTCTAGTCCAGTTGCTTCAAGGGCACGCACGGCAGGGACGTTACGAGATTGTTGGATAGCAGTTTGCATGGTCATCCAACCAAGATATTGTCTATCCCAGTCGTAAATCTGCGTGCTTGTTCCTGGCCAGTAGTAGATCGAGTCGTTCAGACGCTGAGCTGTTGAGGTGTATTTACCACTCTCAATAGCTGGTGCATAGTCTGTGATAGGTTTCATGGTTGAACCCCAGTCACGGTCTGTCAGCACCGCTTGGTTGGTACCAAAGGAGACGTTGGTATCTTGATTACGTCCACCTAATTGAGCGATAACCTTACCGTTTGTGACGTCAACAACTGTTGAAGCCACTTGCAAATCGTCATCTGGATAGTTAACATAAAGACCAGTGTTGTAAATATCATAGAGCTGTTGTTGCGCTTCTGGGATGATATTGGTGTAGACCTTGAGTCCAGCTGTGAAGATGTCCTGTCCAGTCTTGTCCTTGACTTGCTCGATGACTTGCTTGAGGTAGTTATCCATGTATTTAGGATAGCTTGTAGACTCTTTGAGTTCTTGCAGTCCATCTGTGACAGGTGTTGCAATAGCTGTGTTGTACTCTGATTTTGTGATATTGCCGTCTTTGTACATTTCACGAAGAACGGTATCACGTCTTGTCTTCGCAGCTTCTGGCTGGTCATAAGGATTGTACTGGCTTGGGGCTTGTGGGATACCAGCAAGCAGTGCCAGCTGAGCAATGGAGAGGTCTTTTAGGTCTTTGCCATAGTAAGACTTGGCAGCTGTCAGCATACCATAGTTTCCATTTCCCATGTAGACCTTGTTGATGTAGAAGGTGAGGATTTCTTCTTTGGTGTATTTGCGCTCCATTTGAATAGCCATCCAAACCTCTTGCGCTTTACGTTTTAAGGTTTGGTCGGATTCTTTTGTGGAGAAGTAAGCGAGCTTAATCAACTGCTGATCAAGCGTCGATCCCCCTTGGGTACTCGAGCTTGTCAGATTGTGAAAAGCAGCACCCAAGATACGGTAAACATCGACACCACGATGTTTAAAGAAACGCTTGTCCTCAATGGAAGTAATAGCATTGACCAAGTTGAGAGGAATGTCGCTAGTTTTTGCGCTCTCACGTTTTTCAGAACCAAGGTCAGCAATCAAGTTGTTATTGGCATCGTAGACCAAGCTGGAGTTTGCTGATTTGAGTGATTTTTCGGATAATTTTGGTGCCGTTGCTGCGTAGTAAGCAAACAAAGAAGCACCGGCAATAACTGCAACAATGAAGAGGCTGATAGCAATACCAATACCATATTTCAGCCATTTAAATACTGTCTTTTTTATGATAATCACCGCCTAAAATAAATGATCGTCCACAACTTCCAAGTAAGGAACTTGCGGATAAGCGCCCAAACCAATTTCAAATCCATTTTTTTTGATATAATCAAGAGGCATGGATTTGGCACCTAAATCAACTTGATAAAAGTCAATCAAGAGCTTGGCAGGTAAGAGATAGGTTTCTTTTAAGGTTGAAAAATGCAAAAGTACAAAGCAAATCCCGTCTTGTTCGACAACATTGGCCATGTGCGTAATTTGATGCTGATGAAAATTTTTCATAGGCATGGCTGTCTTTTGCTGGGTCTCTTTGGCTTCAAAGTCAATGTAGCGTCCCTTGTAAACACCAGAGTAGTCTGTTGTAGAAGCTTGTCTAAAGTAGGCCTCTACAATCTTAGCACGGCTGCGCTTTGGATAGTCAACCTTGACAATCTGGATAGGGGTTGGCTTTTTATGGATGACTGCTATCTTGCGTGAGAGGTAGTAAGCATTGGTTGCATTGATTGCAGCTTCAAAGCTCATCCCACGGTTAGCAAAATCCACCGTTTTACGCTTAGACTTGTTAGAACGAAGAGGGGTGCTTTTACGAATAAGTCCATGAGGATAGTTTACCATTGTTGAAAACTCCTAACACCATTTTCCTTATAAGTTATAAGCCATACTATTATACCATATTTTCAGAAAGGATTACATAAAATGACTGCAGTTTTAATTTCGGGCTATAAAAGTTTTGAGTTGGGGATCTTTGCAGATAGCGACCCCAAGCTTGCGATTATTAAGCGAGCGATACGAAAAGACCTCATTCATTTTTTGGATGAGGGGACGGACTGGTTCATTTTTATGGGCAATCTCGGCTTTGAGTATTGGGCACTTGAGGTGGCAAAGGATTTAAAAGAGGAAGGTTATGAGTTTAGTATGGCAACACTATTTCCTTTTGAAAATCATGGCAGCAACTGGAATGAAGCTAATCAAGAAAAGTTACAAGCTTTCAAAAACGTTGATTTTATTAAGTTTTCGTATCCTCACTATGACAACCCAAGCCAATTTACCAACCATAATCGCTTTGCGATTAGTAACACCGACGAGGCTTATCTTTTTTACGATGAGGAGCTAGAGACTAATCTCAAGTACCTTTTAGAGCTGATGAAAAATGAAGCAAACTACCCAATTACGTATCTGACCTTTGACCGGTTAAATGAAATCGCACAAGAAGAATAAAGGTAATATTTTGGTAAATTCTCAAAGTAAGTTCTAGTTCCCGTCCTTCCAGAAGTTACTCTGAGAAAACTGCATAAAATCAACAGAATTTAGTCTCAGACTAAGTTCTGTTTTTGACTAAAAATGCTGATAATAGTGAGTTTTAGGCTTGAAAATATTGAAAAAAGGGTACACTAAAGTTACTGGCTCTGAGACGTCTCAAAGTAAGTTCTAGTCATCTGGAATTTAGGACGGGACAAGTTCCTTTCTATTTTGAAATTATTTTCTGATAAAAACTAGCGATTATTTATCTAATAATCGAGGTGATTGGATGACGTTTTCAGGGTCAATTTTAGAGATACCGAGAAGTGTTGCCACTTCCTCACCGTAGGTAAATGTAAAGAGTTCATAAGCCGATTTTCCGTTGAAAGAAGCTCGTTTGACGCTGTTGACATGTGAACAAACTAGGTTGATGTCATCCTGTGTCAAGTTATCGAAGCTAGTTCCTTTAGGGAGAATATCTCTGATAAGCGTGTGATTTTTCTCAATTCTCCCCTTCTGGTCAGAATGATTTGGGTCACAGAAGAAGAGTTTAGATTCTCCACGAACATCCATTTCGATATCGTCTACTCTAGCGAATTCACCGCCATTATCGGTCAGAATGACAGGGAATAGTTCGCAGAAGCTCATCTCTTTCTGGTGTAGGTCATTCTTGATAGCGTAGAGGTGTTTAGCGACCTCATTAGCTGTTTTATTATCCAGTAACCGAGCGAAAATAAAGTTGCAGTAGGAGAGGTTAAAAGTGAGAAGTACCTTTCCTCCAATCCTTCCAGTAACGGTGTCCATTTCCAGCCAGTAGCTGATATCATTCTTAGTAAGAAAGCCTTGGAAGTCCTCGTAAGACCGTCCTTCTCTAGCAGTTTTAGGAATGGGTTGGAGATTTCTGGTTCTCCGCTTTCTGAATTTCACGACACGGGGGAAATCAATAGGCTTTGTGGACAGATAGCCCTTTTCAAGGTATCTGTAGATAGAAGCTCTGGATGCCGAAAGTTCATTTGAGGCGATGATGTGGTTGAGGTGTTGTCCTTTTTTGATGGCAGAAGAGACAATCTCGTCCATGCGATAGAATTCTTCCTTGTTTAGGGCAACACCTGTTCTCGAATCTGAGAGCTTAGCTTCATAATCCAGCTGAGCTCTTTTTGCGTAGTAGAACTGTTTCTGGTATCCACAATTGCATCTCTTTTTCGGACAGGCATTACAAACGTAAGGAGCCTTTTTGAGTAGAGGGCAGGCCTCACAATTGGATGTCACAGAATTTTCTTTAACCACTCGATTTCTGCGAACTTCTTTTGAGATTGTAGACGGGTCTTTACCTAGCTTAGTAGCGATAGCTGAGAAGGTTTTTAGCTGTTCGATTCCTATTTGAATATCGTTGCGATCAGAGAGAGTTAAGTGTTTGTTTTTCATTGTCAGTTACCAACTTGTCCCATAGTAAGTTCTACCTTATTTTTTTGTCTCAGTCTAATTTCCAGTTTTTAAGACAGACTAGAACTTACTTTGAGAATTTTGGGAAGGTAATATTTTAGTGTAATGACCTTAATTTAGCTTGATTTTTAGCGTAAATTTAGGTATCATTAAGAAGCACTTAGTATACTTAGTGCGCTAACGATTTGAATGTAAGGGAGATTAGAGCCGTATGAATGTGAAATATATCCCCAAGGATATCTTTGAAAAAGACTTTAAGGTTGCCATGCGTGGTTATGACCGCAGCGAAGTAGATGAATTTTTGGATGATGTCATTAAGGACTATGAAGCCTTTATGGCAGAGATTGAACGCTTAAAGGCAGAAAACACCAACCTTAAAAAAGCCAATGCTGAACAACCAAAAGACATGGCTTCAGCTTATCGCAAGACCAATTCTTTCTATGCAGAGCAACCGCAGGCTGTTAAAAGCTCGCAAACTGCGACTAATCTAGATATTTTAAAACGTATTAGTCGTCTTGAAAAGGAAGTCTTTGGCAAACAAATCAGAGAATAATAAAAACTGTGCAATTTTTGGATAATCGCGTGGTGTTTAGATACCATGAGGAAAGTCCATGCTAGCACTGGCTGTGATGCCGGTAGTGTTTGTGCTAGGCGAAAAAATAAGCCTAGGGAGGTAGCGATACCTTACGGCGATCAAAAGAGCTAAGTCTTTGATATGCTCAAGTAGATCTGAAAAGTGCCACAGTGACGTAGTTTTTAGGGAAACCTAAAAAGTGGAACGCGGTAAACCCCTCAAGCTAGCAACCCAAACTTTGGTAGGGGCATGGGATAGTTGGAAACGAACGATCTATCCTGACTGCTTTTGCAGTAGACAGATGATTATCGAAGGTGGCAAGACCTAGTTGCCGCCGGAACAAAACATGGCTTATAGAAAATTGCATAATAGGTTTTTAGGAGCTGGGCTATGGGTTCAGCTCCTATCTTTTTGAAAGTAAGGATAGGATATGAAAGAACATTTTAATTTAGTAGCAACAGCGGCAGCTGGTTTAGAGGCAGTAGTTGGGCGTGAGGTGAGAGCACTTGGAATTGATTGCCAAGTGGATAATGGCAAGGTTTACTTTGAAGGCGATATTAAGACAATCGCAAAGACCAATCTCTGGCTGCGCTCAGCTGATCGTATCAAGATTATCGTTGGGCGTTTTCCTGCGAGGACTTTTGAGGAGCTGTTCCAAGGTGTCTTTAAGCTAGACTGGGAGAACTACCTGCCGCTAGGTGCGACCTTTCCTATTGCTAAGGCTAAGTGTGTCAAGTCAAAATTGCACAATGAACCCAGTGTGCAAGCCATCACGAAAAAAGCAGTTGTCAAAAAACTGCAAAAGGTTTACCATCGTCCTGAAGGCGTGCCTTTGCAGGAAATCGGAGCAGAATATAAAATCGAAGTGTCTATTCTAAAAGACCAAGCGACTATTATGATTGACACGACTGGCTCTAGTCTCTTTAAGCGTGGCTATCGTGTGGACAAGGGTGGGGCTCCAATCAAGGAAAATATGGCAGCGGCTATCCTAGAGTTGTCCAACTGGTATCCAGACAAACCTTTGGTTGACCCAACTTGTGGTTCAGGGACTTTCTGCATTGAGGCAGCTCTTATCGGCAAAAATATAGCACCGGGTCTCAAGCGCAGCTTTGCTTTTGAACAGTGGGAATGGGTCGATAAAGCTGTCCTAGCTAATGTGCGTGCTGAAGCTAAAAAAGCCATCAATGAGACGATTGAGCTTGATATTTCAGGCTTTGATATTGATACACGCATGGTTGAGATTGCCAAGGAAAATGCCAAGGCAGCTGGTGTTGATGATATTGTCACTTTCAAGCAAATGCGTTTGCAGGACTTTAGGACAGATAAGATTGGTGGTGTCATCATCTCCAATCCGCCATACGGTGAGCGCTTACTTGATGACAAAGCAGTGGATATTTTGTATAATGAAATGGGTGAAACCTTTGCCCCATTGAAGACTTGGAGTCAGTTTATTTTGACTAGCGATGAGCAGTTTGAGTCAAAATTTGGACGCCAAGCAGATAAGAAACGCAAACTCTACAATGGAACCTTGAGAGTAGATTTGTATCAATTCTTTGGGCAACGGGTTAAGCGACAAAGCAAAACGAACTAGGAGAGCTTATTGTGACAAAAGACACTGATAAACAACCAGAAAGCAAGCAACCTGATGGCATTGACTTTGAAAAAGCACAGCAAATGACGGTCGGTGAGGCAGCTAGAGCAGAAGCGGACATGAAAGCAGGCATCACCGAAGAAGACGGTGTGTTAGACCGCTACATCAAACAGCACCGTGATGAGGTAACCGCAGAAAAGTTTGATACCAAAGTGGCAGAGCTTGAGCAGTTAGATACAGCTTCACTTGATGAGTTTATCGAAAAGAAAAAACAAGAATTACAAGAACTCGAAGAGATTGAAGCGCAAAGCCAAAAAGAAGAGACTGCTTCTAGCGAGGAAGTGCCTCAACCACCAGTTGAGGAGACTCCTGTCATTGACGAGATAGAAGTCACACCGCTTGTGAAAAACGAAGCGAAAGAAGAAGTGGCTCAAGAGGAAATAGTACTTTCACCAGAGGAAAACTTTGTTGAAGAGGACAATCAAAAACGCTCTCGTCATATTGTCTGGGGCGGCTTGATTGTCTTGGTTCTAGCGATCATCGCTTTTTGCTTCACATGGTTTAGTAATAATAAAAACCAAACAACAAGTACTAGCACGTCATCAACGACCAAAACCAGCACAAGCACATCAAGCTCAACAAGTGCTAAGGCGGCTAAAGAAGCTAACAGCGCCTTTACAAAAGCTTATGACGCTTTCTTTACAGACAATACGCAAACAGCTCTCAAAAACAGCCAGTTTGACCAACTGTCAGATTTAAAGACCAAGCTAGACGCTTTGAAAAATACCAGTTATTACAAGGCTGCTAAGGGCAAATACGACAGTTTAGAAGCGCAAATCAAGGCTATTCAAGTGGTGAATGCTAAGTTTGACTCTGCTAGAGTTGTTGATGGTAGTCAGACAGACGCTACTGTCAAGTCAGATGCGAACTTTGATGATTTGGCTAGCAGCACGCTAAATACAGGCAACAGCACGCTTGACAAGCTCTTGCAGGCAGCTGTTACCGATGGACGTGCGCAATTAACCAGCGCTCAAGAAACAGCAGCTCAAGCAGCAACGTCAGCTGATACGACAACACAAAGTGCAGCCGCAACAGATACAACGCAAGCACAAGCTTCAACAGACAGCACTCAAGCAACAAGTGGACAAACGGTATCTGCAGCGTCAAGCTATGGTATCACCAACTACGACCCTGCGATCTTGCAACGTAACCGTAGCCGTGTACCATACGACTTTAGCAAGATTGCAGATAGCTCAAACTCTGCTTGGACATTTAATCCAGGTGTGCTTGAGAAGATTTTGGAGATTTCACGCCAACGTGGCTACATCACAGGCAATAACTTTATCTTGGAGCGTGTCAATATCATCAACGGCAATGGTTATTACAACATGTTTAAACCTGACGGAACTTATCTCTTCTCTATCAATGATAAGACAGGTTACTTTGTCGGAAATGCCGCTGGTCGCTCTGACGCACTCGATTATTAAGAAAAAAATCAGACGCATGCGTCTGATTTTTTTAAACCACGTGGCGGTTAAATGGGTCGTCTGAAATGCCTTCTGAAAGGATGAGTTTTGCCCATTCTTTAGCGGAAAAGAGGCTGTGGTCTTTGTAGTTACCACAAGACTCGATAGTAGTTCCTGGCACATCCTCCCAAGACGTGACATTAGCAATTTCTTCTAGGCTTGAGGTGATGACTTTTGCGATCTCAGTGCTGGTGTGTCGTCCCCACATAATCATATGAAAACCAGTACGGCAACCAAAGGGCGAGCAGTCAATCATCCCATCAATGCGTGTGCGAATGAGTTTTGCTAACAAGTGCTCAATGGTATGAAGCCCAGCCGTAGGGATAGCATTTTCGTTTGGCTGAACGAGGCGAATATCAAAGTTTGTGATAATGTCTCCTTTTGGTCCCACTTCCTCAGAAATCAAACGCACATAAGGCGCTTTAACGGCAGTATGATCTAGCTCAAAACTCTCAACGATAACGTCTTTTGACATGTTTTCCTCCTGTAAAATGTACTCATAGAGTAGATTATGTGTTCCTTATAACAAGGTCATCTTTTAGTTATCATATCATAAAATCTTGAAAAATGCTTGTTATTTTAAATTGAGAATTGTTATAAATTATGATAGAATTTTAGGTGGTCTTTCCTTAAATGAAAGCTAGTAAAATTTAGATTGAGGTATAAACATGCTTAATGTTATCATTGCTGTTGTTTGTGCCCTCATTGGTTTGATTATTGGTTATGCGGTGATTATGATGCGTCTTAAAGCGTCGCAAGACGCCGCAGAGCAAACTCTTTTAAATGCTGAACAAGAAGCTGTCAATGTTCGCAGTAAAGCTGAGCTGGAAGCAGAGCACATTCGCCAGTCAGCAGAGCGTGACAGCAGAGCCCAAAAGAAAGAATATCTCTTAGAAGCAAAAGAAGAGGCTAGGAAGTATCGTGAAGACGTCGATAGAGAGTTCAAGTCTGAAAGACAGGAGTTAAAGCAAATGGAGACACGCTTGACAGAGCGTGCAACAACTCTTGATCGAAAAGATGAAAAGCTCTCCGATCGTGAAAAGCTCCTTGGAAGCAAGGAGCAGAGTCTAACAGATCGTACTAGACATATTGATGAGCGTGAAAAACAAGTTGCAACATTAGAAGAACAAAAGCATCAAGAACTGGAACGCTTGGCAGAACTCACAAAGGACGAGGCTCGTCAGCTTATTTTAGATAGGACTGAGGAGGGGCTTACGCATGAGATTGCGGGGCGTATTCGTGAGGCAGAGCGTGACATTAAGGAGCGCTCAACAAAGATTGCTAAAAATCTGCTAGCGCAAGCCATGCAACGTCTAGCTGGCAACTTTGTGCCTGAGCAGACAGTCACTACAGTCCATCTTCCTGATGATAGCATGAAAGGGCGTATCATTGGGCGTGAGGGGCGCAATATCAGAACGCTTGAGAGCTTGACAGGTATTGACATCATCATCGATGACACGCCTGAGGTGGTTGTTTTATCTGGGTTTGACCCGATTCGTCGTGAGATTGCTCGCATGACACTTGAAATGCTTATTCAGGATGGGCGCATTCACCCAGCTCGCATTGAAGAGTTGGTGGAGAAGAACCGCTTGGAGATGGATGAGCGCATTCGTGAGTACGGTGAGTCCGCCGCTTTTGAGGTGGGAGCACCCAACTTGCACCCAGACTTGATTAAGATTATGGGGCGTCTGCAATTTCGTACCAGCTATGGGCAAAATGTCCTTCGTCACTCTGTTGAGGTTGCAAAGCTTGCTGGTTTACTTGCTGGTGAGCTTGGTGAAAATGTAGATCTTGCTAGACGTGCTGGTTTCCTACATGATATGGGAAAAGCTGTCGATAAAGAAATCGAAGGCAGTCACGTGGAGATTGGTGCAGAGATGGCACGCAAGTACAAGGAACACCCAGTTGTGGTCAATGCTATTGCCAGCCACCACGGTGATGTTGAGCCTGAGACGGTGATTGCTGTGCTTGTCGCTGTAGCGGACTCGCTCAGCTCAGCCCGTCCCGGTGCCAGAAACGAGTCTATCGAAAACTACATCAAGCGTCTACGTGACCTTGAGGACATTGCCAATAGTTTTGATGGGGTTCAAAACAGCTTTGCTCTTCAAGCTGGACGTGAAATTCGTATCATGGTGCGTCCAGATAAGATTTCCGATGATGAGATGGTGATTTTGTCGCATAAAGTGCGCAAGAAAATCGAAAATAATCTCGACTATCCAGGTAATATCAAAGTCACCCTTATCCGTGAGGCACGTGCCATTACTTATGCAAAATAAAGAGGCTGGGCAAAAACTAGCCGCTCACATATAAAAAACGAGCAATTCCAATTAGGAGTTGCTCGTTTTCCACTTCATGCTTTATAATTATAATAACGACAAAACAACTAGAAAGGCATGAAAATGTATAAACAGTATAACACAAATCAGTTATGTTTGGAATTAAATCTTGCTTGGGACTTACCTGCCACACATGAGGCTCGTCTGATTAGTCAGTTTGTGGACACCATTCCTCAATTCGTTCTCTTAGAAGAAACTTCCCACACAGGTCGTCCTGCCTTTCATCCAGCTATGTTGCTCAAAATGACCCTGTTTGCCTATGCTCGCCAAGTATTCTCTGGTCGAAAAATCGTTCAAATGAATGAAGAAGTTATACCCATGAAATGGCTGAGCCAGGATACCTATGTCTGTTATCGAACCATAAATAGTTTTCGGGCTAGCACACACGCCAATCAGCTCATCAAAACTACCTTCATCTACTTCACCCCTCCTCCTCAGAGATAATGGCTTGATTGAAGATGAGGCTCTCTTCATTGACGGGACTAAGGTAGAAGCTGATGCCAACAAATATTCTTTCACGTGGAGAAAGGCCGTTGAACGCTATGAAGATGCCTTGAATGGAAACATTTCAGCCCTCTATGACAAACTGGTCCAAGAAGGGGTAAATACTGCCTTGTCCAAGGAAGAATGCCTCACTAGCGAGGGACTCAAACAACTTCTCCATGAGACCGAACAAGTACTAGATGAGGTGGAAGAAGCTATCTCACAAGAGCTTAAAGTCATTAAAGGTGGCTCGGCCAACAGACAGAAACGAAGAAGAATTAAGAAACTCAAGAGAAAGTTGAAAGAAGATTGTCTTGTTCGGAAACAGAAGTACGAACGAGATAAACAGATTTTACAAGAGCGAAACTCCTACTCAAAAACAGATCCCGACGCTACATTCATGAGAATGAAAGAGGATCATATGAAGAATGGTCAGCTCAAACCTGGTTACAACCTCCAACTTGGTACAAATAGCCAGTTTGCCTTAGCTTACGGATTGTATCCGAATCCAACTGACACTCGGACGCTCAAGCCTTTTCTTCAATCCATCCAAACCTTAGAACTCTTTCAACACATTGTCGCGGATGCAGGTTATGGTAGTGAAGAAAATTACAGCTTTATCCTTGATGATCTGGAGAGAACACCTCTGATTCCCTACGGAACATATCAGAAAGAGCAGAAGAAAAGCTATAAGAAGAGTGATGCCAATCCTGAAAACTGGACCTATCTAGAAGATTCTGACCAGTGGATAAAACCAGATGGGGTTGTCTACTCGTTTAAGAATTATTCACGAAGAACGGAGCAGAATGGATTTGAGAAAGATATTAAGATTTACGAAGCTGATCCTGTACAAGCTAGTGAGGAGTTAGGCCAGTTAGCACGGACGGAAAAAGGAAACCTCAAACAAATTCAGTATAATCCTACGTGGAACTATTTCAAGAACTTGGTCAAAGAGGAGTTGACAAGTAAAGAGGGAGCCCGCATTTATGCCAAACGCAAGGTGGATGTCGAACCTGTATTTGGTAGGATGAAGGGTGTTTTTGGCGTGCGCAGAGTGCATGTCAGAGGTCAAAAAGTGGTTGAAACAGAGATAGGATTCCTCCTAATGAGCATGAATCTCACGAAATTGGCTAAGAAATTAGTCCAAGATAGTAGAAACAGAAAGAAAAACACAGACAGATCGGCTGGATTTCATCAAAATCAGCTCGAATCTATCGGTGTTTTTTATTTACTGGCTAGTTTTTGCCCAGCCTCTTTATTGATGAAGTGACAAAAGTCATCTCATGTCATGACAAACGGGTCTATGAGCATGTTTTACTTCCTGCTATACTAAGAGTGTCTTAAGAAAGGAGTTTGACATGATTCGTGTAGAAAGTTTAAACAAAGCAGTAGCAGATAAGAGCATTTTAAAAGACATCAGTTTTCAGATTGAAGACGGAGAGTGCGTGGCGCTCATTGGACCAAATGGTGCTGGAAAGACCACTCTCATGTCCTGTCTTTTAGGCGATGTCAAGACGACAGGTGGCAAGATTCGTATCCTCGGACAGTCGCCACAGGCAAAGGGCTTAAAGTCAAAAGTGACCGTCCTTTTTCAGGAAAATCTGGTTCAAGAAAAAATGAAGGTGCGTGAGCTCATCGCTTTTCAAAAAGCCATCTACAAGGACACCCTCTCTGATGAGGAGATAAGAGCCTTGCTGCGTTTTTCAGACAAGCAGTATGACAGTTTTGCAAGTACTCTATCTGGCGGGCAAAAGCGCTTGTTGCAGTTTGTTTTGATTTTGATTGGAAAGCCAGATATTCTCTTTTTAGATGAGCCGACAGCAGGCATGGATACGGCGACACGTCAGTATTTTTGGCGTTTGATTGACGACTTGAAAGCGCAAGATAAAACCATTATCTACTCTTCTCACTATATCGAGGAGGTGGAGCAGACGGCAGATAGAGTGCTAGTTCTAAAAGAGGGGCAGTTGCTTCGTGACACGACACCGTATGCCCTCAAAAAAGAAAAGCGTCAGAAAATCTTTACGGTGCCCATTAGCTACCGCAATTTGCTAGAGAGGATAGATGACGCCTCGGCTATTGAGGAAAGAAGGGACAATATCAGCTTTACAAGCAGTCAGGTCGATCTGGTCTGGCATTTGCTTGAAGAAGCAAAATGTCCGATTGCTGATATCGAGATGACCAATCGTAGTTTGATGGATAGTATTTTTAATGATGGGAGTGTGAAATGACGATGTTTAAAGCTTTGATGTGGAATGAATGGTTGTTAACCAAACGAGGACTTACTTCTCTTGTGATGGCGATTGCTTTGCCATCTTGTTTCTTTCTCTTTTTCTCGCAGGGAGTTGGGACGAGCCCAGCTGAGCAAACCGTTTTACGAGACTATCTGATGACGATGACAGCCTTTGCGAGTCTCAGTCTTGCTTTTTTCACTCTGCCTTTTTCTCTAGTAGAGGATAGAAAAACCAACCGCCTGCGCCTCTTAAAGCACACGCCAGTTCCTATGCCGCTTTACTATTTTGCTAAGATGTTGCGGATTATTCTCTTTTACCTTGTAGCGATTGTGGTGAGTTTTTCAGTTGGTCATTTTGTGCGTGGTGTTGACCTGCCTACGTCAGAGTGGCTGCTGTCAGCAGCTCTACTCATGTTTGCTATGCTGTGCTTTTTGCCTTTTGGTTTGCTACTATCTACCGTAAAGTCCAGCGAAACCATGTCTGCAGTCGGAAATCTTCTCTACATCGGCTTAGCTATGCTTGGTGGCATGTGGATGTCTTTAACTATGTTTCCTGACTGGTTGCAGGCAATCAGCAAGTGCACACCGACCTATCACTTTTATCATTTGGTTACAAGCTACCTCAAAAATGGTACAATAATAAACACATCATTTTTCGTCCTCATCGCTTATGCACTTGGTGCTATGCTGCTGCTATTTTGGACGAGTCAGAAAAAGGAGTTTGGAGACCGTTGAAAAAACACCCCTTGTCATTTATTCGCTACGATGTCGCTTTGCTGTTTCTTGTTTTTGCGCTGAGTTCCATTTATGACTGGAAGAGCGCTATTCTTGTGATTCCTGCGACTATCCTATTTGCCATAGCTTACCTCTTTTTGGTACGAGATATTTTAGCGAAATGCGACTGGCTGTTTTGGCTTCTTATCCTTGCTTACATCTATGGCATGGTGGTTTTTGGCGATGTCAACTTTGTCTGGTACTTTTTCTTTGCGACTAACCTTTTGGTTTACAAGTTCAACGCTAGCTGGTTTTCTTGGCAATTCATTCTCTTTTATCTGACCCTTTTTGGTGCTGTTACGACAGTGGTTGTGAGAGACGGCATGACAGCGGTAAATGCCATGCAGCTTTTGGTTGTGCTGGTCTTTATCATGGGGATTACAGTAGCCTCTAAAAAAGACCATCAGGCACGTCTCATCAAGCAGGAGTTGGTGGAGAAGAACCGCACCATAAACATCTTGTCTGCTGAAAATGAGCGCAATCGTATCGGACGTGATTTGCATGATACACTTGGGCATACTTTTGCTATGATGACGCTAAAGACTGAGCTTGCCCTAAAGCAGCTGGAAAACAAGCAGTATGAGAGCGCTAAGCAGCAAATCGAGGCCATCAATCGTATCAGCCACGAGTCCATGTATGAAGTCAGAGAGATTGTCAATAATCTCAAGTACCGTACGGTAGCTGAGGAACTGCAGGAGATTGAGCGTTTGTTTGACCTGTCTGGGATTAGTTTGCAGCTGACAAACAAGCTAGAACTTGAGAGCTTGTCGCCTGTGCTGCAGTCGACCATCACCATGGTTTTACGTGAGCTGACTAATAACGTTGTCAAGCATAGTGAGGCAAGGCATTGTCGCTTGACCTTGGGACGTGACAGTAACAGCAAGCTCTTTATTGAGTGCGAGGATGATGGCGTCGGCTTTAAGGAGCTGACTGGGCAGGAGCTTAAAAGCATTCGTGAGCGCTTGCAGTTGGTCAATGGGACTAGTCAAGTTGTTTCCTTGAGACATCCGACTATTGTCCGTATTGAGTTACAAGAGTCTAGTGGTAAAAAGTCAAGATAAAGTTGATTAAACTTTAGTTGATTTTCTAGAAAAAAGGGTGCACTAAAAACACCTAGTGAAAATCGCTTTTTTTCACCAGTTTATCCAAGGACTTGTGCAGATCATCATCTATCTTCCATAAGCCTCCTTGGTGGCGCATAGAGTTGGCGATTGCGTAGTAGCGCATCCACCAGACGCACAAATTTTCTAGCGGTTAAGACGATGGCTCGTTTGTGTTGATGTTTAGGAACTTCATGATACTTCTTCTTGTAAAAGGTTTGATACTCACTATCGTGTCGTCTGACCGAGTTGGCGGCTTCAACTAAGTAATAACGGAGATAGCGATTGCCTCTTTTCACAAGGTCAGTATTTTGAGAGTTAGCGTTCCCAGATTGATTCTGTCTCCAATTCAAGCCCGCATATTTAGCGACTTGAGGATGATCTTTAAAGCGTTCAATCTGTCCGATTTCAGCGATAATTCCTGCAGCGTAAACTTTGCCAACACCAGGTACTGAAGTTAAACACTGATATTCAGGGATGACTTCGACCATATCTTCAATGGCTTTATCAATATCCTTAATCATTTGTTCAAGATTTCTGATTTCTCGAGCGAGAAGACCAAGAATGACATTAACCGAATCTTGCTGGAGCTTAGGAAGACGATAAGAGCCTCGAATAGCTGCTTGAATGGCTTTAGCTAATTTATCAGGAGCTTTGAATCGCCCTCTACCCAATTTTTGGATAAAGTCCGCAAGGTCTTTGAGAGGAATATTAGCTAGGTCATCAAGGGTACAGACCTCAGTCATTAAAGAAATGATAGTGCTAGACCATAGAGAAATTGTGAGATTCTCATTCTTGATTTCAGTTGATAAGGTATTGCACTTATAATAGATATTTTCAATAAAGTGCTGTTTGGTTCTTGTCAACTGTTCAATGAGTTGCAGTCTTGTTCTGGTTAGGTGTTGGAGAGCTAGATACTTCTCTTCTTTAAGAAAAGCAGGTGAGAAGCGCTCAATACGGAAATAATCAGCGATGTAGAAGGCATCAATGGTATCATTTTTACTTTCTTCAAACGTTTCCCGATATTTCTTAATCTTATTGGGTTGTTCCACCATGACTTCAACGTTTAGGGCTTTTAGCTGGCTATCCTCGTGAAAGAACATGGCAGGGTGAAAGCTATAAAGACTAGTAGCTTCCATACCAATGACGATACGCTCAAAGGCATAAGTTTCATTGAGTTCAAGAATGTGCTTCTTGATTTCAGAGGCGCCCGTTAAATCATTGGAAAGAGAAGCCGTAAAGGGAGTAGTTGTATCACTAAGCATGATACAGACATCAAGTTTGGTAGAACTAACGTCTAAACCGACAAAACATTTCATTTGGAAGGTCTCCTTTCATTTGTATTTGGAAGTTTTCTTGACTACTGTAAGGTTCCCCAGAAACACCTTGAACCAACAGCCTCGCCTAAGAGAATTCTCATCACTAACTCACCTGCCGCCTGTACGCTACTACATACAGAAGTGAGTCTAGTGGAAACAGCTAGTGTGTTGGAAGTAG
Source organism: Streptococcus hyointestinalis (assembly GCF_900459405.1). Classification (NCBI taxonomy): domain Bacteria; kingdom Bacillati; phylum Bacillota; class Bacilli; order Lactobacillales; family Streptococcaceae; genus Streptococcus; species Streptococcus hyointestinalis. The sequence goes on from NZ_UHFN01000007.1 coordinate 482,030, forward strand.
GAACAAGGTTTGGGTAACAGACTCCTTTTTGAAGACATGGCAACAAGGAGGTAGTAGAAACAACCCTGAGTCCATTCCATGACTCTATTGTTCTGGAAAACCTTGCAATAGTCAAGTTATAAAAAAATTATTAACACTTGGGATTGAAAAATCCCCATAAACTTATTTTACGAGGGAGATAGAGTATGAGATTATTAGTGGCTGAGGATCAGTCTATGCTGCGTGATGCGCTGTGCCAATTGCTCCTCATGGAAGAAAGTGTGGATACTGTCTATCAAGCCAGCAACGGCTTAGAAGCGATAGCACTTTTAGAAAAAGAACCAGTTGATGTGGCGATTTTAGATGTTGAGATGCCAGAAAAGTCTGGGCTAGAGGTGCTGGAGTGGGTGCGTGAGCACAAGGGCACCAAGGTCATCATCGTTACGACCTTTAGACGAAAAGGTTATTTTAAGCGAGCCTTAGCCGCAAAAGTAGACGCCTATGTCCTAAAAGACCGCTCCACGTCAGAGCTCATGACAACCATAAATACCGTCCTTGCTGGCGGCAAAGAATATTCACCAGAGCTTGTTGAGGGCATCGCCTACGATGACAATCCATTAACGCAGCAAGAGCGCTTGATACTAAAGCATATCGAACAAGGTCTCACCAGCAAGGAAATCGCAAAAGCGCTTTATCTATCTGACGGGACTGTGCGCAATTACACCTCTCGTATCTTTAGCAAACTTGGTGTTTCTAATCGTATGGAAGCCACTCAGCTCGCCCGCCAAAAAGATTGGCTGTAAATGCGCTCTAAAGTATGCTATACTAGTATCCTAAAGGAAAAAAGGAGAAAGTTTTATGCAGAAATTTAAGGAGCGTTTTGATGCTCTTGGAGATGCTATCGTAGCGATTGCTATGACCATTTTGGTCTTAGAAATCAGCGCACCAACCAACAGTAAAGAGCTCGGTAGCTTTATCAATAACATCGGGCTTTTTGCGCTGAGCTTTACCATGATTTTCAACTTTTGGTATGAGAGGACGCTAAATGAGGTTAGCACAGACAATACCAACGATGAAATCATCGCCCTAGATGCGATTAACCATCTCTTGGTCTGTCTGATTCCGCTGATGACCAAGTTTATGATGGACTATGAAGACCGCTCTATCGCTGTTGTGGCTTATGGTTTGTTGAACTTTGTCATTAGCTTGCTTCAAGACATCATCAGGATCCGCTATATCAATTACGGCTTTATTAAAAATCTGCCAGACACCATTTCAAAAGAAACCTTAGAAAATCGGATCAGACAGTTTACCGTGCGGACAAATGTTTGGATTCTTGTCTTTGCCATTTTTGCTTACTTTAACCCAAATGTCGGGGTTTACACCTACTTGATTTTACCAGTGGTGACTTTTGTTAGGCGCTATAGAGTGGGACGTGCTCTAGCAAAGCAAGGACGCACCCTCCCATCCATGATGGTCTTATATGCTAGAACCGACCGTAAAAATAAAGATGAACTGTTTGGCAGACAAAGGAGGAGATAGGGCTATCTTCTCCTTATCTTTTTGGTAAAGGCTTTCAAAGATAGAAAGGAAAAATAGCATGCAGAAATTTAAGGAGCGCCTTGACGCTCTTAGTGATGCCATTATTGCCATTGCCATGACCATTTTGGTCTTAGAAATTGAGGCGCCAACAAACAGCAGTGAGCTTAGCGCCTTTATCAATCACATTGGGCTTTTTGCGCTGAGTTTTACCATTATTTTTAACTTTTGGTACGAGCGCACTCAAAACGGTGTTGGCACCGACAATACCAATGATGAAATCATCGCCCTAGATACCATTAACCACCTTTTGGTCTGTCTGGTTCCATTGATGACAAAATTCATGATGCACTATGACAATCGCTCGATTGCTGTTGTAGCGTATGGGGTATTGACCTTGTTTATTAGCTTGCTACAAGATACTACAAGGATACTCTATATCCGATATGGCTTTGTCAAAAACTTGCCAGAGACGATTTCTAAGGAAGATTTAGAAAAACGTATCAGACAGTATGCTGTTCGGACAAATGGCTGGCTCCTTATTTTTGTCCTCATTGCTTACTTTTCACCAATGGCTGGTATCTATACGTATTTTATTTTGCCAATAGTTACCTTTGTTAGACGCTATAGAGTGGGACGTCTTCTTGCCAAGCAAGGACGGACTCTCCCGTCTATGATGGTTTTATATGCTAGAGTTGACTGTAAAAATAAAGATGATCTGTTTGGCAGACAAAGGAGGAGATAGGACTATCTTCTCCTTTTTAGCAAAGCGAGCTTGAAATCCCCTATGTTTTTTGGTAAACTAAAGAGAATGAATGTGGAGGTTTGACATGTCTGAACGTGGTTTGTTAATCGTCTTTTCAGGTCCATCTGGTGTTGGCAAAGGAACTGTGAGGCAAGAGATTTTTTCAACACCCAACCATAAATTTGAATATTCGGTATCAATGACAACACGCCCACAACGTCCTGGTGAGGTTGACGGCGTTGATTATCATTTTAGAAGCCGTGAGGAGTTTGAAGAGCTCATCAAAAAAGGTGAGATGCTGGAGTATGCTGAGTATGTCGGCAACTATTACGGCACACCCTTGACCTATGTCAATGAAACGCTTGACAAGGGCATTGACGTCTTTTTGGAAATTGAAGTGCAAGGGGCTCTTCAGGTCAAGTCCAAAGTACCAGATGGTGTTTTTATTTTCCTAACACCACCTGACCTTGACGAGCTTCAAGATCGCTTGGTGGGTCGTGGGACAGATAGTCAAGAAGTCATCAAAAAACGCATTGAGCGTGCCAAAGAAGAGATTGCGCTCATGAGTGAGTATGATTACGCTGTCGTCAATGACGAGGTTGCCGTTGCTGCTGAGCGTGTCAAGCATATCATTGAGACAGAGCATTACCGTGTAGAGCGTGTTATTGGTCACTACCGTGACATGGTCAAATCAACACCCAAACTGTAAAAAAAGATAGAAAGAGATAAAAGCTTATGATGTTAAAACCATCGATTGATACTTTGCTAGACAAGGTACCATCAAAATATTCCTTGGTTGTTCTCCAAGCCAAACGTGCTCACGAGCTAGAAGCTGGCGCAAAACCAACTCAAGAGTTCACCTCAGTCAAGTCAACACTTCGTGCGCTTGAAGAAATCGAGTCTGGCAATGTCATTATTCACCCAGACCCAGAGGATAAGCGTGCAGCAGTGCGTGCTAAAATCGAAGAAGAGCGCTTGCTTAAAGAAGAAGAAGAGCGCAAAATCAAAGAGCGTATCGCAAAAGAAAAAGAAGACGGCGAAAAAATCTAAGGTTTTTAATCTTAGATTTTTCATATTCTTTGATATAATGAATAAAACAGCTAAGCCAAGAAGTAGGAGGCATTCTATATAAAAAGTCAAGAATAATTTTTAAAAATATTAACTATTTTTAAAAGCTATTTAGAAAATTGATTGCATGTGAAAAAGACCTGCTAAAAGCAAGTTTTTAAAATGATTCATGACTTTATAGTTTTACCTTAGCTTAGTTTCATCAAACAGTTGATTGGTTTTAAGAAGATGATAAATTACACGAATGAGCTTTTTAGCAACATGTGTCACAGCTACATTGTAATGCTTTCCTTGACTGATTTTAGGCTTTAAAATGTGGGGAATAAATGGCTATAAGCTTAGCAGCCTGTATTAGAGCGTACCTTAGATAAGAGGAGCCTCGTTTTACCATATGACCGGTATTATCCATCTGTCCTGATTGGTAAATGGCAGGGTCTAATCCTGCAAAGGCCTGGAGCTGATTTAGATTCTTGAAATTATGAATATTCTTAATTTCAGCTAGAATAATAGCACCAAGACGACTTCCAATTCCAGGAATAGAAGTAATAGGAGAGTTCAACTCAATCATCAAGAGGTTAATTTCCTCTTGGACTTGGTTAATTTGCTTATCGTAGTGTTTAATGCTTTCAATTAATTGAACTAACTCCAAGGATAAAACAGGTGAAGCATTACCAATAGTCTGTTTGGCTGTTTCTTGTATCTGATGCGCCTTATCAGCGGTTAGTCGCTTAATTTTAAGCAATGATGAGAACCGAGCACGAGCTATTCTTTGTGGAGAAGGATAGTTTGTTAGTAAGTCATAGATAAACTGATTATAGAGATTATTAACGATTCTGTGGAGTTCAGGGAAGATAATATCAAGTAATCTGATGTATAAATTCTTGCATCTAGATCGTGATTGAATTAGGCGATTTTGATAACGTGTCAGCTCTTTTAACTCGTCTAATACCCTATCTGTTTGATAACGTTCAGGGGTTACGTCAGAGCGTAGCTTACGAGCAATTAAAAGGGCATCTTTCCTATCAGTTTTAGTTTTTCTAAGCGATTGTGATTTAGCAAATTCTTTGATAATGAGCGGGTTGTAGGCAAATACATTGTAGCCTAAGTCTCTTAAAAAGGTCACTATATTGTAGTTATAGTGTCCTGTTCTTTCAAGTGCTATCTGGACATCTTGTGTGATAGGAGATAGCTGTTCTAGCTTTAGTTTCAGCTGATGAAAACCTTGACAAGAATTGGCAAATCTGAAGTTGGTTATCACTGTTTCTCCAGTTTCGTTGATACAGGCTAAATCGTGTTTGTTTTTGGCAATATCAATACCAACATAAAACATAAGTTTCTGGTTCCTTTCGAGATTATTAGCGACTGTTGTTCGTTCCACGCACTCTTTGTCTTGTATCCTTACACGAGATAAAACGTCTGGGCGTTATCATTCTCATTACCAATTATAGTTATTTAGTTTTAAAATAGTATTCCAAAGCAGACTGAACAGAACGACCTGTTCTTAACAATTCAGTCACCTTTCTTTTTAGAGTAGCCCAAAACTGTTCGATGGGATTGAGTTCAGGGGAATAAGGTGGAAGCGGAAGAAAATAGTGTCCCTTAGCCACTGCAAGCTCATCTAGTTGTTTCTTGGGGTGAAAAGCTGCATTATCCATAATGATGACATGGGGTTCTGTCAAGGATGGCAATAGCTGCTCCTGATACCACTTGATAAATAATTCCGCTGTCATCGTTCCATGATAAAGCAAGGGGGCTATAATTTTAGAACCAATTTGACCAGCTACTACCGAAATTCTTTCGAATCTGCGTCCACTTACCTTGTCGTATACTTTCTCCCCTCGAGGTGCTCTAGCTTTGTGACGATAAAGATAAGTATCAATGCCAGTCTCATCAATATAAACAATAGGGGTGTTTGGAAAGCAGGCTAAAACATCAAGATAGCGTCTCACCTTTTCGCTATCTTGTTCTTTATAGGTTGTGGTCTTTTTTTAAAGTGATGTTCAGTTTTTTAAGGCAGCCCAAACTGAGGGAATACTACAGTCAAAATGCTCTGCAATTTCCCTTAAGAAAGCATCTGGATGTTCCTTGACATAGGCTTCTAACTTATCCAATGGCAATTTGCGAGGGCTTGGTTTTCTTTTTTGGCGCTCCAAATGACCTAGTTCTTTGAGTTGTTTCTCCCACAGATACAGTGTATTAGTGCTAATTCCAAATAACTGACACGTTTCTTTTTTGGAATGACCAGCCTCTACATAATTAATAACTCGTTTTCTAAAATCTATTCCGTAACTTTTCATAAGTATAGTATAACACATACTATATAGAAACTAACAAACTATAAACAAAGAGCTGTGGTTAGAGCCTCCTAGAAATCGTCAAAGCGATTGGTGGAAGATACTAATCCACAGCGCTGAACTAAGTATAAAACAAATCTAAAAAATAATTAAAGAAAGGGTTTATACTAGCGGGAGTTACCCGCTAATATAAATATAAGGTGGAGACATGAAAGTTGCGCAAGTCATTGTGGATGCTGCGCTGATGCAGACTGATAAACCTTTTTCTTATGCTATTTCAAAGGACTTAGAAGAGGACGTTTTGCTTGGCAGCCGTGTTCATGTGCCTTTTGGGGCTGGTAATCGGCTCTTGCAGGGCTTTGTCGTTGGCTTTAAGGAGCAGGTAGACAGTTCACAATCTCTAAAGGAAATCGCAGAAGTGCTCGACCCAGAGCCAGTTCTCAATGAAGAACAGCTAGCGCTTGCGGACGCCATGCGAAAAACAGTCTTTTCCTATAAGATTTCTATCCTCAAGTCCATGCTGCCAAGCCTTTTAAACTCACAGTATGACAAGCTTTTTTCAGTGACGGATGAGACGCCTCAAGATGTCATTGACAGTGCTTTTTCAGGACAAGCTAGCGTGCGCTACTCAGAAGTATCAGACGCCCAAAAACAGCTTCTTACCAGACTAGCTAGGCAAAAAAAGGTCGCCCTTGATTATCTCGCCAAGGACAAAAAGACGGTTAAAACGCAGAAGTACTATCAAGTCAACTCTGCTATCCTAGCTTCTCTAGAGATTAGCCAAAGGGCTAAGAAGCGTCAAGCGTTGAAAGAGTACCTAGAGACGTCTCCAAAGGGCAAGCTCAGTGATTTACGAGAAAAGTACTCACGTGATGTGGTTCAGTTTTTCATCGAAGCGCAAGCAATCACGCTGTCTGAGCGCCTTGTTAACCGTGCGGATAGTTATTTTGAGACGGTGGAAAAGACGGATTTTCTGACCTTAAATGACGAACAGCAGGCTATCGTTGAGACGGTGAGCGTAGCGATTGGCAAGGATAGCACCCCCTTTTTATTAGAAGGTGTGACAGGTTCTGGAAAGACCGAGGTTTACCTGCATATTATTGACAAGGTCCTAAAGCAAGGGAAAACGGCGATTGTCCTTGTGCCTGAGATTTCCTTGACCCCGCAGATGACTCACCGCTTTATCTCCCGCTTTGGCAAGCAAGTGGCTATCATGCACTCTGGTTTGTCTGATGGAGAGAAGTACGACGAGTGGCGCAAGATAAAGTCAGGTAAAGCCCGTGTGGTCGTTGGCGCACGCTCGGCTATCTTTTCACCGCTTGATAATATCGGAGCTATCATCATCGATGAGGAGCATGAGGCAAGCTACAAGCAAGAGTCCAATCCTCGCTACCACGCTAGAGACGTTGCTATTCTCCGTGCTAAATACCACAAGGCTGTTGTGGTGCTGGGCTCTGCAACGCCTAGTATCGAGAGTCGAGCACGGGCTAGTCGCAAGGTCTACCATTTTCTACAGTTAACAAAGCGAGCTAATCCTAAGGCTAGCTTACCTCAAGTAGAGATTGCAGATTTTAGAGATTATCTAGGGCAAAAAAGCCCAAGCAACTACACGCCTTTGCTTTTAGAGAAGATTGCCAATCGCCTCGAGAGGGGTGAGCAGAGCGTTCTTATGCTCAACCGCAGGGGCTATTCCAGCTTTATCATGTGTCGGGAGTGTGCTTATGTGGATAACTGCCCCAACTGCGATATTTCTCTGACGCTGCACATGGACACAAAGACCATGAATTGCCATTACTGTGGCTTTACAAAGGCTATTCCAAGGACTTGTCCCAACTGCAATAGTCGCAGCATTGCCTACTATGGGACAGGGACGCAGAAAGCTTATGATGAGTTGCAGGAGGTGTTTCCACAGGCTCGGATTTTGCGGATGGATGTGGATACGACACGTAAAAAAGGCGCACACGAGAAGATTTTAAGGGCTTTTGGTAAAGGCGAAGCTGACATATTGCTGGGCACCCAGATGATTGCCAAGGGGCTTGATTTTCCAAATGTGACCTTGGTTGGCGTCTTGAATGCGGACACGTCGCTCAATCTCCCAGACTTTCGCAGTTCAGAGCGCACCTTTCAATTGCTGACGCAGGTAGCGGGGCGTGCTGGGCGAGGAGACAAGTCTGGTGAGGTGGTCATTCAGACCTACAATCCAGACCACTATGCCATACAGCTAGCTAAACAGCAGGACTACGAGACCTTTTATCGCTACGAGATGAATGTGCGTAAGCAGATGTCCTATCCACCTTATTATTACACGGTGGGAATTACTTTGTCGCTAGCAGACGAGCTTGAGTTGACCAGAAAAGCCTATCAGGTCTTAGCCATGCTAAAAGAAGCGCTGAGCCCTGAAGCTAAACTTCTTGGTCCAACGCCAAAACCAATTGCTAGAACGCATAACTTATATCACTATCACATCATTATCAAATACCGCTTTGAGGACAATCTAGAGACGGTCCTCAATCGTATCCTTGATTGGACGCAGGAAAAAGACAACAAAAAACTGCGGGTGCAGATTGATAATGAACCACAAAACATATAGAAAAGAGAAATTATGACAAAACTGATTTTTATGGGAACGCCAGACTTTTCAGCGACGGTGCTTAAGGGCTTGTTAGCCGATAATCGCTACGAGGTTATAGCTGTTGTCACGCAGCCAGACCGAGCGGTTGGGCGCAAAAAAGAAATCCGCATGACACCGGTCAAGCAAGTAGCGCTTGAGCATGATTTGCCTATCTACCAGCCTGAAAAACTCTCAGGCAGTCAGGAGTTAGCTGACATCATGGCGCTAGGTGCAGATGGCATCATCACAGCAGCCTTTGGGCAATTCTTGCCAAGTAAGCTGTTAGACAGTGTTGATTTTGCGCTCAACGTCCATGCCTCACTACTGCCAAAATACCGTGGCGGAGCACCGATTCATTATGCTATTATCAATGGTGATGAGGAAGCTGGTGTGACTTTGATGGAGATGGTCAAGGAGATGGACGCTGGTGATATGGTAGCGACTCGCAAAACAGCGATTACAGATGAGGACAATGTCGGCACCATGTTTGACAAGCTAGCCGTGATTGGGCGTGATTTGTTGCTTGACAGCCTGCCAGATTATCTCTCTGGTCAATTGAAACCTGTCCCACAGGACGCTAGCCAAGCGACTTTCTCACCCAATATCACGCCAGAAGAAGAGCGTATCGACTGGACAAAGTCTGCTCGAGCGATTTTCAATCATGTGCGTGGGATGAATCCTTGGCCTGTCGCACACACACTGCTTGATGGCAAACGCTTCAAACTCTATCAAGTGCACGAGGTTGCAGGGACAGGAAAACCAGGTGAGATTATCCAAAAAGGCAAGAAAGAGCTGGTCGTGGCGACAGGAGACGGTGCTATAGCACTTGATGTCGTTCAGCCAGCAGGCAAGCCCAAGATGGCGATTGCTGACTTTTTAAATGGTGTTGGTCGCAATTTACAAGTAGGAGATTATTTTGGAAACTAAAACAAAACAGGCACGCTTGGTGGCACTTGAAACCTTGGAAGATGTCTTTAGCGAGGGGGCTTACTCAAACATCGCCCTTGATAAACAGCTCAGAAAAAATCAGCTCGCAGCTAAGGACAAGGGGCTTGTTACAGAGATTGTCTACGGTACGGTGGCAAGAAAGCTAACGCTTGAGTGGTATTTGTCTCACTACATCGCAGACCGTGAGCAGCTTGATAAAAAGATTTATTTGCTTTTGATGATGAGTCTTTATCAGCTAGTCTATCTGGATAAGGTTCCTCATCATGCGGTGGTCAATGAAGCGGTCAACCTTGCTAAACAAGTGGCACACCCTAAAAGCAGCAAGCTAGTCAATGCCGTGTTACGTCGCATTCTTAGAGAGGGCTTACCAGACCTAGCTAGCATTAAGCGTAAAAATAAACGCCTGTCTATCACCTACTCCACACCAGTCTGGCTGGTCAAAAAACTGATAGATGAGTATGGTGATAAGCGTGCTGAGGCGATTTTAGAGAGTCTTTTTGTCCGCAATAAAGCCAGTGTGCGTGTCACAAACTTAGAGGACAAAGAGGCAATCAAAGACGCTCTTGGTCTTGAGGACTCGCTTGTAGCGGAGTCTGCCTTGGTGTCTGCAACAGGGCACTTTTCGGCGTCACGTTATTTCCAAGAAGGACAAATCACCATTCAAGATGAGTCTAGTCAGTTGGTAGCACCGACCTTAGACATAGAAGGAGATGAAACTATTCTGGACGCTTGTAGCGCCCCTGGTGGCAAGACCAGCCACATGGCATCTTACTTGACCGTCGGACATATCACAGCGCTTGACCTTTACGACCACAAGCTAGCACTTGTAGAGGAAAATGCTAAACGCTTACATGTCGCTGATAAAATCACAACCAAAAAGCTAGACGCCACAAAAGTCCACGAAGTCTTTCCAAAAGACAGTTTTGATAAAGCCTTGGTCGACGCTCCATGTTCAGGGATTGGGCTTATCAGACGTAAACCAGACATCAAATACAACAAAGCCAACCAAGATTTTGAAGCTTTAGCCAAAGTCCAGCTCGAAATCTTAGATAGTGTTTGTCAAACCATACGTAAAGGTGGTATAATAACATATAGTACTTGCACGATTTTTGAGACTGAAAACCGTCAAGTCATTAAACAGTTCCTAAAAGAACATCCTCATTTTACACAAGTAAAATTGACACACCCTTGCCAGGAGCTTGTCGAAGATGGTTGTATCACCATCACTCCAGAGCAATATGGCTGCGATGGCTTTTTCATTGCGCAGCTCAAACGCATGGCATGAGTGTTTAGAAAGAATAGACAACAGTCGGAAGAAAAAACTATGGAATTATCACTGTTAACGGACGTTGGGCAACGTCGATCAAGCAATCAAGATTATGTGAGCCATTTTGAAAATCAAAATGGGATTACTCTTGTGGTCTTAGCTGACGGCATGGGAGGACACCGTGCTGGAAATGTTGCTAGCGAAATGACAGTCCTAGACCTTGGTAGACTTTGGGAGGAGACTAGCTTTACGGAGTTAGTGGACATTCGTGATTGGTTGCTTACGGTCATTGAAGCAGAAAATAAAAAAATTCATGACCTTGGACAAGAAGAAGAATACCGTGGTATGGGGACAACTGTTGAAGCCGTAGCTATTGTTGACAATAATATTATTTTTGCCCATGTTGGTGACTCTAGGATTGGTCTTGTTCGAGGAAGTGACTATCAGCTATTAACCAGCGACCACTCTTTGGTCAATGCCTTGGTACAAGCTGGTGAAATCACCGAAGAAGAAGCAGAAATGCATCCAAAGAAAAATATCATCACCCAGTCTATCGGACAAGCAAACCCTGTAGAGCCAGACTTAGCGGCTCATGTCCTTGAAGCAGGTGATTATCTGGTCATCAATAGTGATGGTCTTACCAACATGATTTCAAAAGAGGATATCACAGCTATTTTGGCAGAAGATATGTCCTTAGATGACAAGAGTAGAGCTTTGATTGCACTTGCAAATGAGCGTGGGGGGCTAGATAATATTTCTGTCGCTTTGGTTCATTTTGAAAGTGAGGCAAGCACATGATACAAATTGGAAAGTTGTTTGCTGGTCGTTATCGGATTTTAAAATCCATTGGACGAGGCGGTATGGCAGATGTCTATCTGGCACGTGACTTAATCTTAGATAATGAAGAAGTCGCTATCAAAGTGCTGCGTACCAATTACCAGACAGACCAGATTGCGGTGGCACGTTTTCAGCGTGAAGCACGTGCCATGGCAGAGCTTAATCATCCCAATATCGTTGCCATTCGTGACATCGGTGAGGAGGATGGACAGCAGTTCTTGGTCATGGAGTATATTGATGGTCCTGACCTCAAGCGCTATATTCAAGCGCACGCTCCGCTGCCAAATCCACTTGTGGTGCGTATCATGGAGGAAGTCCTCTCTGCTATGACACTCGCTCACCAGCAGGGGATTATCCACCGTGACTTGAAGCCACAAAATATTCTTCTAACCCGTGACGGGACGGTCAAGGTGACAGATTTTGGGATTGCGGTTGCTTTTGCTGAGACTAGTCTTACGCAGACCAACTCCATGTTAGGGTCTGTGCATTATCTCTCACCAGAGCAGGCTCGTGGCTCAAAAGCGACGGTGCAGAGTGATATTTACGCTATGGGGATTATGCTCTTTGAGATGTTGACAGGACATATTCCTTATGATGGCGATAGCGCCGTTACGATTGCCCTGCAGCATTTTCAGCAACCCTTACCTTCGATCATTGCAGAAAATAAGGCAGTTCCTCAGGCTTTAGAAAATGTCGTCATCAAGGCGACAGCTAAAAAGTTGACCGATCGCTACACCTCAACTATTGAGATGAGTCGTGACTTGGCGACAGCTCTTAGCGATAGCCGAAAAAATGAACCAAAGCTCGTCTTTGGAGACAATGAGACAACTAAAACCTTGCCAAAGGTCTCTCAAACGCAGACCAATCTCTCAACAGCACAGCTTTTAGAAAAGCAAAAGGCAGCCAGAGAGCGTGAGGAGCAGACCTCCTCACAAGCAGCAAGCAAGGCTACGCAGACCAAGTCAGCAAGTAAGAGCAAAAAGAAAAAGTCCTTGCGTAGGCGTTGGTTAGGTGGAGCGGTGAAGGCTTTCATTGCTCTAGTAGCTGTTATCATCGTAGTGATTGCTTATCTTGCATTCACCTCACCAACTAATGTAGAAGTACCTAATGTCGCAGGAATGGGCTTAGCGCAGGCTAAGACAGCCATTACAGACAAGGAACTTAAAGTAGGTGACGTCAAGGAGATAGAAAGCTCAGATGTTGATAGCGGTCAGGTGGTCAGAACTGACCCAGTTGCAGGTACCACTAGAAAGCAAGGTTCAAAGATTAACATCTATGTTGCCTCAGCGACCAAGACCATTACCATGCAAGACTTTGTAGGTGATAGTTATTCTTCTGCTGTCGCTACGCTAAAGAGTAGCTATGGTATCAAGAGCTCGCAAATTACAAAGAAAACAGTGTCTACCACCGAGTATGAAAATGGCACCATTATCAGCCAAACTCCTAGCTCGGGTGAGAGCTTCACTGTTGGCGGCACAAGCAAGATTACCTTTACTGTCGCTAAAAATAACAGCGTTGAGATGCCTAATCTCTATCAGATGACCTATGCAGATGCGCTTGCTCAGTTGAAGAGCCTAGGGGTAAAGACTAGCCGTATTAGGACATACATCTACAATAGCAGCACAGCTAGCTATATGTCAGGCAGCGTCAGCCAATCTGATATTGTCATGGCGCAAGAGCCGTATGCAGGTAGTCGTATCGATCTTTCTTCTGACGAGATTATCCTCTACTTTGGTAGTGCAAGTAGCCGTGAGTCAAGCACGCAAAGCTCATCCTCACAAGAGTCTACACAAAGCAGTCAAAGTAGCAGTACACAGACAAGCTCAACTAGCGATAGCAGTGAGTCTGAAGCCTCAACAGAAGCAAGCAGTAGCACAGAATCACAAGATTCTTCTGACTAGAAAGTCAGAAAGCAGAAATAGGATGAATGAGGCTGGGACATTTGTCTCATCCTCATTTTAAGTTTAGAAAAGAAAGGCAGGCTATGCGAAAGTTTCAATTTTTTGTGATTGTCGAGGTCGTTTTGCTGACACTAGGTTTGCTGACGATTTTACAGGAGGATTTATCACGATTTATTCTCATCGTTGCAGCGCTTTTGATGGTGGTACGCTTTTACAATCAAGATAACCGAGGGGATTTTCTCTTGAGCGCAAGCCTTTTGCTCTTGCTTTTTATCTTTATGCTCAATCCCTACATTGTCCTCATGGTGGTGTTTGCGGTGATTTATGTGGTTATCAATCACTTTTCTCAAGTCAAAAAGAAAAATCGCTACGCTCTTGTGCAATTTCAGGATGCTTTTCTCACAGCCAAACATGAGAGAAACCAGTGGATTGGCAGTAACGTGCATGAGAGCGACAGCTATGCCTTTGATGATATCAATATCATCCGAATGGTGGGGAGTGACACGATTGACTTGACGCAGGTCATTGTCGAGGGACGAGATAATGTCATTCTCATCCGCAAGGTGTTTGGTCCAACGACCATTATCGTTCCTATTGACGTGGCAATCAAGGCAGAGGTGAGTTCGATTTACGGTAGCATTCGCTATCTGGACTTTGACCAGTATGATTTGCGCAATGAGACCATTAGCCTTTTTAAAGATAGTGATAGTAAAAAGGTCAAGCGGGTCAAGCTAGTGGTCAACACCTTGGCAGGAGATGTGGAGGTGAGACGCCAATGAAAAAGCAATATTATCTGCTTCTGCTCTTTTATGCGCTTCTGACGGTGTCTGCCATTGTCTTTGTGACGCTTGATAGTCTCAAGATTGACTTGTTGCATTCCTTTAAAAATATCTGGTTAGCGGAGCGCTTTGTCTTTTCAGTCTTTTTCATCACGGTGTCTCTGACGGTTTTACTTCTCTTGTTTTGGGTGATTTTGGATGATTTGAGTAAGCGCCAGATCAATCGCAACCTGCGCCGTATCCTCACCAATACACCGCTAAAACTTGAGGAAGACACAGAGCTCAACACCAACTTGAAGCGCTTGTCTAAAAAGATGGCACAGCTGACAACGAGCCTGCAAAACACTGAAAACACAGGTCTTTTAAACGGTGAGGAATTCGTCAAAAAAGAACGAGGGCGTATTGCTCGTGATTTGCATGACACGGTGAGTCAGGACTTGTTTGCAGCGACCATGATTTTATCAGGACTCATCCAAAACGCTCACCATATCGACAGCGAGAAGATGATCCAGCAACTCCAAGTGGTCGAAGATACGCTTGAGAAGGCGCAGAATGATTTGCGGATTTTGCTTTTGCACCTACGCCCTATTGAGCTTGAAAATCGCACGCTGTCCGAAGGGTTTGACCTGATCTTAAAAGAGCTGACTGACAAGAGCAACATCCAAGTAGTCTATGAAAATAATGTGACCACATTACCTAAAAAGGTCGAAGACAATGTCTTTCGGATTGGTCAGGAATTTATCAGCAACACCCTAAAACATGCCAAAGCCACACGGCTTGAGGTTTATCTCCACCAGACAGACAACAGCCTGCAGCTCAAAATGGTGGATAACGGTGTTGGCTTTGACATTGATGAGCATCATGAGCTGAGCTATGGGCTAAAAAATATCAGAGACCGAGTGGATGATTTGGCAGGTACGATTCAATTGCTCAGTCAAGCAGGAAAGGGGACGAGTCTAGATATTCGCCTGCCCTTGATAGCTGAGGATGTAGAAGAGACGCAAGAAAGTGAGAACGACGATGATTAAGGTGATTTTAGTAGATGACCACGAGATGGTCAGACTTGGCTTAAAGAGTTTTTTAGATTTACAAGAGGACGTTGAGGTCGTTGGCGAGGCAGTCAATGGGGAGGAAGGCATTCGCCTTGCTCTTGAGAAGCGTCCAGATGTGGTGGTGATGGATCTGGTCATGCCTGAGATGGACGGCGTTGAAGCGACGCTTGCGCTATTAAAGGAATGGGAAGATGTGAAAATCTTGGTCTTGACCTCCTATCTAGATAACAGCAAGATTTATCCAGTCATTAAGGCTGGTGCTAAAGGCTACATGCTCAAGACTTCTAGTGCTTCTGAGATTTCACATGCCATTCGCAAGGTCGCAAGAAATGAGCTCGCTATCGAAACTGAAGTGGACAAAAAGATAAAAGCCCACGACAGCCAGCCTGATCTCTATGAGGAATTGACCGCTAGAGAGCGTGACATCTTAGCGCTGCTTGCAAAAGGCTATGACAACCAAACCATTGCTGACGAACTTTTCATTTCACTGAAGACTGTCAAGACCCACGTGTCTAATATCCTCTCAAAATTAGAAGTTGCTGACCGCACGCAAGCCGTTGTTTATGCCTTTCAACATCATCTGGTTCCACAAGATGACTATTAAATGGTATAATAGAGAGTATATAAACAATTTTAAAACTAAAGGAGTCTATTATGGATGCCAAAGTAAAGTACAAAGCTAAAAAAATCAAGGCTGTCTTTTTCGATATTGACGACACGCTTCGCAGAAAAGCGACAGGTCTCATACCAGACAGCATTCCGTCTGTCTTTGCTGAGCTCAAGAAAAAAGGCATCACCGTTGGGATTGCTTCTGGGCGTGCCTACTACGGTGTTGTGCCAGAGATTCGTGACCTCAAGCCAGATTATTTTGTGACTATCAATGGCGCTTATATTCTTGATAAGGATGCTGAGCCGATTCAAAAACACTCGATTTCAAAAGAAGTCATCGAAGAATATATCGCCTGGACAGAGGAAAATAAGATTGCTTACGGTTTTTGTGGCGCTGATAAGCCAGTTGTTTCAGAACGCTCAGAATTGATTGACAATGCCATGGTGCCAGTTTATGGCGTCTGTGATGTTGAGCCGGACTACTACAAGACCAACGATGTCTATCAAATGTGGACTTTTGAGGAAGTTGGAGACAGTTTGCAACTCTCAAAAGAATTGCAAGAAAGCCTTCACTTGGTACGCTGGCATGAAAACTCTTCAGATGTCGTTCAAGCGCACATCTCAAAAGCTACTGGTGTCAAAGAAGTAGCTGACAAACTCGGCATTAGCGCTGAAAACATTCTTGTCTTTGGTGATGGACCAAATGACATGGAGCTCTTTGATTATGCTGGGCTTTCTGTGGCTATGGGTGATGGCGTGCCTGAGCTCAAAGAAAAAGCAGACTACGTGACAACTTCGCTTGAAGAGCACGGTATCCGAGATGCCCTTGTGGCTCTTGGTTTGATTGACAAACAACTATCTTTCCCACAAGCAGATATCGAAAACTTTGACGAACCAGTTGCGACTATCAAGACTAATCTTGGTGATATGAGCATCAAGCTTTTCCCAGATCATGCGCCAAAAACAGTAGCTAACTTCCTAGGTCTTGCCAAACAAGGCTACTACGATGGTATCATTTTCCACCGTGTGATTGAAGAATTCATGATTCAAGGGGGTGACCCAACAGGTACAGGTATGGGTGGTGAGTCCATCTATGGCGACAGCTTTGAGGATGAGTTTTCAGAAGAGCTTTACAATGTCCGTGGGGCACTTTCTATGGCAAATGCAGGACCAAATACCAACGGCAGTCAGTTTTTCATTGTCCAAAATAGCAAGATTCCTTATGCTAAAAAAGAGCTGGTGCGTGGTGGCTGGCCAGAGGAAATCGCAGAAATCTATGCTGCAAATGGCGGTACACCGCACCTAGACCGCAGACACACTGTCTTTGGTCAGCTGGTCGGTGAAGAATCTTACAAGACGCTGGATAAAATTGCTACTGTTGAGACAGGTGCACAAGACCGACCAGTTGAGGATGTTGTCATTGAGACAATCGAGGTTAGTGAATAGATGAAAATTGGTGAAAAATACAAGGGAACCATCACAGGCATTAAGCCTTATGGCGCCTTTGTTTTACTCGAAAATGGCACGACTGGGCTTATCCATATCTCTGAGATTAAGACGGGCTATATTGACAATATCTATAAAACCTTGTCTGTTGGTGAAGAGGTTTTGGTGCAGGTGGTGGACTATGATGAGTTTAGCCAAAAGGCAAGCCTGTCCATGCGCACCTTGGAGGAAGAAAAGCACCATTTCCCTCATCGCCACCGTTTCTCAAACAGTCGCTACAAGATTGGCTTTAAACCCTTTGTTGAGGAATTGCCCATCTGGATAAGAGAAGCAAAAGTCTTTTTGAAACAACAAAAACATAACTAAAAAGAAGCCTCACTGAGACTTCTTTTTAGTTATCAAAATCATAGAGACTAGTTGAGAGGTAACGCTCACCGTTGTCAGGCAGAAGTGCTAGCACTTTTTTGCCTTGACCGAGTTCTTTTGCGACCTCGATGGCAGCTGTGATAGCAGCTGAAGCAGAGATACCAGCAAGGAAGCCTTCCTTGACACCGATAGTGCGTCCAGTTGCTAAGGCGTCATCAGACTTGATACGGATGATTTGGTCGTAAGCCTTGGTGTCAAGTGTGTTTGGGATGAAACCAGCAGAGATACCTTGGATTTTGTGTGGTCCAGGTTGCTCACCAGAGAGGACAGCAGACTCATCTGCTTCAACAGCGTAGACTTTGACGTTTGGATTTGCTTTTTTGAGGGCATGTGAAACCCCTGTTATCGTTCCACCTGTCCCCACACCTGCTACAAAAGCGTCTAAGCCGTCCTCGCCAAATGCTTTAAGAATTTCTTGACCTGTTGTTTTTTCGTGGATAGCAGGATTGGCTTGGTTTTCAAATTGGCTTGGGATAAAGCCGTTACGCTCTTTAGCGATTTCTTGAGCCTTGATGATAGCCCCTTTTGTGCCTTCATTTCCCGGTGTCAAGACAAGCTCTGCGCCGTAAGCTTGGATAATTTTGCGGCGTTCAATAGACATGGTATCAGGCATAGTGATGACAACCTTGTAGCCTTTGGCACTTCCAACCCAAGAAAGTCCAATGCCGGTATTTCCAGAAGTTGCCTCAACGATAGTATCACCAGGCTTGATGATACCACGTTCTTCAGCGTCTTCAATCATAGCAAGAGCGATACGGTCTTTGACAGAAGAGCCAGGGTTGAAAGCTTCGACCTTGACATAAACATCAGCTGCGCCTTCAGGGACGATACGGTTGAGTTTGATAATCGGTGTATTTCCAATCAATTCGGTAATAGAGTTGTAAATCGTTGACATAGGGTTTACCTCGCTTTTTAGGTTTGTAGTCTTAGTATAAACGCCCTTTTCCTGATTGTAAAATACACATTTTTTATCACCGTGATAGGTCTTCTTTATCACTTAGCTCAAGTGGCACTTCGATAATCTGTGGGTCAATTTTAGTCATGGTAATTTTGCCTTGGTAAAAATCAATGAGGCGTTCTTGTATCACATCAAGAACCTCAGGATCCACGTAAAGTTCAGTCGTTACCTGCTCTAAAAACTGTGTATTTTGCTCGGTGAGATTTTCCTGCTCTAGGAAGTTGGCAAAAACTTGGTATTGGGGATAAGTTAGCGTTAACTCAAGCCCAGCTTGCTCTTTGACATGTACCAGTCCGATTTCTTTGGTTGCGTGAGCGACACTGCCAGCATAAGCACGGATAAGCCCGCCAGCACCGAGCTTGATACCGCCAAAATAGCGTGTCACGACAGCAACGACATTGGTCAGTTCTTGCTTTTCAAGTACAGTCAGCATAGGCACACCAGCTGTTCCGCTAGGCTCACCATCATCACTAGAGCGCTTAATCTCTCCACGTTCGCCGATAATCATAGCAGAGCAGGAATGATTGGCTTTGTAGTGTTCTTTTTTGATAGCAGCGATGTAGTTTCTACCCTCTTCTTCGCTTGTGATACGCTTTAGATGACAAATAAAGCGTGATTTTTTGATAATTTCCTCGACAATACCGTCTTCTTTGATTGTTTTATAGTCCATATCAAAATTGTACCAAAAACTCCTCGTTTAGCAAGGATTTTCGGATAGATAGGTATGGAGACATTAGAAGATTTTTACGGGCGACGCTTGCCCAAGGAAAGAGTACCAGATGTTTTTGTCCAGCAAGCTGAGACCATGCCAGCCTTTAAAAAGCAGGGTAATAGCGACATCTGCCTGCGCTGTGGACAAAAGGTTGATAAGGCGACTGTGCTTCCGACAGGAAATTTTTATTGTAGGACTTGTATGGTCTTTGGACGTCTAACCAGCACCAGCCAGCTCTGCTATTTTCCACAAGCGGCTTTTCCTAAGACCCAGTGCCTCAAGTGGCTTGGTCAGCTAACGCCTTTTCAAAAAGAGGTGTCAGATGGTTTGGTGGACGGCATTGCTAAGGGGCAAAATATGCTCGTGCATGCGGTGACAGGTGCCGGAAAGACTGAGATGATATATCAGGCTATTGCTAGTGTCATTGACAAGGGCGGTGCTGTTTGTGTGGCAAGTCCTAGGGTAGATGTCTGTATAGAGCTTGATAAGCGCTTGAGACGGGATTTTTCCTGTCCGATTAGTCTCTTGCATGGTGAGTCAGAAGCCTACCAGCGTTCGCCCTTGGTTATTGCAACGACACATCAGCTGATGACTTTCTATAGAGCGTTTGATTTGCTGATTATTGATGAGGTGGATGCTTTTCCTTTTGTGGACAATCCTAGTCTCTATCATGCAGCAAAGCATGCTGTAACATCAGACGGAGTCACTGTCTATCTGACTGCAACCTCGACCAATGCTCTAGAGAAAATGGTCAAGAAGGGAGAGCTGCAAAAACTTCACTTAGCACGGCGTTTTCACGCCAATCCACTTGTCGTCCCAAAGCCCATTTGGCAAGAAAATGTCCTTAAAAATATGGCTAAACAGCGCTTGCCAAGAACCTTACACCATCATATCAAAAAACAACGGCAAACAGCCTTTCCCCTTTTGCTTTTTTATCCCAATATCAAAGAAGGTCAGCAGTTTGCCAAGTGTCTAGAGCGTCATTTTCCAGACGAAAAGATAGGCTTTGTCTCTAGTCGGACGGAAAATAGATTAGAGTTGGTCGAAGCTTTTCGCAAGCAAGAGATTACCATGCTTGTCTCGACTACTATCTTAGAGCGTGGTGTGACTTTTCCTTGTTTGGATGTCTTTGTGATTGAAGCGCACCACAGGCTCTATACCAGAAGTGCTCTGGTGCAGATTGCAGGGAGAGTCGGCAGGAGTATGGAGCGTCCAACGGGCGAGCTTCTATTTTTCCATGCTGGTCTCACCAAAGCCATCAAACAATCCATAGAAGAAATCAAAGACATGAACAAAAAAGGAGGTTTTTAATGTCCTGTTTACTCTGTGGGAGTTACTATGAAGAACCTTTGCGTTTTTCAGATATTCTAAGTCTAAAACCTAGCCAACATCGCCTTTGTACAGACTGCTATCAAGGCTTTGAGAAAGTTTCAAAAAGTCACTGCCCGACCTGTTTCAAATCACACATAGACAAGCAGTGTCAAGACTGCAAGGTGTGGGCAAAAAAAGGCTACACCGTTCATCATCAAGCGCTCTTTCAGTACAATGATAGCATGAAAGCTTATTTTTCTTCTTTTAAGTTTGAGGGAGACTACCTCTTACGTTATGCTTTTGCAAATGAATTGAAAGCGCGTTTACGCTTCTTTAAAGGCTACACGATTGTGCCAGTACCTGTTAGCTCTGAGCGCTATCAGGAGCGCCAGTTCAATCAAGTTACTGCTCTATTAGACGCTGCTAAAATCTCTTATCAAGAAATTCTTCAAAAAGCCCATATCACCAAGCAATCAAGCCTCTCAAGGCAAGAACGTCTTTCCCATGATAATCCTTTTTCCGTGGTAGCAGGGGCGCCGTTACCAGACAAGATAGTAGTGGTTGATGACATCTACACCACAGGCGCCACACTAGCTGATATCGTCTCTTTGTTAAAGAAAAATGGTGTCAAGCAGATAAGAACTTTTTCATTAGTGCGTTAAAAACTTGCAAACTTTCATGAAAGCGGTTATAATGATAATAAAGAAAGCGTGATGAGCGCAAGAAAGAGGTACTTTATGATTAAATTTAGTATTCGCGGAGAAAACATCGAAGTTACAGATGCCCTTCGTTCTTATGTTGAAAACAAACTTGCTAAAATTGAAAAATATTTTAATGAAGATCAAACACTGGACACACGTGTCAACTTGAAAGTTTACCGTGAAAAATCTTCAAAAGTTGAAGTGACTATTTTAGTGGATGCCGTTGTGCTTCGTGCTGAGGATGTCTCTCAAGACATGTATGGCTCTATTGACTTGGTTGTTGACAAAATCGAGCGCCAAATCCGCAAAAACAAAACAAAAATCGCTAAAAAACACCGTGAAAAAGTACCAGTTGGACAAGTTTTCACAGATGAATTTGAAGCAGAAGCTATTGAGCAAGTTCCAGAAACAAAGGTTGTTCGTACTAAACACGTCAGCTTAAAACCAATGGATGTTGAAGAAGCTATCCTACAAATGGAACTTCTAGGACATGATTTCTTCATCTACACAGACGCAGAAGACGCTACAACAAACGTTCTTTATCGTCGTGAAGACGGTGAGTTAGGACTTATCGAAGCCAAATAAGAAAGACATGAGGTTGCTAAAAGCAACCTCATATTTTTTATCAGCGATTAAGTGACGAAGGGGCAAACTTATGCTACAATAACTACAGAATACACTATCAAGGGGGATATTATGAAAGCAACGGTTTTTATAGAGCCAGGAAGAGTAGAGGTCAAGGAGGTTGACAAACCACAACTGCAGAGTGAAACAGATGTTATCATTCGTGTCTTGCGCACTTGCGTTTGCGGCTCTGACTTGTGGTGGTATCGTGGGATTTCTAAGAGAGATAGCGATACACTAGCAGGACACGAGGCAATCGGTATTGTCAATGAGGTAGGAAGAGAAGTGACTTCTGTTGCGGTCGGTGACTTTGTCGTGGTTCCTTTTACGCATGGTTGTGGCTATTGTGTGGCTTGCTGTTCGGGCTTTGATGGTAATTGTCAAAATAATCCCGGCGCTCATGATATAGGCTATCAGGCAGAGTATGTCCGCTATTACAATGCCAATGGCGGTCTTGTCAAAATTCCCGGTCAGCCTAGTGACTATAGCGAAGACATGCTAAACTCGCTTTTAACGCTCTCAGACGTGATGGCGACAGGTTATCACGCTGCTATAACTGCCGAGGTCAAAAAAGGCGATACCGTTCTTGTTTTAGGAGATGGTGCTGTAGGACTTTGCGGTATCCTATCAGCCAAGTTACTTGGTGCTAAGCGTATCATCGCTACCAGTCGTCATCACAATCGTAAGTCGCTTGCGCTTGCCTTTGGAGCGACAGATATCATCGAAGAGCGTGGTAATGAAGCTGTCAAGCACCTTTTAGATTTGACAGATGGCTCTGGTGTGGACGCTGTTTTGGAATGTGTGGGTACCGAGCAGTCTGTAGCGACTGCCATTCAAGCAACACGCCCTGGGGCAATCATCGGTCGTGTCGGTGTTCCTCAAAAGTCAGAGACCAACACTACCCAGCTCTTTGTCAAAAATATTGGACTGCGTGGCGGTATCGCAGCCGTTACAACACACGTCAAATCACGTTTACTTGACGCTGTTTTAAAGGGAGATATTCAACCTGGCAAGGTCTTTACGCATGCTTACAGCTTAGATGAGATTGCAAAAGCTTATGAAGCGATGGATACACGGAAAGCTATTAAGTCGTTGGTGATTGTGGATTAAAAAGGAATGGACAGAGATTGATAGGATAGTATTAAGGCTTTAGGGCTACTTAGCAATTTTGTCCGGTAAATTCTCAAAGTAAGTTCTAGTTCCCGTCCTTCCAGAAGTTACTTTGAGAAAGCTGCACAACATCAACAGAATTTAGTCTCAGACTAAGTTCTGTTTTTGACTAAAAATGTTGATAGTAGTGAGTTTTAGGGTTGAAAATGTTGAAAAAAAGAGTACACTAAAGTTACTGGCTCTGAGACGTCTCAAAGTAAGTTCTAGCTATCTGGAATTTTGGATGGGACAAGTTCCTTTCTATTTTGAAATTATTTTCTGATAAAAACTAGCGATTATTTATCTAATAATCGAGGTGATTGGATGACGTTTTCAGGGTCAATTTTAGAGATACCGAGAAGTGTTGCCACTTCCTCACCGTAGGTAAAGGTAAAGAGTTCATAGGCTGATTTTCCGTTGAAAGAAGCTCGTTTGACGCTGTTGACATGTGAACAAACTAGGTTGATGTCATCCTGTGTCAAGTTATCGAAGCTAGTTCCTTTAGGGAGAATATCTCTGATAAGCGTGTGATTTTTTTCAATTCTCCCCTTCTGGTCAGAACGATTTGGGTCACAGAAGAAGAGTTTAGATTCTCCACGAACATCCATTTCGATATCGTCTACTCTAGCGAATTCACCGCCATTATCGGTCAGAATGACAGGGAATAGTTCGCAGAAGCTCATCTCTTTCTGGTGTAGGTCATTCTTGATAGCGTAGAGGTGTTTAGTGACCTCATTAGCTGTTTTATTATCCAGTAACCGAGCGAAAATAAAGTTGCAGTAGGAGAGGTTAAAAGTGAGAAGTACCTTTCCTCCAATCCTTCCAGTAACGGTGTCCATTTCCAGCCAGTAGCTGATATCATTCTTAGTAAGAAAGCCTTGGAAGTCCTCGTAAGACCGTCCTTCTCTAGCAGTTTTAGGAATGGGTTGGAGATTTCTGGTTCTCCGCTTTCTGAATTTCACGATACGGGGGAAATCAATAGGCTTTGTGGACAGATAGCCCTTTTCAAGGTATCTGTAGATAGAAGCTCTGGATGCCGAAAGTTCATTTGAGGCGATGATGTGGTTGAGGTGTTGTCCTTTTTTGATGGCAGAAGAGACAATCTCGTCCATGCGATAGAATTCTTCCTTGTTTAGGGCAACACCTGTTCTCGAATCTGAGAGCTTAGCTTCATAATCCAGCTGAGCTCTTTTTGCGTAGTAGAACTGTTTCTGGTATCCACAATTGCTTCTCTTTTTCGGAAAGGCATTACAAACGTAAGGAGCCTTTTTGAGTAGAGGGCAGGCCTCACAATTGGATGTCACAGAATTTTCTTTAACCACTCGATTTCTGCGAACTTCTTTTGAGATTGTGGACGGGTCTTTACCTAGCTTAGTAGCGATAGCTGAGAAGGTTTTTAGCTGTTCGATTCCTATTTGAATATCGTTGCGATCAGAGAGAGTTAAGTGTTTGTTTTTCATTGTCAGTTACCAACTTGTCCCATAGTAAGTTCTACCTTATTTTTTTTCTCAGTCTAATTTCCAGTTTTTAAGACAGACTAGAACTTACTTTGAGAATTTTGGAGCAATTTTGTCCTGTATTGTTTGTGATTTTCCATAGAAAAAGAGTTCTTCTAGTGCTATAATGAAAGGTATGATTACTGTTATTAACCCTGATAAAGTGACGGGGCAAGCTTTTTTTAAGGACCTTGTCAACTACTTGTACACGCATGAGGATGTGACCCTTCGTCAGATAAAAAGAGCGTTTTTAGATGTCAAGCATATCGACAAAGCGATTGAAACCTATGTGCAGGCTGGCTACATCACACGTGCTAATAAACGCTATGCACTTGCTTTTTCGCCACTGGAGACGGCTGAGCTGCCACAGCTAGATGAGATGGTTTTTATTGAGACGACATCAAAGATTGCTTCTGACTTGCAAGAGCGAGCTTGGACCACTAAATTGTCCAATCAGACCAACGATCTTGTCCTCCTTGAGCAGACGGACTTTTACCGAGATAGCTTGACACTGTCCAATTTCTTTTACAAGCTGGCACATGGCTATGCTTTGTCTGAGCAGCAAGAAGCACTCTATGCTCTTCTCGGTGATGTCAATCCCGAGTACGCCCTCAAATACATGACCACTTTTCTCTTAAAGTTTGCCCGTAAAGAGCTGGTCAAGCAAAAGCGTCCTGATATTTTTGTGCAGGCGCTCGTTCTACTTGGCTACATCAAACAGGTGGACGATGTGACCTATCAGTCCTGTGTCGCTATTGACAAGGATAGCTTAGAAGTGGTAACTTATAGCTAAAAATAGCTGGGACACAAGTCCTAGCTATTTTTCCTTTGTTTTTGACATGAGCCATAAAAAGTAAGGGGCGCCAATACAAGAGACGATAAGTCCCGTCGGAATGCCAGAGCCAACCAAAAGTACACGTCCGATAGTGTCTGCAATCAAAAGAAGTATCATGCCAGTCATCATACCAAAAGGCAGGATGATACGGTGGTCACCGCCCATAAAGCGCCGTGTGATATGCCCAGCCACCAAGCCGACAAAAGTGATATTGCCAATCATCACCACGCTAAGCGCAGCAAGGGCTGTAGATAGGATGATGGTTATCAAGCGCTCACGCTTGAGGTCAAGCCCTAGAGCGAGAGCCGTCTGTTCATTGAGCGCCATGATGTTGAGGTAGCGACTGCGGCTATAAGTGATGAGCCATAGCAGGACAAATACAGGTGCAAAGAGAGCGATATTTTCCCAAGTAGCTCCACTCACCTTACCGCTGAGAAAAGAGATGATGTAGTCCATCTTGTCAGGGGAGAGGGTGCTTGTGATAGAGACCATGACACCAGAGAGCATGGTCGCAACACCAACGCCTGTGACAATCAAGCGAGTGGGACTTATGCCATGATTTTTCTTTCTTGCCATGAGATAGACAGTAGCGATGGTGGCAATTCCGCCAAGTATTGCCATGAAAGGAAGCAAACTAATGTCACTTGCGCTAGTCATATCCAGATAGCCAATCACAAGAGCAATCATAAAGCCAGCGCCTGTATTGATGCCTAGGATACCAGAGTCAGCCAGAGGATTTTTTGTCAGCGTCTGCAGCAGCATGCCAGCAAGAGCAAGAGAAGCACCGCCGAATAAACAGGCGATAATTCTTGGCAGACGGATGGTCGTCATGATAAAGGTCATGGCAGAGCTGGATTGCCCTAGGATAAGATCAATCACATCAAGAAAAGACGACCTCGCATAACCCATAGACAGTGATAGGATAATAGCAATCCCCAAAAGCCCTGCCAAAACAAGATAGGACGTGATGAGCCTTTGACGTGTCATCATAGACTTTTCCCCTTTCTAATCAACCACAAGAAGCAAGGCAAGCCAACAAGGCTGATAATAGCACTGATTGGCGTTTCAGCTGGCGGATGGATGACTCTAGCAATCACATCCACCCAGAGCATAAAGGTCGCACCCAGAAAAGCTGTCAGTGGCAGAAGCAGTTTGTAGTTCTTGCCTACAAACAGTCGGACAAAGTGTGGGATGATGAGCCCTACAAAGGAAATGGTCCCCACCAAAGCCACAGCCCCGCTAGACAGTATCAACACAACAGCTAAAAGGGAGATAGTCGTCAGAAGAGTACGCTGTCCCAGAGCTTTTGCGACCGTTTCATTGAGACTGAGGATAGTCAGCTGATGGCTAAGGACTTGGGCGAGTAGCAGCCCAATGATGAGAATAGGGGCAATGATGGCAAGCATTTTCCAGTTGGTCTGTGCCAGTCCACCGGCTTGCCAGCCGATAATGGTCGTTGAGAGGTCAAAATAAAGTGTGATGGCTTGTCCAATGGCTGAAAAGAGTGTGGACACCATGGCACCTGCAAGGATAAGGCGCAGCTGGCTGTAGCCTCTTTGTCTATGGTAAGAAAGCCCGAAAACCAAGAGAGCAGCAAGTAGTGACCCCATAAGGCAAGCCAGTAAAATGCTAGTGTAGTGTAAGCTACCAAAGATAGCATAGGCTAAAATCAAAGCTAGACCAGCGCCAGCATTGATTCCTAGAAGCCCAGGGTCAGCGATGGGATTACGGGTGACGCCTTGGATGATAGCACCAGCCTGCGCCATACTAGCGCCAACGAGAATGGCTGCAAGAGAGCGTGGCAAACGCAAATCAAAGATGACATCTTGCGCACTAGAGTTTGTCAGCGGATGTTTTGCCACTTCTAGCAAAGTCTGATTGCTGTAAGAAACCGCTCCAAAGCGTAGGCTAGCGTACCAGCCAAAGAGAAAAAGAATGAGCGTGATGAAAAAAACAAGCCAAAGGTGATTTGGCTTTGTTTTCTGACGCAAAGGTGATGTCGTCATAGAAAGCCCTCTACTTGTCCATTTTCTTGATGGCAGACACAAAGGCTTTTAATTGAGCGTCAAGAGATAGTGGGTCTGAGAAGTAGAAAGTACCCTCAGATACCTTGAGGACATGCCCAGCCTTGACGGCAGGGATATTTTTCCAGACGTCGCTTTCTTTTAGACTAGCAGCTGCTTGGCTGGTTTTGCTGTCGACATTTAAAAGGGCGTAGTCACCAATGTACTCTCCGATGACTTCTTGTGAAATACCTAGCCAGCCTGGCTTAAAGACATCTTCTTTGACTTTTTCAGGGGCTTGGTATCCAAGGGCGTCGTAAATCAACTCTCCCCCACGTCCCCAGTTGTTACCGTAGAGGTAGAGACTCTTGTCGTAAAAGTCCATGACGGTAAAGGTTGACGTTGGTGAGATGTAGTTAGCCAATTCTTTTTTGGCTTTAGCGACGGATTTTTTCCACTGAGCTAGCCAAGCCTTGGCTTTATTCTCTTTACCAAAGACTTTTCCAAGGTCTGTTAGCATTTGCAAATAATTGCGCTCGCCATACTTGATTTCAAAGACAGGAGCGATTTTTTTGAGGGATTCAAGGTTTTGGTCTGTTGAAAAAGCGATAATCAAGTCAGGCTCTTGTGCAGCGATAGCTTCAGTATCGTCTGAAGTGAGCTGCACAGCCTTAGCTTTTTTGAGGTCATTCCCAAAGACAGGGCTATTTTTTTCCAAATCCAGCGAATAGCTGTTGACATTGACACCCAGCTCTAGGAGATAGCCGGTGTAGGAGTAGGCGAAGTTGACGACTTTTTTAGGATTTTTAGGGATATCTCCGTGATAGGTAAATCCAGAAATCTTTGGCATGCTAGAGATTTCGTTTGTACTTGTGCTTGTTTTACTTTGATTGCCACAAGCGACTAGGACAAGTGCAGCTAGTAACAGTGTGAGCCATGAGGCGATTTTTTTCATAGGGTTTCTCCGTAAAATCTATAATAACTGATAAGACAGTAGCGTAGGACGATTAAAGATAGGGTCTGTGACGATTTGCGCCTTGATATGAAAGATGTCTTTTAGAATAGCATCTGTCATAATTTCTTTTGCACTTCCTTGGTACTTAATTTCGCCGTCTTTCATAGCGACGAGACAATCGGAAAAGCGTGCAGCAAGGTTCAAATCATGCAGAACCATGATGATGGTCTTATGGTTTTCCTGATTGAGGCGATAGAGGAGCTCTAGGATTTCCAGTTGGTGGTTCATATCCAGATAAGTCGTAGGCTCGTCTAAAAAAATCGTATCTGTATCTTGAGCGAGAGCCATAGCAATCCAGACACGCTGGCGTTGCCCACCAGATAAGCTATCCACGTCGAGATTGGCGTATGGCGTGACCTTGGTCACTTCCATCGCCCAGTGAATCTTATCACGGTCAAAGCTGGTCAAGTTGCCTAGATACTTTTGGTGCGGAAAGCGCCCATAAGAGACCAATTCATACACTGAAATACCTTCTGTTGCTTCTAGTACCTGTGGCAAGAGAGCGATTTTTTTGGCAACTTCCTTAGTGGAGAGTTTTGCGATAGCTTCTCCATCAATCAAAATCTGCCCGCTCTTAATGGCTTGAATGCGAGTCAGTGCCTTTAAAAGCGTCGACTTGCCACAACCGTTGCTGCCGATGATAGTCGTGATATTGCCATCAAGCAAATCAAGGGATAAATCCTCTAAAATGATCTTATCCTCATAAGCAACCGAGATATGTTCAGCTGAAATCTGTGACATACTGACCTCCCTTCTGTTTGACTTTAACTGTGCTAAGCACAGCGATATCTCATTATAACATAGAAAAGAGACTTATTTAAGTCTCTTTTAAGGGTTTGGTGTATATTGGAATCGTTTAAAATAAGCGGTTTACAGATACTTGCTGGCAATAGCTCGGTCGCCCTCGTAAGCGGTGCGCTCGCCGTTTACTAATTGGAAAGCGTCAGCGCCTTTTCCAGCGATAATGACAGCGTCGTCACTAGTCTTGGTCTTAGCGAGCGCTGTTTTGATAGCGAGCGCTCGATCGACAATGATCGTGGCAGGGCGGTTGATATGCTCAGCAATTTCAGCGCAGATAGCACTTGGGTCCTCAAAGTTTGGGTCATCAGCAGTGAGGATAGGGGAAATACGAGGGTGACTGCTGATGACCTTACCGAAGTCCTTACGCCTGCTCTCGCCTTTATTTCCTGTCGCCCCGATAATCAGCGTGATATTACCAGATTGATGAGGCTCAACAACGCTGAGGAGTTTCTCAAGACTGTCACCGTTATGCGCATAGTCGATAAAGACCTTAGCGCCGTTTTTTTGTGTCAAGACCTCCATGCGCCCAGGCACGCTGGTTTTGGCAATCCCTGCTTGAATGTCCTCAAGGGTAATCCCAAGCTTATAGCAAGCGAGCGCCGCTGCAGTGGCATTTTCTTGGTTAAAATGCCCAATGAGCTGGATACTGTAGTCACCAGCACATGTACCTGTCAAGCTAAAGCTGAAGGCTTTAGAGTTTGTGATACGGTTGTCACTCTTGCTTCCGTAAAAGTCATGCGGTTTGTTAGCGACTTGCTCAGCAACGACAGCGAAGTGATCCATATCACTATTGACTACAACAGCTCTGCTATTGTCCATCAAAAGACGCTTGTGGTAGAAATAATCCTCAAAGCTAGGGTGCTCAATCGGTCCGATATGGTCAGGGCTGATGTTGAGGAAAACACCGACATCAAAAGTCAAGCCGTAAACCCGCTTCATGAGATAAGCCTGACTAGACACTTCCATGACCAGGTGCGTTCTGCCATTGTCACGTGCTTGTGCCATCATGGCAAAAAGGTCCAAGCTCTCAGGTGTCGTCAGCTGAGACTTGAAAAAGGTCTTTCCATCAAGTGTGGTGTTCATGGTTGAAAGAAGCGCAGGCTTGTGATGTTCGGCTAGGATATTGTAGGCAAAGTAAGCGGCTGTTGTTTTTCCCTTTGTCCCTGTGAAGGCGATAATAGACAGGTCATCTTGGGGATTGCCATAAAAGGCTTTAGCGATGAGGCTCATGGCTTGTCTGACATCATTGACAAGGATGGCTGGGATACCAACCTGATAGTCTTTTTCAGCGACATAATAGCCTAAGCCAGCAGCCACTGCCTTTTCTAAATAGTCTGGCTTAAAGTTAGCTCCCTTGACAAAAAAGAGCGTCTCGCTATCCACATCTCGGCTGTCATAAGAGAGTTTTTGAAAGGTTTTGTCTTCTGACCAGTCGTAGTGATAGGTGTCATTTAGGACAATATCTCGAAAATTCTGGTCTTTTTTTAAAATCTCTAAAATATCTGCTATAGTAATCATAAGTCTATTTTAGACTTAATGTTCTCGTTTTACAAGTCTTGTGCAAAAGTTTATAATAACTTTAGGAAATTCAAACTTTTTATAGAAAGAAAACTATGTCAGAAACTAGAAAACTATCTCAACAAGAGACAATGGTGCGTGGGACTGCTTGGTCCACAGCTGGAAACTTTATTAGCCGTCTTATCGGGGCTCTCTACATTATCCCTTGGTACGCTTGGATGGGAAAAAATGGTGCCGAAGCTAATGCCCTCTTTGGAATGGGCTATGAGATTTACGCCATGTTTTTATCCATCTCAACCGTCGGGATACCTGTTGCTGTCGCAAAGCTCGTCTCTAAGTACAATACCTTGGGGCAGTCTGAGACTAGCATTTACATGGTCAAAAAAATCCTCCACATCATGGCGCTTCTAGGAGCTATCTTTGCAGCTATCATGTATATCGGAGCACCGTTTTTTGCTTCGCTCAGTCACGGTGGAGAAGATTTGGTGCGGGTGTTGAGGAGTTTGACCTTGGCGGTTCTGGTTTTTCCATCCATGAGTGTCCTGCGGGGGTATTTTCAAGGGTATAATAACTTAAAACCTGGGGCTATGAGTCAGATTGCTGAGCAGATTGTGCGTGTCATCTGGATGTTAGTCACTGCCTTTTACATCATGAAATTCGGCTCAGGCGATTATGTCAGTGCGGTGACACAGTCTACCTTTGCTGCCTTTGTCGGTATGTTTGCTAGTATCGCTGTTTTGGTGTATTTCTTATGGAAAGACGGCTCACTGGGGCTTATCTTTGGCAAAAGCTCAACTAGCCATTTAGTTATTGATACCAACGCTCTTGTCATCGAGACGGTGCGTGAGGCGATTCCTTTTATCATCACAGGTTCAGCCATTCAGGTCTTTAAGATCATCGACCAGTTCACTTTTGGTAATGCCATGGCTTGGTTTACCGACTACTCAAACACCGAGTTGCAAGTGCTCTTTTCTTACTTCTCAAGTAACCCAAGTAAGGTTACCATGATTTTGATTGCTGTTGCAAGCTCTATCGGTGGTGTGGGGATTGCGCTCTTAACGGAAAACTATGTCAAAAAAGACCGAATCGCTGCGGCAAGATTGGTCATCAACAACATCCGTATGTTGATGATATTTATCATCCCAGCGGTTATAGGAGCGACGATTTTAGCAAAACCGCTCTACACGGTCTTTTACGGTGTGCCACAAGGACAAGCTCTTGGCTTGTTTGTCGTGTCGCTGCTTCAGGTCATCATTTTAGCCATTTACACGATTTTAGCACCAATGCTACAAGCGCTGTTTCAAAATAAAAAAGCCATCAAATACTTTGCCTACGGTATGGTGATTAAGTTGATTATTCAGATTCCATTTATCTATGTCTTTCAGGCTTATGGACCGCTGTTGTCAACTGCGATTGGGCTGATTGTTCCTATAGTCTTGATGTATCGTGAGATTCATGACATCACCCACTTCAATCGTGAGGCGGTCAAGAAATCAACACTTCTCGTTTGTATCTTGACGGCTATCATGGGAGTTGTGGTCTGGATTGCTTACTGGCTGCTAGGATTTATCCTGCCAGAGGGCGGACGTGCTACTAGTTTTGTCTACCTAGTGGTGATTGGCTTTATTGGTGTGGCTGTTTATGGTAGCTTAGCCTTATTGACACGTCTCTTAGACAAGGTCATCGGCAGCCGAGCTGACATTTTACGTCAAAAATTTCATATTTACTAAAAGGGGAAGGGCTTCCTCTTTTTTATAGTCTTAAACTATAGCTAAATATGAAAAATGACAATGTAAAACCCTCTATAAGACTAAGGAAAATAGTGGTACAATAGAGGGCAAACAGATATAGGAGGAGACTATAATGGTTAGAGAACAAGGAATTGATACGATTTTAGCACATGCAGGGATAAACTCAGATGAAGCAACAGGCGCTTTGACCGCTCCCATACATTTTTCAACGACTTATCAACATCCAGAGTTTGGGCAATCAACAGGCTACGACTATACCCGCACCAAAAACCCAACCCGCTCGACCTTGGAAAAGACTTTGGCGGCTATCGAAAAAGCTTCCTATGCCCTAGCGACAAGCTCAGGTATGAGTGCTTTGGTGCTAGCTATGGAGATTTTCCCAGTTGGTTCAAAAGTGGTAGCAGCACGTGATTTGTACGGCGGTTCTTTTCGTTGGTTCAATCAAAAAGAAGCAGAAGGACGTTTTTCTTTTACCTACACCAATACACAAGAGGATATGCTAAAAGCCATCACAGAAGAGACGGACATTGTCTTTATCGAGACACCGACCAATCCTTTGATGATTGAATTTGATATTGCTACAATTGCTCAAAAAGCGCACGCAGTAGGTGCTAAAGTCCTTGTGGACAATACCTTTTATAGTCCTATCTATCAAAATCCTATCACGCTTGGCGCAGACATTGTCATCCACTCAGCGACCAAGTACCTCTCGGGGCACAATGATGTTTTAGCTGGCGTTGTTGTGACGGATGATGAGAGTCTTTACGAGAAGCTCTTTTACAATGCCAACACAACTGGTCCGACCTTGTCTCCGTTTGACTCCTACCTACTCATGCGTGGGCTTAAGACGCTGAAACTACGCATGGAGCGCTCAACACAAAATGCTCAAGCTATCGTTGCCTTTCTACAAGAACACCCAGCTATCAAGGAAGTGCTCTACACAGGCAAGGGCGGTATGGTTTCCTTTAAAGTGAACAATCAAGACAAGATTCCGACCATTTTAAATCATCTTGAAGTCTTTACCTTTGCGGAAAGTCTAGGGGGTGTGGAGAGTCTTATCACTTATCCAGCGACACAGACCCATGCGGACATTCCTCGTGAGGTGCGCCTTTCTTACGGCTTGACCGATGACCTTTTGCGTTTATCGATTGGTATCGAGGATGTTAATGACTTGATTGAGGATTTGCGCTTAGCTTTTGACGCCTAAGGAGGACGATATGGGATATGATTTTACAACGCTACCAGAGCGTTTTGCAAGTAATGCCTACAAATGGCAAGAAACACAAAAAGATAAGGAGGTCTTGCCTCTTTGGATAGCGGATATGGATTTTGTCGTTTTTCCAGAAATGACAGCTGCGCTTGAAGATTTTGCTAAAAGCCAAGTCTTTGGCTACGACGCTCCCAAAGACAGTCTCTATCAAGCTGTTCTAGACTGGGAAGAAAAGCAGCACGGCTATTGTTTTTCAAAAGAAGCCATTCTCTTTATTTCAGGCGTTGTGCCAGCTATAAGTGTTGCTATTCAGGCTTTTTCAAAAGAGGGAGAAGCGGTGCTTATCAACAGCCCTGTCTATCCGCCTTTTGCACGAACGGTCAAGCTCAACAAACGCCGTCTCATCAGCAATTCCATTGTTGAGCGTAATGGGCGCTTTGAGATTGACTTTGAACAGCTGGAAAAGGACATTGTGGATAATGAGGTCAAGGTCTACGTCCTCTGCAATCCCCACAATCCTGGTGGGCGTGTCTGGTCAAAAGAAGAACTGCAAAAAATCGGACAGCTCTGTCAAAAACATGGTGTCATTTTGGTGTCAGATGAGATTCATCAAGACCTGACCCTCTATGATAATAAACACCACAGTATCAATACAATTGACCCAAGCTTCAAGGACTTTAGCCTTGTTCTGACCAGTGCGACCAAGACCTTTAACATCGCAGGAACCAAAAACAGCTTTGCCATTATCGAAAATCCAAAACTACGTAAAGCCTTTAGCCAGCAACAGTTGGTCAACAACCAACACGAGGTCTCAACTCTAGGACTCATCGCTACAGAGGTCGCCTACACCAAGGGGAAAGCGTGGCTAGAAGCACTAAAACCTGTCCTTGAGGACAATATCAACGAGGTTGTCACCACTCTTAGCCAAAAAACTGCCATCAAGGTCATGAAGCCAGGGGGGACCTATCTGGTTTGGCTGGATTTCTCAGCCTATGGACTTTCTCATGAAGAGCTCCAGCACAAAATTCGCAAGGAAGCAAAACTGGTTCTAAATGACGGACTCAGCTTTGGCGCAGAAGGAGACAAACACTTCAGACTCAATGCTGCTGCGCCAAAATCGCTCATCACAGAAGCACTAGGTCGCCTAGTTGCCGTTTTTGGGGTGTAATGTTCGGTTCTATCTCTATCAGATGACAAAAAGTTTAAGAAAGCGTTAAGAATCACTTGACAAGTGTCATAGATTGTGGGTATAATAGGAGATATTAATTTTAATCATTAGGAGAAGAGCATGGCTTATTCACGTCTAGCACGCTTGCAAGCCGAACAAGCGATGAAACAGGAAAAACGGAAATACAGCATTCGTAAGGTATCAACGATTGGTGCGACTTCAGCTTTGATTGGGAGCCTTGTCTTTATCTCAACACAGGCAAAAGCTGACGAAGCGACAACTGCCCAGACTGAAACACAAGTTGTTGTGGATAATGCTGCGCAAACCACTGACCAAACAGCAGATGTAGACAATGCAGCAACAGCGACATCTACAGCAGCTGAAACACCAGCAGCAACATCAACGACAACAGCTTCAACAGAAGAAGCACCAGTAGCAAGCACAGCTGCTAGTGCAAGTGAAGAGAATAACACAACTTCTGAAACTGCTGAAGCTACTGCTACGTCAGAAACGACAGACACAACAGCCACTACAGAAACAGCAACTACTGTCAAAGAAAATGACGAAAAAGCAAACGCAACTGACACAAGCAAGGCAGACAAAGCACAAGCTACAGCAGAAGTGGACAAGATAGCTGTTGATGAAAACGGACTGACTGAGCAAGCTAAAAAGATTGCTGAGGAAGCAGGACTTGACATCGCAAAACTAACAGACGCTCAAAAAACAGCGCTCAACAAGATTTACATGGATAGCACTGCTGAGACAGGTACTCAAATGACCTACAAGCAGTTCCAAGAAATCGCAGACACCTTGCTTGCTCAAGATGAACGCTACGCTATTCCTTACTTCAACGCTGCCGCTATCAAAAACATGAAAGCAGCCACAACTGTTGATGCGCAAACCAAGCAAGTCGCAGACCTTGATGTGTGGGATTCTTGGCCAGTACAAGACGTGAAAACAGGTGAAGTAGTCAACTGGAATGGCTATCAACTGGTCGTTGCCATGATGGGTATCCCAAATACTAACGACAACCACCTCTACCTGCTCTACAATGACTACAAAGATAACAACTTTGATAACTGGAGAAATGCCGGCTCTATCTTTGGCTATGGTCTTGACGCAATCACACAGCAATGGTCAGGCTCTGCCATTGTCAACTCAGACGGCACTATCCAACTCTACTACACAAATGTAGACACTTCAGACAACAACTCTAACAACCAAATGCTAGCGACAGCTACCTTGACTCTAGCCGTTGAAAACGGTCAAGTGGTGATTAAGTCTGTGGATAACAACCGTATCTTGACACCTAAAGGTGGAGATGGTTATTACTACCAAAGCTACAAGCAATGGCGTGCGACCTTTACAGGTGCGGACAATATCGCTATGCGTGACCCACACGTCATCGAAGACGAAGATGGACAACGCTACCTTGTCTTTGAGGCAAGTACTGGTACTCAAAACTACCAAGGCGAAAACCAAATCTACAACTGGAAAAACTACGGTGGCGACGCTGCCTTCAACGTTTCTAGTCTCTTTGATATCTTAGCCAATAAAGATATGTATGAGCGTTCTTCCTTTGCCAATGCTGCTATTGGTATCGTGCGCTTGACAGGCAATGAAAAGACACCAAGCATCGCACAATACTATACACCACTTCTTTCAGCTACTATGGTGAGTGATGAGATTGAGCGTCCAAACGTTGTCAAACTTGGCGGTAAATACTATCTCTTTGCAGCTTCTCGTCTCAACCACGGTAGTAACGACATTGCTTGGAACAAGGCAAATGAAGAAGTCGGCGACAACGTTGTCATGCTTGGTTATGTCTCAGATAAGCTCACATCAGGTTACAAACCACTCAACAAGTCTGGTGTCGTCTTGACAGCTTCTGTGCCAGCTGACTGGCGTACAGCAACTTACTCTTACTATGCTGTCCCAGTTGAAGGGTCAGATGATACTCTCCTTGTCACAGCCTACATGACAAACCGTAACGAAGTCGCTGGTAAAGGCAAGAACTCCACTTGGGCACCTAGCTTCTTGATTCAAATCCTACCTGATGGGACAACTCGTGTGCTTGCTAAGATGACTGAGCAGGGTGACTGGATCTGGGACGCAAGCAGTGAGACCCAGACAACTGTTGGAACATTTGAGACATCCTATCTCCCAGGTGAAAATGATGGCTATATCGACTGGAACCTCATTGGAGGCTACAACTTAAAACCACACATGCCATATAAACCAACAGACCCAACAACTCAACACACACCAGAGGACCCAGATAAACCAGACACACCAACACCTGATAGTCCAACTCCAAACACACCAACGATACCAAACAAAGGTCAAGGCAAAGTGCCAAATGTGCCTGCTGTCGCAAAAGCTGGTATCCTACCTACTACTAGCGATAGTGACAACAGCCTAGTTGCAACTATCGGCTTTGCTATTCTCGCCTCTATGACAGCTTATGTCGCATACGGTGGCTACAAACGTAAATACCAATAAGAAAAAGAGGGTTCTCCCTCTTTTTTGATAAGAGTCAGAAAACGCTCGCAAAATCTGGCTTTTTATGGTATAATGCAGACACATAAAAAGTAGAAACTTCAAAAATTAGAAGGTGGTCATGAAAATGGGAAAATTTCAAGTTATTTCACATCCATTGATTCAACACAAATTATCAATCTTACGTCAAACCTCAACCTCAACAAAGGATTTTCGTGAGTTGGTCAATGAAATTGCGATGCTCATGGGGTATGAAGTGTCACGTGATTTACCAGTCGAAGATGTTGAGATTCAGACACCAATGGCAAAGACAGTTCAAAAGCAATTGTCAGGGAAAAAACTCGCTATTGTGCCTATCCTACGTGCTGGTATCGGTATGGTTGATGGTCTTTTGAGCTTGGTACCTGCAGCCAAGGTTGGTCACATCGGTATGTACCGTGACGAGGAAACCTTGCAGCCTGTAGAGTATTTGGTAAAATTGCCAGAGGATATTGACCAACGTCAGATTTTTGTAGTAGACCCAATGCTTGCGACAGGTGATTCTGCTATTCTTGCTATTGACTCTCTTAAAAAACGTGGCGCAGCCAACATTAAGTTTGTCTGCCTAGTTGCCGCACCAGAAGGGGTCAAGGCTTTGCAAGAAGCACACCCAGATATTGACATCTACACTGCTGCACTCGATGAAAAACTCAACGAAAACGGCTACATTGTCCCAGGTCTTGGAGACGCTGGCGACCGCCTTTTTGGTACAAAATAAAAGCATACAAACTGGTTTTGACCAGTTTGTTTTTTGTTTAAAATCGTGTTTCTTATTTGACCTTTTTTGACCAATACGTTATAATAAAAACAACTATCAAAGAAACGGAGAAAAAAGGATTATGGTTCCAGTAGTTATTGAACAAACAAGTCGTGGTGAACGCTCTTATGACATCTACTCACGTCTTTTAAAAGACCGTATCATCATGTTGACAGGTCAAGTTGAGGATAATATGGCAAACTCTATCATTGCACAGCTTCTCTTCTTGGACGCTCAAGATAGCACTAAAGACATCTACCTTTATGTCAATACCCCAGGTGGATCTGTGTCAGCAGGTCTTGCTATTGTCGATACGATGAACTTTATCAAAGCTGACGTGCAGACCATCGTTATGGGGATGGCAGCGTCTATGGGGACAGTTATCGCCTCAAGCGGTGCTAAAGGCAAACGCTTCATGTTGCCAAATGCGGAGTACATGATTCACCAACCAATGGGTGGTACTGGTGGCGGCACACAGCAAACAGACATGGCGATTGCTGCTGAGCACTTGCTTAAAACCCGTCAAAACCTTGAAAAAATCCTTGCGGATAATTCAGGACAACCTCTTGAAAAAGTACACTTGGACGCTGAGCGTGACAATTGGATGTCTGCTCAAGAAACCCTTGAGTATGGCTTCATTGATGAAATTATGGAAAACAACGCCCTAAAATAAGCACTAAGTAGCACCAGTCACCAGTGATTGGTGCTTTTTTTAAGCCTTAAAATAGTGTATAATGAAATTATGTTAATCATTGATGACCAGTTATTAGAGTTAGATGATACGATTGAGGAGCTTGTTACAGCTATTACTCAGACAGAGCAAGCAAAGACCTATCAGGTAGCAAAGATAGCCTTTGATACAGATGAGAGCTTACAAGAGATGATAGCTGACTTTACGCTTAAAAAAACAGCCTATGAGCAGGTGGCAGACTATGCTGCTTATCTACCAGAGGTCAAGGACAAGAAAAAAGTGCTCTATAAGCTCAAACGACAGCTTGATTTACATCCAAAGGTCATAGCCTTTAGACAAGCAGAAGTGGCTCTCCAAGAGCTTTTAGCGAGCGTGACCACAGCTTTAGCACAAGCAGTTTCACCAAAGGTTTTTGTCGATACAGGCTTGCCCCTAGCGCCTCATAAAGCTCCTCACAAGAAAAATGGTAGCACAATTAGAGAAAGTGACGAACATGATCAATAATCCCAAACGAAAGAGCTTAGCAGTTTATCTGTACTACAATCGTGATGTGAGAAAATTGCAAAAATACGGAGATATTTTGTACCACTCTAGGCGCATGCGCTATGTGATTTTATATCTCGATACGATTTTATATGAAGATACGATAGCTGAATTAGAAAAATTAAAATTTGTTAAGAAAGTGAGACCCTCAAAACAAGATGATCTTGATAGAGATTTTGTGGGAAATCTTTCTAGAATTGCAGCAGATGAACAATTAAAAATTACGCCACAAAAGGATATAACGCTACTCAAATAAAGGTGAAAGGGCTTTTTCTGAAAGCCTTTTTCAAATGATTTGCAATAAATTAAAAGAAAAGCCTTGACAGTTTTCTGATAATTCTGTATCCTTATACATGTATTTAATTTTAAGATAGAATTAAGGAGAAGGATAGATGAAGAAAAAATTTGCTCTTGCAGCAGTTGCCTTTATCTCTACTGTTTTTTTAGCAGCTTGTAGTTCTCCGCCTAGTGTCAGCTCATCAGCAGCTGGTACAGAGATTGGTGAGACATTTAAGCTTGGTTTGAACTTTGAGTTGACAGGAAGCGTGTCTGCTTATGGCTCGGCTGAGAAAAAGGGTGCCATGATGGCAGTCGAAGAATTGAACAAAGCTGGTGGTATTAACGGGAAAAAAATCGAAGTCACCTCTAAGGATAATAAATCAGACAACAGCGAGGCGGCGACGGTAGCTACGAGTCTTACGACTCAAGAAAAGGTCAA
Organism: Streptococcus hyointestinalis; assembly: GCF_900459405.1. Taxonomy (NCBI): domain Bacteria; kingdom Bacillati; phylum Bacillota; class Bacilli; order Lactobacillales; family Streptococcaceae; genus Streptococcus; species Streptococcus hyointestinalis. Next base: position 522,030 of record NZ_UHFN01000007.1, read on the forward strand.
TGCTATCGTTGGTCCAGCGACATCTGGTGCGACAGCGTCAGCAGCGCCAAGCTCACAGCTAGCAGGTGTTCCACTGGTGACACCGTCTGGTACGACAGATGACTTGACGGTTACGAAAAAAGGTGAAACCAAAGAGTACGTCTTTAGAACAACCTTTATCGACAGTTATCAAGGTCAAATCCTTTCAACCTTTGCTTCTAACAACCTCAACGCTAAGAAAGTTGTCCTCTACTACGATAACTCTAGCGACTACGGAAAAGGGATTGCTAAAGAGTTTAAAAAGCACTACAAAGGCACTATCGTTAGTGAGCTTGCCTTCCAATCAGGCGATACTGATTTCCAATCTGCCTTGACTAATATCAAAAAACTTGATTTTGATGCCATCATCATGCCAGGTTACTACAATGAAACAGGTACTATTATCAAGCAAGCCCGTGAAATGGGCATTAGTCAGCCGATTGCTGGACCAGATGGCTTTGCGGATGCCAAACTCATCGAGCTTGCCGGCAAGAAAAATGTCAATGACATTTACTACATCTCAGGATTTTCAGCAGCTAGCTCTGATAAAGCAGCAGCCTTTGCTAAAAACTATGAGAAAAAATATGGCGAAAAACCTTCAATGTTTGCTGCCCTAGCTTATGACTCTGTCTATATGGTCGCAAAAGCGAGTGAAAATGCTGAAAATTCAAAAGATATCGCAAAAGCACTAGCTAAGTTGAAGAATTTTGAGGGCGTGACAGGTAAAATGACCATGAACAGCAAGCACAACCCTGTCAAGTCAGTCCCTGTTATTGGTTTGACAAATGGTGTAGATACATCATCAGTCATCGTCAACCCTGACGAGTAGGAAGTTTACATAGAATTAGTAAGATGGGAAGTGGAGTGACTGCCAAGTCGTGTCAGGTTTCTTCTGCTTCCCTTATTATTTGTTAGAAAGTTGGGTGAACAACATGTTACAACAGCTCGTTAATGGGCTTATCCTAGGAAGTGTTTATGCGCTGCTCGCTCTAGGATATACAATGGTTTATGGTATCATCAAGTTGATTAACTTTGCTCACGGTGATATTTACATGATGGGAGCGTTTATTGGCTACTATCTCATCAATACCTATCATATGAATTTCTTTGTGGCGCTTGTCTTGACAATGGTTGTCACTGCCTTTTTAGGAGTGGTTATCGAGTTTCTCGCTTATCGTCCACTGCGCAATTCCACACGTATTGCAGCCTTGATTACAGCCATTGGTGTGTCCTTTTTCCTAGAGTACATCATGGTTTACTTTGTAGGAGCTGATAAGCGTGCCTTCCCACAAGCTATTGAGACCGTCAAATACAACCTAGGCTCTATCAGTATCACAAACGTGCAGCTGATTATCCTTTGTGTCTCTATCGTTTTGATGGTAGCCTTGCAGTTTATTGTCAAGCAAACCAAAATGGGGAAAGCCATGCGTGCGGTGTCTGTCGATAGCGATGCTGCGCAATTGATGGGGATTAACGTCAACCATACTATCAGCTTTACCTTTGCCCTTGGCTCAGCGCTAGCGGGAGCTGCTGGGGTCTTGATTGGACTCTACTACAACTCACTTGACCCATTGATGGGTATGACACCAGGTATTAAAGCCTTTATCGCTGCTGTTCTTGGGGGAATTGGTATCATCCCTGGTGCAGCACTCGGTGGTGTGTTAATTGGATTGCTTGAGACCTTCTCTATCTCAGTTGGTTGGTCAAGTTTCAGAGATGCCGTTGTTTATGCTGTTTTGATTATTATTTTACTCATTCGTCCAGCAGGTATTCTTGGAAAGAATGTAAAGGAGAAGGTGTAAAACATGAAACAAAATCTAAAACCAATACTGTCTTGGGCTGCTGTCATTGTTGTGATTTATCTTCTGCTTGCCTTTTTGACAGGTACAGGTATGTTAGGTGCTTACTACATTCAGATTATGATGGGAGTGGGTATCTCTGTCATCATGGCTATGGGGACAAACTTAGTGCTTGGTTTCACAGGACAATTTCCTCTTGGTCAAGCAGGATTTATGGCGATTGGGGCTTATGCAACAGCTATTATCACAGGTTACAATGACACTTATGCTGGCTTTTACCTCTCAATGCTAGTTGGTGTATTGATTGCTGGAGTTATTGCAGTCATCGTTGGTTTCCCAACGCTACGTCTAAAAGGAGACTATCTAGCGATTGCTACACTTGGGGTTGCAGAAATCATCCGTATCGCTATCGTCAACGGTGGTGAGCTTACTAATGGTGCGGCTGGTCTTACAGATATCCTTCAATACACTTCATGGCCAGTTGTTTATGCCTTTGTTGTGGTGATTGCGATTTTGATGTTGAATTTCTTGCGCAGCTCTATTGGACACGAGGTCATCTCAGTGCGTGAAGACGAGATTGCAGCTGAGTCTATGGGGGTTAATACGACCAAGATTAAGGTCATGACCTTTGCATTTGCGGCTATGACAGCAAGTATCGCAGGTTCTCTTTATGTCGGCTACATCGGAACCGTTGTACCAAAAGACTTTACCATTATGAAGTCCATTGACTATCTCATCATCGCTGTACTAGGTGGACTAGGCTCTATGACAGGAACTATTGTGGCTGCGATTGTGCTTGGTATATTGAACATGTACTTGCAGAATTTCTCTGACTTGCGTATGGTTATCTACTCTCTAGCACTTATCTTAGTTATGGTCTTTCGTCCAGGAGGTCTCCTTGGCACTCGTGAGTTGAAATTATCAACGCTCTTTAAAAAAGATAAGGAGGGCAAAAACTAATGGCACTTCTTGATGTCAAACATTTAACGAAAAACTTTGGCGGACTGACAGCTGTAGGGGATGTGACCTTGGAGCTAAATGAAGGTGAGTTGGTTGGTCTTATCGGACCAAACGGTGCTGGTAAAACAACACTCTTTAACCTTTTGACAGGCGTCTATGAGCCAAGTGAAGGGACGATTACACTGGATGGCAATCTCCTAAACGGTAAAAAGCCTTATCACATCGCAGCTCTTGGGCTTTCACGTACTTTCCAAAATATCCGTCTCTTTAAGGAAATGACTGTTTTAGACAATGTGCTTGTTGGGCTTGCTAACAGTCATAAGCAAAATATTGTCGCAAGTCTCTTGCGTCTACCAAGCTACTACAGCAGCGAAAAAGAGCTAAGACAAAAAGCCCTAGATTTGCTTGCTATCTTTGATTTGGATGGCGAAGCTGATACTTTGGCTAAAAATCTTCCTTATGGACAACAACGCCGTTTGGAAATTGTGCGAGCTCTTGCTACTGAGCCTAAGATTTTGTTTCTTGATGAGCCAGCTGCTGGGATGAATCCGCAAGAAACGGCAGAATTGACCCAGTTGATTCGCCAAATTAAAGAAGAATTTAACATCACAATCATGTTGATTGAGCATGATATGAGTCTTGTCATGGAAGTAACAGAGCGTATCTACGTTCTTGAGTATGGACGTGTGATTGCGCACGGAACGCCAGATGAGATTAAAAACGATAAGCGAGTAATCGAGGCTTATCTTGGAGGTGAAGCATAGTGAGTGCAATGTTAACAGTTGATAATCTATCCATCCATTATGGCGTTATCCAAGCTGTCAAAAACGTCTCCTTTGAGGTGAACGAAGGCGAGGTTGTGACGCTTATCGGAGCGAACGGTGCGGGTAAAACATCTATTTTGCGTACCATTTCAGGACTTGTGCGCCCGAGTGAAGGCTCTATCTCTTTCTTAGGAGAATCTATCGAAAAAGCACCTGCACGAAAAATCGTTGCCAATGGGCTATCACAAGTCCCAGAAGGACGTCATGTTTTTTCAGGATTGACCGTTATGGAAAATCTGGAAATGGGTGCCTTCTTACATAACGACCGTGAGCAAAATCAAAAAAATCTGAAGATGATTTTTGAGCGCTTCCCACGCTTGGAAGAACGTAAAAATCAAGACGCTGCAACGCTCTCAGGTGGTGAGCAACAAATGCTTGCTATGGGGCGTGCGCTGATGAGCCGTCCTAAATTGCTCCTTCTTGATGAGCCATCTATGGGGCTTGCTCCAATCTTCATTCAAGAAATCTTTGATATTATCCAAGACATTCAAAAGCAAGGCACAACAGTACTTCTCGTTGAGCAAAATGCCAACAAAGCGCTAGCTATTGCTGATCGTGGTTACGTGCTTGAGACAGGAAAAATCGTCCTCTCAGGTACTGGACAAGAGCTGCTCGCCTCTGACGAAGTGCGTAAAGCCTATCTTGGTGGTTAAAAAACAGAAGCTTAGGCTTCTGTTTTTTGCATGGACTTGGTCTGTTGATAGGCTATAGAAATCATAGCAATGCCTAAAATCATCAAAATAAGAAAGATGCTTGTCCCTAAAATAATAGTCATCAAACGCTGAAAATCAAGTTCATCCTTGCCATAAAGGCGTAGTAACATAGTTTGTAAGAAAAAGAGAGAAAACAGCGAAGCTGCAAAATGAATAGGTCGACCAGCTCTTAATTGTAGAACTTGCCTTCCTTTTTTAGAAAAGAGGGTCACGCTACTGCTAATAAGATTGATAAAGGTCATTAAAGCCATGAGATAAACCATAAAAGGGTGCTGAGTGTGGAGGTTATCTCTACCTGATGTGACAAAGATAACCAGCAGATGAAAAATCACAGCGGATAAAATGAGACAATAACCCAATCGTCTGTACATCTGCCAAAAAAGAATGGGTCGATTGTCGTTTTGTAGAGTACGTGCGATGGCGGACTTGCTGACAGCAAAGACCAGATGGTACAAAGCATAAATAAAGTACCAAGAAGATTTTGCTAAAAAGCCGAGACTAATCGCAAAGACAAGATAGCAGATGTTGTAGACCAAACCAATATGTGTACTAATCAGAAGTTTTAGGTAGGTGTTTTGTAGCAAACGGCTGCGCTGTTTCATGTTTTGCCATAGAGAAAGAAGTAGCATGACATCTCCAAAAGCTAGAAAGGCAGATAACCAAGAAGCAATAACTTTTAGAGCGAGGTTGCCATTAAAAGCGTGAACGATGACTGCCAGCCCTAAAAAGAGCATGACACCATTAAGCGCTAGCACCCCTAGCCAGTACTTCCTTGCAAGACCTAATACTTTTTTAAACATGTACATTTTCCTTTTTATCGTCTTTTTTTAGGTGCTATTATAACAAAATATCTTATTTTTGAAAATATGAGCAGAAAACGATGTGAAAACGGTTAAAAAAGTGATATAATAGAATGGAAAAAGATTTCGCTTTAGAAAGAGGAAAGAGCTATGGCAGTTAAAGATTATATGACAAAAAAAGTTGTGTTTATTTCACCAGATACGACGGTGGCGCAAGCAACAGACCTTTTGCGTGAACAGGGTTTACGTCGTCTCCCTGTGATTGAAAACGACAAACTAGTCGGTATCGTGACAGAGGGCGTTATGGCGGAGGCAACGCCATCAAAAGCAACCAGTCTCTCTATCTACGAGATGAACTATCTGCTCAACAAGACTAAAATCCGTGATATTATGATTAAAAAAGTCTACACGGTGTCACGCTATGCTAGTCTTGAGGACGCTATCTATATCATGATGAAAAATAACGTGAGCATTTTGCCTGTTGTGGACAATGACCAAGTCTATGGTATCATCACAGATAAGGACATTTTCAAAGCCTTTCTAGAAGTGTCTGGATATGGTGAAGTGGGAACTCGTCTTGTACTTTTAGGTGAAGATAGTGTCGGCACACTTGCCAAGGCTGTTGATGCTATTTCTAAAGCGGGAATCAATATCAAACGTATTGTGATTGCGGAGCACAACACGAGCAAAACCACTATCGAAATTCAGCTTGAAGGGCACCACTCTGATGATAAAGTCAAGGCGATTTTTTCGGATGTCCCTGTAACCATTGAGGCTGTTGAGCAAACGCAAGCTAAGGCTCTCTAAGTTGAAAACACCGCTAGGCTTAGCGGTGTTTTTTTGCTGATTTTTTGGTACAATAGAAGAAATTATAAAAGGAGAACTACAGGCTATGACAAACGGCTACTTGCTATCATTTGAAGGACCAGATGGGGCAGGCAAAACAACGGTTTTAGAGAGGCTGCTTCCTCTTTTGAGAGAAAAAGTATCTCAGCCTATTTTAGTCACTCGTGAACCCGGAGGTGTTCAGATTTCTGAGCGTATTCGTGATGTGATTTTAGATGTCAATCACACGCAGATGGATAGTAAGACGGAGCTTTTGCTCTACATCGCAGCTAGACGTCAGCACTGGGTGGAAAAGGTAGCCCCTGCACTAGATGAGGGCTGTCTTGTTTTGATGGACCGTTTTATTGATAGCTCGGTGGTCTATCAAGGAGCAGGACGAGGGCTTGATAAGGCAGCTATTGCTTGGTTAAATGACTACGCTACAGATAAACGTAAGCCTGACTTGACCCTGTATTTTGATGTGCCGTCTGAAGTGGGCTTAGAGAGAATCAATCAAAATGCCAGTCGTGAGGTCAATCGCTTAGACTTAGAAGCGCTGGAACTTCACCAAAAGGTCAGAAATGGCTATCTGGCACTGGCTGAGAGCGAGTCAGATCGCATTGTGACCATTGATGCGACAAAACCGCTTGATGAGGTCGTCAAAGAAGCCTATGATACTGTGCTTAGATTTTTGGAGAAGGCTGTCCTATGACATCAGAGCTTGAACAGTTACAACCCCAGCTTTTTCAGCAGTTTAAGACAATTTTACAGACCAATAGGCTCAGTCATGCTTATCTCTTTTCAGGTGGTTTTGCTAGCTTTGAGATGGCGCTATTTTTGGCGCAGAGCCGTTTTTGTGACAATCTCCAAGACAAGCTGCCCTGTGGTATCTGCCGTTCTTGCCGTTTGATTAGCCAAGTGGAGTTTTCGGATGTCAAGCTGGTGGCACCTAGTGGCAATAGTATCAAAACTGAAACCATCAGAAACTTGATTAAAGAATTTTCAAGTTCTGGCTTTGAAGGTGAAAATCAAGTCTTTATCATCAAAGACTGTGAAAAAATGCACGTCAACGCCGCAAATAGTCTCCTAAAAGTCATCGAGGAGCCGCAGAGCTCGGTCTTGATTATTTTGCTGACCAGCGATGAGAGCAAGGTGTTGGCTACTATCAAGAGTCGTACACAAGTTTTTCATTTTCCTAAAAATCAAGCCTATCTCGAGCATATGGCTGAGCAAAAGGGTTTTCTAAAGAGTCAGGCTTATCTCCTAGCTAGTGTGGCAAAGGACAGTGCAGACTTGGAGCAGTTGATGGCAAATAACCAGAGCTTAGCGCTTATCAATGAGTGTCAAGAGTTTGTGGACATGCTACTCAAAAATCGCAATCAAGCCTATCTTGAGCTTTCACGCTTAGTCGCACTCGCAAGTGATAAGTCTGAGCAGGAGCTTGCTTATCAGTTTTTGACCTTGATACTAGCCAAACACCTCAATGAAAAAGCTGCACGAGAACTTTTAGAAGGGCTCCATCAGTCCTACGACATGTGGAGAAAAAACGTCAGTTTTCAAAATGCACTAGAATATATGGTATTATCATGACACAAGTAGTAAAGATAAAAGATAGAGAAACAGGGCAAGTGAGCTATCTAGAAACAGAAAGCGCCCTTGCTCTAGAGAGCTTTGTCGTTGTCAAGCATAAAAAAGGTACGCACCTGGCGCAAGTCATCACAAGCCCTAAAGAAATAGAGGCAAATCGCCTGCCAAGTAAACTGCCTACCTTTGTGAGGCAGGCAAGCAAGCGGGATTTTCAGATAGCAGATGAAAACCGACAGCAAGCAGCAGACGCTTTTTCTGATGTCAATGAACTCATCAAGCGCAGCAAGCTCAAGATGAATCTAGTGACTATTGCTTTTCCGCTGGATCGTGACCATGTGCTGATTACCTTTACGGCTGATGGGCGTGTGGACTTCAGAGGTTTGTTGCGTGATTTGGCGAGCTATTTTCGTATGCGGATTGAGTTGCGTCAAATCAATAGCCGAGAAGAATCAAAGGTGTACGGTGGACTTGGACCTTGCGGGCGAGCGCTTTGCTGTTCGACTTTTCTAGGTGAGTTTCCGCCTGTTTCCATCAAAATGGTGAAAAATCAAGGTCTGTCTATCACCTCAGGTAAGGGCAATGGGCTGTGTGGACGGCTAAAATGTTGCCTCAATTACGAAGAAGCTTTCTATGAGGAAGCAATGGCTGACTTTCCTGATGTTGGTGAGCTCATTGATACTCAAGATGGTCAAGGAGAGGTTTTAGCGATTGACATCTTTGCCAAAACCATCAAAGTCTCCTTAAAAGGAGCGGTGGTTCCTGTTATTTATACCCTAGAGGAGTTTCAATCACATGGATAAAAAAGAATTGTTTGACGCTTTTGACGATTTGACCCAAAACTTGATGGTCACTTTGGCAGAAGCTGATACGCTCAAAAAACAATTTCAACAACTCATTGAAGAAAATACCCAATTGCGCATTGAAAACACCAAGTTGAGAGAGCGCTTGGGTCAGCTCGAGCATGAAAAGCAGGCTAAAAACTCGACGCAAGGAAAAGAGCACTTGGAGAGTATCTACGAGGATGGTTTTCATATCTGCAATTCCTTTTACGGACAGCGTCGTGAAAATGAAGAAGAGTGCATGTTTTGCCAAGAGTTGTTAGATAGGGGCTAGCCATGCAAGTACAAAAGAGCTTTAAAGGCAAGAAAGAGCTAGGGACACTCTATCTGGTGCCTACCCCTATTGGTAACCTCGAGGACATGACCTTTCGAGCGATTGCAACGCTACAGACCGTTGATTTTATCTGTGCTGAGGACACGAGAAACACAGGGCTTCTCTTAAAGCACTTTGAGATTGACACAAAGCAAATCAGTTTTCATGAGCACAATGCCTATGAAAAGATTCCTTATCTCCTTGATTTGCTAGCGTCTGGAAAATCGCTGGCGCAGGTTTCGGATGCTGGAATGCCATCCATTTCTGACCCAGGACATGATTTGGTTGTAGCGGCTATTGAGAGGGATATTCCTGTTGTGGCACTGCCTGGTGCTAGCGCTGGTATCACAGCGCTTATAGCCAGTGGCTTAGCGCCGCAGCCCCATGTTTTTTACGGCTTCTTACCTCGTAAGAAAGGACAGCAGCAAGCCTTTTTTGAGGAAAAAAAAGCCTATCCAGAGACACAGATTTTCTACGAGTCGCCTTATCGTGTCGCAAGCACGTTGGAAAATATGAAAACGGTCTATGGCAATCGACCAGTGGTTTTAGTGCGGGAACTAACCAAGGTCTTTGAAGAGTACCAACGTGGCACGATCACAGAACTTTTAGAAGCCATCAAAGAAACACCTCTAAAAGGCGAATGCCTACTTATCGTTTCTGGAAAAATGCAGAATGAAGAGTTAGAAAAACTAACATCTGATGTTGACCCTGTACAAGCAGTAGAGCAGTATATTTCTAATGGATTAAAGCCAACACAGGCTATTAAGAAAGTGGCAAAAGAGCTTGGCAGAACACGTCAAGAGGTCTACGATGCCTATCATCAGCTAAATAAGTAAGAGAATGTGACGTTCTCTTGCTTATTTTTTTAGCTAACAAGAGATGATAGATTAGAGAGAAAATTCAGAAAAATGAGAAAAAGTCATTGACTTGCTAAATATATTGTGTTATATTATCTAACATATTATTTCAGGAGGTCATTTATGAATACTGGTAGTTTAGCATTTATCTTTATCTGTACTGGTTTGGTCTTTTTTATGGTACCTGGCTTAGCTTTCTTTTACGGTGGGCTTGGACGGCGTAAAAATGTCATCAATACCATGATGATGTGTGTGGTGCCGATTGCCATCGGGACACTGCTATGGTTTGCAGTCGGCTATTCTCTGTCTTTTGGTGGAGATGGGGATTTTATTGGAAATTTCAGTCATCTCTTTTTTAATAAGGTTAGTGAGACGACGAGCAGTAGAGGATTAGACATTCCAGATGCCTTGTTTGCCATGTTTCAGATGATGTTTTCCATCATAGCAGTAGCGATTTTAACAGGGGCTGTTGCTGGTCGTATGCGCTTCCTGCCAATGGTGATTTTCATGGTTTTCTGGCTGTTGTTGGTCTACTATCCATTTGCACACATGGTCTGGGACGAGGGCTTTCTCGCACAGCTAGGAACTATTGACTTTGCAGGTGGCGATGTGGTGCACATCACATCTGGTGTCTCTGGCTTAGTTTTAGCCCTTATGTTAGGAAAAAGACGCAACTACCAGCGCTTAGAATACCGTCCGCACAATGTTCCCTTTGTGCTACTTGGAGCAGGGATTCTCTGGTTAGGTTGGTTTGGTTTTAATGCAGGCTCTGCTCTTTCTGCAAATAGCCAAGCGGTTCACGCTTTACTAACCACGCATTTATCAGCGGCTGCAGCCATGTTTTCTTGGATAGTGATTGAGGCTTGCCTTACTAAAAAGGTCTCTCTTGTCGGAGCTTCGACGGGGTTAATCGCTGGTCTCGTTGCTATAACACCTGCTGCTGGTTTCGTATCCACATGGAGTTCTATTGTTATCGGTTTTGCGGTCAGTCCTATTTGCTATGCAGCCATCTCTGTTTTGAAACATCGCTTGGGCTATGATGATGCTCTAGATGCCTTTGGTTGTCATGGTGTCGGCGGGATTTTTGGAGGTCTAGTGACGGGTATTTTTACCCTGCCGAGCTTGGCGCTAGATAAAGAAAATGTTGGGATTATCTATGGCAATGGTCATCTTTTATGGGTTACGATTATTGCTATTCTTGTGACTGTGCTTTGGTCTGCGATTGCCACTTTTGTAATCGTCAAAGGGATTCAAATCTTTATGCCAATACGTGTTACAGAGCGTGCTGAGGCGATTGGTCTTGATGATAGCGAGCATGGTGAGACCGCTTACCCAACCTTTATGGGATTAGACTCGTAATTTAGAGAGGAGTTGTCAATGAAAAAAGTAGAAGCGATTATCCGTTCGGATAAGCTAGAAGATTTAAAAGACGCCATGACAAAAGAAGGACTTGCTAGAGGGATGACCGTCTCACAAGTCCTAGGCTATGGGAATCAAAAAGGCTTTGCAGAATATGTCCGTGGTCAAAAAGTCATCCCAGCACTTCTTGCCAAGGTCAAAGTAGAAGTTGTCACTAAAGACGATGAGGTGGATAAATTAGTTGCACTGGTGCGAGAAGCCGTCCAAACTGGCGACGTCGGAGACGGCAAAATCTTCGTCATCCCAATTGACGATGTGATTCGCATTAGAACCGGAGAACACGGCGCAGATGCTTTGTAGAAGAGTAAGATAAAAGGATAGCGGTGCTATCCTTTTATCTTACTCTTCAAGTTTGTAATAATCATCTAGAGAAACTTGCATTGAAGAGAATGTTTCAGATGTTGAAAATTCTAATTTACGTTTTTCGTTTTTATCCCAACTATCTATATAAATTGTCTGTGTGTCTATGGTTACTCCTTGATCATCAATTAATTTGATAGAGAGTCCTAGATTACTAATTTTTAGACCAGTTGTGTTTTCAACAGTAGCTGTGTAATAGAAATAGTCCTCGCTAGATTCTGCTTCGTCCTTTGTAAAAGCAATTGTTTTTACAAAATTTGTAAGTTTTTCTTTATTTTTATTATTTTGATTGACTTCTTTTCCTGATGCTAGTAATTCATCTAAAATGTCTTGATATTTTGAAGAGACCTTGATTTTTTTAATCGCATTAATAGCGATAAGTTTAGATGTTCTAGCATCATAGTGTTTAGACCAGTTTTCATCGAAAGATTTAGAGCCATAAGTTTTTGCGACTGAAAGACCCTCTTTTAGTTCATTAATGTAAGCTAGTGCCGCTTCTTGCAACTTGCTATTTTTAAACTTTAAGTTTTGGTATTTTTTGATTTGTTCTAATTCTTTTTGTGTAGCTGTGGTATATCCTTTTTTAGATAAAACTTCATCTGCATTGCTTTTGTTATTAGTATATGCCCAGCGATTCTCTAGTCCTTTTTCAAGGCTAGACATAAAATCAGAATCATAATATTTTTCTTGTTCTTTTGTGCTGTTGGAGCAAGCGGATAAAAAGAGTACACTTAGCAATGCTGTTGCTACGACAAGTAAAAGTGAGCGCTTTTTCATAATTCAAAATCCTTTCACAGCTTTTAGTGTGGTTCAGCTAGTTGCACATGTCATATAGAAAAGAAGTTATAGTTGGCCAGTTAAGCGTTTTCTATCTATTTTTATTTTAAATTATTTATTTCATTTTATCAATAGCAAGTTAAGGTAGATAATAAATTTAGAAAATATAGTTATTTAGTTTTAAAATAGTATTCCAAAGCAGACTGAACAGAACGACCTGTTCTTAACAATTCAGTCACCTTTCTTTTTAGAGTAGCCCAAAACTGTTCGATGGGATTGAGTTCAGGGGAATAAGGTGGAAGCGGAAGAAAATAGTGTCCCTTAGCCACTGCAAGCTCATCTAGTTGTTTCTTGGGGTGAAAAGCTGCATTATCCATAATGATGACATGGGGTTCTGTCAAGGATGGCAATAGCTGCTCCTGATACCACTTGATAAATAATTCCGCTGTCATCGTTCCATGATAAAGCAAGGGGGCTATAATTTTAGAACCAATTTGACCAGCTACTACCGAAATTCTTTCGAATCTGCGTCCACTTACCTTGTCGTATACTTTCTCCCCTCGAGGTGCTCTAGCTTTGTGACGATAAAGATAAGTATCAATGCCAGTCTCATCAATATAAACAATAGGGGTGTTTGGAAAGCAGGCTAAAACATCAAGATAGCGTCTCACCTTTTCGCTATCTTGTTCTTTATAGGTTGTGGTCTTTTTTTAAAGTGATGTTCAGTTTTTTTAAGGCAGCCCAAACTGAGGGAATACTACAGTCAAAATGCTCTGCAATTTCCCTTAAGAAAGCATCTGGATGTTCCTTGACATAGGCTTCTAACTTATCCAATGGCAATTTGCGAGGGCTTGGTTTTCTTTTTTGGCGCTCCAAATGACCTAGTTCTTTGAGTTGTTTCTCCCACAGATACAGTGTATTAGTGCTAATTCCAAATAACTGACACGTTTCTTTTTTGGAATGACCAGCCTCTACATAATTAATAACTCGTTTTCTAAAATCTATTCCGTAACTTTTCATAAGTATAGTATAACACATACTATATAGAAACTAACAAACTATAATTGTTATAACAAAGATATTTTAGAAAGGTAGGTATGTCTATCTATCTTTTTCATTTTGTTTGCGAAAAATATCACAAAAAATCGCTGAAATCTTTACAAAATTCAGAAAATTGTGTTATAATCGTAAAATATAACGGAGGTATTCTTATGACAATTTATAATTTTTCTGCAGGTCCTGCAGTTTTACCGAAACCAGTGCTAGAGAAGGCACAGCGTGAGTTTCTTGATTATCAAGGCAGTGGCATGAGTGTTTTGGAGATGTCACACCGTTCCAGTGAGTTCGATGCCATTATCAAGGACGCTGAGTCGACTTTGCGTGAGTTGATGGCAATTCCAGACAATTATAAAGTCATTTTTCTACAAGGGGGTGCCTCCACTCAATTTTCGATGATTCCGCTCAACTTTGCAAAGGGTGGCAAGGCTTATTATCTGGTTGGTGGTTCTTGGGGGAAAAAGGCTTACACTGAGGCGGTTAAGCTCTCTGAGACCATTCCTTTTGAGCCGATTTTACTAGCTTCATCTGAAAAAGACAATTATAATCATATCCCGACTTTTGATGCGTCAGCGATTGACAAGGAAGCGTCTTATGTCCATATCACGACCAACAACACCATCGAAGGCACAGCTATTTACGACTTGCCAGATACTAACGGTGTGCCGATTATCGCTGATATGTCGTCTAATATCTTGGCAGTGCGCTACAATGTCGAGGATTTTGCTATGATCTATGCAGGTGCGCAAAAGAATATCGGACCTGCTGGGGTGACGGTGGTCATTGTGCGTGAGGATTTCTTAAACGACACACCAGCCCTGTCTAGCATGCTTGATTACCGCATTCAGGCAGACGCTGGCTCACTTTACAATACCCCACCAGCCTACAGTATCTACATCTCAAAACTCGTTTTTGACTGGGTCAAGGAAATGGGCGGTGTGGACAAGATGGAAGCGCTCAACCGTGAGAAGTCTCAACTCCTCTACGACTTCATCGAGCAATCAGACTTCTACACAAGTCCTGTTATCAATAAGGAAGAGCGCTCTGTTGCCAACATTCCTTTTGTAACCCCAAGTAAGGACTTAGACAGCAAATTTGTGGCTGAAGCGACTCCGCTTGGTTTTAAAAACATCAAAGGGCACCGCTCAGTTGGTGGCATGCGAGCTAGTCTCTACAACGCTTTCCCACGTCAAGGGGTTGTGGATTTGATTGCATTTATGGAAAAATTTGAAAAAGAAAACAGCTAGAAGCTGTCAAGAGAAAAAAGAAAGGCGTTAGCAATAACGAGTGTGGTGCGTATGGTTTTTAGTGTCAGAACCTATAACAATATCAATCAAATCGGTCTCAAAGAGCTGGGCAATCAATTTCAAGTGGACGGTGATAAGGCGGACAATCCAGACGCCTTTATCATTCGCAGCCAAAATCTTCACGGTGAGACTTTCCCAGAGAACTTAAAGGCAATCGCAAGAGCAGGAGCAGGGACCAACAATATCCCAATCGACCAAGCCACAGAGCAAGGCATTGTCGTCTTTAACACCCCAGGAGCCAACGCCAATGCGGTGAAAGAAGCCGTGATTGCGTCCTTGCTCTTATCAGCTCGTGATTACATCGCAGCCAATACTTGGGTAAACAAGCTAACGGGTGACGACATTCCAAAGCAAGTCGAAGCAGGGAAAAAGCAGTTTGCAGGTAGCGAAATTGCAGGCAAAATACTTGGTGTCATTGGGTTAGGAGCGATTGGAGCACGCATTGCCAATGATGCTAGACGTCTTGGTATGAACGTCCTTGGATACGACCCTTATGTCTCCATTGAAGCGGCGTGGAACATCTCAAGCCACGTTAAGCGTGTTAACGATTTGAAGGAAATTTTTGCTAACTGTGATTACATCACGGTGCATGTGCCTTTGACAGACGATACCCGTCATACTTTTGACAAGAACGCTTTTGCTAGCATGGCAAAAGGGACGACAATCATCAACTTTGCACGTGCTGAGTTGGTGGACAACAAAGCTCTCTTTGACGCCATTGAGACAGGTGTTGTCAAGCACTATGTGACAGACTTTGGGGATAAGGATTTGCTTGGCAAAGAGCATATCACGGTCTTTCCTCACGTGGGTGGCTCAACAGCAGAGGCTGAGCTTAACTGTGCTATCATGGCAGGAAAAACCATTCGTCGCTTTATGGAGACAGGTGAAATCATCAACTCTGTCAATTTTCCACGTGTTGAGCAAGCCTTGGTAGCACCTTACCGCATTACCTTGATTAACAAAAATGTCCCAAATATCGTCGCTCGTATCTCAACTGCCGTGTCAGACCTTGGCATTAACATTGATAACATCATCAACCGCTCTAAAGGCGATTACGCTTATACCCTTTTAGACCTTGATGAGGATGATCGTGCTAAAATCGACCAATTAGTTGCAAAATTTGAAGCAAGTGATAATATTGTACGTGTACGCTTGATTGAAAAATAAAGCACGACTTTATTTGGGAAAGGCTATTTCATATGACATCCATCAAGGTTTATAAAACCACCTACACCACACCAATAGGACAATTGTCTCTTGTTGCGACAGATAAGGCACTGATAGGCGCTTGGTTTTTAGGGCAAAAGTACTACGAAGCAAAACTAGAGGATGCTGATGTCAAGCAGAGCACAAATCCCATTTTAGCTAAGGCTGTGTCTTGGCTAGACGCTTACTTTGTAGGAAGTAGTCTGCCTAGTAAGCCTGCTTTATCGTCTATCGGGACACCTTTCCAGCAAAAGGTCTGGCAGGTGCTAGCCACCATTCCACAAGGTTCTGTCATGACCTACGGTGAGATTGCAGATTGTCTAGGATGTCAGTCTGCTCAGGCTGTTGGTGGTGCTGTCGGTCGCAATCCCTTGTCAATTTTCATTCCCTGTCATAGGGTGATAAGCAGTACTGGAGAGCTGACTGGCTATGCTGGTGGCTTGGACAAAAAGATATGGCTTTTAGAGCATGAGGGTGTCAGTTTGAAAAACAGCCTTTCTTAACCAAAAAGGAGAACACATGTTACAATTTTACCAATACCCACCTTGCACGACCTGCAAGCGTGCCAAAAAGGAGCTAGAAGAGTTAGGACTTGACTTTGATAGTATCAATATCAAGGAAAATCCTCCGCAAGTGGAGCAGTTTGAAGCATGGCTTGCTCAAGGTCGCTTTAAGCTCAAACAGTTTTTTAACACCAGCGGTCAGGTCTATCGTGACCTCGGGTTAAAGGACAAGCTCGCTACCATGGATGAAAAGGAAGCTCTGACTTTACTAGCAAGTAACGGCATGCTGATTAAGCGTCCTTTGCTGGTCAAAGACAGCGAACTGCTTCAAATTGGGCACCGCACGAGCTATCAGGATTTATGGAAGCAATAAGAAAAGACTGGTCAAGTTGACCAGTCTTTTTAGATGTCAATCTCAAGTACAATAGGGGTGTGGTCTTGGCGACTACCTGAGTCAATCATATCAGACTTTGTGATTTTATCTGCGATACGATTGCTAGCTAGCCAGTAATCAATTCTCCAGCCGGAGTTGTTGATTTTACTGGTCTTGCTGCGTTGTGCCCACCAGCTGTAGACATTTGGCACATCACCGTGCATGTAGCGGAAAGTGTCGGTAAAACCTTTACTGAGCAGTTGTGTAAAGCCATGACGCTCCTCATCGGTAAAGCCAGGTGATCTGCGGTTGGCACTAGGATGAGCAAGGTCGATTTCCTTGTGGGCAACGTTGTAGTCACCAGTAGCAAGGACTGGCTTTTGGCTATCGAGTTTCTCTAGATAATCAGCGTATTTCTCGTCCCAGACTTGGCGTTCAGCTAGACGTTTGAGACCGTCACCAGCATTTGGTGCATAAACTTGTGTGACAAAAAAGTCCTCAAACTCAAGGGTGATAATGCGCCCTTCGCTGTCCATGGTTGATGGTGCGTCGATTTCTGGATAGGTGATGACTGGACTTAGCGTTTTGCGGTAGAGAAACATGGTGCCAGCGTAGCCTTTTCTTGCAGGCTCGACAGATGAGCGCCAAGTAACAGCATAGTCTGGGAAATAGTCTTCTAAGATAGTCAGGTGTTTTTTGGTTGGGCCTTTGCTAGAGAGCTTGGTCTCTTGAATGGCGATGATGTCTGCATTTTCCTTGACCAAGGTATCAAGCACCTTGCGAGATAGCAGTGCACGAGCAGAGTCGCTAGTTAGTGCAGCATTGAGTGAATCAATATTCCAAGAAATGAGTTTCATAAGCATCCTTTAGTCTTTTTTAGCTTTATTATAGCAAAAAAGCACAGACTTTGCCGTGTCTGTGCTTGTTTTTTAAGAGTTGAAAATGTCAATCTTCTCAAAAGCTTTGCGTAGATAAATAGCATCCCAAGGCAAATGCTCTGCAATAGACAAGCCTACAAGCTCAGCTTGTGTACTGATGTCTTTGAAGATACCAACGACTTGGTCAAGCGTCAATTCACCAACAGCTGCAGGAAATGCCTCAACAGTGCTCTTTGGATCTGCTGGATAGACAGACCTAAAGTCATAAGGTGAAAGCACGTCCAAGTCGAGATGAACAGCAAGCACTTCGATATTATTTTCTTTTATCCAGTCAAGGATAACTTGGTTATTCTCTTTGAGATCGCTAGGAGTTGCGTAAGCGATTTTATCTAAAACGAGTGGGCCTTCTTCCTTGCGGAGGTCTTTGTCAATCAACCCAGCGTACATGACTTTTTGGCTATCAATAGGGCGTTTGACCTTGTCATCAAAGCTCTTAGCGCCTTGTCCCATGAGGTTGGCAAGAACCATCTCATGGAGGTGGCTTGAAAAGTCAGGTGTGGCAATATCTGGGTGGGCATCCAACCAGAGAACACCGAGCTTGTCGCCGTATTTTTCAGAGAGATAAGCAAACGGTGCTTGTGAGATAGAGCAGTCGCCTCCAAAGGTGATTACCTTTTCAGGAGCTTTTTGGGCTAAGACATCCAAAACAGTCTGAGTTTGGTCTGCTAGCTCATCATAGCGGTCAATTCCATTCTTAGTTGCCAGTGGAGCATCAAAGTTTGTCGGCACGTCAATTTTAATCATTTCATCCTGTGACGAAGGTGGCGCAATAACACTCAAGAGCTCCGCACCAAGAACATAGTTGGGATTCATGCCTCCTTGCCATTGTGGCAGGAGTAAACGTAGTGTCGTCATAAAAGACCTCCTTAGTGAAGTTGTTGTGTGGAAAAGTGCTCTAAAGGCATATGCTTCAATAACATTGCATACGCAATAAAAAGCTCACGGTTAACTATCTTAACAAGAAGAAAGACAAGTGTCAACCCTTAAAGCTTTAATTGCCTTTTCCTTTTTTCCAAATCATGATCCCCACGCAGCCCTGTGCCATCATGCCAAGGTAGCCAAAAGCTGCGATGGGATTGCCAACAGATAAAAAGAGAAAGAAACTGAGTAAATCTACCAAAAGCCAGATATAAAAGCCGTCGATGTGCCCTTTGACTTGGCGTTGCTGTGCGGTAAAGGAAAGTCCGTTTGTGATAGCGTCTAGGATGATACGTGTCCCACCCATGAGGTAAGACACCACACCAAGCCCAATGGTCCAAAAGAAAATGGCAATCAACACATCACGTACACCAAAGCGCTTATCAACGACCAACTCACCTGCTTCGTTACGTCTTTTTTGCCAGCTATAGTGTCCGACAAACTCGGTAATCAGATAGTAGACACTGGTAAACATATGCCCGTAGACATGCTGGATACCAGCTACTGATATGCTAGCGATATTTTGGATACCGTTGGCTTTAAAGGTGTGTTGCCACTGCAAAGCCAGCGTCCATGTCCCGATAAAGCCAAAGATGGACATAATAATAGAGAGGGTATTGAGCAATGTAAAATCCCCTCTCAAGATAGTTGGTAATATCCCATAGCTGGTAAAGCCAAGCGAGACACAAAAGGCGATAATCGCAAAGACTTTTTCCGTGCGGTTAAAGCGTGACCAAGCGATGTCATAGGCTTTTTTGAGGGATAAGTTGTTGAGATTGTTGTCTGTTTGGTTGTTTTCTATTGTTTCTGTGATTTCTGTTACGTCTAGTGCTGTATTTGTTGTTTCTGTGTCCACCTTAGTCTCCTATTCCTAGCTCTTGCATTTTATCTTTGATTTGCTCAAAGACTTGTTGCCAATCGTCATCACAGGTAATGTCAATATTGTCTGTCTTGATGAGCATTTTGGGGCTATAGTCGTACTTGTCATACCATTCCTGATAATGGTTATGAAGCAGACGATAGTAGTCCTCAAGACCATTGGTTTCCGTCGGTTGCTCATAGCTGCGCCCACGTTTTTTGATATTACTTATAATATGCTCAAAGCTAGCGTCAAGGTAGATGAGAAGGTCTGGCGCTTTTTTAGGCATGCCGTCAAGCTCTTCCATCATATTGTCTAAAAGCTCTAGATAGATACCGTACTCCTGCGTTGAGATACTGCCTTGTAGCGTGTTAATAAAGGTAAAGAGCGCATCCTCATAGATAGAGCGGTCAAGCACATTGTCATCTCTATGATAAGCTTTTTTGATAGCTTTAAAGCGTTTGTTGAGAAAGTAAATCTGTAAAGCAAAGCCGTATTTTTCAGGATTTTCATAGTATTTATCCAAAATAGGATTGTCCTCGACAGGCTCAAAAAAAGCTTCAGTTCCCAGTTCTTTGGCTAATTGGGCGGTGTAAGTGGTCTTACCAACGCCAATCATCCCTGCTAATATAATCACGATTGTGATACACCTCCAGTTAATCGTGTAGGATATGCATCTCCTAACACCAATCTATCATCATATGATGTGTTTTTTATCTCTTTGCAACAACATATTGTGTTACTAATAAAATTTTAGCACTATATATTGTGTATTGCAAGCCTTGATATTTTTTTATTTTGTGATATACTGATAACCTTTAGTCAAAAAAAGGGGGTGACAGATATGTCTATTTTATCGACAATTGTGACAGGTATAAGCAAAACTTAAGCTATTTTTCGGAAATGTTTAAGCTGAGCTCTCTATACTAGCAAACAACTAATTGTTAAACAATAAGGAGTTCATTATGACATCAAAACACACCAAACAAACTTTTTCTTTTCGTAAGTTTAAATTTGGCTTAGCCTCGGCGCTGATAGGTCTGACAACCTTTGGGATTATGGCAGGAAGTGCAAGTGCAGATGAAGCAAGCAGTAGCGAGCCTAGCTCGGCTCTTGTCACACAAACAAGCGATTCAACGACGACAGATACCGAAGCTTCTACGGCTACTACAGATACAAGCTCAAGTGCTACTACAGATGCTACTAGTACAGATACAACAGCGAGCACAACACCAAGTACAGCCACAGCAGCTTCTACCGAGTCTAGCAGTACAGCTTCAAATAGCAGTGAAAAAGCAAGTGCAGATTCAGTAGTAGCTACTACTGAGGCAAGCACAGATGTAAGTGCAGAAAGTGAAACAAACACCAGTCAAGAGTCAACTACAACAGAGAACACCACAGATACAAGTGCTAGTACAGAGGATACAGATAATGCCACTAGTGAGACAAGCACAGCTTCTGCGTCAGACAGCACAACAGACACTCAGAGTGTCACAGTAAGCGCAGATACGACGACAACTATCGCTGACAATACCAGCTATGTCATCTCAAGTGCTGGGACCTACACCTTTACAGGGACTGCTACCAACAGCTCCATCATTGTCTCTGATGATGTTTCTGGTCAAGTGACAGTCAATCTTGACAATGTCAATATCACAAATAGCGCACCAGCTATTTCCTCACAAGGCTTAGCGACCGTACTTCTCGCGACATCTGGCACCAACAACATCACCTCCACCTCATCTGTTGGTATTAACGTTAGTGGTGACCTCAATTTTTCAGGTGACGGCTACACTGCGATTGCCTCTGGTTCTGGTAGCAACGGTATCTACGGCGACACTGTGACCATCGAGTCTGGGACTTATGTCATTTCGTCTGGAAGTGATGGGATTGAAGCCACGACAGCCATTAACTTGCTTGGAGGTGACATCACTATCATTGCTGGTGGGCAAGGGATGGCAACCATTGACACAGAGAACTTAACCATTGGTGACATTACCATTGATGGGGCAAATCTGACCATCACTTCAACCGACCGTGGTATCCATGCTGGGCATAATTTCACGCTTAACTCTGGAAATGTCTCTATCAAGACGGACGACGAAGGTATCGAGGCTTGGTACTTGACTATCAATGGAGGTACGCTGTATGTGGACGCTGCAGATGACGGACTCAATGCTACGCCAAATGCAAATGCTGGCATGCTGGCGACAGACCAGATTGAGCTTAACATCAATGGTGGTACAGTCTATGTCAATGCTGGTGGTGACGGCTTTGACTCTAATGGTAATCTAACCATTACAGGTGGTACCATTGTGGTTTATGGTGGTTCTGGTCAGGACGGTACCGATACAGCGCTTGGCTATGACGGTGAGGGTATCATCACAGGGGGTACGCTGATTGCAGGTTCGGCAAATGCTGCTATGGCAGAAGCTTTTGACAGCAGCTCTAGCCAAGATTTCCTAGCGACAAATCTCACAGCAAGCGCAGGAGAAACAGTGACTATTACAGATAGCGCTGGAAATACCGTCACAAGCTTTACCACACCGATTAGCCTAGCTCACTTGGTTTACTCAAGCGCTAGCTTGACAGATGGTAGTGACTATACTATCACTACTGGCAGCAATACGACAACAACGACAGCTAGCACAGAGTACACCAATACCAATGCTCCAGGCGGTCAAGGTGGTCCGATGAATGGGCAAATGCCAGGCGATGGCACAACGCCACCAGCTCTGCCAGACGGCACAACACCAAGTGATATGCCAACCCCACCAAATGGCAGTGGAGCATTTGATGGCACAGTTCCAAGCGATGTACCGACTCCACCAAACGAAACGAACGGTACAACGCCACCTGAGCGCCCAACTGGTGATAATAATGACCAAGCAACTACTAACCAACCACAAGTACCTTCTAACCAAGGAGCAGAGCAAGGTATCGATTCAAGCATAGACACAACCTCAGCGCAAGCTCCTACAGAAATGACCCCACCAAACGGACAAGACTTGCCTTCAGATAATGGCACAGCTCCTACTGGCAATAACTTTGGAGAAACAGGAAATGGCAACTTTGCCCCAAGCCAAATGCCACCAGTAGACGGTAAGTCAGCTCCAACCAACCAAGCACCTGCAATGCAAACGCCTAGCCAAGCTGGTGAAGCAGGGCTTACGTTAGCTAGCCAGACAAACTCACAAAAAGCTACAACGACGAGTCTCCCAGAGACAGGAGAAAGTCAATCCCGCTTTGAGTATGCTGGAGTAGGTCTCATCGGCTTAGCCACAACCTTAGGCTTGGCAGGACTTAAAAAGAAAAAAGAAGACGCTTAACCATAAAAACACCGCTAGAGTTCTAGCGGTGTTTTGTGTGTGAAAAGGGTTAGTTGACTTTGCGTGCCAGCATAGTGTCAAATCGTAGTTGGATACGGTTGCCGTTTTCATCTAAGCGGTGGAGCTCACCGACATTTTCATTGTACTTGAGCAACTCCCAGTCTTTATAGTAGTCCTTGAGCTCGCCTTCTTTGAAGGTAAAAGGAAAGGGCATAGGGCATGGATAGTCCTTGGTATCCATAGCGCAGACGATGAGATTGTAACCACCAACTGTAGTGTGTTCCTGCATATTGTGGATAATGTCAGGGATACGCTCAGCGTCTAGAAACATCAGTACAACTGTCGAGACGATAAAGTCGTAAGTCCCACTGATGTCAGCAGTAGCGATGTCGCATGCTTTTGTCGTGAGGGATAAGTCTTCACGACTGGCTATATCTTCTAGAAAGGCAAGGCTTTCGGCATTCTTATCCACAGCAGTGACATCGTGTCCAAGTAAAGTCAGATAAAGCGCATTGCGCCCTTGTCCACAGCCCAAATCTAGCACACGACTGTGCTCTTTTAGATAAGGAGCGCTAAAGATGACCTCAGAGTGGGTCTTGGTGAGGTGGTATTTTTTAGCGAAATAATCCTCTTTTTGGCAATAAAAAGTCAGATAAAAGCGTAGGTTGCTGGAGGCTGGCTTGATACGGTGCCAGACCTGCGGCTCTACAAAAGGAATGGAAGAAGCACTATCAAAGCGAGCCTCATGCACAACCTCGCCCTCTTCATCTAGCTCAAAATAATCCAACATCCCCTCTAAAATCGTGAGTTTTCCCCAGGTGCCGACCTTGGTGTTGTGCATATCTAGGAAAAGATCTGGGATGTTATCAGCACTCCAGACAGGCAGTTGTTTGTAGGCAATCAAATCTTTGGTATCTATCATGGTATAGTCCTCTCTTACTAATAAACTACTGCCATTATACCAAAATTGCGAGCAAGACGCTTGAAAGCTAAACGGAGATTCCTTATAATAAAGCTATGAAATTTTACTCCTATGATTATGTTTTGAGTCAGATTAGCTCTGGCAACTGGCTTATGCTTGGTTTTTTAGTAGTTCTTTTGCTTGCGACAATGGCAACGTCTGTACAGGCTTATCGGCACAAAAAGGATAGCAAATATCGTGAGTTGGTGATTATCCTTGTGCTGACAACGGTGCTTATGGCATGTATCAGTATCAGCAATTTCCAGAGCAATAGCGCTTCGGATAATCAATACCGCACTTCGCTACACTTTATCGAGGTGGTCTCAAAAGAGCTGGGTGTGGACAAGTCTAAAGTCTATGTCAATACTTCAGCTGCGACAGATGGGGCGATTCTCAAGGTCGGCAATCAATTTTACCGAGCCATCTCAGGCAGTGAGACAGACACTTATTTGCTGGAAAAGCTAGAGCTAGTCAGTAGTGATGTAGAGCTTGTGGAGGTGGATAAATGACGCTGAATTATTTAGATGTAGCCATTAAGCTGGCTATTGGTTTGCTGTCCTTGATTTTGGTTATCAATATCTCTGGCAAGAACAATCTAGCGCCGACGTCTGCTAGTGACCAGATTCAAAACTATGTGCTGGGTGGCATTATCGGTGGCGTGATTTACAGTCCAGCCATTTCTATCCTGCAGTATTGCATTATTCTCCTCATCTGGACAGTTTTGGTCTTGTCTCTCAAGTGGTTGAAAACCAACTCGTCTCTTGTCAAGCAGGTCGTGGACGGCAAGCCCATCGTTCTCATCAAACGTGGTGTATTGGATGTAGAGGCTTGTCGTAGTGCTGGCTTGTCTGCATCTGATGTGGCGCTCAAACTCCGTGGGCAAGGCATTTTCAAAATCAAGGACGTCAAACGTGCGGTGCTGGAGCAAAACGGTCAGCTTATCGTGGTCCAGGCCGGCGAGGAAAATCCCAAGTATCCGCTGGTGACAGACGGTGTTATTCAGCAGGATATTTTGGACAGTATGGATAAGAGCGAGAGCTGGCTTTTAGACAAGCTAGAAGAAGCGGGCTACACTGATGTCTCTCAGATTTTTATCGCTGAATACAGCAATGGTCAACTCGATGTCGTCTCTTATGATTAAATAACCTCAGCATTTAAGCTGAGGTTATTTTTAGTCAATAGTGTAGTCTGGTGTATCGATGGTCAAGTGGTGAATGTCACCTGTGACACCCATTTCATCACTTAGTAGTTGCTTGAGTGCTTCCATAGCAGCTCTTGCTCGCTCTGCTTGTTCAGGATTGATGGCTTCGATAACGAGGATAGCGTCTTTGGTTTCCTCAGTTAGCATGGTGCGCTTGGCTTCACGCCAGTTGAGGCAACGGCAGATAGCGCCCTCATCATCGTAGTAGATGAGCTCTTCAGGTAGAGCAGGAGCGTCTTTTTCTGCGCCAAGTGGGAAGAAAGGCTCGCCACCTTTGGCTTTACCGAGGTGTAAATCACCTTGAATCTTGTCCAAATCCTCACCACCACAAGGCAGACCATAGCTTAGTGAGATACTATTGTAGAGGTCAACAAGCGGATTGATTGGGCTAAAACGCTTGCCTTGACTAACTCTTTTGAGTAGCGCCTCAATAGACGACCTTGCCCCTTTTTTGGTTTTGAATTTGGTAAAAGCTTCACGCCATTCTTGGATGACTGTGTTTGATGTGAAAGGCTCCTCGGTGATGAAACTCTCTGCTTTCTTGCTCGCCTCATCTAGAAGTTCTTGAAAATGCGGGTCTTTTGACTCGTCAATGTGATTGTCTAACCCCTTCACCACAAGGACACTAATCTGTGCCTCTGGAAAGAGTTCCCAAAAAGTGCTATCGATTTTGATTTGCATATATTTACCTCTCTTTTATAATTATAAATCAACTTTATTATAGCACACCAGTCGCAAAATGCAAGACTTGGCTTTTTCCATCTCGCAAAATCTTAGTTTCTATGGTATAATAAAGTGCTATAGCAGTTAGCTGACTTTTGTAGTCAGCCAACAAAACAAGCTCATTTGCTTGGAAAGGATTTATCATGACTGAAAAGAAATCATTTTACATTACGACTCCAATCTACTACCCATCTGGTAAGCTCCACATCGGCTCTGCCTACACGACCATTGCCTGTGATGTGCAGGCTCGCTACAAGCGTCTTTTAGGCTACGATGTTTATTATCTAACTGGACTTGATGAGCATGGGCAAAAGATTGAGCAAAAAGCCAAGGAAGCAGGCATTGACCCGCAGACTTATGTGGATGGTATGGCTGAGAGTGTCAAGGAACTCTGGAAATTGTTGGATATTTCCTACGATGTCTTTTACCGTACGACCAATCCTGAGCACGAAAAGGCTGTTCAGCGCATTTTTGAGAAATTGCTAGCGCAGGATGACATCTACCTCGGTGAGTACGCTGGCTGGTACTCCGTATCAGACGAGGAGTTCTTCACTGAAAGCCAGCTGGCTGAGGTTTTCCGTGATGAAAATGGCAAGGTGACTGGCGGGATTGCCCCAAGCGGTCACGAGGTGGAGTGGGTCTCTGAGGAGTCTTATTTCTTCCGCATGGGCAAGTATGCTGACTGGCTCTTAGACTTTTACAAGGAACACCCAGACTTCATCACGCCAAACAGTCGTATGAATGAGATGATTAAAAACTTCATCGAGCCAGGTCTTGAGGACTTGGCAGTCTCTCGTACCAGCTTTACTTGGGGTGTGCCTGTGCCAAGCAATCCTAAGCACGTCATGTACGTTTGGCTGGACGCCCTCTTTAACTACTACACAGCGCTTGGTTTTGAAAATGACCTTGAAAACCGTGTGGACAAGTTCTGGCCAGCAGACATTCATATGGTCGGAAAGGACATCCTGCGCTTCCACTCGATTTACTGGCCAATCTTCCTCCATGCTCTAGGACAACCTATTCCAAAACGCTTGGTAGCACACGGCTGGTACGTCATGCAAGACGGCAAGATGTCCAAGTCTAAAGGAAACGTGGTCTATCCAGAAATGCTGGTGGAGCGCTACGGACTTGACCCGCTTCGCTACTATCTCATGAGAAGTCTGCCTGTCGGCTCTGACGGTACCTTTACACCAGAGGACTATGTCGGTCGTATCAACTACGAGCTGGCAAATGACCTTGGAAATCTCCTCAACCGCACAGTCGCTATGGTCAATAAATACTTTGACGGTAAGGTGCCTGCTTTTGCGTCTGGTGTGACAGTCTTTGACGACAGCCTTGAGTCAGAAATCGCTAGCCAATTAGCCACTTACCACAAGGAAATGGAAGCCGTAGACTACCCACGTGCGCTCGAAGCCATCTGGGCAATCATCTCTCGTACCAACAAATACATCGACGAGACAGCGCCTTGGGTCTTGGCAAAAGACGAGGACAAACGTGACGAGCTAGCTGCGGTTATGAGCCACTTAGTGGCGAGCTTGCGTGTGGTAGCGCACCTCATTCAGCCATTTATGATGACAACATCAAACGCCATCATGACACAACTCGGTCTGCCAGAAGTAACTAGCCTTGAAAACCTAGCACTTAGCGACCTACCAGAAGGTCTTACTGTCGTTGCCAAAGGAACACCAATCTTCCCACGTCTTGACATGGACGAGGAAATCAGCTACATCAAAGAGCAAATGGACGCTGGTAAACTCGCTCAAGAAAAAGAATGGGTGCCTGAAGACGTCAAGCTCCTCGAAAACAAAGCACAAATCAAGTTCGAGGACTTTGACAAGGCAGAAATCCGTGTGGCAGAGGTCATCGACTGCCAAAAAGTCGAAGGTTCTGACAAGCTCCTCCAGTTCCGCTTGGACGCAGGAGACAGTGAACACCGCCAAATCCTCTCTGGTATCGCAAACTTCTATCCAAATCCAGAAGAGTTGATTGGGCTTAAAGTGCAAATCGTTGCCAACCTCAAACCACGCAAAATGATGAAAAAATACATCAGCCAAGGCATGATTCTCTCTGCTGAGCATGATGGCAAACTGACCTTGCTCACTGTGGACAAGTCAGTGCCAAACGGCAGTATCATTGGTTAAGTAAAAGCTTGAGATAATCTCAAGCTTTTTTCGTTGAAAAATAATAGGAAAATAAGACAATATTTACTTTCATTTAAGATTATGGTGCTAATCTATAAGTTAATGAGTTTTTAAAAATGCAATAAGGAGAAGAAAGTGTTAAAAATTTTATCCAAAGAAACCTATCAAGAAGCTAGCAAGAACTACACAGAGCGCTCTTTTATGCAGACGGTGGAAATGGCAGAGCTGCTTGAGCGTCGTGGTTTCAAGGTCACTTATCTTGGTTGGGTACGTGACGGTGAGGTGAGCGTCTCAGCTATCCTCTACAGCATGCCTGAGACAGGTGGTCTTCGTATGGAGGTCAACTCGGGTCCAGCCTCCTCGAACCCAGAGGATTTAAAGCCTTTTTACAGTGCTCTGCGTGATTATGCTAAGGCGAATGGAGCGCTGGAACTCATCATCAAGCCCTACGACACTTATCAGACCTTTGATAGCAATGGGCAAGCGACCAGCGAGGAGAGAAAAGAGTTGATTGCTGATCTGACGGACCTAGGTTATGCGTTTGATGGTTTGCAGACGGGCTATCCAGGTGGTGAGCCAGACTGGCACTATGTCAAGGACTTAACTGGCTTGACAAAGGAGACATTGCGCAAGTCCTACAGCAAAAAAGGGCGTCCATTGGCAAATAAAACCAGCTCTTTTGGTATCAAAGTGAGGACTCTTACGCGTGACGAGTTGTCTATCTTTAAGGAAATTACCTCATCGACCTCAGAGCGCCGTGAATACAAGGACAAATCGTTAGACTACTACCAAGATTTTTACGATAGCTTTGGCGATAAGGCGGAGTTTGTGGTGGCAACGCTCAACTTCAAAGACTATCTCGCCCATCTCCAAAAAGACATGGCAACTCACCAAAAAGAGCTGAATGAGGTCAATGAAAAGCTAGCAGAAAATCCCAACTCAGCCAAGCAAAAGAAGGTCAAAACTCAGCTGGAAAAGCAGTTAGCCACTTTTGAGACACGAGTGGAGGAGGCAAAAACTTTCATTGACAAGTACGGTGAGGAAGATGTGGTTTTAGCAGGCAGTCTCTTTATCTACACACCGCAGGAAGTCGTCTATCTCTTTAGCGGATCTTACACGGAGTTCAATAAATTTTACGCTCCCGTGGTCTTACAAGAGCATGTCATGACAAAAGCCATCGAAAAAGGCATTCCTTTTTATACCTTCCTAGGCATTCAAGGGATCTTTGATGGGAGTGACGGGGTTTTGCGCTTTAAGCAAAATTTCAACGGCTATATCGTGCGCAAAATGGGAACTTTCCGCTATTATCCAAAACCGATGAAATACAAGATGATTAAGGGCATCAAAAGACTGCTCAGACGTTATTAGACACCAAAAATCCCAGTTTCAACTGGGATTTTTTCTTATGATTGGAAATAAGTCATATTTTTCAGACTTTGGCGCAGTTTTGGGATAATGAGGCTGATGAGAAGGATTTTCACCAGCTCAACAGGGATAAATGGCACAAAGCCTGCTAGGATACTTGCTGTCCAGCTTAAGTGTCCAAGGTAGTGCAGGGATATGATACCGCAGACAAAGAGGCACAAGTCGCCAAGGACATTGGCACCAAAGAGCGTGGCGATATTTGTCTTAGGAAAGAGACTAGTCACCAAGGCGTGGAGGAGAAAACCCCAGATAAAGCCAGAGTTGGGACTAGCTAGAGTGGCAATACCAGACCCGCCACCTGCAAAAACAGGCAGTCCAATAGCACCGAGCAGGATGTAAAGTGCGACCGCAAGAAGGGCTTCACGCCACTTCAAGAGACTAGCGACCAGCCCAACGGCAAATGTCTGCAAGGTAATCGGCGTTGTTCCGATAGGAATGGTCAGCTGTGAGAGAACAGCTAAAATAGCTGTTGAGACACTAATCATCAGTAGTCGGTAAATAGCAGGCATGTAAAGCTCCTTTATATATTAGAAAAGATCAAAGATCAGTTTGATGTTTAAAAATGTTAAAATGGTCGCCACCGCATAGGCAATGATAGTGTTCCACTTGGCATTGGCAAACTCTCCCATGAGCTTTTTATTAGATGTGAAGTAAATCAATGGGAAAATAGAGAATGGCAGAGCCACTGATAGGAAAACTTGGGAGTAGACAATCAGCTGGTCAAGCACTGTTTCCTTGTCCCCAAAGAGGATAGCTGCGATGATGACAGGCAGTAGCGCAAGCAAGCGTGTTGTCAGGCGGATGAGCCATTGAGGCATTTTGAGATGTAAGAACCCCTCCATAACTATCTGTCCCGTCAGTGTCCCTGTGATGGTCGAGTTTTGCCCGCTCGCTAAGAGCGCAATAGCAAAAAGTGTAGAGAGCAGGCTGCTTGCGACGCTTCCAGCGATAGTGCTGTCTGAGAGGGCATTGTACATCTGCGCAAAAGCGCTAATCTGGCTAGCATGCCCATAAAAGAGCGAAGCCCCCAAAATGAGCAGTAGCGAATTGACGACAAAAGCCATAGATAGCTGGATATTAGAATCCCAAGTCATAAACTTGACTGCCTGCTTGATGGACTCAGGCTTATCATAGTCAACTTTGCGGGTCTGCGAGATAGATGAGTGCAGGTAGAGATTATGTGGCATAACGGTCGCACCGATAATCCCTAGAGCTAGTGTCAGCTTGGTATTGCCAGCGACGACTTGACTACTATCAAAGACCGACAAGTTTGGAATATAGCCCATCAAAATCCCAGAAATACTAGGCTTTGAGATGACGGTCAGATAGATGAAAATGACTAAAATAGTCAAAATAAGCGTCGAGACAATCGCTTCAATCTTGCGAAAACCCATTTTCATGATAGACAGTAGCAAAAAGACATCCAAAATCGTGATGAAAATAGAAAAGAGTAGTGGCCAGCCAAAGAGCAGGTGCAGAGCTATCCCAGAGCCGATAACCTCGGCAAGATCAGTCGCCATCAGTGCCAACTCCAAGATGACAAAGAGAATATAGCGAATACCTCGTGGCAGGTGATTGGCTGTGGCTTGAGCTAAGTCTTGGCGCGTGACGATACCCAGCTTTCCTGCCATTTGCTGTAGCTGCATTGCCATTAGTGATGACAAAAGCACCACAGAGAGCAGGAGGTACTTGTAGCTAGCGCCCCCCACGACACTGGTAATCCAGTTCCCCGGATCCATGTAGCCGACGGCAACCAGCGCCCCGGGTCCTAAAAAGGCACGTAAAGTCCGCCAGAAAGAGGCGTTTTTAGGGACATCAATACTTTGATTGACCTCACTAAGAGAAATTTTTGACGCCGTGTGATGAGATTTCATAAAACTTCTTTCTAAGAAAAGACTACTTTTTAGATGTCACATAGTCCGCAATCCCTATAACAGCAAAAACAAGCCCCAAGATAAGAAAGACAACCTTTCCAGCTAAGAGACCATAGCCCATAAAGATAGCAGCTGATAAAAAAGTAACCCAATATCGTGACATCATACGCAGTTCTTTTCACTCCTAATACTTAATACCCCTATTATAACCTAAAAAAGCACAGATTAAAAGTTAAGCATGCTTGCTTTTGAAAAAAATTAACCGTGCTTAAAAAAGGAGGGGTTGGGGAGTAAGGTAAAAGTAGAATCTAATATTTACTTTTAACGTTAAAAAAAGCTGATATTTTTGGTAAAAATAGAAGTAATAATAGACGTTTTCGGGAAAATAGTTTAGTGAATAGGAGAGTAAGAATGGAACATAATGAATTAACTAGAGTTCAACTGCCGGCAGCTGTTCATTTGACACGTTTAGGTTATACTTACATTAAAAATAAAGAGTTAAGGCAGGATAAAGATGAGGAGACAAATATTCTTATAAATCGCTTTAGAAGTGCCTTTTTATCCTTAAACTCAGATGCTAATCAAGAAGATTTTGATAATGTTTTTAAAAATATCAAGGTAGAACTTGCTCAAGATGATTTAGGAAAAAGTTTTTTTGAACGTCTTCAAGGTAAAAAAGAATACAAACTTATTGATTGGGAAAATCTAGAAAATAACACTTTTGAGTTTAGTCTTGAAGTGGAATGTGTGAATGACGGTGAGGAGTTTCGTCCAGATATTACACTCTTTATCAATGGTCTTCCTCTGTCTTTTATAGAAGTGAAGAAACCAAATGCCATTAGAGACGGTAAGATAGGTATTCAATCAGAGTTTGAACGCATTGAAAAAAGATTTAAAAATAAGAAGTTTAGAAAGTTTATCAATATAACGCAGTTGATTACCTACTCTGATAACAAGGAATATGACCAAACTCAAGGGGGCGCAGTATCAGGGCTCTTATTATTCATCAACAGCTTACCAAAAAACGAAATTCAATGCTTTTAAAGAGGAAGATTTTGCATCATGTAAAGTCGCACTGAGTCAGCTAGATTCTCAAAAAGAAGACATTATTTTAAAAGATTGGAATCGTCCAACCTATAAATATCAAGATGAATTTGATGTTAATAAGAAGGAAGATACACCGACAAATCGTTTCCTAACCTCTATGTACCAAAAAGAACGCTTCTTTTTCTTTTTAAGGTATGGTATTGTTTATGTTGCAGAAAAAGGAAAAGATGGACTTGTTCAACTCCAAAAGCATGTCATGAGGTATCCACAATATTTTGCAACGCAAGCTATTAAAAAAATGATTGCAAATGGCGGCAAAAAAGGCGTCATCTGGCATACACAAGGTTCAGGAAAAACGGCTCTCACCTATTTTAATAACGCGGTTTTGAAGGAATATTTTTCTAAGCAAGGAATTGTCACACGATTTTACTTTATTGTAGACCGCCTAGATCTTGCGACACAAGCTAAGGATGAGTTTGTCAAACGCGGTTTAAGCGTTAGGTTTATCAATAGAAAATCAGAGTTAAATACCCCTTTTAATGAAGACATTGCTGTTGTAAATATTCAAAAGTTTGATGCAGAAACAGATTTTACAGATAAGTCGGGTTATGATGTGACGATTCAGAATATCTATTTTATCGATGAAGCTCACCGTTCCTATAGAACAACGGGGTCTTTCTTGCCTAATCTCTATCAGGCAGATCCAAATGCTATCAAAATAGCGCTCACAGGAACACCTCTTATTGTCAATAAAGATGATAAAAAAGAAGAAAAGCTAGATCGAAAGTCTACGAGAGATATTTTTGGGGACTATATTCACAAATATTACTATAATCAATCTATTGCGGACGGCTATACATTAAGATTGATTAGAGAAGAGGTAACAACACAATACCGTGAAAAAATCCAAGAAACACTAGCTAGCTTAGAAAGTCAAGTAGAGCAAGGAACTCTCAATAAGAAACTACTTCTAGCCCACCCTAGCTATGTCATGCCCATGTTAGACTACATCATCGATGATTTTAAAAATTCTCGTATAATCTATGGTGATAATTCTATTGGTGCAATGGTCGTAGCAGACTCGTCAAACCAAGCACGAGAGCTGTTTAAACAATTTAAAGAGCGGTATTCTGAATTCAAGGGGGCATTGATACTGAGTGATGAAGATGATAAAGAGACACGCAAAGAAGAAGTAGCGGCCTACAAAAATGGAGAAATAGATGTTCTCTTTGTCTATAATATGCTTCTTACAGGTTTTGATGCTCCACGTTTGAAAAAGCTCTACTTAGGACGTCAAGTAAAAGCGCACAATCTTTTGCAGACACTGACTCGGGTTAATCGTCCTTACAAAAGTTTTCGTGTAGGTTATGTGGTTGATTTTGCTAATATCAGCCGAGAATTTGAAAAAACAAATCAAGCTTACTTTGAAGAACTCAATAAAGAGTACAGTCTAAGTCTTGATGAAGAGGAAATGAGTCAAGCCTTTGGTTCACTCTTTATATCAAATGAAGAAATAGAAAAACACCTCAAAGAAGCACAATCTATCCTAGTCCCATACACAATAGATAATCTCGAATATTTTGACCAAGAAATCTCAGCCATAGATGATGAAAAACAGTTAATAGAGCTTAGAAAAGCTCTTGAATCCATAAAAGAGTACTACAATTTAGCGAGACTCTTAGAGCATCGAGACATTATTGCTAAAATTGAAATTGGTCGTATAGCTAAGCTTCAAAATAGTGTAAAATTACGTCTTCAAACGATGTCTCTTCTAAGAGCAATGGATGATACCTCGGCAGAGCAGCTGTTAAATTTAGCGATGTTTAACACGGAATTTTTCTTTAAAAAAGGAGAAACAAAAGAATTAGAGCTAGCCTCGAATGCATTAGCAGATGCCGTGCGAAGGGCAGCTACTGAGTTGAATCGTAATTTTGATCACAAAGATCCTAAATGGATTTCTTTATCTGAAGAGTTTCACCGTCTCTTAGAGAAACAAAACATTGCAGAGGTAAGTGTATCAAACTTTAATGCCTTATCAAAAGAGTTTGAGTCTATCTGGAGAAAAGCGAAAGAACATAATCGTAAAGATGAGATGCTGGTACATAAATTTGAAGGAGATGAAAAGTATGCTAGGGTTTATAAACATCTGGCAAAGTCACAAAACATCACAGTAGACGAAGAGCTTTACACTATTTTAAACTATATGAAGCATCCCATTGATCAAAAGGTGCTTCAAAATGAAGGTATCCTCAAAAATGAAGCTTTCTTTCAAAAAGAAGTTATCCAGACAGCTGGACAAGGAATGAAAGCAACCAACAGTAAGAAGTCACTACAAGACGTGAAAGATTTTTCACGATTGATATCAGAAGAATATATAGGAGAAGTACAAATCTAATGACAGAAAATTATAAAGAAGTTGTGATGGACTTGGTCGATGACATCAAAGCTATCTCTACAAACGCTGGTCTAGGTGGAGAAGCGGGAGAGTATAATCTTGTCACTCAATCTTTTCTCTATAAGTTTTTAAATGACAAATTTTTATATGAGGCAAAGAAAGTTGATGACAATTATGATAGCAAAACTCTCTCTGCTATGAGTAAAGATGATTATGAGTTTTTGCTCATGATGATGGGAAATGATGCCGCGACTTTAAAACCAAATCAGTTGATTGATGCACTATTTCAACAGCAAAATGAAGATGGCTTTTACAAGATTTTTGACCAGACTTTAAATGATATCTCTGTTGAAAACAATGACATCTATTCTGTCCATACAGCAGGAAATGCCTCTATTCGTCTCTTTGAGGAAAACTTGATAGCAGATATTGTCCGAGATCCTGCTCAACGTGATGAGGTAGCTAAACAAATTATCTCAAAATTAGCAACAGCTAAGTTTGACGAGGCTATCTTTGCGCAAGGATTTGACTTTTTCTCTACGATTTTTGAGTATATGATTAAGGACTACAATAAAGATGGAGGAGGAAAATATGCTGAGTACTATACCCCTCATTCAGTAGCCAAAATCATTGCACGGATATTAGTTGGGGATGACCATCCTCAGAGTGTGAAAATCTATGACCCTTCTGCAGGGTCCGGGACTTTGCTGATGAATCTAGCCAGTCAGATTGGTTATGACAACCTCACTGTCTACAGTCAGGACATCTCTCAAAAGTCATCCAATCTCTTGCGTATGAATCTCATTCTAAATAATTTGACCCACTCCATTCACAATATTGTTCAAGGCAATACCATTACCAATAATCGCCATCCTGAAAAGATGGACTATATCGTCTCTAATCCGCCTTTTAAATTGGACTTTTCAGACTGGCGTGATAGCATTGATACCCCTGAAAATGCTCAGCGTTTCTTTGCAGGGGTGCCTAAGATTCCTGCAAAGTCAAAAGACAAAATGGCGATTTATCAGCTCTTCTTACAGCATATCATCGACTCCTTGAGCGAGACAGGAAAGGCAGCTGTTGTTGTACCGACAGGCTTTATCACAGCGCAGTCAGGGATTGACAAGAAAATCCGCAAACACTTGGTGGACAATCGTATGTTAGCAGGTGTAGTCTCTATGCCTTCTAATATCTTTGCCACTACAGGGACTAATGTTTCTATTCTTTTTATCGATAAGGAAAATAAGGGTGATGTCGTCTTGATTGATGCCTCAAACCTAGGACGTAAGGTCAAAGAAGGCAAGAACCAAAAGACAATCCTAACCAAAGAAGAGGAAACTCAAATCATTGAGACCTTTATCGCAAAAGAGAAAGTTGATGACTTTTCAGTGCTTGTGACCTATGACGAGGTAAAAGCGAAAAACTATAGCTTGTCAGCGGGGCAGTACTTTGAGATAAAAATTGACTATGTGGATATTAGTGCAGAAGAGTTTGAGCAGAATATGAAGAAATATAAAGAAAGCTTATCTCAACTCTTCGCTAAAAGCCATGAGTTGGAAAAGGAGATTGAAAAGCAGATGGAGGGGTTGCGGTATGAGTGAGTGGAGAAAAGTTAAACTTGGAGATTTAATCAAAATAAAACATGGATTTGCTTTTAAATCTAAGTTCTACGTGGAAAAAAGTTTATATAGTTTGGTTACTTTAAAGAATATCAGTGAGAGTAGTGAATTTGTATTTGACTCGAAGAGTGCAACATATTATGGTGGCGAATTTTCAGAAGAGTATATCTTGAAGAGTGGAGATTTAATCATTCCGCTAACCGAACAGGTAATTGGATTACTGGGAAACTCGGCATTTGTACCTAAAAATGCGAATGTGATTTTTGTGTTAAATCAACGTGTTGGAAAAGTTGAATCCATAAGAAATGATGTTGATGTTAATTTTCTCAAATATCTTCTATCAACAACTAACGTTAGAAAACAGATGGAATATCGTGCAAGTGGTACTAAACAACGAAATATTTCACCGAAAGATATTTACGATATAACCGTTTATATCCCAGAGTATGATAATCAGATATGTATAGGGAATCTTTTAAGGACTATTGACAACCAAATCGCCCTCAACAATCAAATCAATACCCAGCTAGAAGCCATGGCAAAGACTCTCTATGACTACTGGTTTGTGCAGTTTGATTTTCCAGATGAGAATGGTAAGCCTTACAAATCATCAGGAGGCAAAATGGTCTACAACGAAACCCTCAAACGTGAAATTCCAGAGGGATGGGAAGTGAAGAAGTTGGGGGAGATGGAAAGTAGGATTATTACAGGTAAAACCCCTTCAAGAAAGAAAGAAGAGAATTTTGGAGGGAAAATTCCATTTGTAACAATTGGTGACATCAGAGGAAATACATTTGTTTGGTCTTCTGCTGAAACGTTATCAGACAAGGGAGCAGACGGTCAAAAGACAAAGTATTTACCAGCTGATAGTTTGTGCGTATCCTGTATCGCAACTGTTGGAGAGATTGGTTTTACTACTCAACCTAGTCAAACTAATCAGCAAATCAATTCCATTATTTTCCAATGTATTGAAAATAAATATTATATATATTTCTTATTGAAAAAATACTTTGAAAATGCGAAAGCAAAAACAGGTAATACTTTTGCTAATATGAACAAGGAAGATTTTTCAAGGATTGAACTTATCTGTCCGACATTTGAACTAAGAGAAAAGTACCATAAAACAGTATTACCGATGTTTGAAGAAATAAAGAACCGAAGTAAACAAAACCAAGAACTCGCTCAGCTACGCGATTGGCTTTTACCCATGCTCATGAATGGGCAGGTTAGGGTGGATTAAAAGGAGATAGAAATGTTTAAAGACAGTGTTAGTAAACGATTTAAATTTTCTTATTTTCTTTCTTCGTTCTCGCTTAGCTATTTCTTTTTGATTCTTATTATGTATATTCAGGCTTATGAACTATTAGGTACATGGTTTCCGCCTTTTCCAATATTATGGACAAGTAAGAAGATTGTATTTCTCGTCTTGATTGTTATCTTTATATTATCAATCCTCGCATTGTGTTATGTTAAGATAAAAATCACCCAAAGTTCAAATTACATTAGAGGAAATGGAGTTGATGGTGGGAAGGTTGGATTATCTTACAATCAAGGAAGTAGAGAATTTATATTGGGAGTGTTATTGCCAGTAGTCACAACGATTTCCGTACCAGATACACCGATTACAGGATTAGTTGCAGTTATTTTTCTACAACTTATATTAGGGTATTTTTATTGGCATTCTAACGAATTGTTTGTTAATGTTCCTTTGATGATGATTGGCTATTCATTAGTGGTAGGAAAATACAAGGAAAAAGAATTACTACTTTTTGTAAAAAATAGTCAGTTGAAATCCGTTTTGGGTAGAGAAGTACGTTTTGTTCCTCTAGGAAAGGTAGAAGAGGGACAGTTAGGAGTTCTTGGAGAGGAGAGTTTGAATTAGATGGCAGAAAAATTGATAAATATTGCTTTGGTGGAAATGAAAGATGGAGACAAAAGTGTAAAGTCACTAAATGTACTTGACAAATATTTAAAAAGATTTGAGAAGAACTTGTTATTCCCAAATCCATCAAATTTAAAAGAATATGATGAATTGAGAATATTTGAAACACCAAATAAACTTAAAATATCAAATTTATCAGAAGAAAATCCTTATCACATACTGACTGAATTTTTTGAAATAGATTTTCAAAAGGAAGAACATAGACTTAATAATATAGATGATATTGACTATCAAGGTAACGGCTTTAAACCTAATCTAGTTTTATATTATTTTAAAGAGGGGCAAACGGAAACTATTTATTTCTCAGAAATTAATAGTAAGACAGTGTTAGTAAAAAATAGAGTTTTTATTTTACCGAAGGTTTTTAAAAGATCTGGTGTAGAAGATAGACCCGAATTGAAGTTAAATGAAGTTACTAAGGGATTGGAGCTACCTCAATCTAATTTTATCGCAAAACTAACGAAAAGAGTTAACAAAACATATAGTGTTGAAATCTATGATGTTAGAAAATTAGATATAGCATGCCGCTTGTCTTCTCACATTGATTTCTATGCTGAGAAAAAATTACATAAGTTTAATACTCCAGATGATGAGAGTTTTAAAATAACTAGTGCTAGAACAGATGTTCAGATAAAGAATGTAGAGGAAACTATGGCCATTGTTAGAGATACGCCTGCTTTATCTAAGGCGCTATCCCAATATTCTGGTCATGGGAATAAGGCTATCAATAGGATAAAGAAGGAAAGGCTAAGAGATGCCATCGATAGGCTTAAAAATTATGTTAAGAAAAATGAAGCTCAATATACTTTAGAAGATATACCAGTTTTCCATTTTAATGAGAATAGAATTGTTGTAGAACCATGTCAAATTAAAATTTTTGTTGCCTTACTAGACAATAGAATTGTGGAAAAAATACTGACAGAAGAGATAGAATTACCTTACTTTGATTAGGACAGTTTTATGTATATATAGGTATATCCTCTTCTCCAATTAGAAAACAAAAAAACGATAGCTTTGCTATCATTTTTTTGTTTTATTTCATCGTCGGAAACAGCAAGACATCACGGATGGTTGTGGTGTCAGTGAGGAGCATGACGAGACGGTCGATACCGATACCGAGTCCGCCAGTTGGTGGCATGCCGTACTCAAGGGCTTCGACGTAGTCGTAGTCAATGCCAGTCGCTTCGTCATCACCCAGCTCTTTGGCAGCGGCTTGTGCTTTGAAGCGCTCAAGTTGATCGATTGGGTCGTTGAGCTCAGTAAAGGCATTACCATATTCTTTAGTCATGATAAAGAGCTCAAAGCGATCTGTAAAGCGTGGGTCGTCTGCATTTTTCTTAGCAAGCGGTGACACTTCGACAGGATGACCGTAGACGAAGGTTGGTTGGATAAGGGTTTCTTCGACAAATTCTTCAAAGAAAGCATTGATGATGTGTCCGACACTAGTGAAGTGTTTTTCAACAGGGACACCCTTGTCAGCAGCTAGTTGCTTAGCTTCGTCTAGGCTCATTTTACGCCAGAAGTCAACGCCAGTCACTTCCTTGATAGCGTCCACCATGTGCACACGCTTAAATGGCTCGTTAATCATGATTTCAGTATCTTGATAAGTGATAGGACCGTCTCCCTTAACTGCCTTAGCAGCGTGTTGGATGATGCCTTCAGTCAAGTCCATGATGTCTTGGAAATCAGCATAGGCTTGGTAAACCTCAATAGAAGTAAACTCTGGGTTGTGTGTAGCGTCCATGCCTTCGTTACGGAAGATACGTCCAATCTCATAGACACGCTCCATGCCACCGACAATCAAGCGTTTGAGGTGCAACTCCGTTGCGATACGAAGCACCATGTCCATATCTTGCGCATTGTGGTGCGTGATAAATGGACGAGCAGCAGCACCACCAGCTTCATTGTGCAAAACAGGTGTCTCCACTTCAAGGAAGCCAAGCCCATCAAGGTAACGGCGGATTTCAGAGATGATTTTAGAACGTGTGACAAAGCGCTCAAAGCTATCACGGTTTGAAATCAAGTCGAGGTGGCGTTTGCGGTAAATGGTCTCAATGTCAGTCAGCCCGTGGAACTTCTCAGGCAGTGGGCGAAGCGCCTTAGAGAGGTGGGTGATGTGTGTCGCCTTGATAGAGAGCTCACCCATATCTGTGCGCATAACCTCACCTTCAACGCCTAAAAAGTCACCAAGGTCAGCCTTTTTGAAGATGTCGTAGTTTTCCTCACCGACAGCGTCTTTTCTGACGTAGATTTGGATTTGTCCATCTCGGTCTTGGAGATGTGCAAAGCCAACCTTACCTTTTCCACGCTTAGTCATCAATCGCCCTGCGATGATAGCTGTTTCGTTGATTTCGTGTAGTTCTTCTTTGGTTTTGTCAGCGTATTTTGCTTTTAATTGACCAGATGTTGCTGTGCGCTCAAATCGTTTCCCAAAAGGGTCGATTCCTTGCTCAGCTAAAGCCGCCATTTTTTCACGGCGGACAATTTGTTGGTCATTTAATGTTTCATTATGTTCGTTTGACATCATTTCCTCCAAGTAGTTTCTCTCCGCTATTATACCATAAATAAAAGGAGACTTCACTATATTTTTAGATTGTCGAGGCTTTCTATTGTGATCCAAAATTCTCAAAGTAAGTTCTAGTCTGTCTTAAAAACTGGAAATTAGACTGAGACAAAAAAATAAGGTAGAACTTACTATGGGACAAGTTGGTAACTGACAATGAAAAACAAACACTTAACTCTCTCTGATCGCAACGATATTCAAATAGGAATCGAACAGCTAAAAACCTTCTCAGCTATCGCTACTAAGCTAGGAAAAGACCCGTCCACAATCTCAAAAGAAGTTCGCAGAAATCGAGTGGTTAAAGAAAATTCTGTGACATCCAATTGTGAGGCCTGCCCTCTACTCAAAAAGGCTCCTTACGTTTGTAATGCCTGTCCGAAAAAGAGAAGCAATTGTGGATACCAGAAACAGTTCTACTACGCAAAAAGAGCTCAGCTGGATTATGAAGCTAAGCTCTCAGATTCGAGAACAGGTGTTGCCCTAAACAAGGAAGAATTCTATCGCATGGACGAGATTGTCTCTTCTGCCATCAAAAAAGGACAACACCTCAACCACATCATCGCCTCCAATGAACTGTCGGCATCCAGAGCTTCTATCTACAGATACCTTGAAAAGAGCTATCTGTCCACAAAGCCTATTGATTTCCCCCGTGTCGTGAAATTCAGAAAGCGGAGAACCAGAAATCTCCAACCCATTCCTAAAACTGCTAGAGAAGGACGGTCTTACGAGGACTTCCAAGGCTTTCTTACTAAGAATGATATCAGCTACTGGCTGGAAATGGACACCGTTACTGGAAGGATTGGAGGAAAGGTACTTCTCACTTTTAACCTCTCCTACTGCTACTTTATTTTCGCTCGGTTACTGGATAATAAAACAGCTAATGAGGTCGCTAAACACCTCTACGCTATCAAGAATGACCTACACCAGAAAGAGATGAGCTTCTGCGAACTATTCCCTGTCATTCTGACCGATAATGGCGGTGAATTCGCTAGAGTAGACGATATCGAAATGGATGTTCGTGGAGAATCTAAACTCTTCTTCTGTGACCCAAATCGTTCTGACCAGAAGGGGAGAATTGAGAAAAATCACACGCTTATCAGAGATATTCTCCCTAAAGGAACTAGCTTCGATAACTTGACACAGGATGACATCAACCT
Source organism: Streptococcus hyointestinalis (assembly GCF_900459405.1). Lineage (NCBI taxonomy): Bacteria > Bacillati > Bacillota > Bacilli > Lactobacillales > Streptococcaceae > Streptococcus > Streptococcus hyointestinalis. The sequence goes on from NZ_UHFN01000007.1 coordinate 563,658, forward strand.
AGTTTGTTCACATGTCAACAGCGTCAAACGAGCTTCTTTCAACGGAAAATCAGCCTATGAACTCTTTACCTTTACCTACGGTGAGGAAGTGGCAACACTTCTCGGTATCTCTAAAATTGACCCTGAAAACGTCATCCAATCACCTCGATTATTGGATAAATAATCGTTAGTTTTTATCAGAAAATAATTTCAAAATAGAAAGGAACTTGTCCCGTCCTAAATTCCAGATGACTAGAACTTACTTTGAGACGTCTCAGAGCCAGTAACTTTAGTGTACCCTTTTTTCAATATTTTCAGGCCTAAAACTCACTATTATCAGCATTTTTAGTCAAAAACAGAACTTAGTCTGAGACTAAATTCTGTTGATTTTATGCAGTTTTCTCAGAGTAACTTCTGGAAGGACGGGAACTAGAACTTACTTTGAGAATTTACCTTTCTATTGTGATACTTGTCACATTGCAATAATTTTCTAAAAAAGGTATACTAATAAGGAGTAGAAAGGACTAAATAATGATTACTTCCATTGTATTTGACGTTGATGATACTATCTATGACCAGCAGGCGCCTTATCGTGTGGCTGTTGAGAAGTGTTTTCCAGACTTTGATATGAGCTGTATCAATCAAGCCTACATTCGTTTTCGTCATTATTCTGATATTGGTTTTCCACGTGTCATGGCTGGCGAGTGGACGACAGAGTATTTCAGATTTTGGCGCTGCAAGGAGACGCTTCTTGAGTTTGGCTATCATGAGATTGACCAAGAAAGCGGCAGCCATTTCCAAGAAGTCTATGAAAAAGAACTGGAAAATATCACTATGCTGGATGAGATGCGCATGACGCTTGACTTTCTCAAGTCCAAAAATGTGCCGATGGGAGTGATTACCAATGGTCCAACAGAACACCAGCTCAAAAAGGTCAAAAAGCTAGGGCTATACGACTATGTCGACCCTAAGCGTGTCATCGTCAGCCAAGCGACGGGTTTTCAAAAGCCTGAAAAGGAAATCTTTAACCTAGCGGCTCAGCAGTTTGACATGAATCCTGCAACGACCCTTTATGTTGGCGATTCCTATGACAATGACATCATGGGAGCTTTTAATGGCGGTTGGCACTCCATGTGGTTCAACCACCGTGGACGTAAGCTAAAGTCGGGCACAAAGCCTGTCTACGACCTTGAGATTGACAATTTTGAGCAGCTTTACGGGGCTGTCAAGGTGCTCTTTGACCTACCGGACAATAAATTTATTTTTGACGTCAATGACAAGAAAAACCCAGTTCTTGAGTTGGGGATTAACAATGGCTTGATGATGGCGGCTGAGCGTCTGCTTGAGAGCAATATTAGCATTGACAAGGTCGTGATTTTACTGCGCTTGACGCCACAACAAGAAAAAATCTTGCGTATGAAGTACGCACGCTAATCAATAAAAAAAGGATTTTGGAAATGTCCAAAATCCTTTTTTTAAGCGATGGTTTCAACGGTTTCAAGATAAGTTTTGTCGTTCCAAGTGAGGCTGTCGTAGTGTTTGCAGTCTGTGGTTTCAAGGACAGTGACACTGGCATTGTCAAGACCTCCATTTTGGCGGAGTTCACCGATGTCGTAGCCTAAGAGGGTACGAATAGAGGCAGTCAGATTGGCACCGTGCCCGACGATGAGGACATTTTGATAGTCCTTGTCAGCGAGTGTTTGTAAAAAGCGCTTGACACGTATGGTAGTATCATGCGGCGTCTCTGCTTCAAAATAACCCGAGTGAAAAGCAGCCAGATTGTGATGAAAAGCGGTCATCTCCTGCGGGTAGATGTCTGTGATGACCGAAACCTTCTGCCCTTCAAGTTTGCCGAGATGCCACTCTCGTAGAGCAGGTGTTGTAGTGATTGCGATAGGCTGATTGTTTTGCGCCATAATCACCTCTGCGCTATCCACAGCCCGCTTTAAATCACTAGAAAAAGCAGCGTCAAAAGGGACGTTTTGTAAAAATACGCCAAGCTCTGCTAGTTCATCACGAGCCTCAGACAGCAGTGGCGAGTCCCCTTTGGCTCCCTGAAAACGCCCTTCTAAGTTCCATTCCGTTTTTCCGTGTCGTACAAAATAGATTTTCATTATTTTCCCTCAATGTGTTTCTAATAAATCTGCAAAGTCAGCAGAGACAAAATCAGCTAGTGTCTGGCTGTCAATGCGAATGGAGCGCCCAATCTCACCAGCAGAGACAATCAAAAAGCCCTTGTCTTTTGCGGTATTGTCAATGTAAATCGGAAAGGTATGCTTTTGGCGGATACCGACAGGGTTGTTGGCACCGTGGACGTAGCCAGTTGTTTTTTGCAGGTCTTTTTGTGGAATCATGCTGACCTTTTTATTGCCAGAGACCTTGGCGAGTTTCTTTTCAGACAGGTGCTCGGTGATAGGCACGATACCGATAAGAGGACCTGTCTTGTCCCCGATAAGGGCTAGAGTTTTGTAAATGTCAGATTTGTCGATGTCGTCTGGAAGGTCATCTTTTAGAGCGTTTAGCGCAAGGCTGTCATGCTCTATTTTTGCCTTGTCTAAGATTTGGTCAACCAGTGTTTTTTTGAGTTTTTTTGCTTTTGCCATCTTTATCCTTTCTGGTCTTATTGTCGTAAAAACAGCGCGTCCTAAAAGGTACACGCTAGTTTTTAGAAGTCACTTTGCCAAAGAGTTTTTCGTAGGTCTTTTTAGTGTCCTTGGTCACTGCGATTTGATTGAGGTCAAGGACATTGTCAAATCCAGGCAAAACTCCCTGTGATGTATATTGGTGCAAATCATAGGTGAGTGTCGTGTTTGGTGCAGCTTCATAGTAGCCTGAGTCAGTACCATAAGTTGGTATCCAAACGGCGTCAAACCCTTTTGTAGAAATGCCCTGTTCTTCCATAAAGTAAGTACCGATATAAAGTCCAACATTCTTAGCGCCTAAGCGTCTCAGCTCGTCACGAAAAGCCTTGATCCCTTTATTCATATTGGACATGGTCTTTTCCTCAACGTCAATCCAGTAAAAGGTTGGGTTGTAAGGCGAAGCGTTTTTATAAAAACTTCTAGCTTCTGCCTTCATCTCCTTGACGCTTTTACCTAAAGCGTAGCTGTAGACAGCAACAGGGACATTACGCTTTTGAAAGGCGGTGATATGCTCTTTAAAGGCTTTATCCACACCTGTTGTATAGGCGGCGTTGTTGCTGCTAGTAATCTGTGAGCCTCCATAGACACGGACAATAGCGCCTGAGATATTATTTGAAAGTGTATCGTAGTCAATCTCGCTAGGACGTTGCCAGCCCGAGACATCAATTATCGGTTTTAGAACAAATTCGTCTTCATCTGTGGTGCTTTTGGTCGTCTTGGTTGTGCTGGTTTCGCTGACAGAAGGGATACTATTTTTGGCATCGGTCAGCTGTTGCTCATAAGCTTTTTGCATTTTTTGATGGCTATAGAGCAAACAAACAGCGAGAAAACCAAGAAAGAGATAGACCACAATAGGCTTAATTCTTCTTCTCATTTGGTTTTATTGTACCGTAAAATAGCTAAAATAGCAAAGTTTTTCGCCTGCTTTCTTCTATTTGAGGGGAAAATAGATTAAAAATGATAGCGTTTTACATATTACAAGCTACGTCTCACGATAAAAAGCCTCCCTGTGGAGACTTTTGTGAATTATTGTGAGATAGCTTTGCTGTAAGCGATAATGCTATCAACCGTGTCACTCAAGAACTGGATGGTGTCACGCAGTGGCTTATCTGTACTGATGTCTGCACCAATGATTTTAGCCGTCTCAAGCGGTGTCTTGCTGCCGCCGGACTTGAGGAAATCAAGCCAGTCAGAAGCTCCGTTAGGACTTGACTTGAGGTGGAGATAACCGCTGGTTGCAATCACCAAGCCTGCTGAGTAAGTATAGCTGTAAAGTCCCATGTAGTAGTGGCTTTGGCGCATCCAAGTCAGAGCAGCGTCGTCATCAATCTCAACCGCATCGCCCCAGAAGTCGCTAAGCACTTCCTTCATGATAGCATTTAATTGCTCAGCGCCAAAGGTGCCGCCCTCTTCGATGAGGGTATAAACCTTACGTTGAAAGGCAGCTTCCAGCAAGTGCGTGATGAAGTTGTGGAAGTAAGTATCTGTCAGTCTGTGAGCAAGAGCAAAGCGTTTTTGACGAGCTGTGTCAAAGGCATGCTCTAGGTAATCACTGAGTAAAAGCTCATTGAAGGTTGACGGTGCTTCGACATAATAGGTCGACATGTGCGTGTTAAAGTAGCTTTGGTGATTGTCAGAAAAGATAAACTGTCCTGAGTGTCCAATCTCATGGATGAGCGTGTAGACATCGCTCATACGTCCCGTCCAGCTCATCAGCACATAAGGGTGTACCTTGTAAGGGTCAGCAGCGTAGCCACCAGAGTCCTTGTTGGCGTTGGCTGCAAAGTCTACCCAGCGCTCTTTCTGATAGCGCTCGACCTCTTTTGTGTACTCGCTTCCTAGACTAGCTACAGACTTCATGACAAGGTCGTAAGCCTCATCAATGGTCACGTTAGGATTGAGTTCATTGTCAATATCCAGTTTCCAATCGGCAAAGGTCATCTTCTCAAGACCATTGACCTCGGCGACATGTTTGAGAAATTTTCTAGCGACTGGGGCAAACTCTGTCATGATGAGGTCAATCTGACGGTCAAACATGGAGCGGTCTACCTCCTGCTCAGCAAGGAGATAGTCAAAGACAGAAGCATAGCCACGCATGTCAGCGATGAGCTTTTCAGACTTGACCTTGGCGAGGTAAGCCGCAGCGGCAGCATTTTGATGTTGTCTCAGACCTTTTGAGAAGGAGCGAAAAGCCTTGTCACGAATAGCTGCATCCTCATGGTTTTGGTAGAAGTTTTCATAGAGGACAAAGGAGTTGGTGTAGGTCTTGCCGTCCACCTCAAAGTCCTCCATGGCAAAGTCGCCAGCTCGCATTTTGGTATAGATATCGTAAGGTGCGCCCATGACTTCGTTGAGATTGGTGAGCGCTTTTTCGACTTCTGGAGCTAGAAGGTGCGCTTTTTGGATTTTTGCCTGACGAATGGCTGCGCTAAAGTGTGGATTTTCCTCTAGTTCATCTAAAATCGCCTCATCAGCCTGCGCTAGAGCCGTGTCAAAGAAGCTAAGCTCAACGCTAGCTTTGGTCATAAAGTCACTCCCAGCCTTGGCGATTTGGGCAAACTCTTCATTGCTAAAGTCGGTCGTCTGTGGCATGAAAGCATACGTGTCAATGTGACTCATCTGGATGTAGATTTGCTCGATTTCCATCAAAGCTTGTGTGAAGTCATCAACATCTGTCAGTTTGTTTTCATAGTTTTTGCGAAAAACACGCACATCCTCTAGCGCTTTTTCAATCGCCAAGAGAAAATCTTCACGGTCTTTGTAGAGAGCGGTCAAATCCCAGAGTTCATTCTCGGGAAATTCTGAACGTTTTTTGAGTTCCATAGGTGTCTCCTTTGATTTTATTTCATTTACTAGTATAACACAATTGAAAACGATAACAACGAATTTTACTATCTTTTTGATGTCAGAATATTCGTAAATAACTGGTAATTTTTCAGAAATAAGTTTACTTTTAAGGTCAAAAAAGGTATGATAATAGCAAGAAGTCTTTAATGTATCATTAAAGCCAGATGAGAGGAGTGAAATCTGTGACGACTAAAAAGTTAGAAAGCAGTAGCAGCAATGGGCATATCACCGAAGAGGTCGCTATTTTGAAGCGTCTGCTGGATGAGACTACCCAGCAATTGGTAGGAGAGGAAACTTTTGAGACCATTCAGGAGTTGGTGTCTCTCTCAGCTACTGACCAGTATGTGGAGCTTGAAAAGCTAGTAGCTACGATTAGTAATGATGAGATGGTTGTAGTGGCGAGGTATTTCTCTATCTTACCGCTTCTTATCAACATCTCTGAGGATGTGGATCTTGCTTACAAGGTCAATTATGCCAATAACACTGACAGTGACTACTTGGGGAAATTATCAGCTACCATTGATACCGTAAGCGACAAGGACAATGCCAAGGAAATCCTAGAGCATGTCAATGTCGTACCAGTCCTAACTGCCCACCCAACGCAGGTACAGCGTAAAACAGTCCTTGAGTTGACCACTCAAATTCATGACCTTTTACGCAAATACCGTGATGTGCAGGCTGGTATCGTCAACAGAGAAAAATGGTTGGATGAGCTGCGCCGCTATGTTGAGATTATCATGCAGACCGATATCATCCGTGAGCGTAAACTCAAGGTCAAAAATGAAATCACCAATGTCATGGAATACTATAACGTTTCTTTGATTAAGGCGATTACAAAACTAACGACAGAGTACAAAAAATTAGCCAGTGAGCGTGGTCTCACACTAGACAACCCACGCCCTATCACTATGGGTATGTGGATTGGTGGTGACCGTGATGGTAACCCATACGTCACAGCTGAGACGCTGCGCATGTCAGCGACCGTCCAAAGTGAGGTTATCCTCAATTACTACATTGAGAAATTAACCACGCTTTACCGTACATTCTCACTCTCAACCACGCTTTGTCAGGCGTCTGATGCGGTTAAGGAAATGGCAGAGCACTCAAACGATACCTCTGTCTACCGTGAAAACGAGCCTTACCGCAAAGCCTTTAACTATATCCAATCAAAAGTCATTCAAACGCTGATTGAACTCAAGACAGACGGCATTCCAAAACGTACTACAACTCTAGGAGATGTCTACACCAGCACTAACAACGCTAGTGTCGTTGCTCGCTATGTCCAAGACAAATTGACGGAGGTAGCGTCTGAGTTTAAGCATGAGGTCTTTCCACACTACACAAGTGCAGCTGACTTTAAGCAAGATTTGTTGACCATCAAAGAGTCTCTAGAGGCTAATGGTGACCACGCTCTTATCAAAGGTGACTTTGAAGAGTTATTACAGGCTGTTGATGTCTTTGGCTTCTACCTAGCAAGTATCGACATGCGTCAAGACTCTAGTGTTCATGAGGCTTGTGTGGCAGAATTGCTCAAATCTGCTCACATCGTTGACAACTACAGCGAGCTCTCAGAGGATGAGAAGTGCCAAGTTCTCCTAAAAGAACTGCTCGAAGATCCACGTCCGCTATCTTCAACGCATGCGCCTAAGTCTGAATTGCTGGAAAAAGAGTTGGCTATTTTTAGAACAGCTCGTGAGTTAAAAGACCAGTTAGGAGATGACGTCATCAAGCAACATATCATCTCACACACAGAAAGTGTCTCTGATATGTTTGAGCTTGCTATCATGCTAAAAGAAGTTGGTCTAACAGACAGCGAGTCAGCTCGTATCCAAATCGTACCTCTCTTTGAGACCATTGAGGACCTTGACAACTCACGTACTATCATGACACAGTACCTTGAGTACGATATTGTCAAAAATTGGATCGCAGCCAATAAAGGCTACCAAGAAATCATGCTAGGCTACTCTGACTCCAATAAAGACGGTGGCTACCTCGCTTCTGGTTGGACACTTTACAAAGCGCAAAATGATTTGACCAAGATTGGTGATGACCACGGTGTCAAGATTACTTTCTTCCACGGTCGTGGTGGGACTGTTGGTCGTGGTGGCGGTCCATCTTACGAAGCCATCACCTCTCAACCATTTGGCTCTATCAAGGATCGTATCCGCCTAACTGAGCAAGGAGAAATCATCGAAAACAAATACGGCAACAAAGACGCTGCTTACTACAACCTAGAGATGTTGATTTCAGCTTCTATCAACCGTATGGTCACTCAGATGATTGCTAATCCAAGCGAGATTGACGGCTTCAGAGAGATTATGGACGCTGTGGTGCAAGATAGTAATGTCATCTATCGTGACTTGGTGTTTGGCAACCCTCATTTCTATGATTATTTCTTTGAAGCGAGTCCGATTAAGGAAGTGTCTAGTCTCAACATCGGCTCACGTCCAGCAGCTCGTAAGACCATCACTGAAATTTCAGGTCTGCGTGCCATTCCTTGGGTCTTCTCATGGTCACAAAACCGTATCATGTTTCCAGGTTGGTACGGTGTTGGCTCTGCCTTTAAGCACTTTATCGACCAAGACGAGGCAAATCTGGCTAAACTCCAACACATGTATAAGACATGGCCATTTTTCAACTCGTTGCTGTCAAATGTGGATATGGTGCTGTCAAAATCAAACATGAATATCGCCTTCCAATACGCTCAATTAGCTAAGGAAGAAGAAGTCAGAGACGTCTTTAACATTATCTTAGATGAGTGGCAGTTGACCAAAAATGTGATTTTAGCTATCGAAGGACATGATGAGCTCCTAGCAGAAAGCCCAAGCTTACGTGCTAGTCTTGATTACCGCTTGCCATACTTTAATGTGCTCAACTACATCCAAATCGAACTCATCAAGCGCTTACGCAATGACCAGTTGGGTGAAGATTATGAAAAACTCATTCACATCACCATCAACGGTATTGCAACAGGCTTGCGTAATTCAGGCTAATAGAGAAACCTACAGTGTAAAAGCTGTAGGTTTTATCTTGCTGTTCAACTTTTACATTGCCTAGCAAAGATGATATAATGGTAAATGCAAGTTTTGAATGAACGAGGTCTTTATGAAAATTGAGAAACGCCATTTGCTAAATTACTCTATCCTCATTCCTTATTTGATTTTGTCGGTGCTGGGCTTGATTGTTATTTATTCGACGACCAGCGTCAGCTTGATTAGTAGTGGGCTCAATCCTTTTAAGTCCGTATTTAATCAGGGAGTGTTTTGGATAGTGAGTTTAGCAGCTATTGCTTTTATCTATAAACTCAAGCTAAACTTTTTGAAAAACGGCAATGTTCTGCGAATTGCTTTGATTGTCGAGATGATTTTGCTCTTTATCGCACGTTTCTTTACACAAACGGTCAATGGAGCACACGGCTGGATTGTGCTTGGTCCGATTAGCTTTCAGCCGGCGGAGTATCTTAAGGTCCTTATCGTCTGGCTCTTAGCCTTTACCTTTGCCAGAAAGCAGAAGTTGATTGAGACTTATGACTATCAGGCATTGACCAAGCGCAAGTGGATTCCTAGAAGTTGGTCAGACCTCAAGGACTGGCGGGTTTACTCACTTGTCCTTATCGGGATGGTTGTCATCCAACCTGACCTTGGGAATGCGGCGATTATCGTATTGACAGCGGTCATCATGTACTCTGTCAGTGGGGTGGGCTACCGCTGGTTCTCTGGTCTTTTGACAGCTATTGTGACGGTATCGGCTGCCTTTCTTGGCTTGATTGCTATTGTTGGTGTAGAGACCATGGGAAAAGTGCCTATCTTTGGTTATGTCGCTAAGCGTTTCAGTGCTTTTTACAACCCCTTTAAGGACGTGACAGACTCAGGACACCAGCTGGCAAACTCTTACTATGCTATGAGTAATGGTGGTTGGTTTGGGCTAGGTCTTGGTAACTCCATTGAAAAGCGGGGCTATCTGCCAGAGTCAACGACCGACTTTGTCTTTTCTATCGTTATGGAGGAGCTAGGTGTCATTGGTGCTTGTCTCATCTTAGCTTTGGTCTTTTTCTTGATTTTACGTATCTTTCATGTGGGTATCAAGGCGAAAAATCCTTTTAACTCCATGATGGCGCTGGGTATCGGCGGTATGCTCTTGATGCAGGTCTTTGTCAATATCGGTGGTATCTCAGGACTCATCCCATCTACTGGGGTAACTTTCCCCTTCCTATCTCAAGGTGGAAATAGTCTCCTAGTACTTTCAGTTGCAATAGGAATCGTCCTCAATATCGATGCCAATGAAAAACGAGACGCTATCTATAGAGCAGAAGAAGAACAAAAAGAACAGAGACGTAGAGCAAAGATGATTTCACCAACAGACGACAAAATCATCCCTTTTAACCGTCAGGTCTAAAGAAGTTTGAGTGACAACTCAAGCTTTTTTTACCATAATAGAAGAAGTCCAATGTGACACTTATCGCATAGACGGTAGAATAGACAGAAGAAAAAGCAGACAAAATCATCCTGCTTTCCCCCTTTTTAAAAAACAGAAAACAAGTAAAATTTGAAAAAGGCATGGTTAAGGCTTGCAATTTTACCGGAATTTGTTAAAATAATAAGGTAAAGTTAGACTGTATTGCCTACCGTCTATCTATAAAATATATTTTATTGGAGGCTTTTCCTAAATGGCAAAAGAAAAATACGATCGTAGTAAACCACACGTTAACATTGGTACAATCGGACACGTTGACCACGGTAAAACTACTTTGACAGCTGCAATCACTACAGTTCTTGCACGCCGTCTTCCATCAGCAGTTAACCAACCACAAGACTACGCTGCAATCGATGCTGCTCCAGAAGAACGCGAACGCGGTATCACAATCAACACTGCACACGTTGAGTACGAAACTGAAAAACGTCACTATGCGCACATCGACGCACCAGGACACGCGGACTACGTTAAAAACATGATCACTGGTGCCGCTCAAATGGACGGTGCTATCCTTGTAGTAGCTTCAACTGACGGACCAATGCCACAAACTCGTGAGCACATCCTTCTTTCACGTCAAGTTGGTGTTAAACACCTTATCGTCTTCATGAACAAAGTTGACTTGGTTGACGATGAAGAATTGCTTGAATTGGTTGAAATGGAAATCCGTGACCTTCTTAGCGAATACGATTTCCCAGGTGATGACCTTCCAGTTATCCAAGGTTCAGCCCTTAAAGCTCTTGAAGGTGATGAAAAGTACGAAGACATCATCATGGAATTGATGAACACTGTTGATGAGTACATTCCAGAACCAGAACGTGACACTGACAAACCACTTCTTCTTCCAGTCGAAGACGTATTCTCAATCACTGGACGTGGTACAGTTGCTTCAGGACGTATCGACCGTGGTACTGTTAAAGTCAACGACGAAGTTGAAATCGTTGGTATCAAAGACGAAATCCAAAAAGCAGTTGTTACTGGTGTTGAAATGTTCCGTAAACAATTGGATGAAGGTCTTGCAGGGGACAACGTTGGTGTGCTTCTTCGTGGTATCCAACGTGACGAAATCGAACGTGGTCAAGTATTGGCTGCACCAGGATCAATCAAACCTCACACTAAATTCAAAGGTGAAGTTTACATCCTTACTAAAGAAGAAGGTGGACGTCACACTCCATTCTTCAACAACTACCGTCCACAGTTCTACTTCCGTACAACTGACGTAACTGGTTCAATCGAATTGCCAGCAGGTACTGAAATGGTTATGCCTGGTGATAACGTTACTATCGACGTTGAATTGATCCACCCAATCGCCGTTGAACAAGGTACTACTTTCTCTATCCGTGAAGGTGGACGTACTGTTGGTTCAGGTATCGTATCTGAAATCGAAGCTTAATTAGTATTAAGTTCCCAAATTAACAATTATAGTCAGACAACTTTAATTGTAACGAGCTCTTTGAGCTCGTTTTTTTGTAGCTTGAATTTACAATATAAGTGCACAATAAAAACTCATAAGATTTTCTAGTAAAATAAAACTGAACAAACATCTTACGAAAGGAAATCTTATGAGCTACCATCATTTTACCATAGATGAACGAGAAAGTATTCTGATTTATCGTACTAAAGGGATGACCTTTTCTCAAATAGCACGACTATTACATCGGCACCCCTCAAGTATTAGCCGTGAATTAAAACGTCATTCAAAACAAGGCAACTATTCGCCTAGTAGGGCACAAACAGCTTATCATCTCGCTAAATCGCATTGTGGACGAAAAAGGAAATTAGAAATAGACACTGAACTCAGTCAGACCGTCAAGCATCTTTTTCTTGAGTGTCAATGGTCGCCAGAAGAAATTGAGGGGCGATTACGTTTAGAACGAGAAAGACACGTCATTAGTTATCAAACCATTTATAGAGCTATCTATCGCAGTCACTTTGACGACACGTCTCTTTCACATGGTGCTAGTGGGGTTGTTCGCAAACTTCGTCACCATGGTAAAACACGCCATACAAAATCCCATGTAGAAAAGCGAGGAAAAATTCCTATTTCTCATACCATTCACGAGAGACCAACAGCAGCTAATGAACGCTTGAGAATAGGGGATTGGGAAGCCGATACTGTTGCTGGAAAGACTGGAAAAGCTTGCCTAGTAACACTCACTGATAGGCATTCCCGCTTCTTCAAAATTCAGAAAGTAGCTGTCAAGAAAAGTAAATTGGTTATAGAAGCCATGGTAAATATGTTAGAGTCCCTACCAAAAGAAACAGTGACTCCTGATAGAGGTAAGGAATTCTCGGGACATCCTGAACTCACCGAGAAACTAAATGTCGAAGTCTATTTCCCTGATCCTCATGCTCCTTGGCAACGAGGAACAAACGAGAATACAAATGGTTTATTGCGAGAGTATTTTCCAAAAGGAAGTGACCTAACAGAGGTAGAACATTTAGTAATTCAAGAATGGGAAGATAAATTAAACAACAGACCATGAAAATGTCTAAACTGGAAAACACCTTATGAAGTTTTTTATGGGATAAATGTGCACTTAATTTGACAATTCGCCAGATAAAAACCACTAGCAAGACTAGTGGTTTTATTTTTGGAAAAAGAAAATGCCACAGTAGTGGCAATCAGATAAGAAAGATGTAGATGACAAGACCAAAGTAAAATAAGAGGGAGACAAGAAAGCCCACTCGCCAAAAGAGCTTGATAAAACGCTTATAGCTAAAGCGGTGCTTTTTAAAAATCAGAAAAGCAGCAATGGCTAGAGCTAAAAGGCTAAAGAGTGAGATGAGGTAGGGCAAAAGCCCGTGGGTCAGAAACTTGTCAGAAACAAGGATAGTCTCTAAGACATAGAGTGGAAAAGCAACATCTGGAAACAGGAGCTTTAAGCGGTTAAGTCCAAAGAGCTTGACGATAATATAGGAAAAAATAGGGGTTAAAACAAGTAGCAGTAAGGCAATAAACTTATACATCATAGTATTATTTTACCTCTTGTGAGAAGACTTGTAAACTTTTTTAAAAGAAAAACTTGGTTTACCTTGATTTATTTTGAAAATGCGTTATAATAGTTAGGTATGCTAAAAAGCATATCTGTGGGAGGTAAAAATCTACAATTACCGAACGAACCACAACAGGAGGATATTTAAAATGGCTAAAAAAGTCGAAAAAGTTGTTAAACTTCAAATTCCTGCTGGTAAAGCGACACCAGCTCCACCAGTCGGACCAGCTCTTGGTCAAGCAGGAATCAACATCATGGGATTCACTAAAGAGTTTAACGCTCGTACAGCTGATCAAGCTGGTATGATCATCCCAGTTGTTATCTCAGTATATGAAGATAAATCATTTGATTTCATCACAAAAACTCCGCCAGCTGCTGTTCTTTTGAAAAAAGCTGCAGGTGTTGAAAAAGGTTCAGGTGAACCAAACAAAACTAAAGTTGCTAGCGTTACTCGTGCACAAGTACAACAAATCGCTGAAACTAAAATGCCTGACCTTAACGCTGCAAACATCGAGTCTGCAATGCGTATGATTGAAGGTACTGCTCGTTCAATGGGATTCACTGTTACTGACTAATAGTCCCCACTAAACCCGCACGACTTCATCAACATCTGATGAGTGACGTGGGAGATTTCACTAAAATCGCTAGACCACATTACAAGGAGAAAATATAATGGCTAAAAAAAGTAAAAACTTGCGTGCTGCTCTTGAGAAAATCGACAGCACTAAAGCATACAGCGTAGAAGAAGCTGTAGCTCTTGCAAAGGAAACTAACTTTGCAAAATTTGACGCAACTGTAGAAGTTGCTTACAACCTTAACATCGACGTGAAAAAAGCTGACCAACAAATCCGTGGTGCAATGGTATTGCCAAACGGTACTGGTAAAACATCTCGTGTACTTGTATTTGCACGTGGTGCTAAAGCTGAAGAAGCAAAAGCTGCTGGTGCAGACTTTGTTGGTGAAGATGACCTTGTTGCTAAAATCAACGGTGGATGGCTTGACTTTGATGTTGTTATCGCAACACCAGATATGATGGCTATCGTTGGTCGTCTTGGACGTGTGCTTGGTCCTCGTAACCTTATGCCAAACCCTAAAACAGGTACTGTAACTATGGATGTTGCAAAAGCTGTTGAAGAGTCTAAAGGTGGTAAGATTACTTACCGTGCTGATAAAGCAGGTAACGTTCAAGCGCTTATCGGTAAAGTATCATTTGATACTGACAAATTGGTTGAAAACTTCAAAGCTTTCAACGACACAATCGTTAAAGCTAAACCAGCTACAACTAAAGGAACTTACATCACAAACCTTTCTATCACAACTACTCAAGGTGTTGGTATCAAGGTTGACCCAAGTTCACTTTAATCATGAAAAGACCCGTTTAGGGTCTTTTTTTGTGTGGGAAAATAAATCACGTATTTAGCAGGCTTATAGTGGTATTTTAGAGGACTTGATGATACACTAATAGTAAACTAAAGAAGTAAGGAAATGATTATGAACGAATTTGAAGCATTTAAAAAGACTTTGTCGCAAGAGAGCCTAACAGACATCTATAATGAAACCAAAACAGAAGTGACAGAGGATTATTTGGAAGGGACAGAAGCCTTTTCAGTGGCTCTAGCTACGCAAATGGCGGTCAATCTGGTCGAAAAATACCATGAATGGCTAAAGGAAAAATAAGCTGCTTGTCTGCCACTAGGATTGTCAAAAAATCCTGCCTAGGCACTAGGAGAATAATGCAAAATATGATAAAATAGATAGGATAAAACAAGGAGAATTAAAATGGTTGAACCGAAATATCATCGTATTTTGATTAAATTGTCTGGTGAGGCATTGGCTGGTGACAAGGGTGTTGGTATTGATTTGCCGACTGTTCAGGCTATTGCAAAGGAAATCGCAGATGTACATCAGTCTGGTGTGCAAATTGCGCTTGTTATTGGTGGGGGCAATCTCTGGCGTGGTGAGCCAGCGGCTGCTGCTGGGATGGAGCGTGTCCAAGCGGACTATACTGGTATGCTAGGTACTGTGATGAACGCTCTTGTCATGGCAGATAGCTTGCAGCAATGTGGTGTAGATACACGTGTACAAACTGCTATTCCGATGCAAAATGTGGCTGAGCCGTA
Organism: Streptococcus hyointestinalis; assembly: GCF_900459405.1. Lineage (NCBI taxonomy): Bacteria > Bacillati > Bacillota > Bacilli > Lactobacillales > Streptococcaceae > Streptococcus > Streptococcus hyointestinalis. The sequence continues at coordinate 578,712 of NZ_UHFN01000007.1, forward strand.
TATCCGTGGGCGTGCGCTTCGTCACTTGGAAAAAGGACGTATCGTCATCTTTGGTGCTGGTATTGGTTCCCCTTATTTTTCAACGGATACAACGGCTGCGCTTCGTGCGGCTGAGATTGAAGCGGAAGCTATTCTAATGGCTAAAAACGGTGTGGACGGTGTCTACAATGCCGATCCTAAGAAAGATGCCAATGCAATCAAGTTTGACGAGTTGACACACGTTGAAGTCATCAAGCGTGGTCTCAAGATCATGGACGCTACCGCATCAACCCTATCTATGGACAATGATATTGACCTTGTCGTCTTTAACATGAATGAAACTGGCAATATCAAGCGTGTTGTCTTTGGTGAGCAAATCGGGACAACTGTATCAAATAAAGTATCTGAGGAGTAAAAGAGTATTATGGCAAACCCTATTATTGATAAAGCAAATGAGCGCTTTGAGCAGTCGCACCACTCGCTTGCTCGTGAGTTCGCAAGCATTCGTGCAGGACGTGCAAACGCATCACTACTTGACCGTATCGAAGTGGAGTACTACGGTGCTCCAACACCGCTTAACCAGCTAGCGTCTATCACTGTACCAGAAGCACGTGTTCTTTTGATTTCGCCGTTTGATAAAGGTTCTATCAAGGACATTGAGCGTGCTATCAATGAGTCTGACCTTGGTATCAACCCAGCCAATGATGGCTCTGTCATCCGCTTGGTTATCCCAGCATTGACTGAGGAAACACGTAAAGAGCTTGCTAAAGACGTGAAAAAAGTTGGTGAAAATGCTAAGATTGCTATCCGCAACATCCGCCGTGATGCTATGGATGAGGCTAAAAAGCAAGAAAAAGCCAAAGAAATCACAGAAGATGAACTCAAAGTGCTTGAAAAAGACATCCAAGCAGCTACAGACGCTGCTGTCAAGCACATTGACCAAATGACAGCCAATAAAGAAAAAGAACTCCTAGAAGTTTAATCAGACAGAACTCAGCTGGCTTGGCTAGCTGAGTTTGTTTGCCAAAAGAAGCATGAGATAAGATATGAATACACATTTAGCAACAATGGTCACAGGGCTTGTGACCGATGAAAATACGGACTATTACTTTGTCCAAAAAGACGGTGTGACCTTTGCCCTTGCAAAGCAAGAAGGTGCACACAAGCTTGGGGACATGGTCGAGGGCTTTGTCTACACAGACAAACATCAGAAAAAGCGCATGACGACTACCAAGCAAGAGGCAAGTCTAACCAGCTACGGCTGGGGTGTGGTGACTGAGGTGCGCCGTGACTTGGGCGTTTTTGTCGATACGGGGCTGCCAGACAAGGAAGTGGCGATGTCGCTAGACGTCCTCCCAGACCTCAAAGACCTGTGGCCTAAGAAAGGCGATAAGCTCTATGTCCGCTATGAGCTGGACAAAAAAGAGCGTATGTGGGCACTTCCAGCCAGTCCAGAGGTCTTTCAAAAGCTGGCACGTCCTGCCTATGATAATATGCAAAATCAAACCTGGCCTGCCATTGTCTATCGTCTCAAGCTGTCTGGGACCTTTGTCTATCTGCCTGAAAACAACATGCTGGGCTTCATTCACCCAAGTGAGCGCTATGCTGAGCCACGTCTCGGTCAAGTGCTAGAGGCTCGGGTCATTGGTTTTCGTGCGGTGGATAGGACGCTCAATCTCTCTATCAAACCACGCTCCTATGAGATGTTGGAAAATGATGCGCAGATGATTTTGACCTATCTAAAGGCAAATGGTGGTTTTATGACCTTAAACGACAAGTCCTCACCCGCTGACATCAAGGCAACCTTTGGTATCTCCAAAGGGCAGTTCAAAAAAGCCCTTGGTGGTCTCATGAAAGCTGGCAAAATCAAGCAAGACCAGTTCGGCGTGGACTTGATTGAAACAGACGACTAAGAGGAGAGGCTAGATATGTCTGACAAAGAAGCTAGTTATGAAGTTATACTTGAAGGTGCCATCTCGGCAAATTCTGGTAATCTGACAGTAGAGGAATTTGCAGATAAGTTTATTGACTTTATCAAGGCTAACAATTGGTCTTTTGGTGGTGGTATGAACCAAGTCGTCGACGGTTATTATGTTGATGACGATTTAAATCCCATAAAGTCCATTGACGATAAAGACTAATTTGTTTAAAAAGGATGTTTAGAGTTTCTTCTAAGCGTCTTTTTTGTTACAATAAAAGTCAACTTTTAGAAAGGAGTGCGGCATGCGAAAATCATTTTACACTTGGCTGATGACCGAGAGAAATCCAAAGTCAAACAGTCCCAAGGCGAGATTGGCGGACTTGGTCTTTGAGGAGACGACTTTTCCAAAGCACAGTTCAGACTTTGAGACCATCAGCCGTTATCTGGAAGATGAGGCGAGTTTTTCCTTTAACTTAGGCGATTTTGACCAGATTTGGGAGGAGTATCTGGCGCATTAGGAGGTTCTATTAGGATGAGTAGGAGTGAGGAGTATTATGACAAGGTGTTAAGCACTTTGGGAGAGTGTTTGCACAAGGATGAGGTTATTTTGGCGAAGTCACCTGTTGGATGCAAGGGCTCTTTTTACGTGGCTGTTTTTCGGGATAAATATTACTACAAGGTGCTGCGCTTTAGCGACCACAAGGCAGCTGTCCCTTATCTGGCTATTCCAACGATTGACTACACGGTATCACGGTCGGTTTTACGAGCTCGCATTGAAAAAGCTTTGAACGAGCCGTGGGTACGCTTTACTTTTGAGTCCTTTTATGCGCTCAAGGTGATTGAAAAATGGGCAGAACATCGTGTGTCTATCTTTTATGAGAGGGCTTATAAACAAAAGAAATATCACAAACACTCATTTTATCTAATAGAAGATTACGCTCTTGAAGGAAAGCGCATTTATAGTTTGTTAGTTTCTATATAGTATGTGTTATACTATACTTATGAAAAGTTACGGAATAGATTTTAGAAAACGAGTTATTAATTATGTAGAGGCTGGTCATTCCAAAAAAGAAACGTGTCAGTTATTTGGAATTAGCACTAATACACTGTATCTGTGGGAGAAACAACTCAAAGAACTAGGTCATTTGGAGCGCCAAAAAAGAAAACCAAGCCCTCGCAAATTGCCATTGGATAAGTTAGAAGCCTATGTCAAGGAACATCCAGATGCTTTCTTAAGGGAAATTGCAGAGCATTTTGACTGTAGTATTCCCTCAGTTTGGGCTGCCTTAAAAAACTGAACATCACTTTAAAAAAAGACCACAACCTATAAAGAACAAGATAGCGAAAAGGTGAGACGCTATCTTGATGTTTTAGCCTGCTTTCCAAACACCCCTATTGTTTATATTGATGAGACTGGCATTGATACTTATCTTTATCGTCACAAAGCTAGAGCACCTCGAGGGGAGAAAGTATACGACAAGGTAAGTGGACGCAGATTCGAAAGAATTTCGGTAGTAGCTGGTCAAATTGGTTCTAAAATTATAGCCCCCTTGCTTTATCATGGAACGATGACAGCGGAATTATTTATCAAGTGGTATCAGGAGCAGCTATTGCCATCCTTGATAGAACCCCATGTCATCATTATGGATAATGCAGCTTTTCACCCCAAGAAACAACTAGATGAGCTTGCAGTGGCTAAGGGACACTATTTTCTTCCGCTTCCACCTTATTCCCCTGAACTCAATCCCATCGAACAGTTTTGGGCTACTCTAAAAAGAAAGGTGACTGAATTGTTAAGAACAGGTCGTTCTGTTCAGTCTGCTTTGGAATACTATTTTAAAACTAAATAACTATATCTGAGTGAACATGTCTCAAAAGAATTACGCCGTCTCTTGGCGACAGGGATGCTCAATATTAGACGAGGTCTCTCCAGTCAAGATGCCCCTCTTTATATGACTCCCCTATCGACTGTTTTTAGTCACTATTTTGACCGTGAGTATGGGCTGATGTGGAAAGAAAAAGAACGGCAGATTAGCTGGCAATTACCAAACAGCGACTCCTTTGAAGCGAGAAAAAGACGCCCCAAAGAAGATGTAAAAGTAGCCTATCAGGTTGACGTGAGTCAGCTCTATCCCACATCATCAGAACCTTACTATCCGACCTACCTCTATCAAGCAGCTGCACTACCTTTTTGGCGACGCCTTTGGCAAAAGATTTGTCAGATATTTAATAAAAAGAAGCAAGTGGCAGAAGAACAAGCGCCATTGGAAAAAACAGAAGCGCAGGCAGTAACAGCTCCTCAAGATAAAGAAAAAAGAGAACAAAAGCTATCACCAGATGATGTGCTACTTGCTGAGAAAAAACGGCTCGAAAAGTACAAGAAAAGCACGCACTCGCTAAAGGATAAAGCTATTAAAAAACGGCATATGATAGGTATAGAAACAACTATGTCTGCTCAGTCCCTTGAAAAGCTCCAAGCCCTAAGAGATAGTCTAGCCAAAGAAGATGAAAACTGCTAAGCCGTGGTTTTCAAGCACCAAATGGCTGATAAAATGGTATAATAAGGTGATACAGAGCAAGGGAGATAAAGAATTTGCAAGATTACTCAATTGATATTCAACTGGCTCATCCGGATGATATGATGAGTCTCTTTGGAACGAATGAACGGCATTTAAAAGTTATCGAAAAGGCGCTAAATGTGACTATTCACGCTCGGGTGGAGCGTGTGCAGGTGATTGGTGAGGAGTCAGCTGTTGAAGTGGCGAGACTAGTCATCAATGCCCTCCTTGTCCTTGTTGGGCGTGGCATGCTGGTCAATACCTCTGACGTGGTCACTGCGCTCAACATGGCGCAAAATGGTACTATTGACAAGTTTGTAGCCCTCTATGAGGAAGAAATCATCAAGGACAACTACGGCAAGCCCATCCGTGTCAAGACACTGGGGCAAAAGGTCTATGTCGATAGTGTCAAAAAGCACGACATCGTCTTTGGGATTGGACCAGCTGGTACTGGTAAGACCTTTCTAGCGGTGACTTTGGCTGTGACAGCGCTCAAGCGTGGTCAAGTCAAGCGTATCATCCTCACCCGTCCCGCAGTTGAAGCGGGCGAGAGCCTTGGTTTTCTGCCAGGGGACTTAAAAGAAAAGGTCGACCCTTATCTGCGTCCTGTTTATGACGCTCTCTATCAGATTTTAGGCAAAGAGCAGACCACACGGCTCATGGAGCGTGAGATTATCGAGATTGCACCGCTTGCTTATATGCGTGGGCGTACACTTGATGACGCCTTTGTCATCCTCGATGAAGCGCAAAATACCACCATCATGCAGATGAAGATGTTTCTGACTCGTCTTGGCTTTAACTCCAAGATGATTGTCAATGGCGATACCAGCCAGATTGACCTGCCAAGAAATGTCAAGTCTGGTTTGATTGACGCAACGCAGAAGCTGAAAAATATCGAGCAGATTGACTTTATCTATCTGTCTGCTAAGGACGTGGTGCGCCACCCAGTGGTCGCTGAAATCATCACCGCCTACGAGGAAGATACCGAAAGACCCGACATGCCTAAGGAAAGTCAGAAAGAGGAAACGGCATCTGGTCTCACCAGCTATGAAGTGATTGATGAGCTGCCAACTTCTGATGAGAGCTGATATTTACCACAAGTCCCTTTAAAAAGGGGCTTTTTTGGTCTAAGTATGGTATAATTTAACAGATGATGCAGATGATGCAGATGATGCAGATATTACAGAACAGTTGGAATGTGAGAAGAAAGATGTATGTAGAAATGATTGATGAGACGGGTCAAGTCTCAGAAGCTATCAAAAAGCAGACGCTGGATTTGCTGCAGTTTGCGGCTGAAAAGACTGGCAAAGAGGATAAGGAAATGGCGGTCACCTTTGTAACCAACGAGCGTAGTCATGAGCTCAATCTAGAGTATCGTGATACCGACCGTCCGACAGATGTCATCAGCCTAGAGTACAAGCCAGACGAGGCTATCACTATCGATGAGGACATGCTGGCAGCTGACCCAGACTTAGCTCTCATGATGTCAGAGTTTGACAGCTATATCGGTGAGCTCTTCATCTCGGTGGACAAGGCTCACGAGCAAGCCCGTGACTACGGTCACTCCTTTGAGCGAGAGATGGGATTTTTAGCGGTGCATGGCTTTTTACACATCAATGGCTATGACCACTACACCCCAGAGGAAGAAGAAGAAATGTTTACGCTGCAAGAAGAGATTTTGAGCGCCTATGGACTTACAAGACAATAACCAAAAAAAGTGGAAAAATCGTGATTTACTAACCAGCATGGAGTTCGCCATGACAGGGGTCGTGACGGCTTTTAAGGAAGAGCGCAACATGCGTAAGCACATGGTGTCGGCTGTCCTTGTGATTATCGCTGGTTTTATTTTTCAAGTATCGGCTATCGAATGGCTCTTTTTACTGCTTAGTATCTTTTTGGTCGTGACTTTTGAGATTATCAACTCGGCTCTTGAAAATGTGGTGGACCTAGCTAGTGGCTACCACTTTTCGCTCCTTGCTAAGAACGCCAAGGACATGGCAGCTGGAGCGGTGCTGGTCATTTCAGGCTATGCTGTTTTAACAGGCTTGATTATCTTTGTGCCAAAGGTGCTAAAGCTCATCTTTAGATAGAAAGGACAAAAAACAAGGAACGATGTTTAAGTCAGGTTTTGTGGCGATTTTGGGTCGCCCAAATGTAGGAAAATCAACCTTTTTGAACCATGTCATGGGGCAAAAGATCGCTATCATGAGCGATAAAGCCCAAACCACTCGCAATAAAATCATGGGGATCTACACGACAGACAGTGAGCAGATTGTCTTTATCGACACACCAGGGATTCACAAGCCAAAGACGGCGCTTGGGGACTTTATGGTGGAGTCTGCCTACAGTACACTGCGTGAGGTGGACACGGTGCTATTTATGGTGCCAGCGGACGAGGCTCGTGGTAAGGGTGATGACATGATTATGGAGCGCTTGAAGCAGGCAAAAGTGCCCGTGATTTTGGTCATCAATAAAATCGACAAGGTGCACCCAGACCAGCTCTTAGAAAAAATCGAGGACTACAGCGCACAGATGGACTTTCAGGAAATCGTGCCTATCTCAGCCCTGCAGGGCAATAACATCCCTAGACTCCTTGAGATTTTAAAAGATAACCTAGAGGAAGGTTTCCAGTACTTCCCAGCGGATCAGATCACAGACCACCCAGAGCGCTTTTTGGTGTCTGAGATGATCCGTGAGAAGGTCTTGCTCCTCACTCGTGAGGAAGTGCCTCACTCTGTAGCGGTGGTGGTGGATAGCATGAAGCGGGACGAGGAGACCGACAAGGTGCATATCAGAGCCACTATCATGGTCGAGCGTGACAGCCAAAAAGGTATCATCATCGGTAAAAAAGGCGCTATGCTCAAGAAAATCGGCAGTCTCGCCCGCCGTGACATCGAGCTCATGCTAGGCGATAAGGTCTATCTGGAAACTTGGGTCAAGGTCAAGAAAAACTGGCGAGACAAAAAACTAGACCTGGCAGACTTTGGTTACAACAAAAAAGAATATTAAAAAACATTTAATGGCATTTGCCGTTAAATGTTTTTTTGTGCCCAAAACCCTTGATATGACAGCAAAATGAAAAAATAATAACAATAAAATTAAAAAAACATTGTATAATCATTGGACAAAAATGACAAAATAATATAAACTATCAGTAAATTAAAAAAATAAAGCGTTTACTAAAACGAAAACGGAGGCTATATGATTATAAAAGATAGTATTAGGTTTGTCATAGCAAGCATAGCCATGGTGCTCTTTGTCCTTTTTGGATGTGGCGCTAGAACGGTTTATGCGGAAACGAGCGTACCAAAACCAGAAATGAAAAAGTCCATTACCTGTACAGATAAGGAAAATGACATCTATGAGTTGTCTCTTAGCATGCAAACAACTAGTGAGATTATCAACCAAACAGCACCCTTAGATGTTATCTTTGTTGCAGACTTATCAGGAAGTATGGATGAAAAGCTATCTCAAATTGGGGGGGCTAGGACTACTCGCCTTGAAGCTCTCAAAAATGCTTTAGCAGCTGATGGTGGTTTGATTGAGAATGTGTTATCCAACTCAAACAACCGCTTGTCAATTATCTCATTTGCAGGGGGAACTAAAGATACCGACAATAACCACAGTGACAGTCCGTATAATGATGCTAAAACAGTTCTATCTTGGAGTAACGATATAACTAAAGCTAAGAAAAATGCTAATGAGCTAGCGGTTCCCAAAAACGGTGACACTGGAACGAACATCTCTGCAGGGCTTTATGAAGCTGAACAAGTTCTAAAGAGTGCTAGAGATGAAGCAAAAAAAGTTATTGTGCTACTGACAGACGGTGAAGCTAACATGTACTATGATGATAATGGGGACACACAATATGAGAGTAACAATCCTTCTGAGTCTTTCGTTAAAGAAATTAACGAAAGTTTAAAGAAAGAGGTAAACAAACTTAAAGCGCATAAATTGGATGGTTTTTATTCCATTGCTTTTGCGGGTAAGACTGCGATAACTAGTTTAGAAGTTATTCATGCTGCTTTAGGTAATGATGTTGCAAATGCCACTTTTACAGCAGGAAATGAAAGCGACCTACTCAAATGTTTTGAGAAAATCACTGAAATTACTAAAACCTTAATGTTCCAACATGTTGTGATTACAGATATTTTATCAGACTGGGTGGAGTTGGTTTCAGACGAGGTATCTGACTTTAGTGTGGTAAAGAAGACCTATAATTCCGCTGGTGAGGTTACTAATAGTAAAGAACTAACAGAAGGGTTTACTATCAAAATAACGACTACCGAGAACGACAAAACACAAGTACAGGCGGTCTTTAATGAAGACTATGTCTTTGATGATTGTTGTACTTATATCTTGAAGTTCAAGGTCAGAATTAGTCAAGACGGTTATGACGAGTTTGCGGATACAGGTTGTGACCAATTACCATCCAATGCTGGGGCAACTGTTAGCTATACCTATGATAGTCATACGCAAGAGATACCATTTGAAGAAAAGCCACAAGTAAACAGCGTAACCCTTGAAATCCCAGTCAAGGTTGAGTGGGATTTGTTGACAGATGGAAAGATACCTGAAACCTCTGTTACGGTAGAGCTGTTCCAAGATGAAAAGGAAAAGTCCTACCGCACAGAAAGCGTAGGAGCAGATGAAAGTTGGCAAGGTACGTTTACAAAACTTGCTAAAGGTCATGAGTATAAAAAGGCTAAGGCAGAGGAAATAGAAGGTTTCACGGTGACAACGGAGCTGAAAGAAGAAAATGGGAAAAAATATTTCCTCGTGAAGTACGTGCAACTGCCAAGCTTGACCATCTCAAAGACGCTTATCGAGGAGGGAAAGGAAGTTGAAAGCGGCGACAGTGGTGAACCGTTCGTAATGACTGTCACACTCAAAGACAAAGAAGGCAAGGCACTTACTGGTGAGTACGGAGGTCAAACCTTTACAAATGGTCAGACTACAGTGTCTGTATCTGCTGGTAAGAGTATCAAGCTAGCCTACCTCCCACGTGGGACACAGTACACAGTAGTGGAGACTGACAGCTCATCTGCTGGTTATGACGTTGCCTATGAAAACAAAGAAGGAAAATTAGAAAAGACAGACCAGACGGTCACAGTCACCAACACCAAACTCCCAAGTCTGACCATTTCAAAAACAGTTGCGGGGGATTATGGTGATAAGGGTCGAGAGTTTGCCTTTACCATCAAGCTGACAAAGGACGGCAGTGATGTGTCAGGTCAGTTCACCATGACCAAGGGCGAAGAAGATAGCGAGGTTACATTTGACAACGGTACAGCTACAGTGACCCTCAAGCATGATGAGAGCGTGGTTATCAAGGACTTGCCTCTCGGAGCTGACTACACGGTCGAGGAGACTGCTGAGAGTCGCTCGGGCTACACGGTTACTTACAACGGCACGAACGACAAGGCAACTGGCAAGCTGACTAAAAGCGCTACAGTCGCTGTCGTCAACACTATGGGCGACATCAGCTCAACAGGTGGCAATAGCTCACATGGCAGTGCTGTTAAGCTAGGTGTCATCGGTGGTTTGGCGGTTCTTGTCACCTTGGCACTTGTGGCTAGAAAGGTGAGAAAAGATGACCTTTAAGCGCAAACAGCGCCTTAAAAAACAGCGCTCACCGCTACTAGCTGACCTGCTCTATCTGCTCAGAAAGCTACTGCTCATAGCAGTCGTGCTGGCTAGTCTCTATGTCTTTCTCTTTGGGCTTGTGCGCTACCAAGGGACAGATATGAAGCCCGCTATCAAGGACGGGGACTTGGTCGCCTACTATCGTCTCGATAAGTCCTATCAGGTCGGCGACCTCCTAGCCTACGGCTATAAGAGCAAGACCTATATCGGACGAGTGGTGGCAAGTGGCGGAGATGTCGTGGATATCACGGACAAGGGTCTCCTCGTTAACGGCTCACTCCAGCAGGAGAACAATATCTACACCGATACGCTCCTCTATGAGGAGGGGCTCAGCTTTCCCATCACTGTCCCAAAAGACCACATCTTTGTCCTTGGGGACAATAGGGAGCAGGCGCTTGATAGTCGTGTCGTAGGCGCTATACCAAGTCAAAAAACCTATGGAAAGGTGGTGATGCTTATGCGAAGACGTAACTTCTAACCAAAAGAGATGTAAAAGAAAAAGTCAGATAACATAATAAAATGAACGAAGGAAAGTGAGACATGAAAATGAAAAATAGCTTACTTAAAAAGACAACAGCAGGACTCTTCACAGCAGCAACAGTACTTACTATGGCAGCTGCAAGCACGACGGCGTTGGCGGAAACAACAATTGAAAATACCGACAATAATCGTAATGATAACATTGTAGTTCAATTCGGAAAAACGTTGCATTTTTCAAATACCGTAACTTTGCCAGAGAAAGGATATGATAATAAAGCCTTGTGGTTTGCCTTCCAATTTACGCCAGTAGAGTCAACAGTATGTGCGGTAAATGAAATGCCTACAATTGGCAAGGATACGGTTACCGTTACTACAAAAAATGAAGGAGGTGCCAGTGAAACTACTAAAACAATTAACAATGTAGTAGCGATTACAGGTTTTTCATCTGATATTGATGATAACTCAGACAAAGATAAAAGTACTGGAAAAGGTATCATCACTCTAGAGTCAGAGGATATTATTGTAGATGATAATTTCACACGAGCAGGTGAGTATATCTATGAGGTATCAGAGCTTAGTGAAAGTAACTTCGTAGCGAATAACCATACTCAAACTAACGATGGTTGGTTCACTGACTCTATGACTTACGATAGCAAAAAATACCGTATGCATGTTATTGTAAAGAATAAAGCAACAGTTACTGAAAGTGATAAAAATCCGTGTTATGTTGAGGCAGTTTACTTTAGAGAAGTTGTAGCAAGCCAACCTAGCGCTGACACATATACAAAAGTAACAAATTCTGATGGCAGTGAAGGATATGAGCTAGCAGCAAAAGTTAACACCGCTTCTCTCTTTGACAACGCTTACGTCAAAGAAGCGGGTAAAAACCCAAATGCCAATAACAGCAAGTCTTCTCTAGGTATCACAAAAACGGTTACAGGTAAATATGGTGACAAAGATAAGGAGTTTGACTTTACCATCAAACTCTACGAACCAAATGATGACACATTACTAAATGCTATTGTAAAAAACGCAAGTGATTTTTCAAGTTTGACAGTAAAAGACGGTGAAATCACAGCAATCACCGCCTACGTTCAGAATATTTCAGACGCTAGCACTGCTCCAACAGAAACTAATGGTCAATGGATTTCAAAAGTGACGTTAACAAAGAACGATAATAACGACGAATGGATAGCTACAGAAGTAGAGTATGCTGATACTAATAAAAAAGCTGTAAAAAATGTTAACGGAGTACCTTTCCAACTCACAGACGGTCAATACTTAACCTTTGAGTCTCTGCCAGCAGGATTTTCATACACTGTAACGGAGGTTCTAGGTGATGACGACAAAAACTACACCGCAAGTGCGAAAATTTTTGAAAATATTGACTTGCGACACTCTGGAGATTCCTATACAGTTACAATCGGAGAAAAGGAAACGACATTAAACCCAATCCAACAACGTTTGTATGCAATTGCAAATAATATTCAGATTACAAATAACGATGATAACAATCACTCATATCCTGTTTGGATTGCAAGCACTAGTGCAAATAAAGATATTATTTCCGTTACTAAAAATACAGCTGGTTCAAGCATAATCACTACAGATTATACATCAAACTATGATAATACCTCAAATAAACTCCTCATCGGTGAGCACGACAACTCATTTGACGTAATTAACGCATTTGATGATACTAGCATTACCCCAACCGGTCTTATCGTGAAAAACCTACCATTTATCGTCATGATTGGTCTTGGCGTTCTTGCCTTTCTTGGTCTTACCAAGAAACGTCGTGCTAACGACTAATGGAGACGGCAAAAGAAAAAAGGAAAATAGGATACATCCGTAGAGGGATAGCAGTCCTAGACAGTGTGATTAGCCATGTGCTACTCTTTGGCGCTAGTCTCGTCTTTCTCCTCGGCTTTTACGCCCTGTGGGATAGCAATCAAGTCCGGCTAGAGGCGTCCTCTAGCCAGTACCAAAGCTATAAGCCCACAAGCGATACCACAGATGAGCTTGCCACCTTCTCAGGCTTTCAAAAGCTCCAAAAGATCAACCCCGATGTCCTTGGCTGGCTCAACATCTATGGCACAAACATCGACTACCCCTTAGTACAGACGACTGATAACGATACTTACCTCAACAAAAACGCCAAGAAAGAGGATAGCGTAACAGGAGCCCTCTTTCTGGATTATCGCAGCAGTCCGAACTTTGATGACTTTAACACCATCATCCATGGTCACCACATGGACAATGGTCTTATGTTTGGCGATATTGATAAGTTTGTGAAAAAAGCCTACTTCAAAAAACATCGCTACGGCACGATCTACTATAATGGAGAGGAAAAAGGTATCGAGATAGTAGCCATCCTAGAGGCAGACGCCTATGACAGCACCATCTATCAGCCAGGTATCTATGGCGAGGAAAACCGCTTAGCATATGTGGACAATCTCCTTTCAAAAAGCTTACACAAACGAAACATCACCCTAACAGCAAACGATCAACTCGTTCTGATGAGTACCTGCTTTTTAGATGTGGCAAATGGACGCTACCTGCTAGTCGCAAGAATAACAGACGAAGTACACCCCAACCCCTTTGCTAAAAGCAATAACACACCCTTTCCTTACAATCTATTTGATGACTCGCTTTTAGGCAAATGGCTGAAAAAAATTCCCCTATTCGTCTGGTATCTCATCATAGCAGTGCTAGTCATCCTGCTCATAGTGCTAGCTATCATCCTCTACAAACACCTTAAGAGATATTATGAAAAACGTAAACGACTGAAAAAAGCTTAGTAGTAGTGACTACTAACACCACACAGAGGAGTTGATAGGTATCAACTCCTATATTTGTAAAAAACTAAGAAAGGACTGAATGTGTTGACGAAAAAAGGTTTTCTAGTAGTTGGTCTAGTCTTGCTTGTGTTTAGCTTTGCTGGTCTTGGTGTATCGGCTAGCGACTATGACGACTACAAGCCAGATGAGGATAGCGAGCTTGCGGGATTTTCCAGCCTGCAAGCGATAAACCCTGAGGTTATTGGCTGGCTGACGCTCTATGATACGCCTGTTGATTATCCGCTTTTGCAGTCAGAGGATAATCACAAGTATCTAAGCCTTGACGCTCTAGGCAATAGCAACAGTGTGGGCTCTATCTTTCTAGACTACCGCTCGTCAAGCGACTTTTCAGACTTTAACACCATCATCTATGGGCACCATGTGGCAGGCGGGCAGGTCTTTGGCAGTCTCAAGTACTTTGTGGATGAGGACTATTTTGCTAAGCACCGCTATGGCAGTATCTACTATGGCGGACGAGAGCGTGGGCTTGAGATATTAGCCATCCTAGAGGCGGACGCCTATGACGAGACCATCTACCAGCCAGCGGTCAAGACGACCGAGGAGCGCCAAGCTTACTATCAGTATCTGCTCTCAAAGGCAAAGCACAAGCGTGACGTAGCAGTCAGCGCCAGCAGTAAGCTGGTCTTGCTCAGCACCTGCTATGTCGATGTGACCAACGGACGGCACTTGCTCGTCGCTAAAATCACCGACAAGGTCACACAGGGAGTAGCGACATCAGCTGGTACAGAAAAAAGTGGTTTTCTCCTTGGGCTAGATGACCTCTATGACAGGCTGACTTTAGTGCCTGTCTGGATGCTCTTTGTCCTTGCTTGTGTCCTGCTTGTCCTTGCCCTCATGATGATTGGCGTGATTCTCTACCTAAGAGCACGTCTGAAAACGATCCTAACATTCTCACGAAAAAACAATAAGGAGGCTATATGAACAAACGACAACTCATCGCTCTGGTGACCATCTCAGGCATGCTGCTGTCCCCCTGTGCCTATCCCCTAGAGACGCTAGCAAAGGCAGATACGGTCTTGGAGGATACATCTAGCGAGCTAGACAACCTCGAGGAAAAAGACACCAGCCTAGAGGACGAAAAGGCAGAAGATACATCTGCTAGTGACACGTCAGGCAGCGACACATCAGACGCTGATACAGATGATAGTAATAGTAGCGACCAAGACACCGAAACAACCCCTAGTCAGCCTAGCACCCCTAGCCAAGGGGAGGAGACAAAGGAAGACACCGCTACGTCAGGCTCTACTAGCTCGACCAGCACTCCAGCTGTCGTCCCTATCCAACAGCCTAGTAGCCTGCCTAGCTACCAGGCACCGTCCTACTATCCTCCTATCAGCTCGAGCACACTTGATGAGGACTACTCAAATGACATCAAGCCCGTTTACGTCAAGGACTGGTCTGGTGAGGATGCTTACAGTCATCACTTGCTTTGCCAGCGCTACGGTATCACAGCAGAGCAGTTAGACGGTTTCCTAGACGCTACAGGTATCGCCTACGACAAGAGTCGTATCAACGGCGAGAAGCTCCTAGAGTGGCAGGAAAAGAGCGGGCTGGATGTCAGAGCCATTGTTGCTATTGCCATCATGGAGAGCTCACTCGGCACGCAAGGTGTCGCTAGCAATAACGGTGCCAATCTCTTTGGCTACGGCGCCTTTGACAATAACCCTGACAACGCTAAAAACTATGACGATGACAAGGCGGTCTGTCAGCTGACAGCAGTGACTATCATCAAGCACCAAAACACCAGCTTTAAGCGCCAAGACGTCAAGGCGCAAAAGCTAGCAGAAGGGACGCTTGACGTTAGCAGTGAGGGCGGTGTCTACTTCACCGACACATCTGGCAGTGGTAAGCGCCGTGCCGAGATTATGGAGGCGCTCAATGACTGGATTGACACTCACGGTGGCACGCCAGAAGCACCGAGTGAGCTGATAGAGACAAGTGGATCTGCGACTTTACAGAGCGTGCCTGCTAGCTATGCGTTGAGCAAGAAAATCAACGTCTCAAACTACATCAGCCAGACCTACCCTTGGGGGCAGTGCACTTGGTACAGCTACAACCGTGCTCGTGAGCTAGGTGTCTTTTACGACGCTTATATGGGTAATGGCGGCAGCTGGAAAGACAAGGCAGGCTATGCTACGACCAATACTCCAAAAGTCGGCTATGCTGTGTCCTTTAGCCCAAATCAAGCTGGCGCAGACAGCACTTATGGGCATGTGGCGATTGTCGAGGTGGTCAACGAAGACGGCTCTATCCTCATCTCAGAGTCCAATGTCCTAGGGCTTGGTATCGTGTCTTATCGTACCTTTAGCGCCCAAGACGCTAAAAAGCTGACCTACGTCATCGGCAAAACAGCACCGTAAGTGTGAGTAAACTGTTCATTTTTCTTTCATGCACTTTAGTCAAAATTATGATAGAATGTATAGGTCTAGTCGGTAAGAAATAGAGAGTGAGTGTGCTGCTGTACACTCTCTTGTTTTTGACTTGGTGACGATTATCCTAGAAAGTGAGAATGCCTATGCCAGAACTTCCAGAAGTTGAGACCGTCAGACGAGGTTTGGAGCGTCTGATTGTCGGACGAACCATCACAGATATGGAGATAAAAGTGTCAAAGATGATAAAGCTTGATAGCAAGGTCTTCAAGCAGGAGCTGATTGGTGAGACCTTTAGCGCTGTCAAGCGTCGTGGCAAGTATCTACTCCTTGAACTTTCCGACAAGGTCATCATCTCGCACCTGCGCATGGAGGGCAAGTACCTGCTTTTTCCTGACCAAGTGCCTGAAAACAAGCACTTTCATGTCTTTTTCAGCCTAGATGACGGCTCGACCTTGGTCTATCAAGATGTGAGAAAGTTTGGCACCTTTGAGCTGGTGGCAGGGTCGCAGGTAGACACTTACTTTGAGCGTAAAAAAATCGGACCAGAGCCGACTGCGTCTGACTTTTTGCTTGCCCCTTTTAGGGAAAAGCTGGCAAACTCACGTAAGCCCATAAAGCCCTTGCTTCTTGAGCAGACCTTGGTGGCAGGACTTGGCAACATCTATGTGGATGAGGTCTTGTGGGCAAGCTCTATTCACCCAGAGCGTCCAGCTAATAGCTTGACTGATGAGGAAACAGAGCGCCTGCATGACGAGATTATCCGTATCTTGCAGTTGGCTATTACAAAAGGTGGCTCTACTATTCGCACTTATCGCAATGCCCTTGGTGAGAACGGTACTATGCAGGACTATCTGCAGGTTTACGGCAAGACTGGCGAGCCTTGTCCTAGATGTGCGACACCTATCGAGAAAATCAAAGTCGGAGGGAGAGGGACGCACTTTTGCCCGTCCTGTCAAAAAAGATGAGTCATATTATCGGGATAACAGGCGGTATCGCCTCAGGCAAGTCGACAGTTGTCAAGATGATACGTGAAGCTGGCTATCAGGTCATTGACGCTGATAAGCTGGTTCATGATTTGCAAAAAAAAGGTGGCAGGCTCTATCAAGCCTTGATAGCACACTTTGGTAGTTCTATCCTAGACGAGAGGGGCGAGCTTGACCGCCCTAAACTTGCTAGGATAATTTTTGCCAATTCTGAAAATCTAGCGCTTTCGTCACAATTACAAGATAGTATCATCAGAGAAGAGCTGGCAAAGGCACGTGATAGTCTAGAGGAGCGTGAGCAGGTCTTTTTCATGGATATCCCTCTCTTGATAGAGGGAGGCTATGTCGACTGGTTTGATAGCATTTGGCTGGTTTATGTGGATGAGACGACACAGCTCGCAAGGCTCAAAAAGCGTAACCACTATACCGATGAGGAAGCGCACAAACGCTTAGAGAGCCAGATGTCGCTTGCGAAAAAGAAAGCTTATGCCGATGTCGTTATTAACAATAACGGCAGTGAAAAAGCGCTAAAAAAGCAAGTTGATATCCTTTTAGCACAGTTAGCACTTGATAAGTCGTGCTAAGAAAACTATAATGTAGAAAGAAGATGATGATATGCCAATTGAAACGGTGAATTGGCGACAAAATTTGAAAATCGCCTGGTTGGGGAATTTCTTTACAGGCGCTAGTTTTTCCTTGGTCATGCCCTTTATGGTCCTCTATGTGGAGGAGCTAGGAGCACCAAAAGGGATGGTCGAGTTCTATGCGGGGCTTGCGGTTTCTCTGTCTGCTCTGGCTTCAGCGCTAGTAGCCCCTTTGTGGGGTTGGCTGGCTGACCGCTACGGGCGTAAGCCTATGATGGTCAGAGCTAGCTTGGTTATGACCTTGACCATGGGCGGGCTTGCCTTTGTGCCCAATGTCCACTGGCTGTTATTTCTAAGGTTACTCAATGGGATGTTTGCAGGCTATGTGCCAAACTCCACAGCACTGATTGCCTCGCAGGCGCCAAAACAGCACTCTGGCTATGCTCTAGGGACCCTGTCCACTGGTGTGACAGGTGGTATGCTGATTGGTCCCTTGATGGGTGGGATTTTAGCTGAGTGGCTGGGTATCCGACATGTCTTTTTACTGGTCGGCTTTATCCTCCTAATCTGTAGTTTGATGACTATCTTCTTTATCAAAGAGGACTTTGAGCCAGTCTCTCGTGAGGAAGCCATGCCGACTAGAGAGGTCTTTAAGGAGGTCAAGAGCTTACAGATTTTGATTGGTCTTTTTATCACCAGCATGATTATCCAAATCTCTGCCCAGTCGGTCGCACCGATTTTGACCCTTTACATTCGCCACTTGGGGCAAACGGAAAATCTCATGTTTGTCTCTGGCTTTATCGTCTCTGCCATGGGCTTTTCCAGCATGCTCAGCAGTTCACGCTTAGGACGGCTTGGCGACCGTATCGGCAATCACCGCCTCTTGCTCATTGCGCTCTTTTACAGCTTTTGCATGTACTTTCTCTGTGCATTAGCTACAACGCCATTGCAGCTAGGGATTTTACGCTTTCTCTATGGCTTTGGGACAGGAGCGCTCATGCCAAGTATCAATTCGCTCCTGACTAAAATCACGCCAAAAGCAGGGATTTCACGGATTTTTAGCTACAATCAGATGTTTAGCTATCTAGGGCAGGTGCTAGGTCCTATGGTCGGGTCCAATGTAGCTGCTAGTCTCGGTTATCGCTCGGTCTTTTTTGTGACCTGCGGCATTGTCTTTGTCAACTTTTTGTGGAGTTTTATCAATTTTAGAAAATATCTTAGAGTTAAGGAAATCGTGTGAGAGTTAAAATCAATCTAACCTGCACTTCATGTGGCAGTCGCAATTATCTAACCAGTAAAAATAAACAAAATCATCCTGAAAAAATCCAAGTGCCCAAGTACTGTCCCAAAGAGAGAAAAGTGACCTTACATGTTGAAAGTTAGGACACTTTATGATAAAATGAAATTTGACTAGTGTGGAGGAGATAACATGTATAAATTACTCTTGACCTTGTTACTTATTTTATCAGCAGTGATTATCATTGCGGTCTTTATGCAACCTCAAAAAAATCCAAGTAGCAATGTGTTTGATAGTAGTGGTTCAGAAGCTCTTTTTGAACGTACCAAGGCACGTGGATTTGAAGCATTTATGCAGCGTTTGACAGCAATTCTTGTCTTTTTCTGGCTGGCAATTGCTCTAGCGCTTGTAGTTTTATCAAGTAAGTAATAAGTGAGCTTGACCGACGTCTGGCTCCTTTTTTATCTTTCTCCCCAAAATCGAAATAGAATTGAGAACACATGAAAGAACGTATATTAGATTATTTAAAAAAAGAAGGCAAAAGCAGCGTCAATGACTTGGCAGCTGCTCTTGAGATGACAGGTAGCAAAGCCTTTCCAAAGCTGATAAAGGACATCTCGCACCTAGAGAGTCAGGGGCTTATCCGCTTTGATGATAGCGGCAAGCTTTCCTTACGCACCAAAAAGAAAGCCAAAAAAGAAGTGACGGTGACAGGGACTTTTCGTGCCAATAAAGCTGGTTTTGGCTTTTTAGCGGTGGAGGATGACGAGGATGACTTGTTTATCGGGCGTGGTGATGTGGGCTACGCTGTGGATGGCGACATCGTTGAGGCGGTCATCAAAAAGCCTGCCAATCGCCTAAAAGGCACAGCAGCAGAGGCTCGTGTGGTTGGTATTGTTGAGCGTAGTCTTAAGACCGTTGTCGGCAAGTTTATCCTTGATGATGAGCGTCCTAAGTATGCTGGCTACATCACCTCTAAAAACCAAAAAATCACACAAAAAATCTACATCAAAAAAGAACCGATTGTCCTTGATGGGACTGAGATTATCAAGGTGGCTATTGACAAATACCCAACCAAGCACCACGATTACTTTGTGGCGAGTGTGCGTGATATTATCGGACACAAGGACGATGTGGGGATAGATGTGCTAGAGGTCTTAGAGTCTATGGACATCGTGTCTGAGTTTCCAGAGGAGGTTCTAAAGGAAGCAGACGCAGTGCCAGATCGTCCGTCTGACAAGGATCTTATCGGGCGTGTTGACCTGCGAGGTGAGACTACCTTTACTATTGATGGGGCGGACGCTAAGGACCTTGACGACGCAGTGCATATTAAAAAGTTAGATAACGGCAACTTTGAGCTAGGTGTGCATATCGCTGATGTGTCCTACTATGTCAAGGAAGGCTCTGCGCTTGACCGTGAAGCGCTAAGTCGTGGGACATCAGTCTATGTGACAGACCGTGTGGTGCCAATGCTTCCTGAGCGTCTCTCAAACGGTATCTGCTCGCTCAATCCAAACGTAGAACGCCTGACCCAGTCTTGTCTCATGGAGATAACCCCTAAAGGCAAGGTCGTCTCGCACCAGATTTGCCAGTCGGTCATCAAGACGACATTTCGTATGACCTACAGCGATGTCAATAAAATCATCGCTGGCGATAAAGAGCTGATAGAGACCTATCAGCCAATCGTTGAGAGTATTCACTACATGGTCGCTCTGCACAAGATTTTAGAGGGCATGCGGACTTTCCGTGGAGCGCTTAACTTTGATACGCAGGAAGCGAAGATTATCGTGGATAAGAAAGGTTTTCCTGTGGACATTGTCCTGCGTGAGCGTGGGCTTGCGGAGCGTATGATTGAGTCCTTTATGCTGATAGCTAATGAAACAGTGGCTGAGCATTTTGCAAGACTCAATCTGCCTTTTATCTATCGTATCCACGAGGAGCCAAAAGCGGAAAAACTGCAGAAATTTATGGACTATGCTAGTCTCTTTGGCGTGTCTATCAAAGGAACCGCCAATAAAATCAGCCAGTCAGCCCTGCAAGACTTCATGAAAAAGGTGGAGGGCAAGACAGGCAGTGACGTGCTGTCTATGATGCTCTTGCGCTCCATGCAGCAGGCACGCTACTCTGAGCACAATCATGGGCACTACGGGCTAGCTGCGGAGTTTTACACTCACTTTACCAGCCCGATTCGCCGCTACCCTGACCTTTTGGTGCACCGTATGATTCGTGAGTACACTCTAGGTGATAAGGAAAAGGCAGAAAGTTTTGCGGCTAAAATCCCTGAAATCGCTAGCCAGACCTCAACTTTGGAGCGTCGTGCTATTGATGCGGAGCGTGTCGTTGAAGCCATGAAAAAGGCTGAGTACATGGAAGAGCATGTTGGCGAGGAGTTCGATGCCGTGGTCGCTAGTGTTGTCAAATTTGGTCTCTTTGTCGAGCTGCCAAATACTATCGAGGGGCTCATCCACATCACGACACTGCCAGAATTTTACCATTACAATGAACGCACCATGTCGCTTCACGGTGAAAAGTCTGGTAAGGTGTTCAAGGTCGGACAGCAAATCCGAGTGAAGCTCACCCGAGCAGACAAGGAAACAGGCGACATTGACTTTGAGTACTTACCAAGTGATTTTGATGTGGTGGAAAAAGTACCCAAGGACAAGAAAGA